>ONCV01000042.1 GCA_900316415.1 uncultured Eubacteriales bacterium
TCTTTCTTCTGTCCACATTACGGGATCATGGCTATTTTGAATGTCCACAAACCGGGATCGTGTTAAATTCATGTGTCCATTCTACGGGGAGTATTTTATAACTTTACCCCTTGAAAAAGATGTAAAATCTGTTTACAATCTAAAGCAATTCATACATTACCATTCGTAATTCATACCATGAATGAATGAATGGAACTATGCCCGCAAGGCCAAGACAAAGGAGGAATTACTATGGATTACAATAAGGCGAGTCTGGATCTCTGCCGGGAAAACCGCGGCAAACTGGAGGTCATCTCAAAGGCGCCCGTAACCTGCCGAGATGAGCTTTCCACCGCCTATACTCCCGGCGTGGCGGAGCCCTGCCGCAAGATCCACGCCGAAAAGCACGATGTATACAAATACACCATCAAGAGCCACACCGTGGCCGTGGTCAGCGACGGCACGGCCGTGCTGGGCCTGGGCGATATCGGCCCTGAGGCTGCCATGCCGGTGATGGAGGGCAAAGCGGTGCTGTTCAAGACCTTTGGCGGCGTGGACGCTTTCCCCATCTGCCTGGATACCAAGGATACCGAGGAAATCATCAAGACCGTCAAATACCTGGCCCCCACCTTCGGCGGCATCAACCTGGAGGACATCTCCGCACCCCGGTGCTTCGAGATCGAGACCCGGCTGAAAAACGAACTGAATATTCCCGTGTTCCATGACGACCAGCACGGCACCGCCATCGTGGTGGCCGCGGGCCTGATCAACGCCCTGAAGGTGGTCGGGAAGGAATGGAAGGACGTTCGCATCGTCATCAACGGCGCAGGCTCCGCCGGCATTTCCATCTGCAGGCTGCTGATGCAGCTGGGGCCCAAGGATATCGTGCTGGTGGATCGGGCCGGCGCGGTCTGCGAGGGAGAGGAATGGATGAATCCCGCCCAGGCCAAGATGGCCGAGGTAACCAACCGGGATCATCAGCGGGGCCCGCTGACGGAGATCATCAAGGATAAGGATGTGTTCATCGGCGTTTCCGCTCCCAAGATCGTCACCTCCGATATGATCGCCACCATGGCCAAGGACGCCATCGTGTTCGCCATGGCCAACCCCACCCCGGAAATCATGCCTGAGGATGCCAAGGCCGGCGGCGCCCGCATCGTCGCCACGGGCCGCAGCGATTATCCCAACCAGATCAACAACGTGCTGGTGTTCCCCGGCCTGTTCCGGGGCGCGCTGATGGTGGAGGCCCGCCAGATCGTGGAAGAAATGAAGCTGGCAGCCGCGCGGGCCATCGCCTCCCTGTGCGGCGAGGAGGAGCTGAACGAGGAATACATCATCCCCGGCGCCTTCGACAAGCGCGTCGCTCTGGTGGTGGCGGAGCAGGTGGCCCAGGTGGCGGAGCAGCTGGGCATCGCCGGCAACCCCGGCAACCGGGAATTCTGAGCCCAATCAGCCGGAGGAGGCTGATTGACATAGAACCATCAAGAAAGGATGAACGCTATGGAAAAGAAAGGCTTTCGGCTGTTCGGCATGGATTGGAAGTATTTCGCAATCTTTGCCGCCATCGTACTGATCACCCTCTACGTGCCCATCGCCATCACCGGAGAGGATGTGGGCGTCAAGACGAACCTGCCCGGGGCCATGCTGGGCTGCTTCTCCCTGATGATCCTGCTGGGCGCCATCTTCAATGAGATCGGCAACCGCACCCCCATCGTCAAGAGCTACCTGGGCGGCGGTGCTATCGTGTGCATCTTTGCCGCCAGCGCCATGGTGTACTTTAAGCTGTTCCCCACCTCCCTGATCATGGCTACGCCCCAGGAGGGCGCCGCCACCAAAATCAGCGGCAACATGTACACCTTCTTCGCCTCCAGCGGCGGCTTCCTGGATTGGTACATCGCCGCCCTGATCTGCGGCTCCATCCTGGGCATGAACAAGAAGCTGCTGATCAAGGCTTCCGCCCGTTATCTGCCCGCCATCCTGGGCGGCGTGGCCGTGGCCTTCGGCCTGGTTGCCCTGGTGGGCGGCCTGATCGGCTATGGCGCCAAGCAGGCCCTGATCCTCATCGGCCTGCCCATCATGGGCGGCGGCATGGGCGCCGGCGCGGTGCCCCTCTCCAAGATCTTTGACGCAGGCTCCTCCATGTCCGCGGCAGAGGCGCTGGCCAAGATGGTGCCCGCCGTGGCCATCGGCAACCTGTTCTCCATCGTGATGTCCGGTTTGCTGCCCAAGATCTTCAAGGGCAAAGAGTGGAACGGCCAGGGCGCGCTGCTGGTCAATAAATCCAACGATCCCCATGAATACGACCTGAGCGAGGAAGAGGTGCAGAAGCGCGAAAAGATCGACCTGCGCCGGATGGGCATCGGCCTGTTCGTCAGCGGCGCTTTCTTCTGCCTGGGCATCATCATCAACAAATTCTTCAACATGGTTCTGCCCAACGGCCAATTCCTGCCCAAGATCCACGCCTATGCCTGGATGATCATCAGCGTGGCCCTGTGCAAGGTGTTCGGCTGGCTGGATGAGGACTGCGAGATCGGCTGCTATCAGTGGTTCCAGTTCGTCTCCAAGAACCTGACCCCCATGCTGCTGATCGGCATCGGCGCTTGCTATGTGCCGCTGCAGGACGTGATTTCCCAGTTCACCCTCACCTACGTGGTGCTGTGCCTGGTGACCGTTATTGGCGCCATCGTCGGCGCGGGCCTGATGGGCAAGCTGGTGGGCTTCTATCCGGTGGAATCGGCCATAACGGCAGGCCTATGTATGGCCAACATGGGCGGCACCGGCGACGTGGCCTGCCTCTCCGCTGCGGACCGCATGGAGCTGATGCCCTTCGCCCAGATCTCCAGCCGTATCGGCGGCGCCATCATCCTGCTGATTTCCTCGGTGCTGCTTTCCGTCCTCCACATTTAACGATTCATCGTGTCTCCTGTGTCAGCCGGGCCGCTAATGCCGTGGGCGGGATCACTGTGACCTCGCTCACGGCTGCTTTGTTTACAGGGTATTGATGACTTCTTCCCTCACAATCTCTTCGGCTCGGCTGCTCCTTTCAGCTTTCTTCCCTGCCCCGGTCCGGTCTGGAAATGATTTCCTTCCACCGGGGGGAAAAGAGATAGTAGAAGAACATGCAGCACATGGCAAAGAAGAAGGAGATCGGAAAGCAGAGCATGATCCAGGTCCCGTCATACCAGGCCCGGATCAGATAGGCGCTGGGGATCCGAACCGCCCAGAGCATCAGGATGTTCACCAGGGTGGTATATCGGACGAGGCCGACTCCGTTCACGGTGCAGACCATGGTATTGAACACCGCGTACATCCAGAAGCTCAGCAGCTGGACCGAGGTGTAGCGGGTTGCGTACATCAGCACCATTTCATCCTCCGAGAACAGCCGCAGCAAGGGCATCCGGATCAGCAGGAAGAGCAGTCCGCAGCTCAGGGTAATCGCCCCCACCGCGGCCGGAATCCGCCGGTAACCCCGCCGAAGCCGATCATAGTTCCCTGCGCCGTAGTTCTGGCCGGAGAATGTCGTGGCCGCCGACGCAAGGCCGGAGGAAGCAATGCTGGCCATTCCGGTAATTCTTCCCGCCACCGCCTGCCCCGCCATGAAAACCGGGCCCTCGGCATTGACCAGCGTCTGCAGCGCGACATGGCCCAGGGAATACAGGGAATTGTTCAGACCGACGGGGATTCCGATCCGCAGGATGGACTTCAGGTGCTCCCCTTCAAACCGGATGCGGAAAATCGGGAATTTCAGCTCCGGATACCTCCTGCGGATATATCCCACGCTGACCATCCAGCTGATCATCATGGCAGCGCTGGTGGCGATGGCCGCTCCGGCGACGTCCATATGGAATCCAGCCACCAGCGTGACATCCAGAACGATGTTCACAATACAGGAAACCAGCAGAAAATAAAGGGAAGCCGCGCTGTTCCCCATGCCCCGGAGGATCCCCGCGTTCATGTTGTAGCCGATATTTCCCAGGGACCCTGCCAATACCAGGCGCACATAGGTGACGGAGAGATCCATCGCCGTCTCCGGCACCTGCATCAGGCGCAGGATCCCCGGCGCGGCCACGATTCCCAGCAGGCTGACCCCGATCCCGCATACCCAGACAAAGGAAACGGCCGTGCCGCAGAGTTCGACCGCCTTTTCCCGCCGGCCCGCGCCGATATGCTGCGAAATCAGGATGGAAACGCCTGTGCCGATGCCCAGAAAAATGCAAAGGACGACCTCCACCGGCTGCGCGCTGGTTCCGACCGCCGCCAGCGAATTGGTCCCGCAGTTCGCGCCGATCACCAGGGTGTCCACTGTGGTGTAAAGCTGCTGCAGCACATTGCCCAGCACAAGCGGCAGCGCAAATAATAAAATTTTCCGGAGAATCGGCCCATAGGTCATATCGATTACTCGGTCTCTTCTGTGCATGATCCGTCCCTTTCCACCGGGGGGGCTTACAGCAGCCCCGCCTCCGTTGCCGCCTTGTAGTATCCTGCCAGCGGAAGATAGCTCTGGGCAAAGGCCTTCGGCGATTCATTGCTGAGGATGACCGTTCCTTCCAGAACCATTTTCTTTCCGACGGGAGCGCTTCTTCCGGTCATTTCCCGGCGGAAGGACAGCAGCCCCTTCTCCAGGTATTTCCGGTCGCCGCTGAGCTTCCACGCGATGGTCATCGCTTCCAGCAGCAGGGTGTTGTTTCCGAGCCGGTTCAGGCTCGGGAGCTCCTTGTAGCAGAAAAGGCCGACGGGCGTCATGCAGTTCTCCAGCAGATCCTCCGCCGCGTCCAGAAGCATCTGCTTCAGTTCCTCCGAGGGAAACACTTCATGGAAGCGGAACAGGCTGCCCATGGCCACCGCGATCATGAAGGGAACATGGATCTGCGTGTTGTCCGTATATGCCGCAACCCAGCTCCCGTATTCCTCCTTCCATGCGCGGAAGTTTTCCACGATCCAGTCCGCCTTTTCCAGCCATTTCTTCTCCCCGGTCTCCACATACAGCGCGGTCAGGGAGCGCAGGGCCCATCCGGTCTCCCGCGCGTTGCTTTCTCCCCGGGTCCGATACGCCGGTGTATCCAGCAGCCTGCGCACGTTTTCGCCGATCCCCAGCGCCGTCTCCAGCGCCCGCGGATTTCCCGTCAGATGATACAGATCCAGCAGGCCTTCCACCCATTCATGGGAGCAGACCATCGTGCTGTCCAGCACATGCTTGCGGCAGTGTTCCCATTGCCCTCCGACCCTCAGCGGATCCGTGCTGTAGTGGCAGACGTCCACATCCATCCAGTGGGTCGCCGCCGCGATGGTATAGTCCAGGAAGCGGCGTTCTCCCGTTCGCATGTAGAGGGCTGCGCAGGCATGGGGGAAGTCGTACTCGTTGTTCGACCAGACCAGATCCCCCTTTCCCCGGCCCTGCTGCGTATAGTTCATATCCGGCGCGTCGCCGAAATTCAGCATGCCGAAGCTTCTGCTGTGCGCGTCGCAGCGGGTGATCAGGGCGATCTCCGTCTCCGGGTTCATTTTATCCTTTTCCACAAAAATGTCCGGAGCAACCCCCGCGTCCCGGTAAACCTCCGGATCCAGCCAGGGACGGTCGGGCATCTGATAGATCAGGCTGCGGTTGTCAATCTCCGCCAGGGATTCATCCGGCGCGTGAAAATGCAGCTGAACGCGCTGCTCCCGGCTCATCCCGCTCTGCAGGATCACCTGCTCCATCCCCTCCGGAACCAGCATCGCATAGATCCCGTTCCGGTCGCTCTTGACAGCCTTCGGATAGTTTTGCTGGGCCTGGAACACGGTGGCGCAGACGCCGCCCTCCCGATCCGTCCGGTCCGCAAAGAAGGTTCCGTAAAAAACCTCGATATAATGCTCATTGGCCTCCGCCATGATGCTGGCCGTGTCCACGGTCTTTTCCACGGCTTCCCCGCCGCTGATCGCAAAATTGGTCCGGTAATTGGAGGATCCCACACAGCAGCGAACCGGACTGTCCGCAAACAGTTTTTCCGTCTCTCCCAACCGGTTCCACCCCGTGGTCTCGCAGATCCCGTCCTTCCGGATCATCCCGCCGGCCGCGACGCTGCCTTCGCCCACGGAATCCCCGTGCTCCCGGTTCCCGTTCTTCTGCAGGCGGTCGTCATATTGCGAGTCCGTATCGCTCAGCACCGCAAATACGAGACTGACCGCATGCAGCGGCGCGCTGGTGGAATTAATCAGGCGGAACGCCACCTCCATCCATGTTTTTTCCGCGTAGACGGTGATTCGGGTTTCAAGTCGAAGAACCTCCCGCTCCCCGGCCGGATTTTCTCCTTCCGGAAGCAGCGTTCCCTCCGCCCGAAGCACGGCGGCCAGGGCCCCCTCCTCCTCGACATGCCAGCTTTCGTACCGCGGCAGATAAATGGTTCCGTTTCCATCCTTCAGCCGCGGGCCGATAAACAGCTCCCGGGAATAAGTCTTCCTTCCGTCCCGCAGGCTCTCCATCAGGGCGTTCCCGCCCTCCCGCAGGGTCAGGTGAAGCCCGCCCTCCCCGCCGTCCACAAGAATCCGGTCATCCTCCCGCCGGATCCGTATGCCGCCGTCCGCCTTGGACGGACTTTCCGTGATCTCCGCCGTCAGGTCCTTTCCCCGGTTTCCCGGCAGATCCGCCGCAAAGCGAAGAAAAAGGAACTTCACGCTGCCGTCCCGGTGCCGGGACAGCACCCGGCTCTGAACCGGAATCTCCTTCCCGTTATCCCAAATCCGGATCCCGCTGCCTTCCCGAAAAACTCCCGGCGCAAAAGGAAGGGATATCCAGCAGGGTTCCTGCCTTCTCTCCAGTCTGTACAGCCTTGAAAAATGGATCTTCATTCCCTGCCGTCCTTTCCCGCCTTCGCGGCCGTCGTATTCCAATTTATTCTATTCCCGTGCAGTGAATCAAGTCAAGATTTTACGTCCTTTCCTTCTGTTTTTCGATTTTTCGTTTTCTTCTCCCGCGCAGTGCTTTTTCTTTCTTGACACCTGCAGCCCGCATGGTACAATCAGTTGAATCATTCCTGAAGGAGGACGGGCATGAGCGATTTCAATCAGGTCTATTCCCTGGCGGTTTCCGGGGCGGCGGACGATCTGCAGGAACTGGATTCCCGGGGCGGGCTGGAAGGCTTTTCCCCGGAGCAGAAGCGGCAGATCACGCTGGGCGCGGCCGGGGCCGGCCAGAGCGCTGTTCTTCGCCGCTGCTTCCAGTCCTGGCATCTGTATTCCACGGATCCCGACGGGCAGGGCCGTTCCGTCCTGCATCATGCCGCTGCCTCCGGCGATGCGGAGACCGTCCGTTTCGCGATGGATGTGCTGGGCTTTGACCCGCTGGAGGCGGACCTTCAGGGCATCACGCCCCTGGATCTTTCCGCGCAGGCGCCGCGGAAGGACGCCTATGCATTCCTGACTGCGCGTCTCGGTTTCTCCCTGGAGCAGACCTACCGGAATCCCCTCCTGCGTGGATTTCATCCGGATCCGTCCATTGTCCGGGTGGGCGAAGATTATTACCTGGTCAATTCCTCCTTTGTCTTTTTTCCCGGGCTCCCGATCTATCATTCCCGGGACCTGGTTCACTGGACGCTGGTGGGGCACGCGGCCGATGATCTGAAGCGAAGCGGGCTCGCCGGCCTTCCCGGCGGGTATGGATACTGGGCGCCGGATATTTCCTTTTTCAACGGTCGTTTCTGGGTCGTTGCCACACTGCGGAGGGATACCGTTCCCTATCGTCTCCAGATGATCACCTCGGCGGAAAACCCGGCCGGCCCCTGGTCCGAACCAAAGTTCCTGCCCCTGGATGGCATCGATCCCTCGCTGTTTGCGGATACGGACGGCAGGCGCTATATTCTGCTGAATCCCGGCGCGATTCTGGCGGAGATTGATCCGGAGGGAAACCTGATCTCCGAACCGGAAATGATCTATTTCGGTTCCGCCCGGATCAAGCCGGAGGGCCCCCATCTTCTCCGGAAGGACGGATGGTATTATCTCTTCCTCGCGGAAGGCGGCACCGGCCCGGATCATATGGAAACCGTCATGCGGAGCCGCGCGCTCCGGGGACCCTACGAGGCATGTCCGTTCAATCCGATTCTCAGCCGGAAAAACCCCTTCTCCCCCGTGGGCCGCAGCGGTCACGGAAAGCTGGTTTCCACCCCGGACGGCCGCTGGTATATGGTGTATCTCTGCGGCCGGACGGTGGAGGGCCGCACGATGATGGGCCGGGAGACCGCGCTGGATCCGGTCACCTGGACCGCGGACGGATGGCCGATCGTAAATGGGTTGAAGGGGCCAAGCTGCCTGCAGAAACTGCCCTTCCCCGAATCCGCTCTCCCGCCGAATCGGGAGGCGACACCCGACTGGATTTCTCCCCGGGCGGATTTCCGGAACTTCGCCTCTTTCTGCGGAAACCGGATTCTTCTGCGCTGCGGCAGCACGCCTTCCGAAATCAGCGGAAACAGTCTCCTTCTGCTCCGCCAGACCGAAGCCTGTTTCACCCAGTCCGCCCGGGTGGACATGACCCAGGCGCAGCCGGGTGAATTCGGCGGATTGTGCGGATATTACGATGAGCGCAGTTACTTCCTTTTCGGTCTGCGGAAAGGCCGGGAAGGCTGCACGCTGGAGGTCCTGGAACAGGTTGGCGCGGAGCAGACGCACCGTACGCTCTGTGCGGTGGACGGATGCTCCGCCCGGCTTTCCGTGGAAGGAACCGGTCTGCGCCGTTCCCTGTTCCGTCTTCATGAAAGCGGAAAGGAGCTTTTGCTCACCCTGTCGGCGGATTATCTCAGCGATGAAGGTCTGTCCGGGGGAAAGCGCTTCACCGGCGCCGCCCTGGGGCTGGCGGCCGTTGGAGACGGGGGAACGGTTCTCTTTGATGAAATGAGAAAACAATCTGCTGTGTCCTTCTGATCTGCGCATTCCTTCGCGCGAGCCGCGCCTGACCCGGTCCGTCCCCATGATGATATTGGGCTGCCCCACAGCAGGGCAGCCGCTTTTTTTGCAGCCGGGCAGGGCCGCGGATCAGAAGAAGGGCCAGCGGGACAGCAGGAGCCCCGGAATCACAACGATCAGGAAGAAAGCCCAGCTGACCAGGGTAAAGACCCGGATAAAGTCCCTGCCCCGCTCCGGGTACTCCCGCACGTAGATCCGATAGTTGATGACCGATGCCAGCGAACCGATCAGGGAGCACAGGCCGGCGGTATCCGCGCCGTAGATCAGACCCGCGAAGTTGGTGGTAAATGGATAGAGCACAATGGAGGCCGGAACGTTGGAGATGATCTGGCTGATTCCGATGCTCCACCAATACTCATTCCCGGCGACGGTCCTTTTCAGAAAAGCGGAAATGCCGGGATTGGCGGCAACGGAGGAGGAAAAGATAAAGAAACAGAGGAAGGTGAACAGCAGAACATAGTCCACCTTCAGCAGGATTTTCCGATCCAGGACCAGGATTGCGGCCAGCACGAGGACGACCGCCAGCGGCCAGAGGGTGGTCCGGGTAACGATCACCGCCAGGATCAGCACAAACAGGCAGACATAGCCGATCCGTCGGGCTTTTCCTTCCTTCGCCCAGACCATCCGGCTCCCCGACACGGCGATTTCCTCTTTCGGGTTCTTCCGGTAGAGCACAAGAACAAAGATCACCAGGAGCACCGCGGACAGGACACACAGCGGCAGCATGTGAAGCATGAAATGCCCCGCGCTGATGCCGGCCTTTCCATAGAGGAAAAGATTCTGGGGACTGCCGAAGGGCGTCAGCAGCGAACCGCGAACCGCGGCGATATTCTCCATGGAGATGACGGGCAGAATATATTTTTCCTTTCCTCCGTCCCGGAACAGCATGATGGTCAGCGGGACAAAGATGATCAGCGACACATCGTTGGTGACAAACATGGAGGAAAAGAAAACACCGAAGATCAGAAAAAGGGAAAGGGAGACCTGCCGTTTCAGGTTGCCGGCAAGGCTGACCAGCGGGCGGAGAACATTCTCCTGCTTGAATCCTTCCAGGACGCAAAGCATCATCAGGAGCGTGCCGAGCGTGCGCCAGTCGATATCGCGGAGAAGCCGCGGCGAGGGCGGGGTAATGATCAGCGCGGCCAGGGCCGCGGCCAGGGACAGCGTCAGCATCATTTCCTTTTTCAGGAAGGAGAAAACCCTTTTCATCATATTGGCGTGCCTTTCTCGGTTTCCGATTCCGAACAATTCCCGCGGCGGAAGCGCGGTCGCTTATTATAGCATTTGCGGGCATGCCCTTCAACCGAAAAAGGAAATTCCCGGTCTTCCATACAATCCTGTCGTTTTCTGTCCCTTAAGGCACAAAATGTGCCACCTCACTCCCTTTCAGCCACCAGATTCTGTAGTATATTCTCATTTTTCCGCATGTCAGGCACACCCGGAGCCATGGTATGAAAATCCAGGCATATTCGTTTATCAGGATAGGCTGCCTCTGCGGATCATCGCATCGGCCATTTCCGCCATCTTTTCAGCTGGTTCCTGGCATTTGCTGTTCAGCCAGGCGCGGAAGACTCCCACGCAGCCATAGACGACAAAGCTATAGTGATACTCAAAAGTATCGTCTTTCTTGTCTTCTTCATTCGGCCACATCTGAAGGCACTTTTCTCGCACGACTTGATTGAGTCTGTGCAGAAAATTCATGTCCCCGTGGGGGCTGAGCAGCACCCGGCACATTTCCTGGTTCTCCTCGATGAAACGGAACAGATCCAGCAGAATCGGCGTGGTCTGGTGACTTACATCATCATGTTCATGCAGGGATACGATTTCATCCAGCGCTTCAAACAGGCCATCCTCGATTTTTTCCAGCATATCGAAGATATCCTTGTAATACAGATAAAATGTACCCCGGTTCATATCTGCCAGGTCGGTCAGCTCTTTGACAGTAATTTCATTGATCTGCTTTTCCTGCAATAATTGGGTCAATGCCTGGGTCAGCAGCTTTTTTGTCCGCCGTACACGGCGATCTTCTTTTTTCTGAGGAACCTCGATTGCCTGCGCCATACGTCAAAGCCTTCTTTCTCAACAATTTTCAGGTCTTGTGTTGGTTAAATCCACTTGCTATGCCGAATTGTTTATTAACAAACGATTGATTATCAAATTGATTATTGAATTCAATCGCAAGATTGATTATAATTCGCGTCGTTGAGAAAGTCAACACTATGTTTTGTAACATGAAGCATGTTGGGAGGTAGAGATTGTGAAAGGCTTCACCAAATGGCTGGTCAAGCATAGAATCGCGGTCATCATCCTGTGCATTGCACTGATGATTCCCTCTGTGCTTGGCATGGCAGCTACCAAGACAAAATATGATCTT
>ONCV01000041.1 GCA_900316415.1 uncultured Eubacteriales bacterium
GAGAACCTGGAGCCCACAAGAAGCGTAAAGAACGAGATCATCGAAAAACAGGACGCACTGATCGGCATGCTCTATCGGGAAGAAGATGCCAGCCCGGAGGCTCAGAAATTAAAGCGGGAAGTTGAGTCGAAAAAGGCTGTATTACTGAAGCGACGTGCACTGTTTCCCAAGTTGTAAACAGCATCATTGCTAAAGCATTCGTCATTTCTTCAGATAGTATCCGCTGAGGATCGCCTCGTTCCAGCGGGCCGGCAGCAGCTTGTGGAGCCAGACCGCCAGATGCTGGTCCGGGCTGGCGATCCGCTTCCGGAAGGGCATCCGTTTCCGCTCCAGCAACCGGGCCACCTTCCGCCCCAGCCGGTCCGGATCGCTGCCGTGGGTTTCGTCATGATGGATCTTCGCGGTGGCACGCTCATAGGCCGCCGCGTAGGGGGAATCCGACGTCATCCGGACGCCGTGGGGGCGGTATTTGTCGCTCCCGCTCCGGTGATCCCCCGGCTCGATCAGGGTCACCTGGATGCCGAAGGGGCGAACCTCCATCTGCAGCCCCTCCGCGTAGCCCTCGATGGCGTGCTTGCTGGCGGTGTAGGCGTTCTGGAAGGGAATTCCCAGCAGCCCGTTGATGGAGGAATACATCACGATGCGGCCCTCCTTCTGGGCCCGCAGTATCGGCAGCACCTGCTGATTCACCCGCACCATGCCCAGAAAATTGGTGTTCATGACCCGCAGATACTCCTCCTCCGTCGTCTCCTCGCAGGAGCCCAGCACCAGCATGCCCGCGCACTGGACCACCGCGGTCACCCAGGGGGAGATCTCCAGCGCCCGGTCCACAAAGACCCGGACGCTCTCCGCGCTTGTCACGTCCAGGGGCAGGCAGTGCATGCCGTCCCGTTCCCCGGGCTCCGCAAAGCTCCGGGCCCCGGCGATCACCGTCCATCCCGCGTCCCGCAGTGCCATCGCGGTATGCAGCCCCAGCCCGCTGGAAGCCCCCGTCACCCAGACCGTCTTCGGATGTGTCATTTCGTGCCCTCCGTCCTGTTCTTCTTCCGTTCCTTCCCGGTTTTCTCCGGGGTCTCCGGTTCGGGGAAGGCCCCCGACCGGCGGATCAGCTGTTCCTTCTGCGCCCGGGTCAGCCGCTTCAGATGCCATTCCCGGCTCATGGCTTCCTCCCGGGTGCCGAATTCCTCATAATAGACCAGCCGGACCGGCCGCCGGCTCCGGGTATATTTCGCGCCGCGGCCCTCGTTGTGGGTCCGCAGCCGGTTCGCCAGATCGTTCGTCCATCCGCAGTAGAGCGTGCCGTCCGCGCATTCCAGCAGGTAGGCGTAGTTCCCGCCCTCCGGCGTCACCGGCGTCCGCAGGGTGACCCGCACCGCGTCCGGGGGCGCCCGCCGGAGCCGGCGGGTTTCTCCCGCCCGGGCGCCGTACGCCCTTTCCCGCTCCGAAAGCAGGATCACCCGGGAGGGGCCGGCGTACTCCCCGCTTTCCCCGGCGGGCTTCAGCAGCAGGGAATCGCTCTCCTCCCGCACATCCCGCAGCGCTCCGGCATCCTCCCGCAGCTGCCCCGCCGTCCGCCGCCGGACCGCCGGGTCGGGAAGCAGCCACCGGATCTCCGCGCAGGGAAACCGGTCCCGCAGAAAGAGCAGCACCGCGGCCGCCAGGGCGGGCTCCCCCGCCGCGCCGCCGTAGGGCACGGTCCAGTTCCGGTATCCGCGGGCGGCCTTGCCCCGCAGCTCCTCCAGGGCCAGCAGCTGACCGGAGGTCAAAAGGCGCTTCGTGACCGCGCCGTCCCGGGCCGGAAGATAATGCACGCCGTACCGCAGCAGCAGCAGGAACCGCTCCGGTAGAAACAGGCTGGTCAGCATCCGGTGGGTGGGCTTCCGGGGCGACAGGCTCCGCCGGAATTCCGGATCCGCCGGAAGCCCCGCCATGCCCAGCTCCGCCAGGATCCGCTTCTCCTCCTCCCGGTTCCGGGGCCCGATCCTCCGGCAGATGCCCGGATGGGTTTCCCGGAAAGCGTGGATGGGAAAATCCTCCCGGGCCCCCGTGGCGTAGAAGGCGCCCTCGGTGGGCAGCAGCGCCTCCGGATCGTTGTCCCGGTCGTCCGAGAACATCCAGACCTGGGCGCACTGCAGAAACCGGCGGAAGCTGCCGGTGCGGAAGCGCTCCCGCATCCGGTCGTATTCGGCCCGGATGCCGTGGGGACGCTCCCCGGTCTTGACCTCGATCATGCCCAGCGGGAGGCCGTTCACGAACACCGTGATGTCGGGCCGGAACCGGTTCTCCCCCTCGCCGCAGGAAACCTCCGCCGCCATCCGGAACCGGTTCCGCTCCGGCCGCTCAAAATCGATCAGCCGCCAGCCGTTCCATCCGTCCCGGAGCATCCGGTAAAACTCCCGGCCCAGGTCCTCCGCGTTCAGCCGGTCCCGGATTTCCGCCGTCAGCCGGGCGAAATCCGCCTCCGGCATCTCCTCGCCCCGGATCCGCTGAAGCGCCGCCCGCAGCTCCTCCGGAAGCAGGTTCGTCCCCCGGTCCCGCCTCCGGAGCTCCTCCCGGGAAAGGCAGGCATAGCCCAGCCGGGCCAGATGCAGCATCGCCGGCACCTTCATGGTGCGATCCTCCCGCCGCGCCGCCTGCATCCCGTTTTCCCCCTTCCCCGGCCCGGCTTCCGTCCCCGGCCGTTCCTCCGCAAAAAAGCCCGCCCTTCGGAAACTCGAAAAGCGGGCCGGATTCATGTACCCTTACTCCACGGGCGTGAAGGCGTCCTTCCCCAGGCCGCACACGGGGCAGACCCAGTCCTCCGGAATGTCTTCAAACGCGGTGCCGGGGGCGATTCCGCCATCCGGATCTCCCTCGGCGGGATCATAGATGTAACCGCAGGGGCACTCGTACTTCATCCTGGTTTCCTCCTTTTTCCGGGCCAGCGGCCCATATGCTGACCTCATTGTACCGTTTCCGCGGCGTCCCTGTCAAGGCGCCGGGGGAATTTGCTCCGGCGCGGCCCCCGGCCGCGCGGCGGAGAGGAAGTAGTCCGGCAGTTCCCGGATGTCCCGGATCGCCGGGGTTCCCTCCGGAACCGTTCCGAAGCCGTATGCCGCGTGCAGGAAGGGAATCCCCGCCTCCGCGGCCGCCTCGTAGTCGCCCAGGGTGTCTCCCACATACAGGGCCTCCTCCAGCCCGTTCCGCTCCACGGTCAGGCGGATATTGTATCCCTTTCCCCGCAGGGTGTTTCCGAAGCATTCGGTGTCGTCCACATACGCGCCCAGGCCGTGATGCTCCAGGAAGCACTCGATATAGCCCTTCTGGCAGTTGCTGACGATGGCCAGGAAGACCCCCGCCTCCCGCAGGGTGCGAAGCGTCTCCTCCAGCCCCTCATAGAGAACGCCGCCATGAATCCGCAGATAGTCGTTCTCCTGCCCCAGGCAGTATTCCATCAGGCGGTTCCGCTCCGCGTCCGCCTCCTTCGGAAACATCAGCCGGCCGATGGCATCCATGGTCTTTCCCATGATGGAATGAACAAAATCCCGGTCCACCCGTTCCGGCCTTCCCATCGTTTCCAGCGCCTGGTTCCAGGAGGCCGCCACGCCCTCCGCCGAATCCCACAGCGTTCCGTCCAGGTCAAAGAGAATGCCCCGCTTCATCCGTCCGATCCTCCCTGTAATAAAGCGAAAGCCGGGGAAAGGGATGAACCCGTTTCTCCGGCTCTGTCGTCCGCGCCCGCTTGCTCTTACTTGTTCGCGGCCAGCCACTCGTCGGCCTTCGCCTTGGCCATGCGCTTGATGTCTTCCTTCGTGTACTTGGAGGCTTCGCCACCGTTCACATACAGGAAGAACTTGCCATCCGCGGTCTTGAACAGGCACTCCTCGTACCCGGCGGGATCGCCGATGGAGCCGGAGGTCACTTTACCCAGCAGCTCGGAAGCTTCGGTATCGTATTCCACCTTCGCAATCGTCTTCTTCATGATCCATCGCTCCTCCTTTTCTTGATTCGGGCCCTCAAAGGCTTGATTTTCAAGCCTTTCGTCCGACCGGAATGATAGCACAAAACAGAAAAATATGCAACAGACGCAACCTGGTATGAATCCGGCCATATTGGACAAAAAGCCTTATTCCGCGCCGGATTCCCCGCCGTCCTCCGGCATTTCCAGGCCCCAGCGGCGGACGAGGCGCAGCGCGTCCTCCCGGGCCATCATCATCGTCAGCTCCTCCCCCGTCTCCGTGTACTTCTCCCCGATCACCCGCCCCAGGGGGCGGATCTGGGCCACCAGCCCGAAGCGGTCGAAAGGAATCCGGAAGGTGACGGGCGCATGGTTCTCCTGCAGGGCCCGGGCGATGCGGTCCTTCAGCTCCGTCAGGCCCTCCCCCGTCTTCGCGGAGATCATCACCGCGCCGGGGAAGGTGGGCCAGGGATCCGCCGCGTCGCATTTGTTGACCGCTTCGATCCGCGGGGCCTCCGTCGCGCCCAGCTCCTGCAGCACCTGCTCCACCGTGTCATGCTGGGCCGCCATCTCCGGGCTGGAGCCGTCGTTCACGATCACCAGCACGTCCGCCAGCGCCGCCTCCTCCAGGGTGGAACGGAAGGCGCTGACCAGGGTATGGGGCAGCTTGCGGATGAAGCCCACCGTGTCCACCAGCAGGTATTCCGTTTTTTCGGAGGTTTCCATTCTCCGGGAAACGGCGTCCAGCGTGGCGAAGAGCTGATCCTCCGCGTAAACGCCGGCCCCGGTCAGGGCGTTGAGCAGGGTGGATTTGCCGCTGTTGGTATATCCCACCAGGGCCACCACCGGCGTGCCGTTCCGCTCCCGGCTCTTCCGGCGGATGTCCCGCTGCTTTTCCACCTCCGCCAGCCTTCGCCGCAGCTCCGTCATCCGCTCCCGGATCCGGCGCCGGTTCATCTCCAGCCGGCTTTCCCCGGGTCCCCGGGTTCCGATGCCGCCGGCCAGCCGGCTCAGCACCAGCCCCTGACCGATCAGCCTTGTGCTCTGGTACTGCAGTTGCGCCAGCTCCACCTGCAGCTTTCCTTCCGCGCTGGAGGCCCGCCGGGCGAAGATATCCAGAATCAGCGTGGTCCGGTCGATGACCTTGATCCGCAGCACATCCTCCAGGTTTCGGGTCTGAATTCCCGTCAGCTCCTCGTCCAGGATGCACAGGTCCGCGTCCAGCGCCTGGGCCTCCCGGGCCAGCTCCTCCGCCCGGCCCCGGCCGATGAACAGGGCGCCGTCCGGCCGGTCCCGCTTCTGCAGGAACATGCCCACCACCTGCGCGCCTGCGGTTTCCGCCAGGCGCCGGAGCTCCTCCAGCGATTCGCGGCTCTCGATGCCCATCAGCACGGCCTTCTCCGGGCCGTCGGAAACCTGCCGGGTCTCCCCCGCGCCCACCAGGGCATCGCAGGCCTCGATCTGGGCCAGCCAGTCCCGGTCCGGCACCCGGTGCCACGGGACGCAGGGGGGCATCAGCACCTCCGTATCCGACTGGAGGAAGGCGGTCTGCACGTTCACCGCCGCGCCGTCCCGGACGCCCACCGCCGTCATGGCGTCATACCGGAAGATCTTCAGCGCGCTCAGATCCACGTCGCTCAGATGCCCGTCCCCGTCCGGATGGGTGTGCACGCAGCGCACGCGGCTCAGCCGCCGGGCGTTCCGGCGGAGCCGGAAATCGGTCAGCTCCACGTCGCAGTCCGTTCCCACGGCCACGTGCACGATCTCCCCGTCCCGGGTGATGTACACCGCGATTTCCCGGTTCAGCCGGCAGGAGTAGTCCGCCAGTATCGCCATCAGCTCCCGGGGCAGGAACTCGCCCTCCTCCAGCTCATAGCTGTACAGCTCCTCCAGCTTCGCCAGCAGCGCGTCCCGGACGCCCTCGGTGTTTCCGTATACGTTGTATTTCCTCATGAATTCCCGCGTTCATCCTTTCCCGCGTCCCGGAGTTCCTTCCAGGCGTCCGCCAGCCTTGCCATCTCCTCCAGCGTCAGCCGCTCGCCCCGGATCCTTTCGTCCAGCCCCGCCGCCCGCATCAGGCCCAGGGCTTCCTCCCGGGAAAGGCGCAGGGAGGCGCACAGGCCGTTGGTCATGGTCTTCCGCCGCAGGGCGAAGGCGGCCGTCACGATCTGGAAGAAGGCCTTTTCCTCCCGGACCCGCACCGCCGGCTCCGCCCGCCGGGGCAGCACCACGAAGGCGCTGTCCACCTTGGGGGCGGGGGTAAAGCAGGCCGCGGGAACGATCCGGGCCAGATACGGATCGCAGGCGTACCGGCATCGGACCGCCAGCGGACCCCAGCCCTCCTCCCCCGGATGGGACAGGATCTTCTCCGCCACTTCCTTCTGCACCATCAGCGCCAGCCGGCTGAAGGGCAGGTCCGAGGTCAGCAGCCGGGTGATCAGCGGCGTGGTGATGTAATAGGGGATATTGGCCACCACCGCGAAGGGCCGGCGCATTTCCTTCGTCAGCTCCGCCAGGTCCGCCGTCATCACGTCCCCCTGCACGAGGCTGAAGTTGTTTTGCTCCGCCATGTAGGCGTTCAGCAGCGGGATCAGGCGCTCATCCAGCTCCAGGCTCATCACGTGATGCGCCCGGCCGCACAGATGCTTCGTCAGGCTGCCCGCGCCGGGGCCGATCTCCAGCACGTCCTCCTCCGGCCCCACGCCCGCGTCGGCCACCAGCGCGGCCAGCAGATCCTCGTCATAGATAAAGTTCTGACCCAGGCTGTGCCTGTACCGCAGGTTGCTCTCCCGGATCCTCTCCCTGGTTTTGCTCACGTCCGTTTCTCCCCGTTCCTTTCTCCGGCCCTTACAGCCCTCTCGGCATGGAAAGCGCCGCGCTGCCCGTGCCGCGCAGGCAAAGCCGCGGGGACCGGCAGGGCAGGAAGAAGCTCTCCCCCTTTGTCATCGGAATCTCCCCGCCTTCCCAGGCCAGGGTCAGCCCGTCCTCCAGCGCGGTCAGGAATCCGAAATCCTGCGGGGGCGGCAGCTCCTGTGCCTCCCCTTCCGCCCGGATCAGGTCAAGGCTGAAGAAGGGCTCCTCCAGCATCCGGGTCACCCCGGGACGCCCGTCCCAGTGCCCCGGATCCGGCGCGAAGTCCAGATGGGTCACATCCAGCGCCTTCCGGATATGCAGCTCCCGGCGGTTGCCCTGCGCATCCACCCGGTCCCAGTCATAGAACCGGTAGGTCACGTCGGAGCTCTGCTGGATCTCGTACAGCAGGATGCCGGCCCCGATGGCGTGCACGGTGCCGGCGGGGATGTTGCAGACGTCCCCCGGCCGCACCCGGACCCGGCGCAGCAGCGGCGCCACCGCGCTGCCCTGCCCGCAGGCCTTCTCCAGCTCCTCCAGCCCGGTTCCCGGCCGGATGCCGTACACCAGCTCCGCGTCCTCCGGGCAGTCCAGGATCAGCCAGGCTTCCGTCTTTCCCAGCTTTCCGCCCTCCTGCTCCCGGGCGTAGGCATCATCCGGATGCACCTGCACGCTCAGGGGCTCCCGGGCGTCAATCAGCTTCAGCAGCAGCGGGAAGGGCTTTCCCGCATACCGGCCCACATAGTCCGCCCCGTGCTCCGCGATCAGGTCGGTCAGCGTCCGGCCGGCATCGTCCCGGCTTTCCAGCCCGGGAATGCAGCTGATCTCCAGGCTTTCCCCGGTCGGAACCTCCGGGATCCCCTTCCCGAACACGGTGCGCAGCCGCTCCCCGCCCCAGGGGGTCAGTTTTCCGCCCCGGAAGGCCGGATGCATCCGAATTGGCGCAATGGTTTCCTTCAAGGTCTTTTCCTCCCGCTTTTTCATTCCCTCCGCCGGATCCGCCCCGGGCTTACCGCCCCGTGGACCCGAACCCGCCGGTTCGCTCCCCGGGCTCCGCGTCCTCCTCGGCCAGGCCGAAGGGCACAAAAACCCCCTGGCAGAAGCGTTCGCCCCTGGCCAGGGTCACCGGCTCCGGATTGGGGTTCCGCAGGGGCACCAGGATGTGCCCCTCATTCTCCGCGTACCAGTAATCGCTGTCGATCACGCCCACGGTGTTGGACAGCCGGATCTGATACCGGAAGCCCAGGCCGCTGCGGGGAAACATCAGCAGCACCCAGCCCTCCTCCATCCGGCAGCGGATCCCGGTAGGAATCATGACCTTTCCCCCCGCGGGGATCACCACCTCCATGGGGGTGACAAAATCGTATCCGGCGCTTCCCCGGGTCGAGCGCCGGGGCAGCGGTATCTCCCCGAGGGGAAGGCATTCCCCCCGGCCTTCCGTCGCGGCCCGGTACTGTTTTTCCGAAACATGGCTGAATTTCGCGATTCCCATGGTTTTTCCCCCGCCTTTCGGGCCCCAGTATATCACATCCGGGACATGAAAAAAAGACGGCATCCGAAGATGCCGTCCCGAAAGAGCTCCCTGTTCTCCGGAAGCGCGCTCCTTCCCCGGGGTTCCCGGCGGAGGCCTGCGCGGTTTCTCAGAACTTCAGCGGATTCACCCGGATGCCGGGGCCCATGGTGCTGGAGAGATAGATGCTCCGCATATAGGTGCCCTTGGCAGCGGCGGGCTTGGCCTTGTTGATGGCGTCCACCAGCACGTTCAGGTTCTCCTGCAGCTTTTCCTTGCCGAAGGAAACCTTGCCGATGGGGCAGTGGATGATCGCGGTCTTGTCCAGACGATACTCCACCTTACCGGCTTTGATGTCGTTGACGGCGCGGGTGATGTCCATGGTCACGGTGCCGGACTTGGGGTTCGGCATCAGGCCCTTCGGGCCCAGGATCCGGCCGATCCGGCCGATCATGCCCATCATGTCAGGGGTCGCCACGCAGACGTCGAAGTCGAACCAGTTCTCCTGCTGGATCTTCTGGATCATGTCTTCCGCGCCCACATAATCGGCTCCGGCCGCTTCCGCTTCCTTCGCCTTCTCACCCTTGGCGATGACCAGCACGCGAATGGTGCGGCCGGTGCCATGGGGCAGCACGACGGCGCCGCGGACCTGCTGATCCGCGTGACGGGGATCCACGCCCAGGCGGACGGAGATTTCCACGGTCTCGTCAAACTTGGCCTTTCCGGTCTGCAGCACCAGATCCACCGCTTCTTCGGGATCATACTGCTTCAGATGGTCAATCAGCTTCAGGCTCTCGGTATACTTCTTTCCATGCTTCATCTCTCGTCACCTCCGTCACTCTTCCACCGTGACGCCCATGCTGCGGGCGGTCCCGGCGACCATGCTCATGGCGGCCTCCAGGCTGCCGGCGTTCAGGTCGGGCATCTTGATGGTGGCGATCTTCTTCACCTGCTCCTTCGTCAGCTGGCCCACCTTTTCCTTGTTGGGGCGGCCGCTGGCGGTTTCAAGGCCCAGCTCCTTCTTGATCAGCACGGGAGCCGGAGGAGTCTTGGTGACGAAGGTGAAGGTCCGGTCGGTATACACGGTGATCACCACGGGGATGATCAGTCCGGCATCCTTGGCGGTCCGGTCGTTGAATTCCTTGCAGAATCCGGGGATGTTGACGCCGTGCTGACCCAGGGCAGGACCGATGGGCGGAGCGGGCGTCGCCTTGGCGGCGGGAACCTGCAGCTTGATGTAAGCAGCTACTTTCTTGGCCATTTTCTGGCACCTCCTAAAAAATGTGGTCAGGCGAAAGCGTTTTTCAGCTTTCTCCCACGGCCCGGCGGAAACCCGTCAGGCCCGTCCCGCACAGGGCGGGACGATCCAAAGGGGCGGGATGCGCCCCCCTGTCTCAGTCTTCCTTCTTGACCTGGTCCAGGTCCACCTCCACCGGCATCTCCCGTCCCAGGAACATCTGAACCTTGACGGTGAGCTTGCCGCGGACGGTATCCACATCCTCGACCACGCCTTCGAAGTTTTCCAGGGGACCGGACAGAATCCGGACATGCTCGCCGATGGCGAAGCCGAAGTCGATGCTGGTCTGCTCGGTGTTGAGCATCATGTCGACTTCCTCCTGGGTCAGCGGAACCGGCTTGGAATCGGGGCCCACAAAGCCGGTCACGCCGCGGGTGTTCCGAACGACATACCAGCTTTCGGTGGTCTCGATCATATGCACCAGCACGTACCCCGGATACACCTTGCGGGTGCTCTTGACCCGCTTGCCGTTCCGAATCTCGACAACTTCCTCCATGGGGACCCGGACCTCAAAGATCAGATCCTGCATGCCGTTGTTTTCGACGGACTTCTCCAGCGTATCCTTGACCTTGTTTTCATAGCCCGAATAGGTATGAACCACATACCAGCAGGGCTCCTTGCTCGTTCCTGCCATGCTTAATTCCCCTCGCCGGTCTTTTCCACGGTTTCGGCAGCTTCCTCAGCGGTTTTTTCCACGGTCTCGGCAGCCTGCTCCGCGGTTTCCTGCACGGTCTCGGCAGCCTGCTCCGCGGTCTCCTTCACGGTCTCGGCGGCTTCCTCCGCGGCATTTTCCACGGTCTCAGCAGCCTGCTCCACGGCTTCCGCCGTTTCCTCCGCGGCGGTATCGGCAGCCTGGGCGGCCTCCTCCGCAGCGGTTTCGGCGGTCTCAGCGGCCTGCTCGGCCGTCTCTTCCACCGCGGCAGCGGTCGAGGTGCCGGAGTTCGAGGTCGCGGCGATCAGGCTGCGCACGCCGGCGGAAGCGCCCATGTCCAGCAGACCGATCACGACGCTCATGAAGAGCATGAAGACGAGCACGATGACGGAGTAGGTCACCAGGCGATGCTTGGTGGGCCAGGTCACCTTCTTCAGCTCGTAATACATGTTCCTGAAGGGCTTCGCGATCCGCTGGGGAAGGGTCTTGAACCAGTTCAGAATCTTGGCTCCCTTCCCGGGCTCCTGCTTCTTCGCCGGTGTCTTCTTTTCCTCAGACATTTTTCTCACATCCTCACATTTGTTGCGGTGTGCGTACTCCCCGGGCCGGCCGGGTGCCGGCCGGCCGGAGAGCTTCGATCCGGAAGATTACTTCGTCTCGCGGTGGGTCGTGTGCTTCTTGCAGAAGGGGCAATACTTCATCAGCTCCACCCGGTCCGGAGTGTTCTTCTTGTTCTTCATGTTGTTGTAATTGCGCTGCTTGCACTCGGTGCAGGCGAGGCAAATCTTGCTGCGGGCAGCGTTAGCCATTGCTTTATCCTCCCGTATCGCTGAAAATTATTCGATGACCTTGGCCACGACGCCGGATCCCACGGTACGGCCGCCCTCGCGGATAGCGAAGCGCAGGCCCTGCTCCATGGCGATGGGGGTGATCAGGGTGATTTCCATGTCGATGTTGTCACCGGGCATCACCATTTCCACGCCGTCCGGCAGCTTGATGTTGCCGGTCACGTCCGTCGTCCGGAAATAGAACTGGGGACGATAGCCGTTGAAGAAGGGGGTATGACGGCCGCCTTCTTCCTTG
>ONCV01000040.1 GCA_900316415.1 uncultured Eubacteriales bacterium
TATCATGAAGGAGGAGTATTCCATGACATTCTACAAATGCGAGCATTGCGGCAACATCATCGCCCACATCCAGGATTCCGGTGTCCGCTGCCATTGCTGTGGCGAAGAAATGAAGCCACTAGTTCCCAACACTTCTGACGGAGCAGGTGAAAAACATGTGCCCGTGGTACAAGTGGATGGTCAGACCGTGACCGTCACCGTGGGAAGTGTGGAGCATCCCATGCTGGAAGCTCATTCCATCCAGTGGATCCTACTGGAAACAAAAGAAGGACGCCAGCGTAAAGCCCTAAATCCCGGCGATAAACCCACCGCAGTCTTCGTTCTTGCTCCGGGGGACGCCGTAGTGGCCGCCTATGAGTATTGCAATCTCCACGGATTGTGGAAGAGCTGACAGAATCAAATCGAGCAGAAGAAGCGGCTAACCTTCATCCTATCATACATATACGACGTACCCAATGCAATCAGACTAAAGAGACTCGCAGGTAAGGGATAAATCAAAGGATCCCTGACTTGCGAGTCTTTCGTTTGAATGGTTTATTTTCATAGTTCCGGTTCCTACTATGCACTTCGGTTCAGATGATATTGTGACTGTCCGTTTTGTTGATGTCATCGACAATGCGTGTGGGCTTTGCGGTCATTTCCACCCTGATTGGAATTCCGTTTGGAAAACACAAGGTGAAATGCAGGCTGACAGATGGCAGGAAATCCTGGGAAGGCAGCGCGGCCATGCTGCTGGCTTCCTTTCTGTGCGGGTTTGGGATGCTGTCGCTGGGGCAGAAAATGGCCTTGCCCTGCGCTGCGTATACGGCAGGAATCGCCGCGCTTTTGGGAACCGCAGCGGAACTGGTCACTCCAAGCGAATATGATACGATGACCGTACCCGTGACGGTTGCAGCTGTACTGCTGCTGATTACATCCGGGCTCGGGTAGGAGGGACGGGAACTGCCCGCCGGGGAGCGAAGATCGTATCAAGAGGCGGAGACGAAGAGGTCTCCGCCTCCTGCCGTTCCGCCCGGATGGAAATCCGGGAGAATGTAACACTTTCCCCCCTGCGTGGACAGGAAGGGAATCTTGGCATATAATGGGACGGTCGGAGAGAAGACGGAAGAAAGGGGGAGGAACGGACATGGAAAGGAAACGCCTGCTTCGGGGGCTGTGCCTGGCCGCGGCCTGCCTGATGCTGTCCGGCATCGGGGGAACGGGCTGGGCGGAGGAAAATCCGGAAGGAAATCCGCCTCCCGCCGTTCTGGGGGCAGAAGGCGGCGAAACGGAGACGGAGAGCCCCTCGCCCTCGCCGGAGGAATCGGAAAGTCCATCGCCCGCGCCGGAGGAGTCGGAATCGCCGTCGCCCGCGCCGGAGGAGTCGGAATCGCCGACGCCCTCCCCGGAGGAAACGGAATCGCCGACGCCCTCCCCGGAGGAGACGGAATCGCCGACGCCCTCTCCGGAGGAAACGGAATCGCCGACGCCCTCTCCGGAGGAAACGGAATCGCCGACGCCCTCGCCGGAGGAAACGGAATCGCCGACCCCCGGACCGGAGGAGTCTCCCCAGTCCATCGGGGAGCCGGCTTCCACGCTGGCGCCGGCGGGGACGGAGGAGAGCCTGTTTGAGATTCAGGACGGGGTGCTGACCGGATACCGGGGAAAGGGGCAGCACCGGAGCATTAAAATCCCACCGGACGTCCGGACGATCGCCCGGGACGTGTTCCGGGACGATCCCGCGCTGCAGCAGGTCGTGCTGCCGGACAGCGTGGAAACGATTGAGGAGAACGCCTTCGCGGGCTGCGGCCGGCTGAAGGAGATCGTGCTGTCCTCCGGAAGCGGCCTGCGCCGCATCGGGAACGGAGCGTTTCAGGACTGCGAAAAGCTGGAGCGGGAAACCGTTCAGCGGCTGAAGGAAATTGCGGGGGAGGTGGCCGCGGAGGCGTTCCGGGGCGTTCCCGGAGCGGAACCGGCGCCCCAACCCGACCCGCAGCCAAATCCGGATCCCGCACCGCAGCCGAATCCGGAACCGGAACCCAACCCGAATCCGGCCCCCCAGCCGGAACCGAAACCCAATCCGGATCCGGCCCCCCAGCCGAACCCGCAGCCGAACCCGGAACCCGCCCCCCAACCCGATCCGCAGCCGAATCCGGAGCAAAACCCGGATCCGGCACCGGAGGAAGGGACGGAGGAGACCGGGGAGGAGTTGGAGGAAGATCCCTTTGCGGGGATCGAATGGGAGGAGCCCGCGCCGGCGCCCGCCTCCGGAGGATCGGGGAAACCGCGGCAGACCCACGGGCGAAGCCGCTATGTGATGACCCATGATTATGACCAGGTGGACCTGCCGCCCGCGGAGGACGGGGAGCAGGCCCCCATGCATGTGCTGAAGCTGGGGGACGAGGAACTGGCCCTGTCCCTGGAGGGCCCGGAGGGAACGGAAGGGCGTTTCACGGCCGCGCTGCGGACGGAAGGCCCGGACTCGGAGGGGGAAACGGCGGAGACGCTGCTGCTGTGTGCGGTGCCGCCGGAAGCCCCGGAGGGGGATGCGGCGGAGATGCTGCGGAGCGCAGTGCCGCCGGAAGACCCGGAGGGGGAGCGGGACGCTGCCTTTGTCTGGCGCCTGAACGGCTCCGTGCTCCGCACCCTGAACCGGAGCGGCGTGCGGTATCTGGCGCTGCAGGCCGGCGGGCGCCGGGTGAGCGTGCCCACCGAAGGCTTCCTGGCCGGGTGGGAATACGATGAGATGAAGAGCCGGGGAACGGCCAGCCGGAGATTTGAATACACCCTGACTGTGGGCAGCCCGGGCGGCGAGGCCGCCGGGAAGGACGCGGAAGGGGAGGACGCCGGCGGGGCCGAATGGACCGTGACCGTGGAAGGGAAGGAATTCCGGCCGGGAACGGATCCGCTCTCCGGCATGTACCTGCGGGGGGTGACGGAAAAATACGCCCCCGCCGCGGAAGCGCCGGAGGAGACGCCGGAGGAGAATCCGGAAGATCCGGACGGCGGAAAAGGAGGAAAGGAATCATGAAGCGAAGAGGGGGATGGATGGCGGGCGCCCTGGCGGCCCTGCTGCTCTGGAGCGGCGCGGCCGGGGCGGAGCTGTCCTACGAGGGCTCCGTGGCGGCGGGAGAGATCCTTCCCATCCAGGTGGGCTTCGGCGGAAAGGTGACCGGGGTCCGGAAGCGGGCCGGGGACCTGATCACGGAGGGGGAAACCCTGGCCAGCATCGCCACCACGCTGAATTTTGCCCCGGCGGAGGGAACGGTTTCCGGGCTCTATATCGCGGAGGGGGACAAGGCGGAGGATGTCACGGAGCGGTACGGCGCCAGCCTGTACATCGAGCCGACCCACCGCTACCTGATCAGCGCGACCCCGGACAAGGCCTTCACCTCCAGCGAGAACCGGTATATCCACCTGGGGGAGCGGGTCTATCTGAAATGCATGACCGACGGCACCCACCGGGGAACGGGCATGGTGGCGAAGCTGACGGAGAAGGGATACAGCATCGAGGTCACCGGCGGGGACTTCTACATGGGCGAAAAGGTGGACGTCTACCGGGACGGGGAATACAGCAAGGAAAGCTGCGTGGGCCGGGGCACCGTGGAGCGGAATCCGCCGGTGGCGGTCAAGGGCGCGGGCAGCGTGCTGAAGATTCACGTCCGGAACGGGGATTTCGTGGAACGGGGCGAGCTGCTGTTTGAGACGGTGGAGGGCGTGCTGGACGGCCTGTACGCGCCGGGCAGCGAGGTGCTGGCCCCCTTCAGCGGCATCCTCTCCAGCGTGGAGAAAGGCAACGGGGAAAACATCGCCAAGGGCGATATCCTGATGAAGGGAATCCCGGCCTCCAGCCTGGAGGTGGCCTTCGAGGTTCCGGAAGCGGATCTGTTCTTCCTGCGGGAGGGGCAGAAGGTTTCCATGGAGCTGTACTGGGAAACGGAAAGCGGAAAGCGGTATTCCGGGGAGATCCGATCGATCTCCCGCATGCCCACGGAGACGAAGGAGACCACGGACCGGAAGACCTATCAGGCCCGGGCGTCCATCCAGGCGGATGAGCGGATCCGGCCGGGCATGACCGTGATTGTGAATGTGGAGGCGCCGGAGGCCTCCCTCCCGGGGCATGAGGCGACGCCGTAAGGCCGCGGGAAGAAAAGGGAAAGCGGGGAAAACGGAATGAGAAAGAGCATCATCAGGATCCTGGGATGCCTGCTGCTGGCTGCGGTGCTGGCGGCGGGCTGCGCCTGCGCGGCGGGAGCGGAGGGAGAAAATGAGACGCTGCTGCTGCTGACGGATGAGGACAGCGGCTGGGGAAGCGGATCGCTGCAGAGCGTGAATGTGGCCGACGGGAAGGTGTACCTGTTCGTCTCCGGATTGACGGAGTCGGTGCAGGTGACGGACCTGGCGTCGGGGCAGACCGAAAGCTACGATCTGACCGAAATGCAGGAGCAGCTGGCGGAAGGGACGACGCAGGAAGCCGGGGAGGAAACCCCGGAGACCGGCGCGGAAGCCCTGGCCGGAATGAACGACCTTGTCTGCTGCTTCCCCTGGAAGGGCGGGATCTACGCGGTCGTGAACCACACGGAATACTCCAACACCCAGAGCACCGTGGACGGCGGCCATGTGCGCCGGATCCGGCTGGAGGACGGCAAGGGCATCCTCGGGGAGGAGGACGAGCTGCGGCTGGACTGGACGGAGATGACGGAGACCGCGGGCAGCTGGACGAACAGCCGGTACATCTCCGGCTCCGAAGCCTTCGGGGATCGCCTGTACGCCACCGCGTACAGCGATACGGGGGACCAGAACCTGATCATTTTCGACCTGACCACCGGGGAGATGACGGAGCGGATGATTCCCGACCTGTCCGATTTCACGGTGACGGCCGACGGAACCATCCTGACCCTGCAGTACCGGTGGGGGGAGGAAAGCGAGCAGATCCTGAGCCGCTACGATCCGGAGAGCGAGGAGACGGAGGAGCTGGTTCGCTTCCGCATGGACGACGGGGGCAGCGTCAGCGCCCTGGCCGTCAGCGAAGACGGGAATACGCTGTATTTCGTCCGCAACGGGGAAATCTTTGAGGCCCCCGGGCGGGATCTTTCCCAGGCCCGGGCGGTGAACGCCAGCCCCTGCAGCAACGCGCAGAGCTTTGCCCCTCTGCTGCCGGACGGCCGGATGCTGATCTGGAGCGGGGAGGGCGCCTTCCTGCGGAGCACCGATCCCTCCCGGCGGGCGAACGTGACGCTTCGCCTGCGGCCCTACAGCTGGAGCCGGAGCCTGGACAACGCCAGCAACGCCTTTGCCGCGGAGCACCCGGAGATTGAGCTGGTCCGGGAGGACTACGGGGACGAATCCACGCTGCTGCAGGCGATGATGAATCAGGACGGCACGGTGGATGTGTACGTGATGGCCCGGAATTCCAGCGCCTTCAGCGCGCTGTATGACCGGGGCTTCCTGGCGGACCTGAGCGGGGACGCGGGCCTGACGGACCGGATCGGGAAGATCTATCCCCATCTGGCGGAATGCCTGTACCGGGACGGGAAGCTGGTGGCCGTGCCCGCGGCGGTTTCCGGGGACGGAATCGGCCTGTCCGCGGAGGTTCTGACCAAGATGGGCCTGACGGAGGCGGATCTGCCCCGGACCTGGGATCAGTTCTTCGACTTCCTCGGAGAGCTGCCCTCCCGGATGGAGGGCACCAATTTCCGGGCCTTCGAGCTCTATACGGACCGGACGGAGCTGAAGCGCGATTTGCTGAACGGGATCCTGAATCAGTACGCCCTCTGCCATCCGGACGAGCCGTTCCTTTCCGACACCGCGCTGCACCTGCTGGAGCGGATCAACCAGATCGACTGCGACGCGCTGGGCATCCTGACGGAAGAGGACATGGACCGGATGAACGAGGATGGCGCCTTTGAGGCCATGGGCGGCATGAAGGAAGCCCTGATGAACACCTATACCGATTATGCCCTTTCGGAATACTCGACGAACGTGCCGCTGATCCTGGCCCTGGGAGAGGATGAGGAGGCGGCCCTGCCCCTGACGGTGACGGTGGCGTTCGTGAACCCCTATTCCGCCCATGCCGCGGAAGCGCAGCTCTTCCTGGAAACCGTGATGGATCATCTGAACGCCTCCACCCGGTACGCCCTGCGGCCGGACCTGAACGAGCCCCTGCGCTATCCCACGCATGAGGAGCAGAAGAAGAACCTGGAGAAATGGCTGAACGTCGCGCGGAAGAATGTGGAAAAAGCGGACGAGGAGCAGAAGGCCAGCTGGGAGGAGATCATCACCGAGTTCGAAAAGGAACTGGCGGAATTCGACGAGAAGAACTGGCTGATCAGCCCGGACGCCATCGCGCATTACCGGCAGCGGGCGGAGCACCTGCGGCCCGCCGGGTGGGACTACTTCTCCCTGCTGTTGTCCGCCGAGGGCGGGGATCAGTTCATGGAGCGGCAGACGGGCTTCCTGGAGGGGAGCCTCCCGGCCCGGGAGCTGCTGAGCTTTATGGACAAGAAGATTCAGATGATGAGGCTGGAAGGCAACTGACGGAATCATGTACAGAAAGAAAAGACTGGCGCTGCCCTTCGTTCTGCCGGGACTGGCGGGAATCCTGCTGTTTTACGGGATTCCCTTCCTGGGCGGCATCTGGTACAGCCTGACGGACGGCAGCTTTGAAAACGCCTTCGTGGGCTTCCGGAACTACGGAAACGTATGGCAGAATCCCATGTTTCAGCTGGGGCTGCGGAACACGCTGGAGCTGAGCCTGATCTGCGCGCCGGCGCTGTTCCTGCTCGCCTTCGGGTTCAGCGTGCTGCTGAACCGGATCCGGCCCGCCGGCGCGTTTTTCCGCAGCAGCGTGCTGCTGCCCTATCTGATGCCCTCCAGCGCCGTGCTGCTGATCTGGCTGATCTGGTTCGACTACGGCGGGGCCGTCAACCGGCTGATCACCCTGCTGGGCGGGAACCGGGTGTTCTGGCTGCAGGGGGCGGAGCTGCGGCTGCCGGTGGTGCTGCTGTTCCTGTGGAAAAACCTGGGCTTCTGCGTGGTGATTTTTCTGGCCGCGCTGCAGGCGATTCCGGAAAGCCTGTACGAATACGCGACCCTGGAGGGCGCCTCCTTCGGGCGGCAGGCCTTCTCCATCACGCTGCCCCTGATCGTGCCCACCGCGTTCCTGGTTTTCATCCTGTGCGTGGTGAACGCCTTCCGGATCTTCAAGGAGGTCTATTTCATCGGCGGCGCCTATCCGGAGGAGCCGCTGTATACCCTGCAGAATTACATGAACAACATGTTCGGCAAGCTGAACTATCAGAACGTGACCACCGCGGCCTACAGCTTCGCGGCCATCGTCTTTGCCATCTTCGGGCTGCTGTTCTGGCTGCAGGGCCGCGCGCAGCGGGGACTGAGCTGAGGGGGCGGGCGAATGAACAAGATGAAGGGCTTCCGCCTGAACCTGACGCGGACGCTGCTGGCCGGAATGGCGATCGTGCTGCTGCTTCCGATGATCCAGACCTTCCTGTATTCCTTCTGCTCCATCGGGGAGATGAAGGCCTTCCTGGCCACCCGGGGCAGCTATGACGAAACGGCCTGGATGGAGGCGCACCTGATCCCCCGGACAGTGTCCCTGGGGCAGTACTATCAGATCCTGATCACGGACAACACCGTGCTGCGCCTGTTCCTGAATTCCGCGATGTACGCGGCGGCCATCCTGCTGGGCCAGGCGGTGATCGTGCCGGCGATGGCCTTCGGGCTGAGCCGCTTCCGCTTTCCCGGGCGGGACGCGATCTTCTTTGGGATCGTGCTGCTGATGCTGCTGCCCTTTCAGGTGACGATGGTGCCCAACGTACTGACGCTGCGGGCCTTGGGCCTGCTGGACAGCGCCTGGGCGGTGGTGCTGCCCATGTGGTTCGCGCCGTTCTATATCTTCCTGGTGCGCCAGTTCATGGTGGGGCTGCCGGGGGAGCTGATCGAGGCCGCGGAGATGGACGGCGCCGGAACGGGAAGCGTCTACCTGAAGGTGATCCTGCCCGTGTGCCGGCCGATCCTCGGCGCGGCGGCGGCCCTGTCCTTCGCGGAGAGCTGGAACCTGGTGGAGCAGCCCCTGACCTACCTGACCACCCGGCAGGATCTGCAGCCCCTGTCCACCGTATTCAACCAGCTGGCCGGCGAAAACACGGGCTTCGAGTTCGCGGGAGCCGCCCTGTATATCCTGCCGGCGCTGTTTGTGTACCTGTTCTTCCAGGAGGATATCCTGAGCGGAATTCAGTTAACGGAGTTAAAGTAAGAGACGTATGAAGATGAAAAAATTCGCCCTTCGCGGGCTGCTGGTTCTGGCCATCGTGGTGGCGCTGTGCATCTTTTTCTCCGGAACCGTCCGGACGCTGACCACGCCGAAGGCCCGCTTTGCCCCGGCCAAGATGGGAAAGATGGAGCAGGAAATCCCGCTGAAGGGAAAGGTCGTTTTCCCGGAGGAGGAGGAATGGAAGCTGCCGATTCCGGAGGAGTTTTCCCTGACCGTGACCCGGGTCGCCGTGGCGCCGGGGGATAAGCTGAAGGCGGGGGACCTGGTGCTGACCGCCCGGGTGACCGACGGGGAAAAGAGCCTGGAGACCCTGCGGAAGGAAACCGAGGAAACCGGGAACCAGCTGCGGGAGGCGGAGAAGAAGACCGCGGAAATCCGCCTGAGCCCCGGGGAAAAGCGCTGGCAGGAGGCCTGGGAGCGGGAGGAGGAAGCCCGCGGCGCGGAGCGGGAGGCCCGGGTGAACCTGCTGGCGGCCCTGCGCCAGGCGGGGCTGGAAATGACCGAAGAGGGGGGACTGCCCGCGGAAGCGGACGGGGAGACCCAGGAGCTGCACGCGGCATGGACCGAAGCCCGGGCGCGCCTGCGGGAGGCCTCGGAAAAGCTGAAGGCCGTGGAGCGGTACGCGATTCCGGAGGACACCTGGAAGGTTCTCCGGCAGAAAAAGGAATACGAGCAGAAGCTGGCGGAAGCCGAGGAGAAGCTGTATGCCCTGCAGGTGCTGATGAAGACAGCCGGAAAGATCACCGCGCCGCGGAGCTGTTATGTCTCCTCCGTGGGCGTGGAGAAGGGCAGCGTGGCGGACGCGGATACCGTGATCCTGAAGATGACCGGGGAGGGGCAGGATCCGGTGATCCGGGTGGATCTGAGCGAGGTGCGCCAGGAGGTGAAGCCCGGCGCGGCGCTGATCCTGGAATCGGAGGGCTGGAGCAATCCGCAGACGAAGATCGTGAACACGGGGCTGGGGCTGGACGGGCATCCCTGGGCGGACGCGGAAATCAATTCGGACGTGATCTACTCCCTGGGCAGCGTCGGCGTCCTGATGAAGGCCGAGATCAAGGCGAAGATGATGATCCGCAGTCAGGAGGCCACCTGCCTGCTGCCCGCCTCCGCCGTCCGGGGGAGCGGGGACAGCCGGTACGTCTACACGGCGGAGAAGGAGAGCTCCGCCTTCGGGGGCAGCGGGATGAAGGTCCGGAAAACGAATGTCACGGTGCTGGCGGAAAACGGCACCACCGCCTCCGTGGCGGAGGACCTGACCTACGACAAGGTGCTGTACATGGAGGACCGGGCCCTGCAGGAGGGCGGCGCGGTCATGGAATATCCGGCGGAATGAGGGGGAGACGGCCGCGGGGCCGGGCGGGCCTGCCCGGCCGGCGGCGGAGAGACGCATGAGGAAAAACGAGGAAAACCGGCGCCGGGGCGGGCGCTTTCCGGGATGGGCGCTTCCCGGAATCCTGCTGGTGCTGGCGGGCCTGCTGGGCCTTTGGTCCGTCCCGGCCGGCAGCCAGTATGCCTTCCTGCCGGGGAGCGAAACGAACTGGCGGGAGAAGATGAATGAGGCGGAAGAACGCTGGGCGGAACCCTTTCCGGGCATGTGCCTGTACGGAACCGCCGACGGGGCGGCCCTGACCGCGGGCGAACGCAGCCAGGAGGACATCTGCCTGACGGAGGTCATGGGGGATTATTTCCACGTCTGCCCCCGCTCCTTTTCCGCCGGCCGGCCCCTTTCGGCCGGGGATGAGGGGGAGCGGGTGATCGTGCTGGAGGGGGCGCTGGCCTTCCGCCTTTTCGGGGACCGGGATCCCCTGGGCCGGACCGTCCGCCTGCAGGAGAAGGACTATACGGTGGTCGGGGTGACCGACCGGGGCCTGAACCGCCTGGGCAGCCCGGGCAGCTATGCCGCCTGGATTCCCCTCGGGGCGGCGGGGGCGCCGGCACCGCGGATGATGGTGTTCTCCGCGGCCGGCGCGGAAAAGCCCGGCGCGCGGACCGTCTTTGAGGCCGGCGCCCGGGAAATCTTCGGGGAGGGACAGGCTGTTTTCCCGGAAAAGGAAAAGGCCCGGGGCACGGTGATGCTCCGGATCGTGCTGATCCTGATCGGCTTTGGCCTGCTCTTCCGCTGGACGGGGCGGATGAAGGCCCTCTTCCGGGGTTGGATCCGGGAGCTGCGGGAGCTGGGAAAAACCCGGTATCCCCGCCAGATGGCGGGCCGGATCTGCCTGCGGGCGGCGGGCATGCTGGGGCTGACGGCGCTGACCGTCGCCGCGGCGGCGGGCCTGGTGGTCTGGGGCAGCCGGCTGATGATCCTCTTCCCGGAATGGGTGCCGGAAAACCTGGTGAGCCCGGAGGCCATCGCCCGGCGGTTCCGGGAGCTGACGGCCGCTGCGGCCGCGCCGATCTCCTTCCGGACGCCGGAGCTGGCGGTTATCCGCTTCTGGAGCGGGATGATCCGCTGGGGACTGGTGCTGGCGCTGCTGGGCGCGGCGGCGGGGGGATGGAAAAGGGTACCCGCTTGCGGAGAACGGGCGGATCGTGTACAATAGGCATCAGATACGGGATAACAGGTTTTCAGCCGAATATATTTCCGCGTGGACGGAAAGGAGCCCGAGTCATGAATCATATGAATCCGCTGCTGAAGGGCCGGGACGATTCCCAGCGCTTTATTACCATGGGCGAGATCATGCTGCGCCTGACCCCGCCGAACTACGACAAGATCCGGGTGGCCAACAGCTTCGAGGCCAGCTACGGCGGCTCCGAGGCGAACATCGCCCTGGCCCTGGCGAACCTGGGGTTGGACGCCACCTTCTTCACCGTGGTGCCGGACAATTCCCTGGGCAAGAGCGCCGTCCGGGCGCTGCGCTCCAACGATGTGCACTGCACCCCGGTCATCCTGTCCACCCCGGAGGAGACCCCCACGCACCGGCTGGGCACCTACTATCTGGAAACCGGATACGGCATCCGGCCCAGCAAGGTGATCTATGACCGGAAGCATTCCGCCATCACGGAATACGATTTTTCCGGGGTGGATCTGAAGGCGCTGCTGAAGGATTTCACCTGGCTGCACCTCTCCGGGATCACGCCGGCGCTGGCGCCCAACTGCGCGAAGCTGACGCTGGACATGCTGAAGGCCGCGAAGGAGCTGGGGCTGACGGTTTCCTTCGACGGCAATTTCCGCTCCACCCTGTGGACCTGGGAGCAGGCAAGGGATTACTGCACGGAGTGCCTGCCCTATGTGGACGTGCTGATGGGCATCGAGCCCTACCATCTGTACCGGGATCCGGCGGATCCCTCCCAGGGCGACTGGAAGGACGGCGTGCCGCTCCAGCCCAGCTATGAGCAGCAGGATGAAATCTTCCAGGCCTTTGTGGAGCAGTATCCGAATCTGAAATGCATCGCCCGCCATGTGCGCTACGCCCATTCCGGATCCGAAAACAGCCTGAAAGCCTTCATGTGGTACGAGGGGCACACCTTCGAAAGCAAGCTCTTCACCTTCACGATCCTGGACCGGGTCGGCGGCGGGGACGCCTTCGCCAGCGGCCTGATCTATGCCATGACCCATGAGGACCGGCCCATGGACATGCTGAATTTCGCGGTGGCCTCCAGCGTCATCAAGCACACCATCCACGGGGACGCGAACATCATCGACGATGTGATGACCATCCGGAACCTGATGAACATGAATTACGACATCAAGCGGTAAGCGGAGATTTCGCCGCGGAACTGCAAAAGAAGGAGCCGACGCATGGCGCGCCGGCTCCGTTTTGCGTGTGCCGGGCATGGCACAATTCTAGCGGGTGAAAGTCCCGCCACGGGTATTTACCGCCAAGTGTAGCGAACCGCAAGCTGCTGTCAGCAATG
>ONCV01000039.1 GCA_900316415.1 uncultured Eubacteriales bacterium
TGCTGACAGCAGCTTGCGGTTCGCTACACTTGGCGGTAAATACCCGTGGCGGGACTTTCACCCGCTAGAATTGTGCCATGCCCGGCACACGCAAAAAAGGCAGGGGCGAGATGCCCCTGCCTCCGGGATTCCGGGATGGGAATTACTGGGCCGCGGCGAAGCGGTCGTACTGCGCCTGCTTCACCTTCAGCAGTTCTTCGATCTGCAGGCCCTGCAGCGCGGCGATGTAGCTGTCGAACTCATCCTCGATGGAGTAGGTGCCGCTGATGAAACCAACCGCACGCTCGTCCACGTAGGTCTGCAGGTCCACCATGTACATGCTCAGCGTGTTCGCTTCCTCGGTGGTGGAGTACACAACCGGGAACGGAGCGCGGATATAGGGCTCCTCGAACTCGCGGTCATTCTGCTCGCTTCACCTCTCCCATCCGGGCTTTCCTCCTTTCCCTTCGCGCGTTTTATACGGCCGTTCCGGAGGCCGCTCCCTCGTATCCGTCGGTCCGGGGGTCATGGGATCTCCGGGCCTGCGCCGTCACCCTTCCGTCCCGGAAAGCCAGCACCAGATCGAACCCGCAGGGGAAGTTTCCGATCGCGTGGCACCGGACGCGCAGGCATCCGTCGGCGAACCAGCCCGCGGAAACCGTGGCCGGTTCCCCGGGCCATCCGGGATATTCCGCGGAGATGGTTTTCCCCGGTTCAAAGGGCAGCAGGCAGGTTCCCCGGGCGTTTTCGTACCGCAGAAGGTTTCCCTCGATCCGCAGGGTTTTCCAGCCCAGGTCGTTTTCCTCCGGGAAGGCATAGGTTCCCTCCCCCGTCCGGGCCGCCCCGGGCAGATCCGCCAGGGTCAGCGCGGGCAGCCGCAGCCGAACCGGCTCCATGTCCTCCGCGTCCAGGCCGGGATAGACCTCCTCAAAGAAGGCGTTGTAGATCCGCTGCATCCCGCAGGGATCCAGCCGCACATCCGCGATCGTGCACAGCACAGCCCGTTTCTCCGGACAGATCACGGCCAGCTGGCCGCCCATTCCGTACAGCACCCAGCCCGCCCGGGTCCGCCAGCACTGCCAGCCGTAGCCGTACCGCTCCTCCTCGTTCCCCTGCAGCAGCGTGTCAATCTGCTTCTTCTGCATTTCCGCCACGAACCAGGCCGGGATCAGGCCGTCCCCGCCCCGGCTCAGGCACAGGGCCACCCGGTTCAGATCCCGCAGGCTCATGCACAGCCCGGTGCCGCCGGTGCACTGCCCGGAGGGATCCCGGAGCCAGAAGCGCGGATCCTCGCACCCCAGGGGCGTGAAAAGCCGCTCCTCCAGGAAGTCGATCACCTCCCGGCCGCTCAGCCGCCGAACCAGGCTGGAGAGCACCTGGCTGTTTCCCGTGTCGTAATTGAACACCATGCCCGGCTCATGATCCGGCTTTCCCGTGAAGAAGGGCCGGGTCCAGTCCGCATCCACGTACTCCCGGTACGCGGTCGCCCGGTAGCAGGTGGCCATCCGCAGCATGTCGCGGATCGTCAGCCGCGTCAGATAGGGGCTCACCCGCTCCGGCAGCAGATCCCGGAAATAATCCACGATGTGATCATCCAGCCCCAGCTTCCCCTCCTCCATCAGCATCCCGATGGCGCAGGCTACCATGGTTTTGCTGACGGAATACATCCGGTGGGGCTCCCCCTCCCGGAAGGGTTCGTAATACGCCCGGACCTTTTCCTGTCCGTTCACGGTGAGGATGAACCCGTGCAGGTTGACGTCCTCCCGGCGCAGCCGGTCCGTAAAGCGTTCGATTCTTTTCTCCAGCCCCTGTTTCATGTCGCTGCCTGGAACGGAGGGACGGTCTTTTTCGTTCCGTTCCGCCGTTCGTTTCCTTCCTGATCCGGTATTCCCGCGGATCGTATTCTCAGTTCCACTGCCGCAGCGGGAAAGTTCGTTCCTCCGTTTCCCCGCTGTCCAGCGTATAGCGTTTTAGCGTCAGGCGGTCCCATATGCCGTCCTCTTCCGTGTCCGTAAAGGTAAGCAGACTGCCGACGCCGTTGGTAATGTACCCTGCGTTCAGGTAATAGAACCGCAGCGTTTCTTCCCGCGTGATCAGCTCGTATTTCGGCTCGGATTCGCTGCTGCTTTCATCAGATGCCGGGAAAGCCGGCTTCCGGAGGATCATTTTCCCATCTTCGTTCAGCGTCCAGCTCTGCGCCGTAATCTTCTCCCCGGGAAGCAGCAGATAGTTGGCCCGCTCCAGCGCCGTATCTTCTTTCCCTCTTTCCAGCGTATGATTATGACCCCACAGGAAAAAGATGTCGTGGTTTTCCGCGGCCTCGTTCAGCGCCCGGGCCCAGGTCCACGCGCCGCTGTTGTCGCCGCGATGGGCATGGATCGGCACGTGGGACATGACAAGGATGGGCCAGTGATCCTCCAGGCCTTTCACCCACGAAAGGAACAGATGGCTTGCCGTCTGGGCAGAAATGCCGTTTGCATCCGTCAGGTCCTTTCCCTGGTACGTTCTCCCCCTGTCATCTTCCATCCCAGCCTGCTGATCGCTGTCATGGATCATCTGTGCGAAGCTGATGCCGTAAAGGTAATAGCCGTCCCCCCGGACAGGGCCGGAAAAGAACACATCCCCATAGCTGCCCGCCTCGTTTTTGTCATGGGAGCCATAGGTATAAAGTCCCCGCGCGGTTTCGCCGAACACATGGGCGATCTGTGCGTCCACAGCCTTCATGGAAAAGGGCGGCGCACCCATGGGATACCCGGTCACATCCCGGGAACTGTCCGAGCCTTCTCCGATGAAATCCCCGCCCAGCAGAATGACCTCCGGCTGCACGGCATCCGGATCCTGACGGACCCGGCTCAGCACGTCGGTCAGATGGTTATGCCAGATCAGGGAACCCTGTGCATCGAAAACGGGCGTCTTCTCCGGCTTCTTCGGCGGCACCTTTTCCGTTCCTTCCGGGGGTTGCGCTGCCTCTGTTTCCGCATCTTCCGCTGCTCTTGTTTCATACTGCGCATGCCGGTCCGTGCCCACAAAAACGGACACCCTTTTCTCCGCCGCAGCGTTCCCGGCCAACAGAAAGACCAGAAAAACACAGAGTATGGAACGGAGGGACGGTCTTTTTCGTTCCATTTTGGAACGGAGGGACGGTCTTTTTCGTTCCATTTTCATCGTTCTGTCATCTACCCGGTTCTCTGCTCTACCCATACGCTCACTTCCTCAATGATAGGTGTGGAACGGAGGGACGGTCTTTTTCGTTCCATTTTTGGAACGGAGGGACGGTCTTTTTCGTTCCACTTTCATCGTCCCAACAGCCGTTTTGAACGGAACGGTCTTTTTCGTTCCATTTTCATCGTCCCAACAGCCGTTTTCGTCCCGCTCCCCGCCGCTGCTTTTCATCAGTTACCGCTATCCTGCTTCCCCGCCGTGCCGCCCAGCGCATACCTCCGGATCCGCTCCAGAGCCTCCTCCAGCAGCGTCCGGGGCAGCGCCAGATTCATCCGGATGGAATCCGGCCAGAAGAAGGATTCCCCGTCCTGCCAGATAACGCCTGCCTCCACGCCCCGCAGCCGGAGCTCCCGGATGGAAACGCCGTGCCTGCGGCACCATTCGCCGCAGTCCAGGAAGAGCATGTAGGTTCCCTGGGGCTGCATGACGCGGATCTCCGGGCTGTGCTCCCGGAAGAAGCCGCAGGCGTACCGGATGTTGCCCTCCAGCACGGAAAGAAGCTCCGAAAGCCAGGGGCCGCCTTTCGTGTAGGCACCGATCAGTGCCGCCATGGAAAAGACATTCTGGCTGTTGTAATGGGTCAGCTCCCCTTCCCGGCGCAGCCGATCCCGGAGCCAGCCCGAATACACCACATGATAGGACGTAATCATGCCGGCCAGGGAGAAGGTTTTGCTGGGGGAATAGAAGGCAATCACCCGCTCCTTCGCGTCCGCGGAGACGCTTTGGGTCGGGATGTGCCGGTACCCCGGCATGATCAGGTCCGACCAGATTTCATCCGACAGCACCAGGCAGTCGTGCGCCGCGTAGACCTCCAGCGCCTTTTCGATTTCCCATTTTTCCCATACGCGGCCCGTGGGGTTGTGCGGGGAACAGATAATCGCCAGATGAATCTGCTCCTGCTCCAGCTTCCGGCCCATGTCCTCATAATCCATGCGCCAGACGCCCGCTTCATCCCGGATCAGGTTGCTGTGCACCGCCCTCCGGCCCGTATCCTCCAGCACATGGGTGAAGCCGACATAGGTCGGCGCGTGCAGCAGAATCGGATCCCCCGGGGAGGTCAGCGCGCGGATGGCGGAGCTGACGCCGCCCAGCACGCCGTTTTCATACCCGATGCACTCCCGGGTCAGGTCCGTCACGCCCTTCCGTTCCCGGTGCCAGTCCAGAATCGCCTGATAGTATTCCTCCCGCGGGGCAAAATAGCCGAAGTTCGGAAAGCTCAGCCGCTCCCGGACGGCATCCAGCACGCACGGCGCGGTGGGAAAGCTCATGTCCGCCACCCACATGGGTATGACGGAAAAGCCCTCCCGGACCTGCGCCTCCTTGTCCGGAATGATCTCCGCCGCGATCAGGTTGTGCCCCTTCCGGTCCATGACCGTTGTAAAATCATATGCCACGGTATTTTCTCCCCCTGCGGCCGCCCGGAATTCGCACGCGGCGTAAAACGGACGATGCCTTTCACCCGGAATTCTTCCTTTTCCCCGGATTTGTTTCCAGTGATTGTATCACGAAAAGGCAAGGCTGTCTATCTCGCGTGCCCTCAGGGGAAAACACGCATTGCAAATACCCCGTCAACCACCTATCACCTGGAGTTCCGTTATGGCAGCGATATCGACGCGCTGACCCGGTACGCTGATGGTCCCTGCGCCTACTGGCTGGCGGCCGGCTTCCCTGTGGACGCGGACGAAGCGATGATCAAAATTTCATCACGAGATTATCAACCATACCGCCTTCTTCATAAGCATCCGCAGATACTGGATAAGGAAGCCAGGTCAAGTTCGGCATTGGCTGCGCTGCGGGACGAATTGACTTTTTGTGAAACAGTGTTACAATAACACCTGTTCATCGGAGGGTGGATTATTCTCAGGAAATGATCGACCGGATAAGATGCGGGCTGAAACGCCTGTGCCTTATCCGGCCATTTTTATCGGAGGACCAAATGAGCAAAACAAACGACTTTACCACAGGCAGGATTCTGACGCCGCTCATAGGGTTTATGCTGCCGGTGTTCTTTGCGATGTTCCTGCAGTCAATGTACGGCGCAGTGGATCTGCTGATTGTCGGCCAGTTTGCCCAGTCGCTGGACGTATCAGCCGTTTCGACCGGATCACAAATGATGATGACCATCACAAACCTCGTTACCAGTTTTGCCATGGGCACGACGATCCTGCTTGGCCAGCGGATCGGCGAAGGCAGAGGACGGGACGGCGGCGAGGTTGTGGGAAGCAGTATCTGCCTGTTTGGATGGATTGCCTCTGTGCTGACGCTCCTGGTTCCGATCCTCTCCGGACCCATGAGCCGCATCATGAATGCGCCGGCGGAAGCTTTCGATGCGACCGCGTCCTATATACGCATCTGTGGGTTCGGTTCCGTTTTCATCATCGCATATAACCTGATCGGAAGCATTTTCAGGGGGATCGGTGATTCCCGGACACCCCTGATGACAGTTCTGATCGCATGTGTCTGCAATATTGCCGGGGATCTGCTGCTGGTCGCCGTATTCAGGATGGGGACGGCGGGCGCGGCATTTGCCACGGTATTTGCCCAGGCGGTCAGTGTGATCATATCGCTGCTGATCCTTCGGAAAAAAGAGCTGCCTTTCGTGTTCAGCCGCCGGAGCATACGCCTGCAGGGGCCGATCGTCAGAAAGGTGACGTCTCTGGGACTGCCCATCGCGCTGCAGGATCTTCTGGTAGGGATCTCCTTTCTGGTGCTGCTGGCCATCGTAAACGGGCTGGGCCTCATTCCGTCAGCCGGCATCGGTGTCGCTGAGCGGGTCTGCGGCTTTATCATGCTGATTCCGTCTGCCTTTATGCAGGCGATGGCGGCATTTGTAGCCCAGAACATCGGGGCGGGCAAATATGCGCGTGCACGGAAAGCGCTCGGGTACGCCATTGGTGTTTCAGCCATGCTCGCAGTCGCTATGTTTGCACTCACATTCTGGCGGGGGAACCTGCTCTCCGCAGTCTTTTCCAATGACACCCAGGTCATTACAGCCGCCGCGGAGTACCTCAAAGCCTATGCCATTGACTGTCTCCTGACCTGCTTTCTGTTCTGCTTCATCGGCTTTTTCAACGGTTTGGGCATGACGCGGTTTGTTATGATCCAGGGCATCGTCGGAGCTTTTCTGGTACGCATCCCTGTTGCTTTCCTGATGAGCCGCGAGACACCGGTATCCATGTTCCATATCGGCCTTGCCACGCCCTGCTCAACAGTCCTGCAGGTCACGCTGTGTCTGATCTGTTTTCATGCCGCCAACAGGAAACATCGGGAAACGATCCCCGCGCTGCGGTAACCCCTGCATTAAAAAGAGGCTCCGACAGACTGATCTTCCTTTCTGCCATTACGGGCTGTTTATTAACGCTTTTTAATCTATCTGCCGTGCTATCTTTCCTCCACCCAGGACCAGAACTTGTCCAGGCTCTTGTTCTCCCTGCGGTCTTTAGCAAATATTCCTGCAGTGTACCAAGAATGAGTGTTCAGATCATCCGTTACTTCATAGAGTTCACACTGCATACCAAGTTCATGGGCTTTGCCTCGAAACTCCTCAGCGAATGAGAAATCCACGATTCCGTCATGCCTGCTCTGGATCAGCAGCATCGGGATATGATTATGGGTTAAGAGAGAAACCGGTTCGGCCTGTTTCCTGTCATATCCCTTGGGAAACAGTTTGTTCTCAAGAATCCTGAGCGCAAGAGAGGACTTGTCATGAAAGCAGTAGGGACCTCCCCAGCCAACATATCCTATGACCCCGGATATATCCACGCGGTACTTTTCCTGATCCGTTTTGCTAAATGCCAGAATGGATGACAGATGGGCACCTGCGCTGGGTCCGCAGACAATGATCCTGGATGTATTGATTCCTTTTTCCTTCAGAAATCTGATTGCATGATTATATCCCGCGCAGACATCTTCAATCTGTGCAGGGTATTTTTTCTGGGTGGACAGCCGGTACCCCATGGATATAAACCTGTAGCCTGCACCGGCAATTCGCTGTCCCACATAGTCAAAATCCTCAGGCGTACCGGCATTCCATCCGCCCCCGTGAATCCAGATGATGACCTTATCCGAAATCGGCCTGTCAGGCTCGTAACACAAATAATACTGGTTCCGATCAGTGCCGTAAGCCTGCTTCTCGGGGGATATTGTCCTGGGAATTTTCCGAATTTCTTTGAAAATTCCGGAATAGCTGAAGCTTTCCCTCAAAAAATCATTCATCGTCTTTCCCCGCTGTAATCCTTTTTATCCATTTTACGGATCGCCCGTATGTCATCCCTGTACCCAGCTCACGGATTTCTGCGGAACGGAGGGACGGTCTTTTCCGTTCCGCTGCAGAGAAAGTGAAATCCCGTCAGAAAGTCCACGGAAGATAGGCGGCGATTACAGCAAACAGAACCGCCGGGAGCATATTCGCAACACGGACTTTTTTCCCCCACACAAGATTCAATCCCACGCAGAAAATCAAAACAGAGCCGATCAGGGAAAGATACGCCACCGCCGTCTCTGTCATGATCGGGGAAATCAACCGGGCCAGAAGTGTAATCGTCCCTTCCAGCAAAAACACAGGAATGGCTGAGAATACACTGCCTTTTCCCAGGGAAGATGTCATCACCGCGATGATGATGAAGTCCAGAACCGCCTTTACCGCAAGTGTCGAATAATCACCGGAAATGCCGTCCTGGATCGCTCCGACAATCGCCATGGCTCCGATACATACCGTCAATGAGGCCGTAACAAAAGCATTCACGAACTGCCTGTCGCCGCTGTTTCCGGTTTTCATTTTCAGCCACTCACCGAAGCGCTCAAATCCCTTCTCGATGCCGATCAGTTCGCCGACGAGTGTTCCGAGCGCAAGGCAAAGCACCACCAGCATGGACTTGCCGCTGAGAATTTTCCCCCCGTCTATTTGCAGCATGCCCTGCATCGCACCGGCGATCGCGATGAAAAGAACGCTGATGCCGCAGGCTTTGGTCAATGCCTCCTGTTGATCCTGATGAAACAGCCTGCCGGTGAAATGTCCGATCAGGCCGCCCGCAGCAATTGCTGCGCTGTTGATCATCGTTCCAAGTCCTATCATATCGCATCCCCTTGCCAAATTCCGGAACGGGAGGGACGGTCCTTTTCGTTTCCCTGTTCCGCAGCTTCCCGGTTTTCTGCTCACCCCATACAAAAACGTTCATGACAGGAAACGCGAAACCGGGGAATGGTTCAGCATCTCCAGGGGAAAATCATCCCCCAGGTCATGGGAACCTTTGGCATTTCGCCCTTTTCCCCGGATTCCGCGCATCAGCCGGAAGCGCCGGCAATCCGCGCGCGGACCGTTTCCTCCCGCAGATCGTCCCGGGCGGACATCTGGAAATAGGGCGTTCCGTCCGCGCGGAAATGAACCCTGCGGATCCCGTCGCACCGGAGGCTTTCCGTCAGGCCCGTTTCCGCGTGATAGGCGATCATCAGCTCCCCCTCCTCATTCACGAAGAAGGAATTGTGCCCCGGGCCGTACTCCCCTTCCACGGAATAGAAGGTCAGCACCGGCGTGATGCTCTTCGTCCAGGAGGAAAGCGCCAGCAGGTCGCTGTCCGTCCGGGCTGTCAGCAGCCCCAGCGCGTAGGTATAGCGGTTGGCGGAGCCGCCGGAATAGGTCACATAAACAGTTCCGTTCCTGACAAAGGCGTTCGGGCCTTCGTTGTTGATGGTTCCCGACACGTTCTCCCAGCCGTACAGCGGCCGGGTCAGCAGAACCGGTTCGCTGGTCAGCCGCCAGGGCTCCCTTTCGTCAATGGTGGCGATATAGAGCATGGAGCCCGAATCCATCGGCGTTCCGATATGCTCCCGGTAGGACCAGATCACATAGGAGCGGCTTTCCGCCTTCACATACGTCATATCCAGCGTGATGGCTTCCCTCGTCAGGGGCGTTCCGTCCCGGCGGACCACCCGGACCGGATCCTCCCAGCTGTCCGCCCGGACGATGCTGGCGCCTCTTTTCTTTTTCATCATATGGCACTGGGGCCCCCAGGTGTGCCCGCTGACGGCGAACAGGATGTACAGTTCTCCGTCGATCACATGAAACTCCGGCGCCCAGAAGGTCTGCTCGAAGCCCCGTTCCGGATCAAAGGGAAGAATCAGGTGCTCCTCCGCGCCTTCGGCAAACAGGTCCTCCACCCTGTCCGCTTCCCGGACATAGATTCCGATATCGTCCAGGTTATCATTGGTGGAGGTATAATACCATTTCCCCTCCCAGGGAAAGATCACCGGATCCCCGTAGCCCTTCGCCAGCGGGAAGCGGAAGGACTGCTGCACCAGTTTTCCCGACAGGGTGCGGGTTCCGGAGCCGTCCGGGCGGACAGGACTCCGGTCCCAGACGATCTTCTTGTACCGCTCGGAGCCGTCGCTGTAGCGGAGCAGCGCGCGCACTTCTTCCGGCCCCTTTTCCGGATCGACCCGCACCGTCTCCGGCATCCCGGTCTCCGTATGGACAATCGGGCTCCAGTACCGGAGGGCCGCCTCCGCCAACTCCTCCCCGATCTCCAGCGTATCCGACGGCTTCCGGGCCAGAATCGCTTCCCGGCTCACCCATTCCGCCGGATCAAAATGGATCAGGTCCCGGGTTTTCCAGAGCAGCACCTTGCCCGCGCTGCCCGCGTCCGGCGTGCCATCCTCGTGAATCCGCTCGCCGATGATCCCGATGGCGCCGTCCTCCATGCGGAAGATGCCCGGGTTCCGGATTCCCATCGGTACAATAGTATTCTCCGGCGAGATCGTTCCCTCCGCGAACAGGATTCCGTAATTCCGGTTCAGGGCCCGTTCCCCCGTTTTTTCGGTGAAGCACGCGATATGAATGCTGCGGGCCAGCCCCTCCGGATAGTCCTCCGGCCGCACCGGACGGGTATAGACCCGGACCCTTGCCTGACGCTCCATGCAATTGACTTCCTTTCCATTTGCTCCTGTTTTCGATTCTCCCGCGGGGGAAGGCTTTTCAGCGGGCGTCTTATCCCACCGCCATGGACAGGACGCCGAAGAAGGCGACCAGCACCAGCAGGAACAGGATCTCCTGCTTCCACCGCTTCTGCAGCAGCCCCGCGCATTCCCGCATGAAGGCATTGGGCCAGAACCACCAGCGGGTCTTCTGGCCGATGCCCTCCGCCGGGTTCCCGGCCAGATTGGCCCACAGCCCGCTCCGGAACACGTGATAATTCGTGGTGGCAAAAACCGTGCGCCCCTCCGGGCGGACGCCCTCCGCGATCTCCTTTGAAAAGGCCATGTTCTGATAGGTATTCTGCGATCGGGTCTCGGGGTATATCAGGGTATCGGGGATCCGCTGCCCGATCAGGTACCGCCGCAGGGCCTCCGCCTCCGGCATGGGCTCATCCCGGCCCTGCCCGCCGGAAGGAATGAAGATCGCTTCCCGGCCCGTGGCCTCCTTCTGGGCTTTCCAGAAGGCGATCGCCCGGTCCGCCCGCCCCTTCAGCAGCGGAGGCAGCGTGCCGTCCCCGCGGAACCAGCAGCCCAGGATGATGATCACGTCCTGCCCGTAGGCCGGCTGATGCCGGGCGGCCTTCAGCCCGCAGACGGCGGATCCGGTCAGCATGCACTGGAAATAGACGAACACGGTGGCATACACATTGTCCAGGGTATTCCGGATCCGGCCCTCCCATTCCGGGCCGGAAAAGTCCCGCGTAAAGAGATACAGCCCCACCGCCTCCCCCACCAGGAGCAGCGCGCTGATCAGGAGGCCGAAGAGGTTGGACAGGTGCGGCCGCTCGTGGCGCAGCAGTTCCACATTGCTGACGGCCATGGCCAGGGCAAACAGCACCATCGCCGGCATGGTCAGCATCATGAACTGCATGCTGGCGCCGTCAATCGCCTGATAGGCCGAATACATGACAAACTCCTCGGGATTTCGGAGATGGGCCACCGTGATGATCGTCATGATGACGCCGTTCACCATGGAAAACAGGGAGAAGCCGGCATAATAGATCGTGGAATAGGCATAGTACGCCGGGCCTTTCGCCTGAAAATAATGCCAGATCATGATCGCGCTGACCAGGAACCAGAAGACGGAGACCGCGATCAGCACGGCGGTGTCGCCCGTGAAGCCCCCCGTCTGGGGATCGTACACTCCCCCGAAGCGGCTGAAGCGCAGGTAGTGATGGGCGATTTCCTCCCCTTTTTCATCCACCACCCGCAGCCAGGTGTCGCCCTCCCGCTCCGGATGAACCGGGACGCTCAGATAGTTTCCCCGCAGGCTTTCCCTTCCCAGGCGCGCCGTCTCCGGGCTTTCGTTTTCCACCGAGGGCCGGAATTCCTCCCCCGCGCCGGGCGGCGCCGCATTGTTCCGGACCCGGATATGCACCGTATAGTTCCGGAACAGCAGGAATCTGCACCCCACGCAGAACAGGATCAGCAGGAAGGCCAGGGCGGCTATCTGTTTTATCGCTTTTCTCATCGGACTCCGAAATCTCCGCGTTTTCATCCGTATTTTCCGTGCGCCGGAACGCGTGTGCCGGAATGAGTATAAAGGGTTGCCGGCCAAAACGCAAGCCTTCCGGCTCCGGTTTCTCCCGAAGGCGCCGCGCGCTTCCGTTTTTTCCGTTGAACATCCGGGGAACAAATGATAGACTATATCCGACGGTTCCGCGGCGGCGCCGGGGTTCCGCCGGAGAATGCAAAACGGATAAAGGGGGATTGCCGAATGCGGGCATATGAACGGCTGCTGAAATACGTGGTGGTCAACACGACCAGCTGGGAGGAAAACGAGGCGCAGGTTCCCTCCGGCGCGGGCGAATTCGATCTCGCCCGGCTGCTGGAGGAGGAGATGAAGGCAATGGGGCTGCGGAACGTCCATGTGGACGAACATGCCTACGCCTGGGGCTTCCTGCCCGCGACGCCGGGCTGCGAGAAGGTTCCCGCCCTGGGGCTGAACGCGCATCTGGACACGGTGGAGGATCTGGGCGGCACGGATACCCATCCCCGGGTTGTGGAGAACTACGACGGCCGGCCGATTCCGCTGGGAACCTCCGGGCGCGTGCTGGATCCGGAGCAGTTCCCCCATCTGAAGGACTGCGTGGGCCGGACCCTGATCGTCACGGACGGAACCTCCGTTCTCGGCGCGGACGACAAGGCGGGCATCGCGGCCATCCTGACCCTGATCGAGCGGCTGATTCAGGAAAACCGGCCCCACGGGCCGATCTCCGTCTGCTTCAGCCCGGACGAGGAAATCGGCCACGGCGCGGCGCTGCTGGATCTGGACGCCTTCGGCGCGAAATACGGCTATACCCTGGACGGCTCCGCGCCGAACATGGTGGAATATGAGACCTTCAACGCGGCGCAGGCGAAGCTGTTCTTTACCGGCTTTTCCGTCCATCCCGGCTCCGCGAAGGGAAAGATGATCAACGCCCAGCTGGTGGCCATGGAATTCAACGCCATGCTGCCGCCGGAGGAGATTCCCGCCTGCACCGAGGGCCGGGAGGGCTTCTATCATCTGACGGATTCCCGGGGAAATACCTCGGAGGCCGTGCTGACCTACATTCTGCGGGATCATGACGCGCAGAAGTTCGCGGAGCGCAAGGAAAAGATGCAGGAGATCGCGGGGAAGCTGAACGCGAAGTACGGTCCCGGCACCGTTCGCTGCGAGCTCCGGGACCAGTACCGGAACATGGCGGAGGTCATCGCGAAGTATCCGGAGGTTGTCCGGGTGGCCGAAGCCGCCATCCGGGACGTGAACCTGACGCCGGAGTTCCCGCCGGTCCGCGGCGGAACGGACGGAGCGCAGCTCTCCTTCCGGGGTCTGCCCTGCCCCAACCTGGGCACGGGCGGCTATGCCTTCCACGGACCCTATGAATACGCGGTGGCCGAGGAGATGGATCAGAGCGTGGAAATCCTGCTGAACATCGTCCGGCGCTTTGCCTCCGGGGAGATCCCTCCGGCCTGAGATTTTCGCCGGAGCCGGCCGGGATCCCCGGCGTTCCGGCCGCGCCTGATTTGTAACATTTCCTTCCGGAGATTGAAAGATGCCGGATCCGGGCTTATAATTTGAAGGAAAGCAATCCGGAAAGAGGTGAATCGGTTATGAAAAAAACGTTGTTCCGCTGTCTGAGCCTGACCCTGGCCTGCCTGCTGGCGCTGGCCCCGGCCCTCGGCGCGGCCGAATCCGACGCCGTGGACAGCCCGCTGTTCCGTCTCTACGAGGCGGGAAAGGCGCTGCTTTCGGAGGAGGAGAACTTCACGGTCTCCGCGGAGGCGACGCTGCTGCTGGACGGCGAGCAGTTCAAGCATGCCGCGGGGCTGTATGCCCAGGAGGGCACCTCCTGCTATCAGCAGATCGATCTGCAGTCCCCCCGCCGCGACGGGTCCGGACAGATCCGGGAAAACGGATACGCCGTGATCGATCTGAACGGCTTCGGCTACAGCATTGAAACCTATCTGGGGAAGGATCACGTGACGGAGATCGGCAACGCCCCGAAGAATCACGCCCTTCGCCCCTCCATCTCCTCCCTGGCGCTGCTGGATCTGGGCCAGGACGCCGCGATGCTGATGGATCAGCAGGCCGGGGACACCGTGTCCGCCGTCCGGTCCGCGGACGGCATCGAGATCGACCTCGAATGGGACGCGGCGGACTGCCCCGCCCTGTTCAACTCCCTGCTGAATCTCTTCTTCCAGGCGGCCGCGGAGCGGTATCTCTCCGTCCAGTACCGGGATATGCCCGTGGAAGGGTATGCCGCCATCGAGGACTACTTCACCCTGACGGAGGGGATCCTGTATACGGTCCGGAACCTGGCGGTTCAGAATCTGAAGCTGAGTGCCGTGCTGGATGACGCGGACCGGCTGGAGCGCCTGAATGTTTCCGCGTCCCTGCAGCTGCTCTGCCGGAACTGGGACGTGCGGGAGCTGACCGCCGATATTTATCTGAACGCCGGGGATTACGGCAGCACCGTCGTGATGGAGGTCGTGCCCGAGAACAAGCGGGTCTGGACCGGCGCCGTGCCGGTGTCCGGCGATTCCGCCTTTCCTCGGGACGCCGGCTGGGAGGAAGCCGGGCTCTCCTTCCCGGTCCTGCCCGCGGAGGGGCTGTCCCATGAGGCCATCACCTCTCCGGACGAGGCCGTCGCCTACGCGGAGCGGATCGCGGCCCTCGGCTTCCTGGCCACGGACGGGGCGGAACAGCTGCTCTGGTCCGCCTCCCGGGCGGGGAACCAGTATGAGCTGACGGGCTCCCGTCCGGAAACCCCGGATCAGCCGGCCTTCTCCCTGCTCTTCGACCATCAGGGGCAGGTGCTCCGGCTGGAAAACCTCGAAACCAGGCTGGATCTGGCGCAGGAGATCTGGTCCGATGAAATGGATTCCGATCTCTTCATCTCCTGGCGGGAGGAGTTGGGCTTCTCCGTCTGGGAGCTGGAGGAGCTTCTGAACCCCGGCGCGACCCTGCTCTCGGCGGAGGAACTGCGGGAGGGCATGAGCCACGGCGTCGGCTATACGAGCTATGAGAAGACGCTCTCCTCCGGGGACGAGCAGTTTGAGGTGCTGTACGGCATCCTGCACCGGGAGCCGACCCAGAAGGTGAAATACATTGTGCAGACCCGGCCCGTGGTCCGTCTCGTTCTGCGGGACGCCACCATCGATCCCTCCGAGGGCGGAAACGGCTGAGCCGCCGGAACGCCCTCCGAAAATCGGCCCCGCGGAATGCGGGCGTTTTCCGGGAAAATAGGGTAGAGGGAGGGCGTTAACCCTCGCCCCTCCCATTGCACCGTACGTACCGGTCTGGTATACGGCGCTACATCGAAACATGGTTTCAAGT
>ONCV01000033.1 GCA_900316415.1 uncultured Eubacteriales bacterium
TGTCATTGCTGACAGCAGCTTGCGGTTCGCTACACTTGGCGGTAAATACCCGTGGCGGGACTTTCACCCGCTAGAATTGTGCCATGCCCGGCACACGCATAAAAATCCCGGCGTTCCGGATGGAACGCCGGTTTTTTTGTCTTCTCAGAAGCGCGGCTCCAGGGAGAAGGAGAAACTCAGGGGCCGGCTCACATCAATCAGATACGCGTCATGGGTCCGGGCGCCCCAGCTGTTGTCCCCGCCCACGCCCATCTGGGCCTTCGCGGCGCGGATCACGGTGTACTGTCTTCTCGGCAGCTCGTTGGGGTGCGCGGCGTTTTCCATCTCGTGGGCCGTCCACGGAAGCACGCTCAGCTCCATCCGGTCCCCGGTCAGCCGCAGGCCATGGCCCTTCCGGTCCGTGATCTCCGCCCAGCGGATGCCGGTGCGGTTTCCGCACTCCTGGGGATACAGATACGGCGTCGCGTTTTTCTCCGCCGTGGTTTTCCAGATGCCCAGCCGGGCGCCTTCCCGGCGATCGCAATAGTTTTCTTCCGGCCCCAGGCCATAGTACCGGACCTGATCGAAATCCGCGTCCGTTTTGAAGCTGAGGCCGAAAACGGGCATATCCCCCCAGCCCGGCGCGGGTTCGTACTCCAGCCGGAAATCCACCCGTCCGCCCGGGTTCACGGTCACGTACAGCTCGCATCCGGCGGGATTCTCCCCGGGCAGCAGCCACCAGGACCACATGGTAACGGAGCCGTCGTTCCCGAAGGTAATCTTCTTCTTCTGCGGGATGTTCTTCGCGCCGTCCCCGAAGCTGTCCCGCGGCTCCGCGGGCCGGGCATACAGATCGGCGATCTTCCACCGGGCATACCGGGCCGGCATGCCGTTCCCCTCGTCATTGTTGGTGGGCGCGCGCCAGAAGGCGGGCCGCACCGGCGTTTTCAGCATTTCCCTGCCGCAGACCGTGTAGGAAATCAGCTGGCCATGGCCCAGGGAATACAGCGCGGTGAACCCTTCCCCGAAGAAGCCCACGTTCTGATCCCCCACGGAGACCCGGAGCGGAGCGGGCGACAGGCCCGCCGGCCGGGCGCCCTCGACCTTCCAGACCCCCTGTCCCCACGCGATCTCAAATCCCACCGGCGCCCATTCCGTGTCCTCCCGCAGGCGGAAGGACACCGTCAGGGCATATTCTCCCGGCAGTTCGGGCAGCCCGAAGGGCAGCGGATACCGCTTTTCCGAAAGCGGAGCCACGTCCGTGTCCATTCGGGTCCGCAGGATTTTCTCCCCTTCCCGGGCGAGGATCAGGACGCAGTCAAACTCCGACGTGGAGCGGAACAGGTGCCGATTCCGGATCAGAATGCCGTCCCGGCCGGGCTCCGCCTCGATGTTCCGGTAATTGTATTTCACTTCCTGCATCTTCGGGGTTTCCGACCCGTCGGCGAAGGCAATGCCGTTGCCGGAGAAATTGCCGTCGTGGGGGCGGTCGTCAAAGTCCCCGCCATAGCCCCGGCATTCCTCTCCGTACCGGTCCCGTCCCACGATCCCCTGATCGATATAGTCCCAGATGAAGCCGCCCTGATACTGGGGCTCCTCATAGGCGTATTCCGTGTACCAGTGCATCGCGCCGTTGGAATTGCCCATGCTGTGGGTGTATTCGCAGAGGATGAAGGGCTTTTCCCCGTGTTTCGCCAGGAATTCCCGGATGCCGGACACGGGCGTGTACATCTGACTGAAGATGTCCGAGGTATCCATATCGCATCCCGGCCGGCCGTCGTAGCAGACGCCTTCATAATGCACCAGCCGGGTCTCATCCATCCGGTGCATCTCCCGGCTCATTTCCAGGATCACCCGGCCGCCGTAGCTTTCGTTGCCGCAGCTCCAGATCAGGATGCAGGGGTGGTTCCGGTCCCGCATCACCATGCTGTGAACCCGGTCCAGCATCATGGGCAGATATTCCATCCGGTCCCCGGGCAGCGTCTCGCCCACGGCCAGCTTTCCCTCATACATCATGTTCCATACGCCGTGGGTTTCCATATTGCATTCGTCAATGACGTAGAGGCCCAGCTCGTCGCACAGGTCGTACAGGACGCTGCTGTTGGGATAATGGCTGGTCCGGATGGCGTTCAGGTTGTTCCGCTTCATGGTGATCAGATCCCGGCGGATCTTCTCCGCTGTCACGGCCCGGCCCGTTTCCCCGCAGAAGTCATGCCGGTTCACGCCCTTGAAGACGATGCGCTGTCCGTTGATCCGCATCAGTCCGTCCTTCATTTCGAACCGGCGGAAGCCGACCCGCTGGCTCACGGTCTCCGTCACCGTCCCGTCCGGAAGGGAAACCCGGATCTGCAGATCGTACAGGTTCGGCGTCTCCGCGCTCCACTTCCGGGGATTCGCGACCGGCATGGCCAGGGACACCGCGTCCCCCGTCAGAACCGTCTCGCAGCCGGCGACGGGCTGCTCCCCATCCATCAGGGCCAGGGCGATCCGGCTGCCCGAGGGCGCCTCCAGCTTCAGCTCCGCCTCGAGCACCGCGTCCCGGTAGTCCCCGTCCAGCAGCGTCCGCACCGCCAGATCCGTCAGATGGGCGGCGGGGATCCGCTGCAGATAGACATCCCGGAACAGGCCGCTGAAGCGCATGAAGTCCTGATCCTCCAGCCAGGAGCTGACGCCGAAGCGATAGACCCGGCAGGCGATCTTGTTCTCCCCCGGCCGCAGAAGGCCGGTCACCTCGAATTCATCCGGGGTAAAGCTGTCCGAGGCAAAGCCCGCGTAGGTTCCGTTCACCCACAGGGCCACGCAGCTTTCCGCCCCCTGGAAGGAAAGGATCACCCGCTCCCCCTGCCAGCTTTCCGGCAGGGTCACGTACCGGACGTAGCACGCCACCGGGTTGAAGAAGGCCGGCACCCTGCCGATGGCCATATCGTCGGTTCCGTCCCAGGGATACTGGGTGTTGCAGTACTGGGGATGCCCGTACCCCTCCATCTGAATATGGGCGGGCACGGGAATCGTCTCCCACGTGCGGCAGTCATAGTCCAGTCCCTCAAACCCGGGAATCACCTGCTCCTCATTCCGGGCGCAGTGGAAATACCAGGCGCCGTTCAGGCTCAGCCGCAGGCTGTTTCCCTCCCCGTCCGCCGCCACATGATCGGAATGCGCGTCCAGCCGGTTTTCCCGAAAATATCCCGGATCCGCCAGTTTCCTGAATTCAAATCCCATTTCTGTTTTCCTCCAGACCGTTTCTTTCTTTTCGCCCCGCGGCGGTTTTTATCGGATGCATTCCACCTTGATGGTATTGGTGTTTCCCGGGGCGCCGTTGATCTGTCCTCCGGTCAGCACCACATTGTCCCCGGGCTGCAGATGCAGCAGCTCCCTGGCGTATTTCAGATCCTGCCAGAACATGACGTCCATGCTGCTGTAGGCCTCGTTCAGCACCGGGGTCACCGCCCAGCTCAGGTTCAGCTTCCGCCAGGCCTTTTCCTCCGTGGTGGTTCCCAGAATATGGACCGGGCAGCGGAACCGGGAAACCATCCGGGCGGTGCGTCCCGAGATGGAATTGACCACAATCGCCTTCGCGTTCACGTCCACCGCCATGGCGCAGGTGGCGTGGGAGATGGCGTCCAGGTTGTTGTGGATCTGGAACTTGGTGGTGTGGAACCATTCCGCGTAATCGATATGGCTCTCCGTGTATTCCGCGGTCTCCGCCATGGTCCGGACCGCCTGCACCGGATACTTGCCCGCGGCGGTCTCCCCGCTCAGCATGATGGCGGAGGAGCCGTCGTACACGGCGTTGGCCACGTCCGAGATCTCCGCCCGGGTGGGCCGGGGATTGTGGATCATGCTCTCCAGCATCTCCGTGGCGGTAATGACCCGCTTGCCCAGCAGGCGGCAGCGGCTGATCAGGTACTTCTGCACCGCGGGAACCTCCATGAAGGGGATCTCCACGCCCAGGTCTCCGCGGGCCACCATGATGCCGTCCGCCACCTCGCAGATCTGCTCCACGTGCTCCACGCCCTTGCGGTTCTCGATCTTGGCGATGATGTCGATGTTCTTTCCGCCGTTTTCGTCCAGCAGCGTCCGCACCGCCTGCACGTCCTCCCGGCAGGAGACGAAGCTGGCGGCGATGAAGTCCACATCCTGCTCAATGCCGAAGAGGATGTCGCTGCGGTCCTGCTCGCTCAGGTAATCCTGGCGAAGCACCTTTCCGGGAAAGTTCATGCTCTTCCGGTTGCTCAGTTCCCCGCCGGCTTCCACCCGGCAGTCCACATCCTTCCCGTGGATATCCTCCACCTTCAGGATCACAAGGCCGTTGTTGATCAGCACCGTATCCCCCGGAGCCAGCTCCTCCGTCAGCCCCTGATAGGTCACGGAGACCCGGTGCTCGTCGCCCTCGACCTCCTCCGTCGTCAGGGTGAAGCGTTCGCCGTCCTTCAGGAAAACCTTTCCCTCCCGGAAGGTTTTGATCCGGTATTCCGGTCCCTTCGTGTCCAGCATGATGGCGATGGGCAGGTTCTTTTTCTCCCGCACCGCCCGGATCAGACGGATCTTCTCCAGGTGTTCCGCGTGCGTTCCGTGGGAAAAGTTCAGCCGGGCCACATTCATGCCCGCGTCGCACATGGCCGACAGGGTCTCCTCGTTTTCGCAGGCCGGGCCAATGGTGCAGATAATCTTGGTTTTTCTCATGGTTCTTCCTCCGTTTTTCCGTCGTTCTCCCCTGAAAGCCGCCATTGCCAGATCTGGTCGATTTTTCCCTTGTGATACCGTTTCAGCAGCGGGCTCTGAATCCGCTCCCCGGTTTCCCCCTTCTCAATCAGGAGGGGAATCACCGCGTCCTGCCTTTTCCCGTCCGGGAAGGCGGAGGTATCCGCCCCGGTGCCGGAGGTCACCGCGTAAAACAGCTCCGGATCCTCCGGATCCCGGGCCACCAGCAGCACCCCGTGCATGCCCCCGCCGCTGTAGGTGAAATGAAGCAGCACCGGCGATCCCCGCCCCGCCTCGTATTCCGCCCAGAGCGTTTCCAGATCGCCCTCCGTCCGGGTCACTCCCAGCTTTTCGCACACGGGATCGTAGGTATAGAAGATTTCCTCGGACCGGACCAGCTCGGACATCCTCACCGGCGTGCAGTCGATCCCCATCCAGCTCAGCGCCATGGACAGGGCGGCCCGGGTGCATTTCTGATTGGCACCGGGGCGGAGATCAAAGGCCTTGCTGAACCAGTATTCCTTCACGAAGCGGGAATCCTTCGGGTCCTGGCAGACAAACCGGATCCTTCCCTTCTCCGCGGGCAGCGGCTCCGCCCCCTCCGCGCCGGTCAGGATTTCATGAATTTCCCGCAGCCGGTTCATTTTCAGTTCCCGGGGCCCGGTCACCTCCACGGTCAGCTCCTCCGTCACGGAATTCCCCTGCGCCGCGGCGGCGGTCACCCGGATGGTCCACGTCCCGGGGGGCAGATCCGAAGGGAACAGGATGTTCAGCCCCTCGCAGATCTCCTGGCCCTTTTTCACGAGGACTCCGGCGGAGCGGACCGGCTTCCGGTTTTCCTCCACCTGCCGGGACGTCCGGAAGGAAACCGGGGTTCCCTCCGGATTCAGCAGCTGCAGCTTCACCTTCTCCGCCCCCTCCACCCGGGCATCGAAGGTCACGTAATGATTCAGAACATTTGTGAAGCGCAGGCTGCTCTCCGGCATCAGGGACAGCCGGATTTCCCCGGACGGCGGCTCCGCCCGGACGGCTCCGGAGAGCAGAAAGGCAGCAAGAATCAGCCCCAGAAGCAGAACCGGACTACGTTTGGACAGCATTCCTTCTCCCCTTCACAGGCCCCGTATTTCGTCCGCCGCGCTCCGGCGGATGGAGGATCTCTTTGGGTTCATTATACTGGATGCCCCCCTTCTTCGCAACCAAAAGATTTTTTGTGTTTCCCGTAAAAAGATGTATAATGGCAGAAATCCTTCGGGAGGTGACTCCGCTTGCTGTTTCTTTCCCTCTATCTCCTCTGGGTGCTGCTCTGCGGCCGGGTCACGGCCGAAATCCTGCTCTGGGGGCTGCCCGCCGCGGGCCTGGTGTTCCTGTTCGCCGTCCGGGCGCTGGATTATCCCTGGCGAAGGGATCTGCAGCTGCTGCGCAGCCTGCCCCGGGCGTTCCGGTATCTTCTGTTTCTGCTGAAGGAGGTGCTGGTCTGCTCCCTGCGGGTGCTCCGCCTGATCTGGAGCCCCGGAGCTCCGGAATCCGGCCTCGCTGAATTCGATCCCCGGATCCGGACCGAAGCGGGCCGCGTGATCCTGGCGGATTCCATCACCCTGACGCCCGGAACCATTACCGCGGAGGCGGAGCCGGGCCGTTTCCTTGTCCACTGCCTGGAAAAGTGCTCCGCGGAAAGCCTGTCGGAAGGCTCCCTGGCCGTCCGCGTAAGAAAGATGGAGGAAAACCGCTCATGATGTCGCTTTACAGCCGCCTGCTGGAGGCGGCGCTGTTCCTGCTGGTGCCGCTGCTGCTGGGCTGCATTGTCCGGTCGGTCCGCGGCCCACGGACGGCGGACCGGCTGATGGCCGTCAACATGATCACCACCCTGACGATTCTGGGCGCCTGCATGCTGGCCGTCCTGCTTCCGGAGGAGGATCTGGCGGATGTGGCGCTGATTCCCGCCCTGCTGGGCTGCCTGGCCGTGGTGGTGCTGACCCGGCTGCGGTCCGCCCCGGAGAAGAAAGAAACGGAAAGGAGAGTCTCCCCCCATGTGGACTGAAATCCGATTCGGCGCCGCCGCCGTGCTGCTGATCCTGGGGCTTTTCGTTCTGTGCTCGGGCGTGCTGGGCGTCTTCCGCTTCCGGGATACGCTCCAGCGGATGCACGCCGCCGCGGTGAACGACACGCTTGGCGCCGGCTGCGTCCTGCTCTCCCTGATTCTGGCGGAGGGCGCGCGGGCTGTGTCGCTGAAATTTCTGCTGGTGCTGGTGATTCTGGGCATCTCCTCCCCCCTCTCCTCCCATCTTCTGGCCGGGATGGAGATTCGCCGCCGGGCCCGGGAGGAAAAGGAGGCGGGTTCATGACGGACGCGATGATGACGGGGCTGCTGATCCTCCTGCTGGTCAACGCGGTGCTGGTGGTCTGCGCCCGCAGCCTGCTCGCCGCCTGCCTGATTTTCATGGTGCAGAGCCTGATCATGGTGCTGATCTGGATTCTGCTGCGGGCGCCGGATCTGGCCGTCACGGAGGCGGCTGTGGGCTCCGGGATCTCCTCCCTGCTGTTTTTCCTGGCCCTGAAACGGATTCGGGCCCTGGGCGGCGGAAAGGAGGGCGGCGATCATGCGAAATGATCTGGATCAGGATCTGCGCGCCTCCCTGGAGGAGCCGGTTCCTTCCGCGTCTCCGCTGGATCAGGCCCATCTGCTGCAGCACCGTTCCGCCGTTCTGCGGGAGGAGAACGACCTGTCCCGGATGGAACCGGACGCCCTTCGCCGGCTTCGGATCCTGTACCGGGTGCTTTCCGTCCTCGTGGCCTGCGGCATTGTGGGAACGCTGCTCTGGGGCGTCGCGGATCTGCCCGCCTTCGGCGGGGGAGCCAATCCCACGGAGAACGAGGTGATGGACCGTTACCTCTCCGAGGGCATGCGGGAAGGCGGCGCCACCAACCTGGTGGCCAACATGATCCTGGATTACCGGGCCTTTGACACCCTGGGGGAAAGCCACGTGCTCTTCACCGCCGCCTGCGCGGTGCTCCTTCTCCTGAGCCGGGAGCCGGAGCGGGGGGATCTTTCCCGGTCCGTTCCGGAGGCGGACGCGCCGGCGGACCCGGTGCTGGTCTTCACGGCCCGGGTGCTCTGTCCAGCGCTGCTGCTCTTCGGCCTTTACGTTGTTCTGAACGGCCATCTGGGGCCGGGAGGCGGCTTCTCCGGCGGAACCGTCATGGGCGCGGCGCTGATTCTGTACCGCTGCGCCTTCGGCCGGCGGCGGGCCTCCGCGTTCCTTTCGCTCCGGGGCTGCCGCACCCTGACCGGCGCCGCCCTGGCCTTCTACGCCCTTTCCAAGGCCTGGTCCTTCTTCACCGGCGCGAATCATCTGCCCTCCGGGATCGGGCCCGGCACCCCCGGCGCCATTCTGTCCGCGGGGCTGATTCTTCCGCTGAACATTGCCGTCGGATGCGTGGTCTGCTGCACGATGTACGGGTTCTTTGCCCTGTTTGAGGAGTCCGGAATCCTTCCGGAGGGAGACGGGTCTTCCGGCCGGTCCCGTCCGGAGCCCGGCTCCTCCCGTTTCCGGAAAGGAGGCGCGGAAGCCTGATGAATCTGTCCATGCTCTGGGAGAACCGGCCCCAGGCGGCCGCGGTGATCCTCTTCGGCATCGGGCTGGCCACCCTGCTGCTGAATCAGAATCTGATCCGGAAAATCATTGGCTTTTCCTTTATGGATTCCGCCGTCTTTCTCTTCCTGGCCTCGGAGGGGTATATTGCCGGCCGGGCCGCGCCGATCCAGAACCCCGCCTCCCCGCTGCCCGCCTCCGCCTTCGTCAATCCCATTCCGGCCGGCCTGGTGCTGACCGGGATCGTGGTTTCCGTTTCGGTCACCGCGCTGATGCTGGCGCTGACCGTCCGGCTCTGGCAGCGCTATCATACGCTGAACCTGGATGAAATCATCCGGCTGGCCCGAAGGGAGGAGGAGTGACTCCATGCTCTGGTGGCAGAATCTTCCCTTCCTTTCCATCCTGCTCTGCCTGCTGGCCTCCGCGGGCTGCTCCCTGCTGCCCGGCCGGATCTCCCGCCATCTGGCCCGCGGCGTGCTGCTCCTGTGCATCCTGGGGTCGGCGTCGCTGACCGCCGGCCTGCTGCGCTCCGGTTCGGGGGCCTTCGTCTTCTGGATGGGGCATTTCCCCGCTCCCTGGGGCAACGAGATCCGCGCCGGGGTGCTGGAGGGCGTCTGCGCATGCCTGTTTCCGCTGATCATGCTCTGCGCGCTGACCGCGGGACGCGGGGCGCTGGCGGAAGGAACCGCCTCCCGCCGGGAGAACCTGTATGACGCGGTCTGCATGCTGCTGATGTCGGCCCTCCTGGCCCAGGTTTATTCCAACGATCTGTTTACCTGCTATGTGTTTCTGGAAATCATGACGCTCAGCGCCTGCGCGCTGATTGCCTTCCGGAATTCCGGGCCCAGCCTCGCCGCGGCCATCCGCTATATGGTGCTGAATCTGGTCGGCTCCGGGCTCTTTCTGCTGAGTCTGGTGCTGCTCTATGATCTGACGGGGCATCTGCTGATGGAAAACCTGCACGACTCCGTCCGGGCGCTTGCCGCGGACGGGGCGCATCACCGGTCCCTGACGATCATCATTGCGCTGATGACCGTCGGGCTCTGCGTCAAGAGCGCCCTCTTCCCCTTCCATTCCTGGGTTCCCGATGCCTATTCCGCCGGGGTTCCCTCCTCCAACGCGATCCTTTCGTCCCTGGTTTCCAAGGGATACATTCTTCTGCTGCTGAAGGTCTACGTCCGCGTTTTCGGTTGGGATACGGTGCTGGCCTCCCGGGTGGATCTGCTGCTGCTGGGCTTTTCCCTGGCCGCCGTCATCTACGGCTCCCTGGCCGCCATGCGGGCCGCGCACCTGTCCCGGATGACGGCCTGGTCGTCTGTGGCCCAGATCGGCTATATTTTCCTCGGTCTGGGGCTCGGAACGGGCGGATATGCCGCCGCGGTTTTCCATCTGATCTCCCACGCCTTTGCCAAGTCCCTGCTCTTCCTGTCCGGCGACCGGCTCCGGGAAGCCGGCGGGGGCAGCGACCGGCTCGCCGACCTGACCGGGGCCGCCCGGCGCGATCCGGTGTCCGCCGTCTGCTGGTCCGCCGCCGCCCTGTCCATGGTGGGGCTGCCCTTCACCGGCGGCCTGGTCTCCAAACTGCTGCTGGGCATGGAGGCCCTGCATCATTCCCTTCCCGTGCGCATCGCGGTGCTGGCGGTGCTGGCCCTCAGCACCCTGCTCAATGTCTGCTATTTTCTCCGGACCCTGCTGGTTCTCTGGTCCCCCGGAAGGGAGGCTTCCCCGCTCCGGGAGAGCGGGAGGCGCCTGTTCCCCGTTCATGCCGCCTGCGGCGTCCTGGCCCTGGGCGTGCTGGGCACCTTTTTGGGCGCATCCCCCCTGCTGGAGCTTCTGACCCGGGGTCTGGCGCAATTCTGATCGATGGAGGCTGAAATCCATGCTTGATTCCTGGTTCCTGCTGATTCCGCTGCTCCTTTCCCTGCTGGCCGGCCTGGGGGCCGGGCTTCTGCCCGCGCTCCGGCGGAGGACGGCCTGCCGGATCTGGACGGGGATTTTTCTGCTGCTCACCTCCGGCTGCATGCTGTACGCCGCGCTGGCGCTTCCCGGACGGGCGTTCACCCTCTGGCGGATGACGCCGGAAATCGCCATCCGGCTCTCCCTGGATTCCCTCAGCCGCTTCTTCCTGGGCCTGGTGGCCGTCATGTGGCCCCTGGCGGGCTTCTACGCCCTGGAGTATATGGAGCATGAGGAAGAGGAGCACCGGTTCCATGCGTTCTTTCTGCTCACCCAGGGGGTACTTTCCGGCCTGACCATGGCGGAAAATCTGGTTACCTTCTATCTTTTCTATGAGGCCATGACGCTGATCACCCTGCCCCTGGTGCTGCATACCCGGACCCGGGAATCCATTGCCGCGGGCATCAAGTATCTGGTGTATTCCGTCTTCGGCGCCAGCGCGGCGCTGCTTGGAATCTTCTATCTGAACGGGGCGTGCGCGACCCTGTCCTTCGTTCCCGGCGGATCGCTCCGGGATGCCGCCGCTCCCGCCCTGCAGGGCATCGTTTTCTGCATGATCCTTGGCTTCGGCACCAAGGCGGGCATGTTCCCCCTCCACGGCTGGCTGCCCACGGCGCATCCCGCCGCCCCCGCTCCGGCCTCGGCGGTGCTTTCGGGCATCATTACCAAGATGGGCGTCCTGGGCGTCATCCGCACGGTGTTTTACTGCGTCGGCGCAGACGCGCTGCGGGGAACCTGGGTGCAGACCGCCTGGATGATTCTGGCGCTGATCACGGTTTTCATGGGCTCCATGCTGGCCCTGCGGGAGGATCTGTTCAAGAAGCGCCTGGCCTATTCCTCCGTTTCCCAGGTCAGCTACGTGCTCTTCGGCCTTTCCACCCTGACGGCTGCGGGCTTTGAGGGCGCCCTGCTGCATGTCTTTTTCCATTCCGCCATCAAGATGACGCTTTTCTTCACCGCCGGCGCGGTGATCTGCAAAACCGGCCTGACCCGGGTGTCCGATCTGAAGGGCATCGGAAAGCGCATGCCCGGCGTTTTCGTCTGCTTCACGCTGGTCTCCCTGGGGCTGATCGGCATTCCGCCCACCGGCGGCTTCGTCAGCAAATGGTTTATCGCGTCCGGCGCCATGGCGCTGCCCTCCGCCTTCGCGTATATCGGCCCCGCCGTGCTCCTGCTTTCCGCCATTCTGACGGCGGCCTATCTGCTCCCGGTTTCGATTCACGGCTTCCTGCCCGGCCGGGACGCGAAGCTGCCGGATCTGACCCCGGTGCGGGTGGGGCCGCTGATGATGATTCCCATGGGGCTGCTGGCCCTGCTGACCCTTCTCGGCGGCATGTTCCCGGATCGGCTGCTGGCGTATCTGCGGGCGGTCTCCGGGCTGATTGTATAAACAGAGAGGTATCCCTGCATGATGCTGTTTCTTCCTTCCCTGCTCGCCCTTCTCGGAGGCGTCGGCTCCCTGCGGATTCGCTCCCGGCGGGCCCGGAACTGCTTTCTGATGGGGGCGGTCACCGCGGCTTCCCTGGCGGTGCTGCTGCTTCTGATGGACGGCTCCGCTCCTGATGTCACGCTCCTGCGGATTCCTCCCTGCTTTTCCCTGGCGTTTCGGGCGGACCCGGTGAACCGGATCTTCCTAGGGCTGGTTGCGGTGCTCTGGCCCCTGGCCACGCTGTACGCCTTCGAGTACATGACCGCGGAGGAGCGCGAGCCCCGGTTCTTCGCCTTCTTTCTCGCCTCCTATGCCGTGACCGTTCCGCTGGCCCTCTCCGCCAACCTTTTCACCCTGTATCTGGGGTATGAATGCCTGACGCTGATCACCCTGCCCCTGGTCACCCATCGGGAGGACGGGGACTCGCTCCGGGCGGGCATGGTCTATCTGGAGTTCACCGTGGGCGGAGCCGCGCTGGGCCTGATCTGCCTGATTCTGCTGGCGGGCTGCGGCGTAACGGGCGAATTTGTCCCCGGGGGATCCCTGGATCCGGCGCGGATGGCCGGGCGGGAGGAGGAGCTTCGCCTCGCGTTTCTTCTGGGTTTTCTGGGCTTTGGCGCGAAGGCGGCGGTTTTTCCCCTCTCCTTCTGGCTGCCCCGGGCTTCCGTGGCGCCCACGCCCGTGACCGGGCTGCTGCACGCGGTGGCCGTGGTCAACGCCGGCGTCTTCGCCTGCCTGCGGCTCCTCTATGACGGAATCGGTCCGGCGCCGCTGGCGGGATCCTGGGCGCAGACCGCCGCCCAGCTCCTCTCCGTCTTCACGATCCTGGCGGGGGCGGTGATGGCCGTCCGGGAGCGGCATCTGAAGCGGAGGCTGGCCTGGAGCACGGTCTATCATCTTTCCTACATGCTCTTTTCCGCCTCGCTGATGACCCCCGCCGGCCTCCGGGGCGCCCTGACCCATCTGGTCTTCCACGGCATCATGAAGCTCTGCCTGTTCTTCTGCTCCGGCGCCTTCCTGATCCGGGCCGGAGCGGAGTACCTTCCCCAGGTTCGGGGGCTGGGCCGGTGCATGCCGCGGACCGTGGGATGCTTCGTCCTGGCCGGCGCCTCGCTGACCGGGATTCCGCCGCTGATCGGCTTCCAGTCCAAGTGGGCGATTCTCTCCGCCGCCATGGAATCCGGCACCTGGACCGCCTGGCTGGGTGCCGGCGCGGTGCTGGTCTCCTCCGTGCTGGCCTGCGTATACCTGCTGGAGCCCGCGGTGCAGATGATCTTTCAGCCCCCGGAATCCGCCGCCGGATCGGATCCCTCCGGACGGATGCTGCTGCCGCTTTTCCTGCTGTCCCTGTGCATGGTACTCTTCGGCATCTGGACCGCGCCGCTCGCGGCGCTGCTGCAGGCTGCCGCGCCGGTCTGAAAGGAGGCGTGCCGATGGAATTCTCCCTGCCCCTGTGCGGTTTTTCCCTCCGCTTTTCCCTGGCCGGCTTTCACGGCATCTATGCCCTGATCGCGGTCTTTATGTGGGCGGTATCCCTGCTGTTCACCCCCCGCTATTTTCGGGGTCACGGGCACCGGGGACGGTATCTGTTCTTCACGCTGCTGACTTTCGCGGCCACGGGGGGCGTTTTTCTTTCCGCGGATCTGTCCTCCGCCTTTCTCTTCTTTGAAATCATGTCCTTCGCCTCCTACCCCTGGGTGGCTCAGGAGGAAACCCCGGAGGCGCTCCGCGCCGCGGGAACCTATCTGGCCGTGGCGGTTTTCGGCGGCATGGTCACCCTGATGGGCCTGTTCTGGCTGCATTCCCTGGCGGGCACCCTGTCCTTCTCCGGGCTGGCCGCCTGGGCCGCCTCCCTGCCGGACCGCTCCGTTCTGTACGGTCCCGCCCTGCTGGCCTTCACGGGCTTTGCCGCCAAGGCGGGGGTTTTCCCCCTGCACATCTGGCTTCCCAAAGCCCACCCGGTAGCGCCGGCGCCGGCTTCCGCGCTGCTCTCGGGCATCCTGACCAAGACCGGCGTTTTCGGCATGGTCGTCCTGTCCTCCGGGCTGTTTTATCATGAGGAGGCGGTGGGATTCTTCCTGCTGGCCCTGGCCGGCGCCACCATGCTGCTGGGCGCCGTAATGGCCGTCTTCTCCACGGATCTGAAGCATACGCTGGCCTGCTCGTCCATGTCGCAGATCGGCTTCATTCTGACCGGGCTGGCCTGCTCCCTGCTGCTGGGCGGGGAAAACGCGCTGGCCGCCCGGGGCACGTTCCTGCACATGGTGAACCACAGCCTGATCAAGCTGGATCTGTTTCTCTGCGCCGGCGCGGTCTTCATGAACGCGCATTCCCTGGATCTGACCCGGCTGCGGGGCTTTGGCCGGAAAAAGCCGTTCCTGCATTTCTGCTTCCTGATGGGCTATCTGGGCATCATCGGCCTGCCCCTGGGGAACGGGTATCTCTCCAAATCCCTGCTGCACGAGGCGATCCTGGAGGCCGCGGCGGAGCTGCCGGGGACCGGCGGAATCTGGTTGTCCCTGTATGAAAAGCTTTTCCTGTTCTCCGGCGGCCTCACCGCCGCCTATATGACCAAGCTGTACCTGTGCCTGTTCTGGTTCCGGAACCGGGACCGGGAAACCCAGGATCGCTGGGATGCCTGCCGGCATTATCTTTCTCCCGCCTCCGCCCTGGCGCTGGGAATCGCGGCGCTCCCGCTGCCGCTGCTGGGCCTCCTGCCGGACCGGACGGCCCGCCCCCTGGCGGAGGCTGCCATGCCCTTCTTCCGCGGCGCGGCGCTTCCCGGCGGGATCGCCTGGTTCTCCGGGGAAAACCTGCTCGGTGCGGCCATTTCCCTGGGCATCGGCGCGGCCGTTTGCCTGCTGGTGCACCGCACCCTGGTCCGGCGGGGCGTCTATCTGAACCGCTGGCCGGCCTGGCTGGATCTGGAATCCGCGGTTTATCGGCCTCTCTGCGTCCGGATCCTTCCCGCCGTCGGGGAGGCCGCGGCCCAGCTGTGCAATCATCTGGCCGAGAACCGGCTGACCCTGATCTGGATTCCCCGGGCGGCATCCTGCCTGGCCCGGGGGCTGGAATCCTTTCTCGAAAATCCGTTCTGTCTCCGCTCGATTCCCGCCGCCGCCTTCGCGCTGTGCCGGGGGCTGGAGCGCTGTGCCGACGGCCTGGTGCTCCTTCTGCGCCATTCCCTGTTCCGCGCCGAAAAGGTAAAGGATTATTCCCTCCCCCTCTCCGAAAAGGCGAATCTGACGCTCGGCGAGGCCTGGAACCATCTCTCCCCCGGGCGGGATCATGTGGCGATGCTCATTTCACGAAAAAAAGAAGCGGAAAAGGCCGGTCTGTTCCTTTCCCGCTCCGTCTCCTTCGGCCTGCTGCTGCTGGCGCTGGGCCTTCTGATCTTTCTGATTTTCCTGCTTTCCGTGCCTTCCTGATCCGGTTCGCCCCGCGTTTCGCGCCGCCGGGTCTCCGGGTCACTGCGGCTTTTTTTCCGGGGGCTTTCCGGCCTTCCGCCGGTTTTCCACGGAGATCAGAATCTTTTCCCCGACCACGACGAAAACCCCGACCAGGAGGAAAAGATAGTAGGTGAAAAACCGCCATACCAGCAGCGCCAGGCCGATCCGGTCCCCGGGGATGATTCCCTGATAATACAGGAGGAATCCGCCCTCCTGCGCCCCGCTCGCCCCGGGCAGCGGCGTATAGCTCGCGGTGACGAACAGCAGGAAGCTGATGGTCACCAGCTGATACCAGGGCGTTCCGGAAAATCCGAAGGCGTGATATACGAAATAGATGGATCCGATCAGGCCGCCGATGCTCAGGCAGGAGCAGAGCATCTGCTGACAGATCTGCAGCGGGCGGCGGCTGATGTCCTTCAGCGCCGCGTGATAGGTATCCAGCACGTTGGTGGTCACGGCGATGACCGCTTCCTCGTTCCGCACCAGCCGGAGCTTCCTTCCCAGCCGGATGATGCCCAGCGCCAGCCGCTGGATCAGCTTCCGCTGGAAGGCGGCCAGCAGGAACAGGGGCACGGCCGCAAAGCTGATCGTCCAGCCCAGCCGCGCCAGCCAGATCGCGTCGCCCAGCTGGTTCCGGACAAATTCCCGGTTCATCAGCCAGAAGGCCATGCTGCCGAGGCTGACCACGGTCTGGTTGCAGATGAAGCGCACCGTGGCCGTCATGGTTCCGTATCCGACGGGCACGCCGGCCTTGCGCAGGCTGTTGACCTGCATGGGCTGTCCCCCCGCGCTGGAGGGCGTGATATTGCTGTAGTAGAAACCGATCAGGCAGGCGTTCACCGCCCGGCCCAGGCTCAGCCCGAACCCTTCCGAGCGCAGATAGATCCATCCGCTCAGCGCGTCAAAGAACATGTAGGAAAACCAGCACGCAAAAATGCCCAGCACCCATTTCAGGTCCAGGCTTTCCAGCGCCTTCCAGGCATCCTCCAGTTCACTGTTGCTGAAGGCGATTCCGATCACCAGCACAATGCTGCCGACCACCAGCAGCATGCTCAGCAACTTTTTGACATTCACCTTCATCGGTCCGCTCTTTTCCGGTCAATCAGCGTCTGATATTTGTCGATCACGTCCGTGATAATCTCATCCCAGGGCTTCGGGATGGTCTGCCGGGCCCTGCGGCCCACTTCCTTCGCCCGCGGCAGCGCCTCCCGGATCACCCGGGCAATGTCCTCCGGATCGTCTTCGCAGAGGAAGCCGTTCTCCCCGTCCCGGATGTCCTCCGCGCTGCAGCTGCCCCGCACGAGAACCGAGGGGGTTTCGCATCCGGCCGCCTCCCGCACCACCATCGGCGCGTTGTCGTAAACGGAGGGGAAGACAAACAGATCAGCCAGCGTATAGAGCGCGCGCAGGTCGTCCCCCGCCCGGATAAAGCCCAGGAACGCCACCCGGTCCGTGATCTGCAGTTCCTCCGCCAGGCGCTGCAGGTTGCCCTGGTCCGGGCCCTCCCCGGCCAGCAGCAGCACGAAATCCAGGCCCTCCCGCTTCAGCAGGGCGGCCGCCTGCAGCACCGAATGGATATTCTTCTTCCGGCTGATCTGGCCGACGAAAAGCAGCACGGGCTTTCCTTCCGGAATTCCCAGCCGGAGACGGGTCTCGTGGGCCCGCTCATAGTCAATCTCATAGACATCCGTCCCGTTCGGCGCGATGTCGATCTCTCCCCGGTAGCCATAGGCGCGGAGCACCTCGGCCGTTTCATGGTTCACCGCCCAGACCGCGTCGCATTTGTTGTATACGGACAGCACCAGGTTGATGACGCCGCCGGAGATCTTCCGGCTGTGGGTGATTTTCATGGCATCGTCGTAATACTTGCTGTGGAAGGTCACCACAATGGGAATCCGGGGATTCTCCTTCCGGATCTCCAGCGCCACCCGGGCGGACAGAAACGGCGAATGAATATGGAGCACGTCAAAGGGAATCCGGCGGATCTCCCGCCGGAACTCATAGCTCCAGTCCGGCACGCCCAGGCGGTAATTCTGCCCGGGAATCTGGATTCCCTTGTACAGAATCGTGTTCAGTCCCTCGATTCGGGAATGGGCGGGATCCCGGGGGGCGATATAATAGGCGGTATGCCCTTTCTTCTCCAGCGCCTTGCAATAGGCCCAGCAGACCCGGCCCACCCCGTCCTGCATGGGGGGATAGGTTTCCGTCAGCTCGCCGATAATCATCCGCTTCCTCCTCGAAAATGATAACCTATTATATCTGGAAAAGGAAAACTTGTCTACTCCCCGAACCGGAAGGCCCCGAAATCGAACTGACTGCCCGGCAGGAACACGAAGCTCACCCGGGTCACGCCTCCGGGCACCCGCACCCGGAAGGACTGGGCCCCTTCCTCCGTTCCCCGGAAGGGCACCAGCTCCGTCACGGTTTCGCCCGCCTCGTTCTCCATCCGGAGGTGGATGGCGTTGGTCTCCAGCGGCGTCCGGCCCTCGATGGTCAGCGCGGCCTCCGTGCGGGTTCCGAAGTCCATGTTCTCCCAGGTCAGGGTCACGTTGTTCCCGATGTCCTTCACCGCGTCCCCCTCCGGGCGGAAGCTGTCGCCGTAGACGGCGTCCGCCGTGCCGGCGGCCAGATGCAGGAAGGCCCGGCTCTGCTTCTCGAAGAGGAATCCCTTGAAGTGGAATTTCCGCTCCGCGACGAAGCAGAGGGTATGGATGCCCGTCAGCCGCTCCGGAAGCTGCCAGGTTTCCTCCTGATAGACGTTCCAGATGCTGGGCTTCTGATAGGTCAGCGTATCGATCAGCCGGCCTCCCTGCCCGGGAACGCCGTCATAGAGGCGGATGCGGTAGGCATTGCCGTCGAGCGTGAACAGGAACAGGGTGATGCGGTCGCTGCCCACGGGCCCGAAATTGACCCGGGAGAAGCCCACCATGCTGTCCCCGCTGTCCCGGGCAAAGGCGATTCCCTGCTCGTTGCCCGCGCCAATCTCCCCCGCCTGCAGGTCATGCAGGCCCGCGGTCACCATCGTGTAGGGGTCCACATCCATCCGTCCCAGCCCGGAAATGCGGATCTCCATCTGGCTGATCTGCTCCGGATGTTCCGCGTTTCCGTACAGCGCCCGCAGCAGCACGTCCCCGTCCCCGAGCCCGGTCACCCGGACCCGGCCGTCCTCCGCCTCCACCCTGGCGCAGGGGGCCGGGATGCCGGTTTCGTTGGTCACCTGCCACTCCAGCAGGAAGGGGGACGCGTTCTCCGGCAAAGCCTTCCACGCGAAGGAGATCGATTTCCGCTCCGCGCTGATCCGCTGCCCCTCCAGCGGGATGATTTCCACCCGCCGGACCGGGATCTCCTTCCGCTCTTCCACGGGAGCGATCTCCGGCAGGAAGCGGCGCGCCTCCTCCGGGTTCCCGCCCGGCGCCACGGGGATCTCCAGCTCGGCCCGCAGGCCGCCGCTGGTCCAGGCCTCGATCCGGGCAGGGGCTTCGCTTCCGTTTCCGCCCACGATCGCCAGCGCCTTTCCGCCGAAGAGCCGCCGGGTATTCCCCTTGTACGCGTCCGTGTCCGTCGCGTCCCCATTGTCCATGCCCAGCAGCACGCCGCCTCCGCTGACCCGAACGGTCACCCGGTCCCGCGCGTTGGGAACCGGATGCCCCGCCTCGTCCTCCGTCTCGATCCGGATAAAGGCCAGCGTGCTTCCGTCGCTCCGCAGGCTCCCCTGCTCCGGGGTCAGCCGGAGGCGCGCGGATTCACCGGGCGTCCAGCGGACGTCCTCGCAGAGCACGCTGCCCTTCTCATCGTATCCCACGGCCCGCAGCTCTCCCCGGGCATACGGCGCGCGGTACATGGCCGCGCAGCGCGCCGGATCCCGCCGGTCGAGCTCCCGGGTTCCCAGGCTTTCCCCGTTCAGGAACACCTCCACCCGGGGGCAGCTGGACGTGACCGGGATATCAATCATCTGGCCCTCGTTCCAGTCCCAGATGACGCCCAGGTGAACCATGGGCCGGTCCGTCCACAGGCTCCGGAACAGGTAGAAGGCATCCTTCGGGAAGCCCGCGGTATCCACCTGACCGAAATAGCAGCTGCGGGTATGGTAGGGCGTGGGCTCGCCGATGTAGTCGATTCCGCTCCAGACGAACTGCCCCATGCTGTAGGGGTTGTTCAGGTCGTCCACGATCATCTTTTTCAGATCCCCGGCGCCCCAGGAGCTGGTGCTGTTTCCCAGCGCGGAGCACTGCAGGTCCGCGTCGCTGAGGATGTTCTTCCCCGCGGGGAAATGGTAGACGCCCCGGCTGGACAGCACGCTGGCGGTCTCGCTTCCGTAAATCACCCAGTCCGGGTGCTCCGCGTGATGAGCGGCGTAGAATTTCTCCGCATAGTTGTATCCGGGGATTTTGATCTCCTCCGCGCAGCGCTGCGCCCCTTCCCAGGGCATGTAGTTGCTGCCGAAGGTCACGGCCGCGTGCCCCGCGGGATCGTGGCGGTGCACCTCGTCCCGCAGCATCCGGGTCACCTCCCGGCCCCGTTCGTCCGCGAACATGTCGTAAATCTCGTTTCCGATGGACCACATGATCACGCAGGGATGGTTCCGGTCCCGCCGGACCCAGCTGGCCACGTCCTCCGGCATATGCTCCGGGAAGAACCGGGCATAATCCCAGGTCGTTTTCGGCCGCTCCCACATGTCAAAGGCTTCGTCCACCACCAGGATGCCCATTTCGTCGCACAGGTCCAGCATCTGCCGCGCGGGGGGATTGTGGCTGGTCCGCAGGGCGTTGACCCCCATCTCCCGCATGATTTCCAGCTGTCTCCGGGCCGCGGAGACATGGAAGGCCGCCCCCAGGGCCCCCAGGTCATGATGCAGGCAGACGCCCTTCAGCTTCGTGTTTGCCCCGTTGATCCAGAAGCCGGTGTCCGGGCGGAATTCCAGCGTGCGCAGCCCGATCCGGGTCCGCTCCGTCTGCCCGTCCATGCCGTATTCCAGAGTGTAGAGGGCCGGGTGATCCGGGCTCCAGGTTTCCCCGCCGGGAATCCGCCATTCCAGCGCCGCCTTTCCTCCCTCCGCTTCCGCGCGGCGTTCTCCCACCGCTTCGCCGCGGGGATCCAGCAGCCTGCCGGAGACGCTTCCGTCCCCCCGGGTTTCCACCTCCGCCCGCAGGATCCAGCCGTCCTCCCGCTTCTCCGTGACCGTGAGGAGGCTGTCCGGAATCACATACTTCTCCGGCAGCCTGCGCAGCGTCACGTCCCGGTAGATGCCGCTTCCGGAATACCAGCGGGTGTTGGGGCTCTGATGGCGGATATGGACAAGGATCTCGTTTTCCCCCGCTTTCAGCCGGCCGCTCAGGTTCGCCTGGAAGGCGGTATACCCGTAGGGATGGCTGCAGATCCGCTCTCCGTTCAGCAGCACGTCGCAGTCCATATAAACCCCGTCGAAGCCCAGAATCACGGTTTCCGCGTCCGTTTCCTCCGGCGTCAGGATCCGCCGGTACCAGGCATCTGCGCTCTCGTACAGGTCCTCCGCCTGCCAGATCAGCCAGTCATGGGGCAGCTCCACCCGCGTCCATTCCGCGGCCCGGGCGTCCCGCTCCGTGCTGCCCAGCGGCAGCTTGACAAACTCCCATCCGTGATTCAGCAGTCCGTTTCCGTAATGGCTCATGTTCTTCCTCCCGCGCGGTGCTTTTTTTCCGTCTACTGCTGCGCCCAGTATTCCAGGCTCAGCTCATTGGTGGACGCGTAGGCGCCCTGCATGCTCAGCTCGTATTTCAGATACACCTTCCCCGCCTTTTGCCCCAGCTCGCAGCGGATGTCCCGGGTGTGCACCGCCATGGGAATCTCCCCGAAGGGCGTCCGGTATACCGTCTCGTAGCGCTTGTTCCGCTTGAACAGCATGGTGTTCTGATAGTCCCCCATGCGGTTCATCGTCACCTGATCCTTCTTCAGCAGCAGCTGAATCTCGGACTCCTGAACCTCGCCCGTTACCTCGTCGGTCATGCTCTCCAGATACTGCAGCTGCAGGGTATCCTTCCAGGGCGTCAGCCGGCCCATCGTCACCAGCTGCAGCGGATCGTCCGCCGTCCCTTCATAGCTGACCAGGGAAGCCAGGTTCACCATCACCGGGATTTTCCGTTTTTCTTCCATCGTTTCGCTTCTCCTTTCGGGGCGGGCCTCCTGCCCGCCCTATCTTATCCTCAATTTTCCTTCTTGGCAAGCGCGGAATTCGGCTCCTCCGTTTTCCCCCGCAGAATTCCGCTTGCATCTTCCCCGCGCATTGCTTACAATACAGGAAGGGGGGAGGCGGATATCATGAAGCTGGAGGCCCGGGGCAAGATCAACTGGTCCCTGGATATCACCGGTCTGCGGGAGGACGGCTATCATCTGATGGATATGCTCATGCAGCCCGTGACCCTGGCGGATACCGTCACGCTGGAGCCGGCGGAGGATCTTTCCCTCGCCACGGCGGGTTTTCCCCTTCTGAAGGCGGACGAGCGGCACCTGGCCCTTCGGGCCGCCCGGCTGCTGCGGGAGCACACCGGATGCTCCCGGGGCGCCGCGATTCACGTATTCAAGCGGATTCCCGTGGGGGCCGGCATGGGCGGCGGCAGCGCGGACGCGGCCGCCGTGCTCTGGGGTCTGAACCGGCTCTGGGAGACGGGACTCTCCGGGGAGGAGCTGGAAGCCCTGGGGCTTCAGCTCGGGGCGGACGTTCCCTTCTGCCTGCGGGGAGGCCTGACCCGGACCCGGGGAATCGGGGAAAACATGGAGAATCTCCCCTGCGGGCGAAGCTGGCCCCTGGTGATTCTGCAGCCCTGCCGGGGGCTCTCCACCCGGGAGGTGTTCTCCGCCTTTCATGCGGATTCCTCCCCGCTTCATCCGGACACGGAGGCCGCCGCGGCCGCCCTGGCCGCCGGGGATCTGCGTACCCTGCGCAGCAGCCTGGGCAATGTGCTCCAGCCCGTCTCCGTGCGCATGCGGCCGGAGATCGGCCGCGCGGTCCAGCGCCTGAAGGAGGCGGGGGCGGAAATCGCCCTGATGACCGGCAGCGGCAGCGCCGTCTTCGGCGTCTTCCGGAACCCCGCCCGGGCAAGGTCCGCCTTCTCCGCCCTGTCCCTCCGCTATCCCTCGGTCTTTCTGGCCCGGACCTGCGCGGAGAGCATCCTTCCCCTGGAGGGGGCCCCATCTGATTCTCCGGAGGTGACGCTTCCATGAAACGCGCGCTCGCCCTGCTGCTGGCGCTGGGTCTGCTGCTCTCCTGCGCCCTGGCGGAGCAGGAGGAACGCCTGGAGCCGGTTGAGGTGGTTCCGGATTATGTGGAATGGCTCCTGGAGGTGGCCGGAGAAGAGGTCGGATACCGGGAGGGGGATCACGGCTGGAGCAAGTACGGGGAATGGGCCGGCGATCCCTATGCCCAGTGGTGCGCCGAGTTCCTCTGCTGGTGCGTGGATCAGGTGGATCAGCGGCACGGAACGCACCTGCTGGGCCGGATCTTTCCCCTCTATTCCGGCCAGAACACCGGCCGGGCCTGGTTCATCCGGGCTGGGCGCTTCGTCGTCCGCTCCGGGGAGGTGGAAGGCTGGGGGTATGAATGGCTGCCGGGGCACGATTCCTTCCTTCGCGCCGGGGATTATGTACCCCAGCCCGGGGATTACGTTTTCTTCACCTGGACTTCCGATTCCGATACGGATCACGTGGCCCTGGTGGAATACTGCACCCAGGGAACGGACGGAAAGGTCCGCATGCATGTGATCGAGGGCAACAATCCCGTCGGGGTCGCCCGGAATGTCTACTCCCTGCAGGATACCCGGATTCTCGGATACGGCACCGTGCGGGACATGGCGGAGATCACCATGCGCTACGGCAATTCCGGCGAAAAGGTCCGCCAGCTGCAGGAATCCCTGATCTATCTGGGCTATCTGGAGCCCCGTTTCCTGTCCGGGGATTTCGGCCGGGCCACCGCGGAGGCGGTGCGCGCCTTTCAGAGCCGCTTCGGCCTGCGGGGCAATTCCGTTGCCAACCAGGCCACCCAGCGCCGCCTTCAGGAGGAAGTGGAAAAAAAGCGGGATCAGGATCCCGTCACCTGGACCGTGGTGGATGAAGACGACTGAGATCCGCCCGCTGCCGCAATAGGGTAGAGGGAGGGCGTTAACCCTCGCCCCTCCCATTGCACCGTACGTACCGGTCTGGTATACGGCGCTACATCGAAACATGGTTTCAAGTA
>ONCV01000028.1 GCA_900316415.1 uncultured Eubacteriales bacterium
AATACTTGAAACCATGTTTCGATGTAGCGCCGTATACCAGACCGGTACGTACGGTGCAATGGGAGGGGCGAGGGTTAACGCCCTCCCTCTACCCTATTACAAAATGGTTAAATTCTGTTTCCATATTTTATCCGCTCTTGCGAAGGCCTGAAAACTGGGTATAATATATCATGGCGTGAAATGGACAATCTTTCGCGCTGAAGGAGAGGAAATGGGATGAAGAAAGTACAGTTTACCGAAACCGTTCTGCGGGATGCGAACCAGTCCCTGATGGCGACGCGTCTCCCGTATGCGGACTATGCGGAGATCCTGCCGACCATGGATCAGGCGGGCTATTACTCCGTGGAGTGCTGGGGCGGAGCTACCTTTGACAGCTGCCTGCGCTATCTGAACGAGGATCCCTGGGAGCGGCTGCGCAACATTCGCAAAAACATGCCCAACACGCGGCTTCAGATGCTGCTGCGGGGGCAGAACCTGCTGGGCTACAAGCACTATCACGACGACGTGGTGGAGAAGTTTGTGGAGCTGAGCATCAAAAACGGCATTGACATTATCCGGATTTTCGACGCGTTGAACGATTTCCGCAATCTGGGAACCGCCCTGGACGCCACGCGGAAATACGGAACGGAGCGGACGATTGCCTCCGGCTGTATCAGCTATACCCAGAGCCCCGTGCACACGGTGGACAAGTATGTGGAGATGTGCAAGGAGCTGGTCCGGATGGGCTTTGATACCCTTTGCCTGAAGGACATGGCCGGGACGATGAGCCCCTTTGAGGCGGAGCATCTGATCAAGGGAATAAAGGACGCGGTCGGCGATGTTCCGGTGATCCTGCATACGCACTGCACCACCGGCATGGCGTACATGACCCTGACCAAGGCCATTGAGAGCGGCGTGGATGTGATCGACACGGCGACCAGCTGTTTCTCCAACGGAACCAGCCAGGCGGCGACGGAGACCCTGTTCTACGCCTGTCAGCAGTACGGGATCGAGACCGGGCTGGATGAGAAAGTCATCAACAAGGTAAACGATTTCTTCAAACCCGTAAAACAGAAGTATATTGACAGCGGACTCATCAACCCCAAGTCCATGGCGACGGATTCCCAGGCCCTGGTGTACAAGGTTCCCGGCGGCATGCTGAGCAATATGATCGCCAACCTGAAGGACATGAACGCCATGGACAAGTTCGACGCGGCGCTGCTGGAAATCCCGGCCGTCCGCAAGGATCTGGGCTATCCGCCCCTGGTGACCCCCCTGAGCCAGATGGTCGGCAATCAGGCCGTTACCAATGTGCTGGTGGGAGAACGCTACAAGAACATTTCCAATGAGGTAAAGAACTACTTCCGCGGGGAATACGGCATCGCACCGGCGCCGGTGGATCGTGCGCTGGAGGAAAAGATCCTGGGCGAGGGCGGCAAGCCGGTGGACTGCCGGATTGAGGACAGCAAGCGCACGGGGGAGGATTTCCGGCAGGCGAAGGAAGCGCTGGGTGACCTGGCGGAAAGCGAAGAGGATATCATGAGCTATATCTGCTATCCCGCGCAGGCGGAGAAATTCCTGAAGGACCGCAGGGCGGAGCGGGAAAAGAAAGTCACCTACACGATCGTGGAAGCGTAAGGAGGGCCGAAAATGGAAAACGCAGGAAAGCTTCCCCTCGGAACGGCGCTGGTGGATTCCGTTCTGGGATACGCAGTGGTCTTTATCGGCCTCGCCCTGCTGATGCTGGTGATCATCCTGGTGGGAAAGATCATGGTGGCCCAGGCCAGGAAGACAGCGGAAAAGGCAGCCGGCAAGCTGTCGAACACCCGTTCCCCGGAGGAATATGAACGGGCTGTGAGCGGGAAACCCGAGCCGGAGAAGCCCGCGGTTCCCCTGGCGCCCGGGAGCGCCGGCGAGGTGAGGATCTACGATACGGATCCCCGGGACGCGGCCATGATCATGGCCATTGTGGCGGACAAACTGCAGAAACCGCTGAACGAGCTTCGGTTCGTATCCATCAAGGAGGTTAAGGAAGGATGAAGTACAAAGTTACCCTGAAGGGAAAAACCTATGAAGTGGAAGTGAATCAGGGCGAAGCCATGATTCTCGACGAATATGAAGCGATCGCGCCTGCAGCTCCCGCAGCCGCGCCGGTTCCCGCCGCGCCTGCCGCAGCGGCTCCCGCTGCCGCTCCCGCTCCTGCCGCGAAGCAGGCGGTATCCGGGGAGCAGGTGGTTTCTCCCATGCCCGGAACCATCGTGAAGGTGAACGTGAAAGAGGGCCAGAGCGTCAAGAACGGCGATGTGCTGGTGGTGCTGGAAGCCATGAAGATGGAGAATGAAATCATGGCGCCCCATGACGCGAAGGTGCTGCAGATCCTGGTGGATACGGGAACCAAGGTGGACTCCGGCATGCCCCTGCTGGTGCTGGGCTGAGGAGGGCAGAGATGAATATTCTTGAATCCCTTGGAAAACTTGTGCAGGAAAGCGGCTTTGCCGCGATGATGAGCGGGGACGGATGGAAAAACCTCGTCATGATCATTATCGCCTGCGTGCTGCTGTATCTGGGCATCAAAAAACAGTACGAACCGCTGCTGATGGTCGGCATTGCAATGGGCTGTCTGCTGGCCAATGTCAGCGCCCTGGGCGGCTTCGGCAACGCCCTGTACCATCAGGACCTGTGGGATGAGTTCCTGAAGGAAGGCGGCCCCCATGCCCACAGCTATGGGTATATCATGGCCAACGGCGGCCTGATTGATATTCTGTATATGGGCGTCAAGGCCGGGGTTTACCCCTGCCTGATCTTCATTGGCATCGGCGCCATGACGGATTTCGGACCCCTGATTTCCAATCCCAAATCCCTGCTGCTCGGCGCGGCCGCGCAGTTCGGCGTGTTCTTTGCCTTCTTCGGCGCGACCCTGCTGGGCTTCACGGGAAATGAAGCGGCCTCCATCGGCATTATCGGAGGCGCGGACGGTCCCACGGCCATCCTGACCACGACCAAGCTGGCGCCCCATCTGCTTGGACCGATCGCGGTGGCTGCCTACAGCTACATGGCCCTGATTCCCATGATTCAGCCGCCGCTGATGAAGATGCTGACCACGAAACAGGAGCGTCAGGTAAAAATGGAGCAGCTCCGTACTGTCAGCAAGACGGAGAAGATCCTGTTCCCGATCATCGTGACCATCTTCGTGGTTCTGCTGCTGCCTTCTACCGCCCCGCTGATCGGATGCCTGATGTTCGGCAACCTGCTGAAGGAAACCGGCGTCACGGAGCGCCTGAGCGATGTGGCGCAGAACGCGCTGATGAATATCGTGACGCTGTTTCTGGGCATCAGCGTCGGAGCCACCATGGTGGGAAGCAACTTCCTGAGCATCCAGACGATTTACATCGTCATCCTGGGTCTGATTGCCTTCTCCTTCAGCACGATCGGCGGCCTGCTGGTGGGCAAGCTGATGTACAAGCTGAGCGGCGGCAAGATCAACCCGCTGATCGGCTCGGCCGGCGTTTCCGCCGTGCCCATGGCGGCCCGGGTAAGCCAGAAGGTGGGGCAGCAGGAGAATCCCTCCAACTTCCTTCTGATGCATGCCATGGGTCCCAATGTGGCGGGCGTAATTGGCTCCGCCATCGCCGCCGGCTTCCTGATGAGTGTATTTGGATGACCGGAAAGATTGACTGATTTTTCACAATCGGACTTGTGCTTTGCCCCGAAGGGGAATATAATAAAGATTGCGGCGGGGCCGGACAGGCAAATGAAAGCCGCGAAGAAAGAGGTATGGAAATGGCGAATCTGGATTTGACCCAGTATGGAATTACCGGCACGACCGAGATCGTGTACAATCCTTCCTATGAAACGCTGTTTGCAGAAGAGAACAAGCCGGAACTGGAAGGCTATGAGAAGGGCCAGCTGACCGAACTGGATGCCATGAACGTGATGACCGGCATCTACACGGGCCGCAGCCCCAAGGACAAGTACATCGTCATGGATGAGAACTCGAAGGACACCGTGTGGTGGACCACCGAGGGCTACAAGAATGACAACCATCCCCTGAGCCAGGAGAACTGGGAGATCCTGAAGGATCTGGCGAAGAAGGAGCTGAGCGGAAAGCGCCTGTTTGTGGTGGACGCTTTCTGCGGCGCCAACAAGGATACCCGCATGGCCGTGCGCTTCATGATGGAAGTGGCCTGGCAGGCGCATTTCGTCCGCAACATGTTCATCAAGCCCACCGCGGAAGAGGAAGCCAGCTTCCAGCCGGATTTTGTGGTCTATGCCGCCAGCAAGGCCAAGGTGGACAATTACAAGGCGATGGGTCTGAATTCCGAGACCGCTGTGGCCTTCAACATCACCAGCCGGGAGCAGGTCATTCTGAATACCTGGTACGGCGGCGAGATGAAGAAGGGCATGTTCTCCATGATGAACTACTATCTGCCCCTGAAGGGAATCGCGGCGATGCACTGCTCCGCCAACACGGATATGAACGGCGAGAATACCGCGATCTTCTTCGGCCTCTCCGGCACCGGAAAAACCACCCTGTCCACCGATCCCAAGCGTCTGCTGATCGGCGATGACGAACACGGCTGGGATGATAACGGCGTGTTCAACTTCGAGGGCGGTTGCTATGCGAAGGTGATCAATCTGGACAAGGACTCCGAGCCGGACATCTACAATGCCATCCGTCGGGATGCCCTGCTGGAGAATGTGACCGTGGACGCGAACGGCAAGATCGATTTTGCTGACAAGAGCGTGACGGAGAACACCCGCGTATCCTATCCGATCGATCATATCGAAAAGATCGTGAAGCCCATCTCCGCCGGCCCCGCTGCGAAGAACGTGATCTTCCTGAGCGCGGACGCCTTCGGCGTGCTGCCCCCCGTGAGCGTGCTGACCCCCGAGCAGACCAAGTACTATTTCCTGAGCGGGTTTACCGCGAAGCTGGCGGGCACGGAGCGCGGCATCACCGAGCCCACGCCCACCTTCTCTGCCTGCTTTGGCCAGGCCTTCCTGGAACTGCATCCCACCAAGTACGCCGAAGAACTGGTGAAGCGCATGGAAATGAGCGGCGCCAAGGCGTATCTGGTAAACACCGGGTGGAACGGCACCGGCAAGCGGATCTCCATCAAGGACACCCGTGGCATCATCGACGCCATTCTGGACGGCGATATCCTGAACGCTCCCACCAAGAAGATTCCGTACTTCAATTTTGAAGTGCCCACCGAACTGAAGGGTGTGGACACGGGCATCCTGGATCCCCGGGATACCTACGCAGACAAGAGCCAGTGGGAAGAGAAAGCCAAGGATCTGGCCGGACGCTTCATCAAGAACTTTGTCAAGTACGAGAGCAATGAAGCCGGAAAGGCCCTGGTGGCAGCCGGCCCTCAGCTGTAAGACACAGAATGCAAGCGCCCCATCCCGGCTGAGCCGGGATGGGGCGCTTTTAATGGGGCTGCCGGGATCAGAGCGTGGCGGCCATGACGGCCTTGATGGTATGCATGCGGTTTTCCGCTTCATCAAAGACGATGGACGCCGGGCTTTCGAATACCTCGTCCGTCACCTCCATGCAAGAGATGCCGTATTTATCGGAAATCGCTTTTCCGATGGCGGTATTCTGGTCATGGAAAGCGGGGAGGCAATGCATGAAGCGGCACTGGGAACCGGCCAGAGCCATCAGTTCCGAGGTTACCCGGTAGGGCATCAGATCCTGAATCCGCTTTTCCCAGACCTCATCCGGTTCGCCCATGGAAACCCAGACATCGGTGTAGAGCACATCCGCCCCGGGCACGGCGGCGCGGGGATCCTCGATCATCTCCAGCACGGCGCCGGTTTCCGCGGCGATGCGCCGGCATTCCGCGACCAGTTCCGCATTCGGCTGATACGCCTTTGGCGCGCAGGCCACAAAATGCATGCCCATTTTCGCGCAGCCGACCATCAGGGAATTGCCCATATTGTAGCGGGCGTCTCCGAGATAAACAAGCTTGCGATCCTTCAGGGAGCCGAAATGCTCCTGAATGGTCAGAAAATCTGCAAGAATCTGGGTCGGATGGAACTCATTGGTCAGCCCGTTCCAGACCGGAATCCCGGAATATCTGGCCAGCGCGTCCACAATTTCCTGGCCGTAGCCCCGGTATTCAATGCCGTCAAACATGCGACCCAGGACCCGCGCGGTGTCCGCAATGCTTTCTTTCTTTCCGATCTGGCTTCCCGAAGGATCCAGATAGGTTACCTGCATGCCCAGGTCATGGGCGGCCACCTCAAAGGCACAGCGGGTTCGGGTCGAAGTTTTTTCGAAGATCAGCACAATATTCTTCCCGGGAAAGTATGCGTGCGGCTGACCGGCCTTTTTCATCGCCTTCAGATCCGCAGCCAGTTTCAGCAGCCCGGTGATTTCCTCCGGAGAAAGATCCAGCAGCTTCAGAAAGCAATTCTGAGAAAGATGAAACACGGCTTTTGCCCTCCTGATTGAAGATAAGGCATTATAAAATAGAGTACGGGCTTCGGTCAAGATATTCCTGCCAGCGGGATGCCTGCGGAATTCTGCAGGATGCGGCGGGATCCGGTTCCTGTGCGGGAAAATCTGACCGGGGGGATTGCATGCACAAGAATTTTGTGTTATGATGGAGACGCAGGAAAGGGGGAAGCATCCATGAATGAAAGCGGCGCTGAAATGCTGAATGCGGCCGGAAAGCCCTTTGGCGAGCTGATTCGTCAGTACCGAAAGCGCAAAAAACTCAGTCAGGAGCAGCTCGGTGCGATCGTGAACGTGAAAAAGAATGCGGTGGGCGCCTGGGAAGCCGGCCGCAGCCGGCCGGACATCGCCAGCATTCCGGATCTCTGCGAAGCGCTGGAGATTCCTCTGTACACGTTTTTTGGCGTCCGTCCTCCTGTTGCGCCGGAGAAGAACCTGGTGACGGAGAAGTTTGAGCGCCTGACGCTCCATCATCAGCAGATTGCCCTCCGGGAGATGGACATGCTTTATGACCTGCAGAAGCAGCGTGTCCTCCCGAGTGCGAGAAGGCTGATTCCGCTCTATCTGAATGAGCTGACGGCCGCGGCCGGCCCGGTATCCTATCTGGGGGACAGCGGAGGCGAAATGGTCTGGATTGCCGCCGATGATATGACCTCCCGCGCGGATGAGATGATTCGGGTCAGCGGGGACAGTATGCAGCCCACCTTTGAGGATGGGGATATCGCGCTCGTGCAGCATTGCTCCCGTCTGAAGCCGGGGGAGATCGGCATCTTCATTAACGGCGATGCCGGATATATCAAGGAATATCGGAGGGACGGCCTTTACAGCCACAACCGAAAGTACGAACCGATCCGCTTCTCTGAAAACGATTCGGTTCGCTGCGTCGGAAGGGTGCTGGGAAAGCTGCGTCCCGAGCAGCGGGCGACCCCGGAGGAAATCGCCCAGGCGCAGGAAAACCAAAGAGGTTCCGGCCGGCTGACCTGAATCGGGCAGGAGGCCAGGCTTTCCCCGCGGGATGCGGGATAACCGGAGAAAAAGAAAAAGGAGATCGGAATTATGGAACGTCCGAACGCATGGAAAGACTATGGGAAAAAGGAACTGACAAAAGTCACGGAAATCGGGGAGGAGTACCGGGATCTGCTGAGCCGCTGCAAGACGGAGCGGGAATGGACAAAGGAGATCATCCAGCGTCTGGAAGCGAAGGGCTATTTTTCCCTGGAATCCGCTATCCGCGAGGGAAGAAAAATCGTCCCTGGAGACCGGGTGTATGAAGCCCGGATGGGGAAGGCTGTGCTGAGCTTTCATATTGGACAGGAGTCGCTGGAGAAGGGAATGAATATTGTCGGGGCGCATATTGATTCTCCCCGGCTGGATCTGAAGCAGAATCCGCTGTATGAGGATTCCGATCTGGCGTTCGGCGATACGCATTATTACGGCGGAATCAAAAAGTATCAGTGGGTGGCCCGGCCGCTGGCAATTCACGGCGTGGTGGCGAAAAAGGACGGAACGGTGCTGGAAATTACGATCGGGGAACGGGACGAGGATCCGGTGGTGGGAATCAGCGACCTTCTGATTCATCTGGCCGGGGATCAGATGGGGAAAAAGCTCTCCGAGGGCGTATCCGGTGAGGATCTGGATCTGATCCTGGCGGGTCAGCCGCTGAAGGGCGAGGAGAAGGACGCGGTGAAGGCTTCGCTGCTCCATATTCTGAAGGATCAGTACGGCATGGAGGAGGAGGATTTCCTCAGCGCGGAGCTGGAGGTGGTTCCCGCCGGAAAGGCGAGGGACTTCGGTCTGGACCGCAGCATGATTCTGGGATACGGGCATGATGACCGGGTCTGCGCGTATGCTGAGCTGAAAGCCATCGAGACAATGGACGAAACGCCCCGGGTGACCTGCTGCGGGATGTTCGTCGACAAGGAGGAGATCGGAAGCGTCGGAGCAACTGGCATGCGGGCGAACTATCTGGAGAACGCGGTGGCGGAGATTCTGAATCTGATGGGAACCTACAGCGAGCTCCAGGTTCGCAGGACGCTGCAGAACAGCCGGATGCTGAGCTGCGACGTCAGCGCCGGGTATGATCCGCTCTATGCCAGCGCGTTTGAGAAGAAAAATGCAGCCTATCTGGGCAGGGGCGTTTGCTTCAACAAGTTTACGGGCAGCCGGGGAAAGAGCGGCTCCAATGACGCCAATGCCGAGTTCATCGGAAAACTGCGGAAGATCATGGACGAAAACAAGGTGCATTGGCAGACGGCCGAGCTTGGAAAGGTGGACGTCGGCGGAGGCGGTACGATTGCCTACATCTGCGCGCTGTATGGGATGGAAGTGATTGACAGCGGCGTTGCGGTGCTGAGCATGCATGCGCCGGCCGAAATCATCAGCAAGGCGGACCTGTACGAAGCGGTGAAGGCCTACCATGCCTTCATGCTGAATGCGTGAATGAAAAACCGTGACAGACCGGTACCCTATTGACTGCCACAAAAAAGCTCCCATTTCGGGAGCTTTTTCCTTTGAAAAGGCGTTCAGGACAGCATGGCTGCTCCGATGATCCCCGCATCTGCGCCGAGCGCGGCGATCCGGATCGGGGGCATGGGCATGTCCCCATAGACCACATATTTGGGGTATTCCTCGCGAACCGCGTTCAGCAGGACATCTCCCGCCTTGCTGACGCCGCCCCCCAGCAGGATCACTTCCGGATCCAGGAAATTGACCACGTTGGCGATACTCTGGGACAGACAGGAGACATAGCGCCGGAACAGTTTTTCCGCGAAGGGATCCCCCTCCCGCAGGGCGTCAAAGACGGTTTTCGCTACGATCTTCATCGGATCATTTCCCGCCAGGGAAAGAATCAGGGATTCAGGATGCCCCGCGACCATGCGTCGGGCCATCTGAATCAGAGCGGTGGCAGAGCAGTACCGCTCCAGGCATCCCCGGTTTCCGCAGGTGCAGGGCTCGCCGTCCAGTTCCAGAATCATGTGGCCCATTTCCCCGCCGATGCCGTGAAAGCCCTTCCAGATCTTTCCGTTGATCATGATGCCGCAGCCGATGCCGGTGCCCAGCGTGATGAAGACCGAGGAAGAGGTTCCCGCGCTGACCCCCGCGATGCTCTCCGCGAGGGCAGCCACGTTGGCGTCGTTGTCCACATAAAAGGGTTTATTGATCCGACGCTGGAAGGACTCCCGCAGGGGAACATTCTTCCAGCCCATGTTGGTGCAAAAAATGACGATGCCGTTGTCATCGGCCAGCCCCGGAATTCCGGCGCCGATGGATTCCACCTGATCCATTGTCAGCCGCGGATCCACGGAAGGATCGAGCAGACCCAGCACTGCGTCGGCCATCTGATCCACTTGGGTTTCGAAGGGCAGATCCTGTCGGGTGGGGATGGACGTCTGCGCGATAATCCGGTTGCTTTCATCCACGGCTCCGATTTTGATTCCGGTTCCTCCGATATCAAGTCCAATCCTGATCATTTTCTTTTTCCTCCTGTTCTTTTATGTTCTCCGGTTCCGCCTGGGCAATCCGTTTCCGAAGTTCCAGCGCGGCATGGTATCCCATTCGTTTCAGGCTGTAGTTCCGGGCGGCGACTTCAATAATGATGGCCAGATTCCGTCCGGGACGCACCGGAACGGTCTGGCGAACCAGGGGTACCCCCAGGATTTCCGTGGTTTCTTCTTCCAGGCCGATCCGGTCATACATCTTCGCGGGATCCCAGACCTCCAGTTCCAGCACCAGGTCAATGGCCTTGGAAGGAGTCACGGCGCTGACACCGAACATGGCCTGGATGTCAATCAGCCCGATTCCCCGGATTTCCATCAGGTTGTGAATGGAGGGGGGACAGGAGCCGATCAGCCGATCCTCCGAGACCTTCCGGATTCTCACCGCATCATCCGCGACCAGCATATGCCCGCGCTTGATCAGTTCCAGGGCTGCCTCGCTTTTTCCGACGCCGCTCTTTCCGGAAAGCAGCACGCCGACGCCGTAGACATCAAGCAGCGTGCCGTGCCGCGTCTCCACGGGAGCCAACTCATGGGTGATGTACTGAATGGCCAGCGCAGTGAAGCGGCTGGTGACGATATCCGTCTGAAAAACCGGAATATCCGCTGCCTTTGCCAGGGACAGCAGTTCCGGCGGCGGCGTCAGGGAACGGCAGATGATGACACAGGGAAGGGCATAGCTGAAATAGCTTTTCAGCACCGAGATTCGCTCCTGGGGCTCCTGCTGAACCAGGTAGGCCATCTCCACGATTCCAATGATCTGGGGACGCTCCCAGGCAAAGTGTTCATAGAAGCCGCAGAACTGCATACCGGGCCGGTTCAGATCGGGAGAATGAATGGCCAGCTCCTGCGAGGAAGAATCCACCAGAACGGTCAGATTCAGATCCTTTCGAAATTTCTCCTTGGGAATCATGCCGGCACCTCCCCAAAAACGTTTTCCAGATAACGGGCGACGCCGTCCTCCTGGTTGGAGGGACAGATGCCGTCAACCAGATTCCGCAGATCCGCCCGGCCGTTGGCCATCAGGATCCCGCGCCCGGCCCGCTGCAGCATGGAAAGATCGTTCAGGCTGTCTCCGAAGGCGAGGAAGCTTTCCGGAGGAATCTTCAGCAGGGCCCCCGCACGTTCCAGCGCAAGTCCCTTGGTGGCCTTCAGCGGATTGAATTCCAGGAACCAGGGTTTTGAGCAGGTGACGGATACCCGGCCCGCGAAAAGCTCCCGGGCCTCCTGCAGCATGGAGGCAATGCGCTCCTCCGTGGCCATCATCAGGATTTTGCAGCGGGGCTCCTGAATAAAGGCTTCCAGATCTCCTGCGAAGACGCCCTGCAGCATGGAGGAGGCCGCGTACTGCCGGGCCCAGTGGGATTCCTCATTATAGTAGAAACAGGCACCCGCGTAGGTCTGGGTATAAACTCCGTGCTTTTTTCCGAAGGCGGCGATCGCCTGTCCGGTTTCCCGGGAGAAGGTCTCCCGGTGAAGCAACTGATGGGTTCCGGCATCCCAGATCTCCGCGCCGTTGCAGGAAATGTACAGGGAGGCACAGGCCAGCCGATCCAGAAAGGGCTTCATGCTCAATTGAGCCCGGCCGCTGGCGGGAATGATCCGAACACCCCGCTCCGCCAGGCGTCTGACCGTGCTCACCGTGAAATCGGAAATGGTCAGGTCATCCCGCAGCAGGGTATCGTCCAGATCAAAGGCCACGGCCTGAAAGGGAAGCGGGGTCATTCTTTCCATCCGTCCACCGCAGCATGCTGTGCAGGAATACAGGCCAGGAAGTCGCGCATATACGCATCAAAGCCCGCCTCGTCCTCCGGAGCAGGGGACAGTGTGGATTGTTCCATTCCGGCAAAAACCTTCTGATCCAGATAATCCTCCAGGGATTCTCCGTCTGCCTTCCGAACCAGGTAATCCGCCAGCAGGGCAATGCCCCAGGCGCCGCCTTCGCCCGCAGTCTTCATGACTGTGACGGGAGCGTGAATCGCGGCGGCCAGAATGCTCTGCGCCACGCCTTCGGTTTTGAACAGGCCGCCATGGCCGAAGACCTGATCAATGGCCACATGCTCCCGCTTCATGATTTCCATGCCGAACTTCAGGGTTTCCATGCAGGCATACAGCTGAACCCGCATGAAGTTGGCCAGGCTCATCCTTGCATCCGGCTTCCGGATCAGCATGGGACGGCCCTCGGGCAGCCCGGTCACCGGTTCTCCCGCATAATAGTTGAAGCTGACCAGTCCGCCTCCTGCAGGATCGCCCTCCAGGGCCTTTTTGAACAGCGTGGTGAAAATATCCTCCGTGTCCAATTGAGCGCCCATGGCCTCCGCAAATTCGCGGAAAAGGGCCACCCAGGCGTTCAGATCCGAGGAGCAGGAGTTGCAGTGAACCATACCGACCGGCATGCCGGCGGGGGTGGTGACCACATCGATCTCCGGATAAACCTTCGAGAGGGCCTTTTCGAGCACAATCATGCTGAAGATGGAGGTGCCGGCGGAAACGTTGCCCGTCCGGGGACGGACGCTGTTGGTGGCAGCCATGCCGGTGCCCGCGTCCCCTTCCGGGGGACAGAGGGGGCAGCCGGGTTCCAGATCCCCTTCCGGATCCAGCAGCTTTGCCCCGGCGGAAGTCAGGCGGCCGGCGGATGCGCCCGCAGGCAGAACCTGGGGAAGCAGTTCCCGCAGTTTCCAGGGATAATGCCTGTCCGCTATCAGTTCATCAAAAATCCGGATCATCTTTGCGTCATAATCCAGCGCAGCGCTGTCGATGGGCATTATGCCGGATGCATCCCCCACGCCCAGCACCTTTTCCCCGGTCAGGCAGAAATGCGCCCAACCGGCCAGGGTCGTAAGAAAACGGACGTCCTTCACATGGGGTTCATCATTCAGGATGGCCTGATACAGGTGGGACAGACTCCACCGCTGGGGCATGTTGAAGGAGAACGCTTCGGTCAGCTTTTCCGAGGCCTCGGCGGTTATCGTATTGCGCCAGGTGCGGAAGGGAACCAGCAGTTCCATCTGTTCATTAAAGGCGAGGTATCCATGCATCATCGCGCTGATCCCCATGGCGGACAGCTTTTTCAGCCGGACACCGTACAGGGATTCCACGTTTTTCTTCAGATCCGCGTAACAGGCCTGAAATCCGGAGCGAATCGCGCTCTCCGAATATGTCCAGATGCCGTTCACATACTCGTTTTCCCATTCGTGGCTTCCAGAGGCAAGGGGGGCATGATCCGGTCCGATCAGAACGCCCTTGATCCGGGTGGAACCGAACTCAATCCCCAGCACGGCGGAGCCGCTTTCGATGATTTCCCTCGCAGTCATGATCTTCTCGCTCCTTTATGTATTGTAGTCCTTTTTTTCATCCTATCACAGGCAGGGGACAAATGCAAATGAATTCAGCGGAAAAGCCTATTTCAGATACCGGCTGACCGGCCTGGGCGTGCGTGCGCTCCGGTGGCGGCGCCATTTCCGCAGCAGATGGATGATCAGCACCAGGGTCAGAAGAAGGAGGAAGGGCCCGAGCAGCAGCAGAAGAAGATCGAAGGAAAAGGGCGGGAAGGGGTTTGGATCCGCGTAGGTTTCCTCGATGATCTGCTCCAGGCTTTTGGGCACGTTTTCCCGCACGGCCACCGTCCGGGAGGCGACCAGATTGTAGACGGCGGGTTCCCCGGTTTCCGGGAAATAGGTGACCGTTCCCATGACCTCCCCGGCGGCAATGGGCGCCTCAAAATCCCGGCTGTACTGAATCAGCAGGGTATCCTGCAGATGGGAGGCCATGCGGTCCACCTCCGTCCGGGTGGCCACGATGGTGGGATTGGTGCTGTCCGGACGGGTCTGGCATACCAGTTCCAGCCTGCCCCGGTTGCCGTCGGAGGTGGAATAGTTGCTGGTTTCAATCGTGATGGGATTCATGGCGTACAGGCTCTGGGGAGTGACACTGACGTACTGGCTGAAACCATAGTTCATCAGTTTGATCGTGTCCGCCCACCGGGCCCGCTTGCCGGTGAAAAAGACCACTGAGATCAGATCCACCCCGTCCCGGGAAGCGGAGCCGACGAAGCAGTATCCGGCGTGGGAATGGCTGCCGGTTTTGATCCCGGTGGCGTCCGGGAAATAATACTTGTTGGGCTTTTCCTCCGAGCCGCTGAGCATATATTCCGATTTGGTCGTGATGGTCCGGGCCCGCTGCATATTGGTGCGGGGAATCGAATAGGTGACGGTCGAAACGATCTGCCGGAAGGTTTCGTTCTTCATCGCTTCACGGGCGATCAGCGCCATATCATAGGCCGTGGTATAGTGATTGTCGTCGTGATAGCCGTGAGCGTTGGCGAAATGGGTATTCACGCAGCCCAGAACCTCCGCGGTCTGATTCATCAGATCCACAAAGGCGGGAATGGAGCCTGAAACGGTTTCGGCGATGACATTTGCGCCTTCATTTCCGGAAAGCATCATGGTTCCGTACAGGACGTCAATATATCGCACTTCCTCTCCGGCATGCAGGCCCATGGTGGAGGAATCGGCGGGGATATTCATCGCGGATTCGGAGACGGTGACGGTCTGATTCAGATCGTCCACCATCAGAATGCCCAGCATCACCGTGAGAATCTTGGTTGTGGAAGCGGGATAGCGGAGAGCGTACGGATCCTTCTCAAAAATGACCTCTCCCTTGCTGGCGGTAATCAGCACAGCGGACAGCCCGTAAAGCTGATCCGGTTCCAGATTCTCGGGATGCTCCGCATCATAGGGGGCCGCCTCCGGAGAGAGCGTCGGCTCGGGGATGGGTTCCTGCGTGGCCTCCGCCAGGGAAAGACAGGGGCACAGAAGAAGGTGCAGAGCGGTCCAGAAGCCCAGGAAACGACGCAAAACGGAACGCTTCAAAGGGATGGCACCTCCTTTCCCGAATAAAACATGGGGCGGATGGGCGAAACCCGAAATCACCCATAAAGCATATTCTACCATATTTTGCCGCATTTGAAAAGGAAAACGGCAGCCGCTCCGGGTGAACCGGATGCCGCCCCGGTGATCCGGAGAAATCGGAAATCCACAGGAGATGAACGAACGGAAAATCAAAGAACAGACCGTCGGCACGGCGGTCTGTTCCAATACAAAAAGGAGAAATGGGAGATATAGACCGGGTTCTGTTTTATGGAAGCCCGAGCAGTTTCCTCGCGTTTTCCCCCAGAATGCCTTCGAGCTCCCCGGAGGAGAGCGGCAGGGCACGAAGCTTTTCCAGTTCCTGCCGCGGGGAGGCCCAGGGGCTGTCCGTCCCGAACAGGACATGATCCGCGCCATACCCGCGAACCAGTCCGCAGAAGGTTTCCGGATCCAGCAGCAGCAGATCTTCCTCCCGCCAGGGGTGCCCGTCCCCGGCGGGGGTCATGGCGCCCAGGGAAAAGGCGGTATCCACATAAACACCGGTTCCGGCCAGCAGGCGCAGGGCTTCCTCCCAACATCCCCAGCCTCCCATATGGCCGGCGATCAGCTTCAGCGGGCCAGCCGCATCCAGCGCCCGCCGGATTCCGGACGGAAGCGATTCCTCCGCTCCGGGCAGGCCCACATCCCATCCGCTGTGGATCAGCACGATCAGATTCAGTTCTCGGCACCGGCGAAGCACGGAAATGGTTCGGGGATCCTCCATCGCGATTCCCGTATAGGGGGGATGAAGCTTGATTCCCGGGACTCCGGCAGCCTTCAGCTTCTCCAGCTCGGCTTCCCAGCCGGGACAGGCCGGATGCATCGCGCCGAAGGACAGAAGCCCCCGGCTGGAGAAAACGGCGTTTGCGGTCAGCACGGAATCGTTCATGCGGGAGACCTTTTCCGGATTGGTGGCCACGGGCTGAACGACCGCCAGATGCACGCCGGCGTCCCGCTCCGCCCGGAGAAGCCCGTTCTCCGTTCCGTCCGAGAAAAGCGCCGTGTGACAGTTTTGCTGCAGGGAATGCACAGCCCGGGAAGCGATGCGCTCCGGGAATGCGTGCGTATGAATATCTATGATCAAGGGCATCCTCCTTCAGGAAAACAGGATCGGTTTTGTTTCGGCTCATCCTGAGCCGGCGCTCCCCGCGGGCAGAACCGCAGGCGGAGCTTTTGCCCGCGGCCGGGCGGGAGATGCAGACACTCTGCATACTCTTTCATCGTACCACAACCATCGAGAGACGGCTGTTCCTTTTTTGTGCTGTTTTTTCCGGACCGGGGATACCGTCCGGAATCCGCCGCGAAGAACAAATTGACGCGGAAAAACAGATCCGGTATAATCATCCCCGCCCGCAGCAGCGCGAATCCCTGCGGGCCGGAAAGAGACGGAAGACGGAACATGGCCATGAAAGCGAATTATCATACACATACCTATCGGTGCAATCACGCTACCGGAACGGAAAGGGAATATATCGAGCAGGCGATCGCCCGCGGGCTGAAGATCCTGGGCTTTTCGGATCATACGCCTCAGCTCTTCGATCATTACGTGTCCGGCTTTCGGATGCTTCCGGAGCAGCTGGCTGACTATGTGAAAACCCTTCGGGGGCTTCAGCGGGAATATACCGGAAAAATCGAGATCCGCATCGGCCTGGAGGCGGAATATTATCCCCTTTATTTCGACCGGCTGATCGACCTCATTCGGCCTTTTCATCTGGACTATCTGATTCTTGGACAGCATTTCATCGGCAATGAAAGTGACGGACTTCCTCCCTGCCCGCGTCCCACGGACGAGGAATCCCGCCTGGAAACCTACGTCAGCCAGACCATCGAAGCCATGGAAACCGGCTGTTTCAGCTGCTTTGCACACCCGGACATCCTGAATTTTACCGGGGATCCCCGGATTTACCGGAAATGGTACGAAAAGCTGTGCGTTCGGGCCAGGGAACTGCGGATTCCGCTGGAAATGAATATGCTCGGCTTTGCGACCGGGCGGCATTATCCGAACCCGGCATTCTTCCGGATTGCCCGGGAGGTGGGAAATGAGGTCATCCTGGGCTGCGACGCCCATGACCCGCAGCGCGTAGCGGATCCGACGGAGGAGGAGGAAAGTCTGCGCTTCCTGCGGGACTGCGGAGTGGAGCGGGTGACGGACCGGATTCCGGCGCCCGGTCAGCCGCTCTGAGGAGCCGGCGCATCCGGGCGGTTTTTCGCCGGGACGAAGTCATTGAAAAACGGACACGGGAATGCTATAATTTTCCCGCTTCCCCAGGGAGGCGGAGAAGGAGATCGGAAACAAGATGAAGCTTGGAGTTGTCGGATTGCCCAATGTCGGAAAGAGCACGCTGTTCAACGCAATTACCCGGGCGGGAGCGCAGGCGGAGAATTATCCCTTCTGCACGATTGAGCCGAATACCGGCATGGTGCTGGTGCCGGATGACCGGCTGAAGGTGCTTGCGGAGATGTATCATCCCAAAAAGGTGACTCCCACAACGATTGAATTTGTGGATATCGCCGGACTGGTCAAGGGCGCAAGCCGCGGAGAAGGCCTGGGAAACAAGTTCCTGAGCCATATCCGGGAGGTTGATGCCATTGTGCACGTGGTTCGCTGCTTTGAGGATGAAAACATCATCCATGTGGATGGCAGCGTGGATCCCGCGAGGGATATTGAAACCATTAATCTGGAGCTGATCTTCGCGGACATGGAAACGGTTCAGCGCCGCCGGGACAAGGCGGTCAAAAACCTGAGGGGCGGAGACAAGCACGCGGCCGCCGAAGCGGAGCTGGCGGAAGAAATTCTGAAGCATCTGGAAAAGGGCCTGCCGGCGAGAACCTATCCGGCGGATGAGGAGCAGAAAGAGATCCTGGACTCCTGGTTCCTGCTGACCACAAAGCCGGTTATCTATGCGGCCAACATCGCGGAAGAGGATCTCGGAAAAAAGGAAAGCGAGATTCCCTTCGTGGAGCAGGTCCGGAAAATTGCCGATTCCGAGCAGGCGGAGATGATTGTCATTTCTGCTGCCATTGAAGAAGAGATTGCGCAGATGGAGCCGGAGGAAAAGGCGGAATTCCTGGAGGAACTGGGTATTGGGCAGAGCGGCCTGGACCGGCTGATCACCGCGTGCTACCACCTGCTCGGCCTCATTTCCTTCCTGACGGCCGGAGAGGATGAATGCCGGGCCTGGACCATTACCCGGGGAACCAAGGCACCCCAGGCGGCCGGGAAAATTCATACGGACTTTGAGAAGGGATTTATCCGGGCGGAGGTGGTTCCCTTCGATACCCTGGCGGAGCTGGGCAGCATGGCCGCCTGCCGGGAGAAGGGACTCATTCGCAGCGAGGGGAAGGACTATGTCATGAAGGACGGGGACATTACCCTGTTCCGCTTCAACGTCTGAGCCCGCGGGAAGAAAAAACGACCGCCGGCATGGAGGAGGAAAACAGATGTCCCGACTGGACTATTTCTGGAAGCGGCTTGTCCGGATGGACTGGAAAGCCATGTGGAACACTACCGGGCTGCTGAAAAAACGCAGCGGAAAGGGCAGAATCTGGCTGATGAAGGATATGCTTCACTGCGCGGTGAAGTACAACGCCGGATATGTGGATTACAAGATTGCCCAGATGTACAGGCTGAACGAGGAACAGCGGAAGACCGTGATCACCCGGGGGATCTCCAACGAGATCGTCCGGAGAATGAACCCGAAGGAATACTGGCATACCTTCGATGACAAAACGGAATTCAACACGGTGTTCTCCCGGTGGATTCCCCGGAAATGGCTGCGGATCGATGAAAAAACGGATCCGGAAGCGCTGTTCGAACTCTGCAGACGGAATGAGGCGCTGATCGGAAAGCCGCTGGAGGGTTCGAGCGGCGTCGGTATTCAGAAATACACGGCGGACCGGTGGAGTGACGGGCCGGAGCGCTTTCTGGAAACGCTGAAGGCCGACGGAATCGGGATCCTGGAGGAAATTGTCAGGCAGCATCCCGCCCTGGACGCACTGTGCCCCACCTCCGTGAATACCTGCCGGATTGCCACCCTGCTGGGGGATAAAAAGCAGGGGATTGTTTATGCGTTCCTTCGCATCGGCAACGGAAAGGTCATGGACAATGTGGACTGCGGGGGCATGGCGGCCCGGATTGACCTGGACACCGGAAAGATCATGACCGTCGGCGCGGACAAGCAGGGGAACACCTTCCTGAAGCATCCCATGACCAATACCAGCATTGTCGGCTTTCAGATTCCCTTCTGGGAGGAGGCCAAGGCGATGTGCATGGAGGCGTCCGGGGTGATTCCCCAGATGGGCTTTATCGCCTGGGATGTGGCCATCACGCCGGAGGGCCCGACCTTTATCGAGGGGAACAGTTTCCCCAGCCATGCGATTCCCCAGTTCGCGGCGCATTATCCGGACGGCATCGGCATTTTGCCGGAATTTGAAAAATTCATTGATCTCTGATCGGATCGGGATGGAGATCATCGGGAGAGCAGCAAGTGGAAAACAGAATTGAGCTGGTGATCCGGTCCGCGGAGGAGGAACTCCGGGGAGCTTTTTCAGAGCTGGAGGAGATTGAGGAGAAGCGGACACGGCAGGTGCTGGATATTTTTCGGGATCATCAGGTGAGCTACCGGCATTTCGCGCCGACCACGGGATACGGATACGACGACGTGGGACGGGACACGCTGGAAAAGATCTACGCGGATATTTTTCATACGGAAGCTGCGCTGATGCGGCCCCAGATCGCGAGCGGGACAGCCGCCCTGAGCCTGACGCTCTTCGGGCTGACCCGTCCGGGGGAACGGATCCTCAGCGCTACGGGAATGCCTTATGATACCCTGTTGGGAATTCTGGGCACAGGGGAGGACACGCCCCCCGGCTCCCTGAAGGAGATGGGGGTGGGTTTTGACTGCGTGGAGCTGAAGCCGGATGGCACGATCGACCTGGAGGCGGTGGAGGCGGCCATGACGCCCCGGACGACGCTGGTTATCGCACAGCGAAGCAGGGGTTACGCCGGGCGGCCCAGCCTGATGCCGGAGGCATTTGCTCCCCTGGCGGAGCAGATCCACCGCAGGCATCCGGGGGTGCGTCTGATGGTGGACAACTGCTATGGGGAATTTGTCCGGGAGAAGGAGCCCACGGATTTCGGCGCGGATGTCTGCGTGGGAAGCCTGATCAAGAATCCCGGCGGCGGTATCGCACCGACGGGCGGATACGTGGCGGGAAGCCGGGAGGCGGTGGACCGGGTGGCCTGGCGGCTGACCGCGCCGGGCCTGGGCCGGGAACTGGGCTCGTATGCCGGGGACTACCGGCCGTGGTATCAGGGGCTGTTCATGGCTCCGCATACGGTCTGTCAGGCCGTAAAAACCGCGCTTCTGGCCGCGAAACTGTTCGAGAGCCTGGGAATGAAGGCCTCTCCGGCATCCACCGAGAGAAGGGCTGACATCATTCAGGCGATTCAGATGGAGACTCCGGAGCGGCTGGTGGCCTTCTGCCAGGGAATCCAGACCGCGAGCCCGGTGGATTCCATGGCGCTGCCGGAGCCCTGGGATATGCCCGGATATGCCGATCAGGTCGTGATGGCCGCGGGCACCTTTGTTGCCGGGGCGAGTATCGAGCTGAGCTGCGACGGGCCCATGCGGCCCCCCTACACGGCCTTCATGCAGGGCGGACTGACGTATACACACGGACGCATCGCCCTCGCGGAAGCGCTGAAACGGATGGCGGAGCAGGGAACGATCCCTTCCCTGTGATTCCTGTTTGACAGATATGGTTCCTGAAGCATATAATAGTCACATCAATTGATAGGGGGTATAAGGATGGATATCCAGGCATTGAAGGATCAGGCCAGGCAGGTTCGCCGCGATATTATCACGATGACCGCGAAGGCCGGGGCAGGGCATCCGGGCGGCTCCCTGAGCTGTACAGATGCGCTGGTGGCGCTTTATTTCGACGTGATGAACGTGGATCCCGCGGATGAGAAGAATCCGCAGCGCGACCGCTTTGTACTGAGCAAGGGGCATGCGGCCCCGGCGCTGTACGGAACGCTGTGCGAGCGGGGCTATTTCGGCAGGGGGGAATTTGACGGCTTCCGCCAGCTGCACGGCATTCTGCAGGGACATCCGGACATCAAGAAGTGCCCTGGCGTCGACGCCAGCACCGGGTCTCTCGGACAGGGCATTTCCATCGCGGTGGGCATGGCGCTCGGAGCAAAGCATACGGGAAATCCCTGCCACGTTTACACCCTGATCGGTGACGGGGAAAGCCAGGAGGGCCAGGTCTGGGAGGCCAGCATGGCGGCCGCGCACTACAAGCTGGACAATCTGACGGTGATCCTGGATCACAACGGACTGCAGATTGACGGATCCAATGACGAAGTCATGAGCCTCGGCGACATCCGGGCCAAGGCGGTCGCCTTCGGCTACGATGTGATCGAGGTGGCGGACGGAAATGACATGCAGCAGATTCTGGATGCCCTGAAGGCTCCGGCCTGCCCCGGAAAGCCGCGGTATATCCTGATGAATACGCTCAAGGGCAAGGGCGTCAGCTTTATGGAAGGCCAGGTCGGCTGGCACGGGAAGGCGCCGAATGCGGAACAGGCCGAACAGGCCTTGAAGGAACTGGAGGGCTGAAAAATGGAAAAGAAAGCGGTACGGGTTGCCTACGGCGAGGCCCTTTGCAGGCTTGGAGAGACCAACGAGAAGGTGGTCGTGCTGGATGCGGATCTGGCGTCCGCGACCATGACCAACGGATTCAAGAAACAGTTTCCGAACCGGTTTTATGACTGCGGCATCGCGGAGGCGGACATGGTGGATCTGGCCGCCGGCATGAGCACCATGGGGCTGATTCCCTTCTGCTCCACGTTCGCTGTTTTTGCCGGAAGATGCTATGACCAGATTCGCAACGGCGTCTGCTATCCGAAATTCAACGTGAAGTTTGGCTTCAGCCATGCGGGCATCACCCTGGGCGAGGATGGCGGAAGCCATCAGGCCATCGAGGACATTGCCCTGATGCGGGTGCTTCCGGGGATGACGGTCTTCGTTCCCAGCGATGCCAATGAGTGCTATCAGTGCGTGGAAGCGGCGGCGAATATTCAGGGCCCGGTGTTTATCCGGACCGCGCGGCTCCCTTCGCCGGTATACGATCCCCATCCCTTTGAGGTGGGCAAGGGTGTCGTGCTGAAGGACGGGAAGGACGGCGTGCTGTTTACCTGCGGCATTATGAAGGAGCATGCGATCGAAGCGGTGGATCTGCTGGCGGCCCGGGGAATCGACCTGGCGCTGGTGACCTTCCATACCATCAAGCCCTTCGATGAGACGCTGGCGCGGGAATTCGCGGCGAAGACGAAGCATGTGTTCACCCTGGAGGAGCACAGCATTATCGGCGGTCTTGGCGATACGGTGGCATCCGCCATCATCGGCCATGGGGTGGAAACCTTCCACAAGATCGGCATCAACGACGTTTTCGGACAGAGCGGAAAGCCCGCGGATCTGCTGAAGGAATACGGACTGACCGGTCCGCAGATCGCGGAGAACATCCAGAGCCATCTGTAATCCGGAAACAGATTGCGGCGGAATGCCTCCGGGGAAAGATGTCTCCGGGAGAAGAAGGACACAGAGTGAAAAAAGGAGGTCGGAGCAATGGCTGACTTTGGATCCAATGTCAAAAAGATCTGGCTCAAGGGCATGGAAGCGATCGGAAATACCGCCTCCAGCATTGCCAGCAGCACGAAATCCCGTGTGGATGAAATGAATCTGGTCAACCGCAGGGCGGAAATCCTGAAGGAATTCGGCAATCAGGCCTACGCGCTCTGGCTGAAGGGGGAAAGATTCCCGCAGGAGCTGGAAAACCAGCTGAGTGAACTGGCCCGTCTCGACGATCAGCTGAACGACCTTCGGGCCGAACGGCTGGCGGGCGTGAAAACCAACGCCGCGGAGGAAGATGCGGAGGCGGCGAAGGAAACGGCGGAGGAGAATCCGGAAGCCGCGGAGCCGAGTTCTGCGGATGCGGCGGAGAAAGGAACCGAAGAAGCGGAGAACGCGGAGAAGGAAGATGTGCCGGTCATCCCGGTCGAAAACCCCGTGGAGGAGGCGGCTTCCGCCGCGAATGAAGCGATTCAGAGCCTGTTTGAGAAGCTGCCCACGGCAGAGGAAGCTGCGGACCGGGTCAACAGCGCGCTGGACGCCCTCGGAGACGGACTGAAGAAAACCAGCGACGGTCTGGACGATGCCATCAGCGAGTTGTCGGATCAGATCAGCGGCAAGCATCCCGACGCGTAATCATTGTTTCCCGGAAAGTCCTCCTGCGGGAGGGCTTTTTTTCAGTTTGTCATTCCGCATGGATTTTGGTATAATTCCCAGGACAGCCCATAAGGTGAGGAGGAGAACGAGGGTGACGCGCAGGGGAAAGGAAAACGGACGGCGAACGGCGCTTGGATGCGCGGCGCTGGTCTGTGCCATGCTGTGTTGGATCTGTGCCGGTGCGCTGGGAGAAATACAGGTTGAAATCATTCCGGACGAATGGACCTGGGAAGCTGGCTCGGTGGCGACCTTCCACGGGACGGTGACCTCCGGGGAGAATCTTGCCGGGGCGGATCTGTCGCTGACGGTGGAAACCCGGCTGGAAGATTCCGGGGAAGCGCTGTTTACGGCGGTCAACGGGAAGAAGCTGAAAATCCGGAAACGGGCCTCCCGGGTGACGGAGGATCTGACCGCGGGGGTGCCTCTGGAGTTTGAGGCGGAATGGATGATCCCGGAGGACACGGATTCCGGGCTCGCGAGGGCTGTGGTTACCCTGAAGGTCCTGGATTCCGAAGGGAAGGAGAAGGGAGCCGGAACGCTGGAGCAGGGATCCCGCTCGGAGGATGCCGCCCGGGAAGCGGCCTCGCCTGTTCGGAAGGCGGAGAAGGCACTGCGGATTCTTCTGATTGCGGCCGGCGTCGTCTGGGCGGCGGCAATTCTCCGGTATCTGTGGATCAAAAAAGGTCTCGGTGGGAAAGTGAGGAAAGCATAATGCAGATTTATAACAGCATGACCCGGAAAAAGGAAGAATTCGTCCCGATCGAGGAAGGAAAGGTGGGCATCTACGCCTGCGGCCCGACGGTTTACAACTATTTTCATATTGGAAATGCCAGGCCTTTCATCACGTTTGACGTGCTGCGCAGACAGCTGGAGCGGGAAGGGTATCAGGTCACATTTGTACAGAATTTTACGGACATTGACGACAAGATGATCCGCCGGGCACAGGAAGAAGGCATCTCCGTTCAGGAGCTCGGTGACCGGTTTATCCGGGAATACTATACGGACGCGGCGGCGCTGGGCGTCCGTCCGGCAACGGTGCACCCCCGCGCAACGGAGCACATCGGGGATATTATCGCCCTGGTGGAGAAGCTGATTGAAAAGGGATGCGCCTATGCCACGCCTGCGGGCGACGTGTACTATCGGGTTTCCGCGTTCCCGGGATACGGAAAGCTGAGCGGCCAGAGCGTCGAGGACCGGGAAATGGGCGCCAGCGAACGGGTCGATGTGGAAACGGACAAGGAATCCCCCGCGGATTTCGCCCTCTGGAAGGCGCAGAAGCCGGGGGAGCCTGCCTGGGAAAGCCCCTGGGGAATGGGAAGGCCGGGATGGCACATCGAGTGCTCAGCCATGAGCATGAAATATCTGGGCAGCACCTTCGACATTCACTGCGGCGGGAAGGATCTGCTTTTTCCCCATCATGAGAATGAAATTGCCCAGAGCGAAGGCGCCACGGGGCATCCCTTCGTCCGGTACTGGATGCACAATGGTTTCATCAACGTGGATAACCAGAAGATGAGCAAGAGCCTGAACAACTTCTTCACCGTTCGGGATATTTCAAAGGAATATGATCTGGAAGCGGTTCGCCTGTTCATGCTCAGCGCCCATTACCGCAGCCCGATCAATTTCAGCCGGGATCAGATCGAGGCGGCGAATGCCAGCCTGAATCGGCTGTATACTGCCCGTGATCATCTGAGATTCCAGCTGGAGAACGGGGAGGATCGCCCGCTGAACGGAGAGGAACAGGCGTTTCTTCAGCGCCTTGCGGAGTACGAAAAGCGGTTCGACGCCGCCATGGATGATGATCTGAATACTGCGGACGCCCTGGGGGTCATCTTCGAGATGGTCAAGGACGCCAACGTGGCCGTCGGACCCGGATGCGCGAAGGAAGCCGCGGAGAAGGCACTGAGCAGCCTGAAGGCCGTATGCGACGTGCTGGGGATCCTGACCCGGGAGCAGGATGACCTGACCGACGAGGTGCGCCGGATGGTGGAAGAACGTGCGGAAGCCCGCAGGCAGAAGGACTGGAAGCGCAGCGATGAGCTTCGGGATGCGATCCGCGCGGCGGGCTATATTCTGGAGGATACCAAACAGGGCCAGAAGGTCCGGAAGGACCCGGACCGGTGAAAAGGCGCGCTGGTATTTTTCTGATGGCCGTCGCGGTGCTGCTGACGCTGCTCCCGCCCGCCGGCCTGCCCGGGCGGGAACGACTTCGATACCAGGGGGCGGGGAGAGCGGAAACGCTGCCGGCAAGGCGGAATCCCGCCGGCTCGGTGGATATCAATCACGCGGATTTCGGAGAACTGCTTCAGCTTCCCGGTGTGGGAGAAACCATCGCCCAGGCGATTCTGGACGAGCGGGAAGCTCACGGGAATTTCCGCTATCCGGAGGATCTGCTGGCGGTCCGGGGGATCGGAACCGCCAAACTGGAGACCCTGCTTCCCTGGATACATCTGGAATGATTTCATCCCCGATCCCGGACCGGAAGGAGAGAGAATATGGCCTATCAGGCGCTGTACCGGCAATGGCGGCCGAAGGATTTTTCCCACATGGTGGGGCAGGAAGCCATCGTCGAAACGCTGCGGCATCAGGTGCAGACCGGCCGGATCGCGCACGCGTACCTGTTCTGCGGCAGCAGGGGAACCGGAAAAACATCCACGGCGAAAATACTGGCCAGGGCCATCAACTGCCTGAGCCCCCGGAACGGGGATCCCTGCGGGGAATGTGAAGTCTGCCGGCGGATGCAGGCGGAGGAGTATATGGACATCCTCGAGTTCGACGCGGCCAGCAACAGCCGGGTCGACGATGCCAGGGATCTGCTGGAGAAGGCAAACTTTCCGCCTCAGTTCGGCCGGTACAAGGTCTATATCATCGATGAAGTGCATATGCTCTCCACGTCTGCCTTCAACGCGCTGCTGAAAACGCTGGAGGAGCCGCCGGAATACCTGGTATTTATTCTCGCGACGACGGAGCCCTATAAGCTGCCGGCGACCATTCTGAGCCGGTGCCAGCGGTTTGACTTCGGGAGAATCCCCGCGGGACAGATTCAGGGAAGGCTGAAGGAAGCGGTGGACGGTGCGGGAGGAGAAGCGACACCGGGCGCCCTCCTGCTGATCGCCCGCGCGGCGGAAGGCGGAATGCGGGATGCGCTGAGCATCCTGGACATGTGCCTGGGGTACGGACAGAAGGTGGATGAGACGCTGGTGCGCAGCGTGCTTGGAACCAGCGACCGGGCCTTTCTGTTCCGCTTCAGTCAGGCGCTTCGGGAGGAGGACGCTCCCGGGGTGATCCGAATGATTGATGAACTGATCCGCCAGGGAAAGGATCCCCTGATCTTCAGCCGGGATGTGAGCAGTCATCTTCGGATGCTGATTCTGGCGAAAAGCTGCGGGGAGAAAATCACGGAGATAATGGATCTGACCGGGGAGGACGCCGCGGAATATATTCGGGAGGGAGAGAACTATTCCGTATCCCGGCTGATGACGATGCTGGATCTGTTCATGAAGTTGGAGACGGACCTCCGGTATTCCGCCATTCCCCGGATCGCCCTGGAAAACGTGAGCCTGAAATGCTGCCTCCGGACCCGGGAAACGGATACGCTGGCCCTGAACGACCGGATCGAAGAGCTGGAAGGAAAGCTGAGCCTGATGGAGGACAGGATGGCGAAGGGCAGTTTCCCTGTGCCATCCGATTCCCACGCAGGCGGCGGCGCGGTATCCGTGCCTCCGAAGGAAAAGGCGGATCCGTCTTCCCCCGCAAAGGCGGCCGCTCCCGTGGACAAGGGGGCGGAGAGCGTCTGGAAGGCCGCGACGAAGAAATTGCGGGAGACTGTTCCCGGGGCCTTCAATAACCTGCTGATGGGGAAATTTGTTGGGCGCTTCGGGGATGAATTCCGGTGGAGCGGGACGGAAGTTCACGCCCGGATCCTGAACCAGCCGGACAACCGGGAAGCGATCGCCGGTGCGCTGAGTGAAGCAGCGGGGAGCGAATGCACCTTCCTGGCCATGGATACGAGTCAGGCCCTTCAGAAAAAGACCGAAGCGTCCGAAGCGGCGGTGGTCAGGGAGTTGCGGGAGGTTTTCCCGCCGGACAGCGTGACGGTGGTGGATTCCCTGTGAGAGCAATCTGGAAGCGGGAACTGAAAAGCTATTTTGAAACGCCGGTGGGCTATGCTTTCCTCGGCGTATTCCTGCTGGTTTCCTCCCTGCTGTTTTATGGCAGCATTCTGAGGCAGCACAGCGGAGATCTCCCGACCTTCATCGGCCAGATGAGCTATCTGTGGATGCTGCTGAGCCCGGTGCTGACGATGCGGCTGCTCGCGGAGGAAAAGCAGAAGCGGACGGATCAGCTGCTGCGGACGAGCCCGGTCAGCCTGACGGAGATCGTGCTGGGGAAATATCTGGCAGCCGTGACCATGCTGCTGATCACCGCGCTGGCCACGGGGATGTATGCGGCAGTGGTGGCTATTTACGGACGCATATATCCGGCGGAACTGGCGGTGAACTATCTTGGATTTGTGCTGCAGGGCTGCTGCTTTGTGGCGCTGGATCTGTACCTGAGCGGTTGCGCGGGAACGCCGGTCATTGCCGCGGTGATGGGGTTTGGAGCCAATTTCCTGCTCTGGATGATGGACCTGATCCGGGATGAAGTATCCCTCCCCTGGGCGGCGGAGACGCTGGAATTTCTGAGCCTGTACAGCCGGAACGAGCCCTTCCTGATGGGTCAGATGAGCTGGGCGGGCGTCGTATATGAAATCAGCTTTTCGGCGCTGTTCCTCGTCCTGACAATTCTTCATCTGGACAGAAGACGCGGATAAGGGCGGGGGAAGAATGATGAATCAGGAAAAGAATCGAAATCCCCGGAAGGACAGGACCGGACTTCGCCGGGGCATAGCGCTGGCGGCGGGGCTGCTCTTTCTGATCGGAGTGAACATCGGAATTACCCGGATGGAAAAGAAGTTCGGGTGGCGGCGGGACTATTCCTTTAACGGAATTACGACCCAGAGCGAGATCACCCGGGCCGTGATCGCGGAGCTGAATACGCCCGTGCATATTTATGCGCTTTTCTCCAGGGGTCAGGAGGATGCGCCGCTGATGGAACTTCTCGACCGCTACGCCTCCTCTTCCGGCCTGATCACCTGGGAAAAGGCCGATCCGAGCCTGAACCCAGCCCTGCTGACCCGGTTTTCCCAGGGGACGGAGAGCGTCGGAAGCGATTCCCTCATCGTCTGGTGCCCGGAGACGGACCGGTGGCAGGTTCTGAGCCCGGCGGATTTTATCAGCCTGGGAATGGAGGAGGAAACAGGCAGTTACAGCTATGCCGGATACACCTATGAAAGGGCCATTACCGGAGCCCTGGTTCATGTGACGCGGGCGGAGATTCCCAGAATTGTGATTGTGCAGGGACACGGGGAACTGGACGGGGATACGCTTCGTGCCTTTGACCGCCTGATGACGGAGAATCATTATGAGGTGACCTACCAGCGGTTGGACGACCCGGAATACAGCCCCGCGGTCGGAGAACTGCTTGCCTTTTTCAGCCCGATGCGGGATCTTTCGGAGACCGAGATGGAGAAACTGACCGCGTTTGCGGAGCAGGGAGGAAGCTTTCTCTTCACCTGTGATTTTTCCGATCCGATCGGGGAGATGCCCCGCTATGCCGCGCTGCTGCGATCCTACGGGTTTCTGCCAAAGGAAGGTATCGTGGTGGCGGGACGGGAGGAGCCGGGAACCTATTACAACAATGCACGCATCGATCTGATTCCCCGGATGCTCAGCACCTCCGTGACGATGGATCTGCTGGCCTCCGGCGCGGATACGGTGCTGATGCCCGGCTGCCGGGCGTTTGAGACTCCCGAAGGGACGGATCGGTATCTGATGGTTTTCCCGGTGCTGGAAAGCGGGGAGACTTCCTATCTGAAAAAGGTGAATTCCGAAATGACCAGCGTGGAAAAGGAGGAAGGGGAGGAGGAAGGCCCCTTCACCCTGGCCCTGCAGGCACAGCGAACCACGGGCAGGGGCTATGTCAGCCGGGCGTTTATCACGGGATGTTCCGGGATGATGACGGAGGAGCAGATCTATTCCATGACGGATCTTCCCCAGATGATGATCCGGATGATCGAATACCTGACGGGACAGGCCGGCAGCAATCTGGAAATCATGGCCAGAAGCGCGGTCCGGGAGGGCATCAGCGCCCGCGGAAACGTGCTGGGATCGGTGATCGTGACGCTGCTCCCCCTTGGAATTCTGGCAGCCGGTCTGATCGTTCTGATCCGAAGAAAAAATCTGTGAGAAGACGGGAACGGGACCCTTCCCGGAAGGGCGGGAGAATCAGGGAAAGATGCTGAAAGTGAATCGCAGGATGCGGAAAAGCCGACCTGGAGCGGGCGTGCTTGTGCTGCTGGGACTGCTGGCTGCCGCCGGAATCGGGCTGGGAATCTGGGCGATCCGGGAAATTCCGGAAGAGCCGGCCGTCCCCGTCCGGCAGGAACACGGAGGATCCCTGCTCCGGTATGATCCGGAGGAGATTCTCCGGATGACGATTCGGATCCGGGGCCGGGAGGCCTGGACCGCTGAAAGGGATGCATCCGGAGCCATGCGCATGACGGAGGACGCGGACTGGCCTCTGGAGGAGGACCTGGCGGGGCGGATGGAGGATGCCCTGGCCAATCTGCTGTATGAGGAGGTCCTCACGGAGAATCCGGAGGAATACCGGAACCGGCTGGAGGAATTCGGCCTGGCGGATCCGGAGATCACCGCGGATGCGCTTTTTGCGGACGGAACAGACGTGACGATTCGGATCGGGAACCGGATCGGAGGGGATGAGGATCTCCGGTTTATGACAGTGGAGGGGGATCCGCGGCTCTTTGCGGTGGCGGGAAGCCTGGTGGAGGAGCTGAGCCTGGAGCGGGAACTGCTTCATCCGGTCGAGCAGCCCCTGATTCAGGCTTCCCGGCTGGATCGGGTTACCGTGATGCAGAAGGAGGAAAAGAAGGCGGAGTGGCGTTTGCAGGGTGAAATCACGGACAGCGGCGCGGCCGAGAACTGGCAGGTCGCCTTTCCGGTGAACTATCCCGCGGACCAGGACCGAATAGCATCCCTGAAGAAGAATGTGGACAATCTCCGCCTGGGGGTTTTTGTGGCGGAGGAGGGGGAGGACGCCCTCCGGGAAACCGGGCTGGATGCGCCCCGGTATACGCTTGAGATTCATCTGGCTCCGGGAACCACCGGACACATTTCGGAGAGCGGCGCCTATGAGGTGCAGGAACAGGAGGAGGAAACCTTTCTGTTCCGGATCGGCGGGGCCCGGAACGAAATGACGGATTACTGCCTCTTTGATCATGTTATCTATTCCATCAATCATTTTACGGTCGCGGCGCTCTGTGAGACGGAGCCGATGGATACCCTTGCCCGCTATCCGGTCAGCGTGTCGCTGGAAAACCTCCGGAGCCTTGAAATCTGCGGGGCGGATGGAAGAGAGGACCGGTATGAGCTGACCTGGAATACCGGGGTTTCGGAAGACCCGGAAATCCTCTTTTCCTGCCGAAAGAATGGAGAGGATATTTCCGCCGCCGCCTTCTCGGCGGCCTACGAAAGATGGCGGGTGACGGATGTCAGCGGGCGGCTGCCGGAAGGCTGGGAGCGGAAGACGCCCTTCGCGGTATACAGGTTTACCACGCTGAACGGGCAGAAGCATGAGGTGGAGCTGAGCGAGTTTGACGGCATGCACGATGCGGTGACGGTGGATGGATGTACAGTTTTCTATCTGATCCGGGGCGGTCTGGCAGACCTGCCGTAGCCCAATCGGGACGATCCGGAAGCGGGCCTGAAACGGCGGATCAGGACATCCAAAAGCGCCGGCATAATGCCGGCGCTTTTGGATCTCCGAAAGACGGAAGGATTATTCCTTCCACCCCGTGATGAACTTGTCGAAATATCGCAGGGTGACTTCCTGACCCGGGGAAAACTCCGGCATGGGAAGTTCCTTATCCCAGTAAAACATGCGTTCCCGGTCTCCGTGCTTGTCCGGCTCGCCCAGAAAGATCAGATCCTGATAGGTGACCCCGTCCACCAGGGAAACCTCCTCATGAAAACGGTCGAAAACAAGGATGGCCTCGTGGGAGCGGCCGTGGAGCGCGGCATCCAGATGCCGGGCATAGGCGGTCAGCGGATGAATCAGCAGATCCCATACAAAGATCATGGAGCCGCCGCCAAGAATCACGGCCAGCGTGGTGGCCAGTTCGGGCCGGTTCCGCCGGTGATCATCCAGAATCAGGGTGACAGCGACGAGAACAACCGTGAGCAGAAAGATCCCCCCAAAGAGAAGCATCCGCCGCCGGATCTGCTGCTTCAGATTCAAATAGTCCTGTTCCGCATAAACAGAATGCATCCGCACATCGCTCCTTTGTCCACGTCGGTCTGAAAACGACCTAAAGGAAAGTATATCAGAAATGCAGGACCCGTGCAAGCAGCCTTCTCCGACAATAAGTTAACAAAAATTTAGCTGAAGTGAAAAGTTTGCTTCCAGTACCGAACGCAGGTGGTGAGCGACTGGAAGTAAGTCATACAGTATCAAATAGAAACAAGAAAAAACAGTGACAC
>ONCV01000027.1 GCA_900316415.1 uncultured Eubacteriales bacterium
TACTTGAAACCATGTTTCGATGTAGCGCCGTATACCAGACCGGTACGTACGGTGCAATGGGAGGGGCGAGGGTTAACGCCCTCCCTCTACCCTATTTCAGCGAAGGGCCGGGAATCGGGCTCAGGTCCGGTTCAGGCTCAGCCCCGCCCGCTCCATGGCCACGACCAGGATCGGGATCAGGACGAGATGCAGGATAATGCCGGGAACCGCGTTGAGCACGGCGCCGGCCAGGAACAGCCTCCAGGTGAATTCACTGCCGGACAGGCCCGCCAGAATCAGCCGGACGGCGCCCCATACCAGGCGGCCGGCGACCATGGAAATCACCAGCACCGCGTAGGTGCCCCCCAGATTCCGGGGCAGCCGGGTGCGGAGATAGCCCGCGAGACCCCCGTAGACCGCCAGCTCAAAGGCCATGGACACCGCGCCGGGAAAGAGCGCCGGCATGCCGAACAGCACCGAGCGCATCAGCGGCGCCAGGAAGCCCACGCCCAGCCCCCAGGTCCAGCCGCACAGAAAACCGCACAGCAGCACCGGGATATGCATGGGGCAGAGGGCGGAGCCGATCTCGGGGATCTGGCCGGTGACAAAGGGGAGCACCTGGGCGATGGCCAGATACAGCGCCGCGTAGGTCATGCGGCGGATCTGCAGGGAAGTCCGTTCGGATCTGTTCATGCGCTTTCCTTTCCTGGGATGCTCCCGAAGGATCAACCCCATCCAAATTCTCTATTCGCCGGGGACGGCCTTTTTCCCTTCTTTGCCGCGGGACAGCCCCGGGGCGGCGGGGGAAAAGGGTTTGGAAGCGCATGCGCCGAAATAGAAAAAGCGGCCGGGAAGGGAATCCCGGCCGGAGAGGGGAGAAAACGGGATGAAGCTGCTGATTGCCTCGGATATTCACGGATCGGCGTATTGGTGCCGGAAGCTGATGGAGGCCTGGGACCGGGAGGGGGCGGAGAAGATGCTCCTGCTGGGGGATGTGCTGTACCACGGCCCCCGGAACGACCTGCCCCGGGAATACGCGCCGAAGGAAGTGATCGAAATGCTGAACGCCCGGAAGGAGGCCATCCTCTGCGTCCGCGGAAACTGCGACACGGAGGTGGACCAGATGGTGCTGGGGTTCCCGATCCTGGCGGATTACGCGCTGCTGTGCCTGGAGGGGACCACGGTGTACGCGACCCACGGGCATGTGTACCATACCGGAAACCTGCCCCCGCTGCAGCCGGGGGACATCCTGCTGCACGGGCACACCCATGTTCCGGCGATGGAGGATCACGGAACGTACCGGTACCTGAATCCTGGATCGGTGTCCATTCCCAAGGAGAACTCGCCCCACGGCTACATGACCTGGGAGCGGGGCCTGTTCCGCTGGAAGACCCTGGAGGGGGAAACCTGGCAGGAATGCCGCGCCGACGGAAAGGACTGAACCGCCCCGCGGGGCCCGGGATGCCTCAGACCCCGCTCTGGCCGTAATTGGACAGCACCCGGGCGGAGGGATCATCCACATCGCAGCCGGGCCAGGACCGGTTCGGCATCCAGAAATCCGGAATCATCCGGGCCTGCCCCGGATAGGAGCGTTCGAAGAGCTCCCGGTACAGCAGGCTCTCCTTCGTAAAGGGCGGGCAATAGTCATACCGGGCGGCCCGATCCCGGAATTCCGCGTCGGTATAGGTCCGCTCCGCCAGGGTCTTCAGGTCCTCGACCATGGAATGGCCCACCGCGTCGGAGAAGGCGGCCTTCTGGCGCCAGAGGATCTCCTCCGGCAGCAGGTGATCCTCGGCGAAGGCTTTGCGGAGCAGATACTTGCCCACGCCGTGCCGGTTCATCTTCAGCTCCGGGTCGATGCTCATGGCATAGCGGACGAACTTCAGATCCCCGAAGGGGACGCGGGCCTCCAGGCTGTTCACGGAGATGCAGCGGTCCGCCCGCAGCACGTCGTACACATGCAGCTCCCGAATCCGCTTCTCCGCCTCCTCCTGGAACGCGGCGGCGGAGGGGGCGAAGTCCGTATACTTGTAGCCGAACAGCTCATCGGAGATCTCCCCGGTCAGCAGCACGCGGATGTCCGTGTGCTCATGGATCCATTTGCAGACCAGGTACATGCCGACGGAGGCCCGGATCGTCGTGATATCCCAGGTGGCCAGCAGATCCACCACCGTCGGGAGGGCTTCCAGCACCTCCCGCTGGCTGATGATGACCTCCGTATGCTCGCTGCCGATATAATCCGCCGCCATCCGGGCGTATTTCAGGTCGATGGCGTCCACGTCCATGCCGATGGCGAAGGTGCGGATCGGCCGATCCAGCATCCGGGCGGCGATGGCGCAGACCAGGGAGGAATCCAGCCCGCCGGACAGCAGGAAACCGATGGGCGCGTCCGCGTCCAGGCGCTTTTCCACCCCGTCTATCAGCAGCCGGCGCAGCTTCCGGCAGACATCCTCCTCCTCCTTCATCGTAAAGAAGCCCACATAGGCCGGATCGGCGTAGCGGACGAATTCCCCGTCCATCCAGTAGTGCCCGGGCGGGAAGGGAAGAATGGCGTCGCACAGGCCCACCAGGTTCTTTGGTTCGCTGGCGAAGATCCATTCCCCGTCCGGCAGGCGGCCGTAATACAGGGGCCGGATGCCGATGGGATCCCGGGCGGCAATCATCCTGCCCTTCTCCCCGTCCCAGAGGATCAGGGCGAACTCCGCGTCCAGGGTTTTGAACATCTCCACCCCGTATTCATGATACAGGGGCAGCAGGATTTCGCAGTCGGATTCGCCCTGGATCGGATACTGCCGCATCAGGCGCTCCCGGAGGGGCCGGAAGCCGTAGAGCTCCCCGTTGCAGATCACCGCGTCCTTTCCCAGATGAAAGGGCTGCATGCCCCGCTCATCCAGGCCCATGATGGCCAGCCGGTGAAAGCCCAGCACGCCGCCCGGAACGCTTTCCACCCGGGTGCAGTCCGGGCCCCGGGACAGGGTCCGGTCAAAGCCCTGCCGGAACAGGGCCGCATCCAGCCGGCTGCTGGTGGTTCCCATTATCGAACACATGGCATCCGCCTCCCTCAAGGAAGAAATCAAAAAAGAGGCAGGACACCCCCGCGGGGCGCCCTTGCCTCTATGCCGGGTATGATAGCACGCGCTTCGCGCCGCTGTCAACGAAAAACAACGGGAAAACAATGCCGCCGGGGGAGGCCGTCCCCCGGCGCCGAAAAACATCCGAAATACAATCGAACCGCTTGACAGCCGGGAAGCCGGGTGATATCATGCGGCGCATCAAGGCAAGGGAGCCCGGACGGGGTCGCTTGCCTTTTTCCATTTGACGGGGAAGGCCGCGGCGGAGAGGAAAGCCGGCGGGACCGCCGGGAACGAAGGAGGAAAAGGTATGAGCAGGTACACGAAGGAAGACATCATTCGCATGGTTCGGGAGGATGACGTGGAGTTCATCCGGATGCAGTTTACGGACATCTTCGGCCAGCTGAAGAACGTGGCCATCACGGCCAGCCAGATCGAGAAGGCGGTCAACAACGAGATCATGATCGACGGCAGCTCCATCGAGGGCTTCGTCCGGATCAACGAGAGCGACCAGTATCTGCGGCCGGATCTGGACACCTTCGCGATCCTGCCCTGGCGGCCCCAGCACGGCAAGGTGGCCCGGCTGATCTGCGACGTGTACAACCCGGACGGAACGCCCTTCGCGGGAGATCCCCGGGGCGTCCTGAAGCGGATGCTGAAAAAGGCGGAGGACCTGGGCTATTCCTTCAACGTGGGGCCGGAGATGGAATTCTTCCTGTTCCAGACGGACGAGGCCGGGCATCCCACCACCGGCACTTCCGACGAGGCGGGGTATTTCGACCTGGGCCCGCTGGACCACGGGGAAAGCACCCGCCGGGAGATCTGCATGGCGCTGGAGCAGATGGGCTTCGAGATCGAGGCGAGCCATCACGAGGTGGCCGCGGGGCAGCATGAAATCGACTTCCGGTACGCGGACGCCCTGACCTCCGCCGACCACATCATGACCTTCAAGCTGGCGGTGAAGACCCTGGCGCTGAAGAACGGGCTGCATGCCACCTTCATGCCCAAGCCGGTCTACGGCATCAACGGGAGCGGCATGCACACCAACATGAGCCTCTTCCGGGACGGGCGGAACGTGTTCGCGGATCCCGAGGACCCGCGGGGCCTGAGCCAGGAGGCATATTCCTTCATCGCGGGCATCCTGGCCCACGTCCGGGGCATGGCGGCCGTCACCAACCCGCTGGTCAACAGCTACAAGCGGCTGGTGCCGGGCTATGAGGCGCCCTGCTATCTGGCCTGGAGCGCCAGCAACCGCAGCGCGCTGATCCGGATTCCGGCCTCCCGGGGCATGGGCACCCGGGTGGAGCTGCGGTGCCCCGATCCCAGCTGCAACCCCTATCTGAACATGGCGGTGTGCCTGGCGGCGGGCCTGGACGGCATTGAAAAGGGAATGACCCCGCCGGAGGAGATCACCGAGAACATCTTTGCCATGGACGCCGCGGCCCGGGAGGCGAAGGGCATCCGCTCCCTGCCCGGCACGCTGCGGGAGGCCATCGACTGCCTGAAGGCGGACGAGGTGATCTGCTCGGCGCTGGGCGAGCATGTGCTGAGCCAGTACATCGAGGGCAAGGAGAAGGAATGGGATGCCTACCGCACCCATGTGAGCCAGTGGGAGATCGACCGGTACCTGGTTCTGTACTGATCCCCGCGGGGAAGGAACAGCGAGCGATCCGAAAACCGAAAGGAGGGGGCAGGGATGGCACGAATCGTGGTCGCGGGCAGCTCGGAGCAGAGCCGCGCACAGCTGACGAGGCTGCTGTCCGCCTCCGGGTATCCGGTCTTCCGGGTCTGCGCCGGCGCGGGAGAGCTGCGCCGGGCGCTGAATGAGACCGAGGACGGCCTGCTGATCCTGGCGGGGCCGGTTCCGGGCTGCAGCGCCGAGGAGCTGCTCTGGGATTACGGCGATCAGCTCCAGATCCTGCTGATCGCCAGGCAGCCGGTGCTGGACGCCTGCGGGGAGGGCGTGTTCCGCCTGGCGATGCCCACCTCCCGGCAGGCGGTGATCGGCGCGGTGGAGATGCTGAGCCAGATGCACCGGATGCGCCTGCCCCGGCGGGGGGAAAAGGAGCGGGAGCCCGTGGAGGAAGCGAAGCGGATCCTGATGGCGCGCCGGGGGCTCACCGAACCGGAGGCCCACCGGCTGCTGCAGCAGATGGCCATGAACCGGGGAATGAAGATGACCGAGTGCGCGGAGAAGATTCTGGCGGCGGAGAAGCCATGACAAACCAGCGAGGGCGCCGGGGAATGCCCCGGCGCCCTTGCCATAAACAGCGATCATCAGGAGGGAAGAAGCGATGCGGGATTCACGGTACCCTCTCTACCGGGAGGAGCTGGAGCACGAAAGCTGCGGCGTGGGGGCGATCGCCGACCTGAGCGGAAAGGCCACCCACCGGATGGTGGAGCAGGCCCTGTCCATCGTGGAGCGGCTGGCGCACCGGGCGGGGAGCGACGCGTCGGGAACCACCGGCGACGGGGTGGGCATCATGACCCAGCTGCCCCATGCGCTCTTCGCCGACTGGGCGCGGGAGGAGGGCATCCCCCTGGGGGACCCCGGCGAATACGGCGTGGGGATGTTCTTCTTCCCGGAGGACGCCGCAGCGGCCGAAAGCGCGGCGGAGATCTTTGAGCGCCTGGCCCGGGCGGAGGGCCTGAAGCCCCTGGGCTGGCGGGATGTGCCCTGCCATCCGGCCCAGCTGGGCGCCGGCGCCCGGCGAACCATGCCCCGAATCCGGCAGTGCTTTGTGCGCAGGCCCGCGGACGCGGCGGCGGGGCTGGAGTTCGACCGCCGGCTGTATCTGCTGCGGCGGGTCTTCGAAAAGCAGCAGACGGACACCTACATCTGCTCCCTGTCGGGACGGACCATTGTGTACAAGGGCATGATGCTGGTCACCCAGCTGCGGTCCTTCTATGACGACCTGCAGGACGCCCGGTACGTAAGCCGGATGGCCATGGTGCATTCCCGCTTCTCGACCAACACCTTTCCCTCCTGGAGCAAGGCCCATCCCCAGCGGATGCTGCTGCACAACGGGGAGATCAACACCATCCGGGGCAATCACGACCGGATGAAGGCCCGGGAGGAGACGATGCGCTCCCCGATCATGGGGGAGGAGATGCGGCGCGTGCTGCCCGTCATCGAGGAGGGCGGCAGCGACAGCCAGATGCTGGATAACACCCTGGAATTCCTGACCATGAACGGGTTCCCGCTGCCCCTGGCGGGCATGGTGCTGATGCCGGAGCCCTGGCAGGGATCGGAGCGGCGGACCCCCTGGCGGGATCTGTACCGGTATTATGCCACCATGATGGAGCCCTGGGACGGCCCCGCGGCGATTCTGTATTCCGACGGGGAGCGGGTCTGCGCCTCCCTGGACCGGAACGGCCTGCGCCCGCTGCGCTGCGCGCTGACGGACGATCACCGGCTGATCCTTTCCTCGGAGGCCGGGGTGCTGTTCGAGGAAAACGCCCACATCCTGCGGCGGTGGAAGCTGGCGGGGGGTGAGGTGCTGGAGGCGAACCTGCGGACCGGGGAACTGGCGGAGAGCGCGGAGCTGAAGGCGCGGTACGCCGGCGAAAACCCCTACGGCGCGTGGATGGAGCGGCTGATCCGGCTGGAGGATCTGCCCGGGGCCGAGGACCGGACCCCGGCGCCCGGGGAGGCGGAGCGGATCGCGCTGTGCCGGGCGTTCCACTATACCCGGGAGGATGAGCGGGACGTGCTCCTGCCCATGCTCCGGACCGGGACGGAGCCCATCGGCTCCATGGGCGCGGACGAGCCCCTGGCGGCGCTCTCGAAGGCCCATCCCCCCCTGTTCGACTATTTCCGCCAGCGCTTTGCCCAGGTGACCAACCCGCCCATCGACGCCCTGCGGGAAAAATGCAAAACGGACTGCTCCGTCTATATCGGGGACGACGGAAACCTGCTGTCCCGGGAGCCGGACAACTGCGCCGTGCTGGAGCTGCCCTCCCCGCTGCTGACGGAGGAGGAGCTGTCCCGGATCCGGGCCATGCGGCATCCGGGCTTCCGGGTCCGGACCGTGTCCCTGCTGTATCCGGCGTCCCGCCGCCTGCGGACGGCCCTGGACCGCTTCTTCGAAACCTGCGACGCGGCCTGCCGGGAGGGGATCAACGTGCTGATCCTCTCCGACCGGGGCGTGGACCGGGAGCATCTGGCCATTCCCTCGCTGCTGGCGGTGTCCGCGTTGGAGCAGCACCTGATCCGGATCCGGAAGCGCACGGCGGTGTCCGTGATCCTCGAGAGCGGCGAGCCCCGGGACGTGCATCAGATGGCCCTGCTGGTGGCCTACGGAGCCCGGGCGGTGAACCCCTGGCTGGCCCATGCCTGCGTGCGGGTCCTGGCCGCGGAGGAAGGGGACGGCCGCGGGCCGGAGGAGGCCGTGAAGACCTACGACGGCGCGCTGACGGCGGGCATGCTGAAGATTGCCTCCAAGATGGGGGTCTCCACGCTGCAGGCCTATCAGAGCGCCCAGCTGTTCGAAGCCGTGGGGCTGGACCGGCAGCTGATCGACCGCTGCTTTACCAACACGCCCTCCGCCCTGGGCGGAACGGACCTGGACCGGATCGAGGCGGACAGCCGGTATCACCATGAGGCCGCCTTCGGGCCGGCGGCGGAGCCGGGGCTGCCCTCCGCGGGAATCCATCGGCTGCGGACGGGCCCGCAGGCGGAGGAGCACCTGTATGCCCCGGAAACGATCCACCTGCTGCAGCAGGCGGTCCGGACCGGGGACCGCGGCCTGTTCGGCCGGTACGCGGAGCGGGTGGAAAACGAGGGCCCGCGGACGATCCGCTCCATGCTGACCTTCCGGTTCGAGGCCTGCCGGCCCGTGCCGCTGGAGGAGGTGGAGCCGGTTTCCGCCCTGGTGCGCCGGTTCCGCACCGGCGCCATGAGCTACGGATCCATCTCCCGGGAGGCCCATGAGTGCCTGGCCCGGGCGATGAACTATCTGGGCGGCCGATCCAACAGCGGCGAGGGCGGGGAGCTGCCCGAGCGATTCGGCACGGAGCTGAATTCCGCCATCAAGCAGGTGGCTTCCGGCCGCTTCGGCGTGACCCGGGAATACCTGCTCAGCGCCCGGGAAATCCAGATCAAGATGGCCCAGGGCGCCAAGCCCGGCGAGGGAGGCCACCTGCCGGGGGCCAAGGTGACGGAGGACGTGGCCAGGACCCGGTGCGCCACGCCGGGCATCTCGCTGATCTCCCCGCCGCCCCATCACGACATCTATTCCATCGAGGACCTGGCGGAGCTGATCTACGACCTGCAGTGCGCCAATGAACAGGCGAAGATCACGGTGAAGCTGGTTTCCTCCGCCGGGGTCGGCACCATCGCCAGCGGCGTGGCCAAGGCCGGAGCCGGCGGCATCCTGATCTCGGGCGGGGAGGGGGGCACCGGCGCGGCGCCCCTGAGCAGCGTGCATCACGCGGGGCTCCCCTGGGAAATCGGGCTGGCGGAGGCGCACCAGGTGCTGTGCCGGAACCGGCTGCGGGGGAAGGTGACCCTGGAGACGGACGGCAAGCTGATGACCGGGCACGACGTGGCGGTGGCGCTGCTGCTGGGGGCGGAGGAATTCGGCTTCGCCACGGCGCCGCTGGTGGCCCTGGGCTGCCGGATGATGCGGGTGTGCCACCTGGGCACCTGCCCCTTCGGCATCGCCACCCAGAACCCGGAGCTGCGGAAGCGCTTTGCCGGAAAACCGGAGCATGTGGAAAACTTCCTGATCATGATCGCGGAGCAGCTGCGGGAGATCATGGCGAAGCTGGGCGCCCGCACGGCGGACGAGCTGGTGGGCCGGAGCGACCTGCTGAAGGAAAAGCCCGGCGCGCCGATGGACCTGAAGGATCTGCTGGGCTTCGCCCGGAACACCTGCTTCGATCCAGCCGCCCGGCACGATTTTCATCTGGCGGAGCGGACGGACGCCCGGCTGTTCCAGGATCACGTGCGGCTGACGACGGCGGACCGGGCCTTCGGCACCCTGCTGAAGGGAAACCGGAAGATCCAGGCCCAGGGATGCGGCGGCCAGTCCTTCGGCGCGTTCCTGCCCGCCGGGCAGGAAATCACGCTGTACGGCGTCGCCAATGACTACGTGGGCAAGGGCCTGTCCGGGGGCATCCTGGCCATCCGCCCGCCGGTGGACAGCCTGTGGCGGCGGGAGGATACGCTGATCGGCAATGTGGCCCTGTACGGCGCCACCTCCGGCCGGGCCTATATCGCGGGCCGGGCTGGCGAGCGCTTCGCCGTCCGGAACTCCGGGGCGGAGGCCGTGGTGGAGGGCGTGGGGGACCACGGATGCGAATACATGACCGGCGGCCGGGTCGCCGTGCTGGGCCCGGTGGGCGACAATTTCGCCGCGGGCATGAGCGGCGGCATCGCCTGGGTGCTGGATGAGGAGAATACGCTGGCGGAGCGGATCCATCCGGGGCACGCGCGGACGATGCCCGTTCCCCCGGAGCAGGCGGAGGAGCTGCGGGCCCTGCTGGCGCGGCACGCGGAGGCGACGGGCTCCGCCCGGGCGGCGGAGATCCTGCGGGATTTCGGCGCCTGGCTGCCCCGGTTCCGAACCGTGATCTCCGATGAATATCTGGCCTGGCTGAAGGGAGGAACACCGAATGGGTAAGGCGACGGGATTTCTGGAATACGCCCGGGAGGAAAACCCCTTTCGGGAGGAAAGCCTGCGGCTGCGGGACTATCAGGAGCTTCACACGCCCCTTTCCGCGGACGCCCGGCGCGCGCAGGCGGCCCGGTGCATGAACTGCGGCGTTCCCTTCTGCCAGTCGGACTACGGATGCCCGCTGCACAACCTGATTCCGGAATGGAACGAGCTGCTGTATCTGGGGCGGGAGCGGGAGGCCCTGCGGCGGCTGATGATGACGGCGCCGTTTCCGGAATTCACGGGACGGGTCTGCCCCGCGCTGTGCGAGAAGGCCTGCAACCTGGCGGAGGAAGGGGTCACCAACCGGGACAATGAGCTGTATCTGATCGAAACGGGATTCCGGGAGGGGTGGATCGCCCCGCGGCCGCCGCTCCGGCGAACGGGAAAGCGCGCCGCGGTGGTGGGCAGCGGCCCGGCGGGCCTGGCGGCGGCGGATCTGCTGAACCGGCGGGGCCACCGCGTGACCGTGCTGGAGCGGGCGGACCGCCCGGGCGGCCTTCTTCAGTACGGGATTCCGAACATGAAGCTGCCGAAGGAGATCGTGGAACGGCGCATCCGGCTGATGGAGGCGGAGGGAATCGAATTCCGGACGAATACGGCGGCGGACGCGGAAATCCGGAAGGAATTCGACGCGGTGCTCCTCTGCGGCGGGGCGCGGAAGCCCCGGACCCTGCCCGCGGAGAACGCGGACGCGGAGGGCGTGCTTTTCGCGGTCGATTATCTGACGGAGGCGACGAAGGCGCTGCAGCGGGGAACGGAGCCCGCCTGCGGCGCGGCCGGCAGGCGGGTGATCGTGGTCGGCGGGGGCGACACGGGCAACGACTGCGTGGGCACGGCCCTGCGCCAGGGCTGTGAATCCGTGCTTCAGCTGGAGATGATGCCCGCGCCGCCGGAGCGGAGAGGCGCCGGCAATCCCTGGCCGGAATGGCCGCGGATCCTGCGGACGGATTACGGCCAGATGGAAGCACGGAGGGTTCAGGGACAGGATCCCCGGATCTATGAGACCACGGTGCGGGAGATCCGGACGGACGGCGCCGGGCGGATCCGGGCGGTCGGGACGGTCCGGCTGACCCGGGACGGGGACGGAAAAATGGTTCCGGTTCCCGGCTCCGGGCAGGAGCTGCCCTGCGACCTGCTGCTGGTGGCGGCGGGCTTTGTCGGATGCGAGGAGGAGACCCTGCGGGCCTTCGGCTGCGCCGCGGATGCCCGGGGACGCCTGATGCCCCCGGACGGATCCCATGCGCTGGGGGACGGGCTGTTCTCCGCGGGAGACATGCGGACGGGGCAGTCCCTGGTGGTTCGCGCCCTTGCGGACGGCCGGGCGGCCGCGGAGGAGGCGGACGCCTTCCTGCGCGGCGGATCCGAAGCGGATCCGTGACAGGAATCCCGCTCCGGGACCATTGTTTTTTGGCTGTACAGGGGTTGACAGCAATTCGGATACTGCATACAATACGCGCATACCAACGGGACGCGAGGGAGCGGAGAACTCCCCGGCGTCCTTTTTTGTTGGTGATTTTCAGACAGGGAGGGATCCGAATGAAATACTCACCGGAAAACACGATCTGGGTGCTGCTGGGGGCAGCGCTGGTCTTCTTCATGCAGGCGGGCTTCGCCATGTGCGAGGCCGGCTTCACCCGGGCCAAGAATACCGGCAACATCCTGATGAAGAACCTGATGGATTTCTGCATCGGCACGCCGCTGTACTGGCTCTTTGGCTACGGCATCATGTTCGGGGCGGGAACGGCCCTGTTCGGCTGGATTGATCCGTTCATCCTGAAGGATTACAGCCACATTCTGCCGGCGGGGGTTCCGCTGTGGGCCTACGCGATTTTTCAGACCGTGTTCTGCGCCACCTCCGCCACGATCGTTTCCGGAGCCATGGCGGAGCGGACCCGGTTTTCCGCCTACTGCCTCTATTCCGCCGCGATTTCCCTGTTCATCTATCCGGTCAGCGGCCACTGGATCTGGGGCGGCGGATGGCTGGCGGAAATGGGCTTTCACGATTTCGCCGGCTCGACGGCAGTCCATATGGTCGGCGGCGTCTGCGCGCTGATCGGCGCGAAGATGCTGGGGCCCCGCATCGGAAAATACGGCCGGGACGGAAAGCCCCGGGCCTTCCTGGGCCATAATCTTTCCATTGCCGCGCTGGGCGTGTTCATCCTCTGGTTCTGCTGGTTCGGCTTCAACGGCGCGTCCACGGTGGGCATGGACAGCGATGACCTGATCGAATCCGCGGGGCTGGTGTTCTTCAACACCAACCTGGCCGCGGCGGCGGCTACCCTGGTGACCATGATCTTTACCTGGATCCGGTATGGAAAGCCGGATGTCTCCATGACCTTCAACGCGGCACTGGCCGGCCTGGTGGGCATCACCGCGGGATGCGACGCGGTGAATCCCTTTGGCGCGGCGGTGATCGGCATCTGCTGCGGCTTCGCGGTGGTGCTGGCGATCGGGTTCTTTGACCGCGTCGCGAAGATTGACGATCCGGTGGGGGCCATCTCGGTCCACGGGGTCTGCGGAGCGCTGGGAACCGTGCTGACAGGCTTCTTCGCGACCGGCAGATCCACGGCGAAGGGCCTCCTCTACGGCGGGGGCGGAAGCTTCCTGGGCGTTCAGTGCCTGGGCGTCCTGGCCACCATCGCCTGGACGGCCGCGGTGATTACGCTCGTCTTCTTCCTGATCAAAAAGACGGTCGGGCTGCGGGCTTCCGCGGAGGATGAAATCATCGGAATGGACCGCTCGGAGCACGGGCTGATCACCGCGTATGCCGGGTTCACGATGCTGCCGGAGGACGCCGGGGCGGATCGGGAGGCGGCGCCGATTCCCGCGGCGACCGCGCCGGAGCTGCCCGCGGAGGGCCGGGAACGGCGGAAGGCGCCGGAGGAGCCGGTCTACACCCGGGTGCAGATTATCTGCCGTCCCGCCAGCCTGGAGAAGCTGGAAAAGGCCATGAACGGCATCGGAATCACGGGAATGACCGTCACCAACGTAATGGGCTACGGGGCACAGAAGGGCAAGCCGGAATACTATCGCGGCACCCCCGTGGAGGTGACGCTGCTGCCCAAGGTTCAGGTGGATATCGTCGTCAGCAGCGTGCCGGTGCGCCGGGTCATCGATACCGCCCGCAAGGCGCTCTATACCGGGCATATCGGGGACGGAAAGATCTTTGTGGGCGGCGTGGAGAACGTGGTCCGGATCCGGACCGGCGAGGAGGGATACGACGCGCTGCAGTCCGAACAGGAATAATCGGGAAGAGAATACGGCGGGCGTCCGGAGGGGCGCCCGCCCTCTTTCGGCCGGCGGGGAAAACAAAACCAGAACAAAAACCGGGCGGCTTTTCCATGGACAGGAACCGGCAAACATGCTATCATGCTCTCCGAAAGGCAAGGGAGCCCGGATGGGGTTCCCCTGCCTCTTTTTCATGACGGGGGGAGGAAGAAAAAGATGCTGAAGCCAAACCGGAATTATACCCGGCTGAAGGATTCCTATCTGTTTTACCGGATTGGCCGGAAGGTCAGCGCGTACCGGGCAGCGCACCCGGGGGAGAAAATGTACCGGCTGGGCATCGGGGATGTGTCCCGGCCGCTGTGCCCGGCGGTCATCGACGCCATGCAGGAGGCAGTGCGGGATCAGGGCCGGGCGGAAACCTTCCAGGGATATACGCCGGAAAACGGACTGCCCTTTTTCCGGGAGGCGGTGGCCGGATACTATGCCCGCCGGGGCGTGACCCTTTCCCTGGACGAGATCTTCGTCTCCAGCGGCGCCAGCGACGAGCTGGGGGACATCCTGGATCTGTTCGACCCCCGGTCCGAGGCGGCGATCCCGGATCCGGCCTATCCGGCGTATGTGGACGCCAGCGTGATGGCCGGGCGGCGGGTGCGCTTTCTGCAGGCCACGCCGGAAAACGACTTCCTGCCCCTGCCGGAGAGCGGCCTGGAGGCGGATCTGATCTACCTGTGCTCCCCCAACAATCCCACCGGCGCCGTCTATGACCGGGAGGGACTGCGGGCCTGGGTGGACTACGCGAACCGGCGGGGGGCGGTGATCCTCTTCGACGCGGCCTATGAGGCCTTTGTGCAGGGGGACCTGCCCCACAGCATTTTTGAAATCGAGGGGGCCCGCACCTGCGCCATCGAGATCTGCTCCCTGTCCAAGACGGCGGGCTTCACCGGAACCCGGCTGGGCTATACGGTGATTCCCCGGGAGCTGGTCCGGGAGGGCATGAACCTGAACGCCATGTGGCTGCGGAACCGGACCACGAAAACCAACGGCGTCTCCTGCATCCTGCAGCGGGGCGGCGCGGCGGTGTTCTCGGAGGCGGGCCTGGCCCAGATCCAGGAAAACATCGGGGTCTACCGGCAGAACGCCCGAACCCTGATGGCGGCGCTGGACCGGGCGGGGATCCGCTACTGGGGCGGGCAGAACGCCCCCTACGTCTGGATGGCCTGCCCGGAGGGGATGGACAGCTGGACGCTCTTCGACCTGATGCTGAACCGGATCCAGGTCATCGGCACTCCGGGGGAAGGCTTCGGCCATTGCGGGGAGGGCTTCTTCCGCCTGTCCTCCTTCGGGGATCCGGAGGAGACCCGGATCGCGGCGGAGCGGATGGAGAAGCTGCTGGGAAGCCGGGAATGAGGAAACGGAAGGGAAACGGAGGAAAAGGCGCATGGCAAAATACATCTTTGTGACCGGCGGGGTGGTTTCCGGGCTGGGCAAGGGCATCACGGCGGCCTCCCTGGGACGGCTGCTGAAGGCCCGGGGGCTGAAGGTGGCCGCCCAGAAGCTGGACCCCTATATCAATGTGGATCCCGGAACCATGAGCCCCTATCAGCACGGGGAGGTCTACGTGACGGAGGACGGCGCGGAGACCGACCTGGATCTGGGGCACTATGAGCGCTTCATCGACGAGGATCTGAACCGGTATTCCAACCTGACCACGGGCAAGGTGTATTCCAATGTGATCCGGAAGGAGCGGCAGGGCGGATACCTGGGTTCCACCGTCCAGACGATTCCCCATATCACCGACGAGATCCGGCGCTTCATCCGCCGGGTCGGGGAGAAGACGGACGCGGACGTGGTGATCACGGAGATCGGCGGTACCATCGGCGATATCGAGAGCCAGCCCTTCATCGAGGCGATCCGCCAGGTGGGGCTCGAGGCGGGAAGGGAGAACGCCCTGTATGTCCACGTGACCCTGGTGCCCTATCTGAAGGCCAGCGGGGAACACAAGTCCAAGCCCACCCAGCACAGCGTCAAGGAGCTGCAGGGCATGGGCATCACGCCGAACATCATTGTGCTGCGGGTGGATGAGGAGATCACCGACAAAAGCATCTTCTCGAAGATCGCGCATTTCTGCAACGTGAAGCCGGACTGCGTGATCGAGAACCGGACGCTGCCCACCCTGTACGAGGCGCCGCTGATGCTGGAGGCCTCCGGCTTCTCCGGCATCGTCTGCCGGGAGCTGGGGCTGGACACGCCGGAGCCGGACCTGACCGAATGGCGGGAGATGGTGGAGCGCATCCGCGGCGCGGAGCGGGTCACCCGGATCGGGCTGGTGGGGAAATACGTCCAGCTGCACGACGCCTACCTGTCCGTGGCGGAGGCCCTGCGCCACGCCGGCTACGCCCTGGGCACGCAGGTCGAAATCGACTGGATCGATTCGGAGGAGCTGGAGCAGGGAAATCCGGAAGCGCGCCTCGCCGGGCTGCAGGGGATCCTGGTGCCGGGCGGCTTCGGCAGCCGGGGCATCGAGGGGATGATCCGGGCGGCCCGATATGCCCGGGAACATCACGTGCCCTATTTCGGCATCTGCCTGGGCATGCAGATCGCGGTCATCGAGTTCGCCCGGAACGCGGCGGGCCTGGAAGGGGCCAATTCCCATGAGTTCGACGAGCAGTCCCCCCATCAGGTCATTCACTATATGCCCGGGCAGAACGACGAGATCGACCGGGGCGGCACCCTGCGCCTGGGCCGGTATCCCTGCGTGCTGGCGGAGGGCACGGTGATCGCCCGGTGCTACGGACGGACGGAGATCAGCGAGCGGCACCGGCACCGCTACGAGTTCGCCAATGAATACCGGCAGCCGCTGGAGGCGGCGGGGCTCTGCCTCTCGGGCCTCTCGCCGGACGGCCGCCTGGTGGAAACCGTGGAGCTCCCCGGCGAGGATTTCTTCGTGGGCGTTCAGTTCCATCCGGAATTCAAGAGCCGTCCGAACCGCCCCCATCCCCTCTTCCTGGGGTTCCTGGAGGCCGCGGGAAAGCGGGACGCCGGGCCGGAACCGGCGGCGAACAAAAAAGAAACAATATAATGTATTATAACGTATTGAAATTGGACGGCATCCATGGTATGATTTCCCCGTAACGCGGCGGGGAGGACCGGGAAAACTTCCGAAAAGCTCCCGAAAAAACCTCCGGGGAAGCCCCCGGAGCAAAGCGCCCGGCCGCGGGAAGGGGAGGAAGCGCCATGTGCGGAATTGTCGGATATACCGGGCGGCGGAAGGCCGCGCCGATTTTGCTGGACGCGCTGAGCCGGCTGGAATACCGGGGATATGATTCCGCGGGGCTGGCGGTGCGGGACGGGGAGAAGCTGGCCGAGGTGGTGAAGGCCACGGGCAAGCTGATCCACCTGGCGGACAAGACGGATCAGGGCCGGGCCCTGGAGGGGAACTGCGGCATCGGGCATACCCGGTGGGCGACCCACGGGGATCCCAGCCTCATCAACGCCCATCCCCACGTGAGCGGGAACTGCTCGGGCAGCGGCAGCGGCGAGGTGGAGTCCGAGGTGGTCGGCGTCCACAACGGAATCATCGAAAACTTCGCCGAGCTGAAGGACAAGCTGCTGCGGCACGGATATACCTTCTACAGCGAGACGGACACGGAAGTGCTGATCAAGCTGGTGGACTACTATTACCGGAAATACAAGATCGGCCCGGTGGACGCCATCAACCGGATGATGGTCCGGGTACGGGGCAGCTACGCCCTGGCGCTGATGTTCCGGGACTATCCGGGGGAAATCTTCGCCGCCCGCAAGGATTCTCCGATGATCATCGGGACCAAGGACGGGGAGACCTACCTGGCCTCCGACGTGCCGGCGATCCTGAAATACACCCGGGAGGTCTATTACATCGACAACCTGCAGGTGGCCCGGATCGCCCCCGGCCAGGTGACGTTCTATGACCTGAACGGGGACGAGGTGGAGCTGCCCCGGACGGAGATCACCTGGGACGCGGCCGCCGCGGAGCGGGGCGGCTTCGAGCATTTCATGCTGAAGGAGATCCACGAGCAGCCCGCCGCGGTCCGGGACACGCTGAACAGCCTGATCCGGGACGGCCGGATCGACCTGTCCGCCTCCGGGCTGACGGAGGAGGAGCTGCGGGCGGCGGAGCAGATCGACATCGTGGCCTGCGGCTCCGCCTGGCATGTGGGCATGGCGGCGCAGTATGTGATCGAGGGGCTGGCCGGGCTGCCGGTCCGGGTGGAGCTGGCCTCCGAGTTCCGCTATCGGCAGCTTCCGCTGAACGAGCGGACCCTGGTCATCGTCATCTCCCAGTCCGGCGAAACGGCGGACAGCCTGGCCGCCCTGCGGGTGGCGAAGGAGCGCGGCGCGAAGACCCTGGCCATCGTGAACGTGATCGGCTCCACCATCGCCCGGGAGGCGGACCACGTGCTCTATACCCTGGCCGGGCCGGAGATCGCCGTGGCCACCACCAAGGCCTACAGCGCCCAGCTGGTGACGGCGGACGTGCTGGCCGTGGAGCTGGCCTCCGTCCGGGGCATGATGGACGACGCCCGGCGGGACGAGCTGCTGGCGGAGCTGATGACCCTGCCGGACAAGATCAACCGCATCCTGGAGGAAAAGGAGCGGCTGCAGTGGTTCTCCTCCAAGATCGCCAACACCCACGATATCTTCTTTATCGGCCGGGGGCTGGATTACGCCATCAGCCTGGAAGGCAGCCTGAAGATGAAGGAGATCAGCTATATTCATTCCGAGGCGTACGCGGCGGGCGAGCTGAAGCACGGCACCATCAGCCTGATCGAAAACAATACGCTGGTGATCGGCGTGCTGACCCAGAATGATCTGTATGAGAAAACGCTGTCGAATATGATGGAATGCAAGTCCCGCGGCGCCTATCTGATGGGCCTGACCACCAACGGGCATTTCTCCGTGGAGGATTCGGTGAACTTCACCGTCTATATCCCGAAAACCGACGGCTTCTTCATGGCCTCGCTGGCGGTGATTCCGCTGCAGCTGCTGGCGTATTACACCAGCGTGAACCGGGGCCTGGACGTGGACAAGCCCCGGAACCTGGCCAAGAGCGTCACGGTGGAATAAGCAAAAAAAGAGCAGGAGGCCTTACGCGGCCTCCTGCACCTGGGCGGTATACAGCTGATAATACAGCCCCCGCTTTTTCATCAGCTCCTCATGGGAGCCCATTTCGGCAATGCCCTTCTGACTGATATACAAAATCTTATCGCAGTTCTTGATGGTGGACAGCCGGTGCGCCACGATGATGCTGGTGCGCCCCCGGAGCATCTCGGCGATGCCCTCCTGCAGCAGCTTTTCCGTCTGCGTGTCGATGGAGGAGGTGGCCTCGTCGAGGATCAGGATCGCCGGATCGGACAGCAGCGTCCGGGCGAAGGCGATCAGCTGGCGTTCGCCCTGGCTCAGGTTGCTGCCCCGCTCCCGGACCTCGGTCTGATATCCCCGGGGCATCCGGCGGATCAGCGCGTCCGCCCGCACCCGGCGGGCGGCCTCCCGGACCTCGCTGTCGGTGGCGTCCAGCCGGCCGTAGCGGATGTTGTCCATCACGGTGCCGGAGAAGATGAAGCTGTCCTGCAGCATGATGCCCAGCTGGGACCGCAGGGAATGCAGCGTGACCCGGCTGATGTCGTGGACGCCGCCCTCCCGGTCGTGCAGCAGGATCCGGCCGCCGTTCAGGTTATAGAACCGGCACAGCAGGTTGATGACGGTGCTCTTTCCGGCGCCCGTCGGCCCCACCAGGGCGATGCTTTCCCCGGCCCGGACGTGCAGGTCCATGTGCTCCAGCACGTTGATCCCTTCCTCATAGGCGAAGGTGACGTCCTCGAAATCCACCTCGCCGCTGATTTCCGGCAGGGTCTCCGCGTCCGGCGCGTCCTCCACCACCACGGGCTCGTCCATGGTCTCGAAGATGCGCTCGAGATAGGCAATGTTGTTGACAAAGGAATTGTAGATGTTCGCCAGGTTGGTGATGGGCTGCCAGAAGCGGCTCACGTACTGCCCCATGGCCAGGATGACGCCGAAGGAAACCATCTTTCCCCCGCCCATCCAGTAAACGCCGGCGATGTAGAGAAAGGTCAGCACGATCTGGGTCATGGTTTCGCTGGACAGCCAGACGCAGTTGCTGATCTTCACCGCCCGCAGCCAGGCCTGCCGGCAGGCGGAAGCCAGCCGCTCCATGATGGAGATGTTGACCTCCTGCCGGTCGAAGAGCTGGCTGACCCGGACCCCGTCGATGGATTCGGCCAGATAGGCGTTGTAGTTGCTGTTCTTGTTGCTCTGGTTCTGCCAGGCCCGGCGCTGCCGGGGCTTGATCAGAAGGATGATGCCCACGAAAAAGGGCAGCCCCGCCACGATGACGGTGGCCAGGGTCGCGTCCGTGGAATACATGAACACGACGATGAAAACCAGGTTGATGATCTCCAGGATCATGTTGATGATGCCGTTGGACAGGATATCGGAGACGGAATTGACGTAATTGATGACCCGGACCAGGATCTTGCCCGCCGGCCGGCTGTCATAATAGCTGAAAGGCAGCTTCTGCAGATGGGCGAACAGATCGCTGCGGATGTCGTGGATGATCTCCTGGCTCACGTGGGCCATCAGGCGGGAGCGGATCGTGGTGAACACGATGGACAGGGAAATCACGCCGACGAAGAGCAGCGCCATCCGGCCGATCATGCCGGTGTCCCGGTTCGGCACCGCCTCGTCCAGCACCCACTGGGTGATCTTGGGGATGTACAGCGTGGCCACGCTGGCCAGGGCGCTGAGCAGCAGCGCGGAAAGCATCTTGTACTTGTGCCGGGCGATGTATTTGCCCGCGCGCTTCATGTGCTTCCACTGGAACGGGGTTTCCAGCCGCTCGTCCACGTCGAATTTGTTGCGCGCCATGATTACACCGCCTCCTTCATGGGAATTCCGTACTGCAGGCAGTAGGTCTGCCAGTAATAGCCCCGCTTCTTCAGCAGCTCCTCATGGGTGCCCTGCTCGGCGATCCGCCCGTCCTGCAGCACCAGGATCAGGTCGGCATCCCGCATGGAGGAGATGCGCTGGGCGATGATGAATTTCGTGCATTCGAAGGGCAGATCCCGCAGCTGGGCCTGGATGTACTGCTCGGTTTCGCTGTCCACCGCCGAGGTGGTGTCGTCCATGACCAGGATGCTGGGCCGGACCGCCAGGGCCCGGGCCAGGGCGATGCGCTGGCGCTGGCCGCCGCTGAGCCCCACGCCCCGCTCGCCGATGATGGTGTCATAGCCCTCCGGCAGCCTGTCGATGAATTCCGCCGCGTCCGCCCGGCGGGCGAAATCCTTCACCTCGTCCAGGGTCAGATCCTGATTGCCGAAGGCCACGTTGCCCTCCACGGTGTCCGAGAAGAGGAACACGTCCTGGGTGGCGGTGCCGATGCCGCCCCGCAGCTGCTTCAGCTTCCACTGCCGCACGTCGCAGCCGTCCACCCGGATTTCGCCCTCCGTCACGTCATAGAACCGGGCCAGCAGATGGATCAGGGTGGTCTTGCCGCTGCCGGTGGGGCCCATGACCGCCACGGTCTGCCCTGGCTGCACGGCGAAGGAAACATCCGTCAGGATGGGGGTGCTGTCCATCCGGAAGCTGACGTGATCGAACTCGATCTGCCCCCGCATCCGCCCGTGATCCTCCGCGTCCGGCGCGTCCACGATCTCGGGCTTGCCGTAATGCAGCTCCATCACCTTCGCGGCGGAGGTGGAAAACCGCTGCAGGTCGTTGATCAGGTTGCCCAGCTCCCGCATGGGATTGGAAACCGCCCAGCTCAGCCCCGTAAAGATGGCCAGCTCGCCGGGGGTCAGCTCCCCCTGGATGATGAACAGCCCGCCCACGAACACCGTCACCAGCTGGATGGCGTTCACCAGCAGCTCGATCATCGGGAAGAAGGTGAGCCACAGCTTGTTGATCCGCAGATGGCTCTCCATGAAGGCGCGGTTCTTCGTTTCGAACCGCTCCTTTTCATATTCCTCCCGGGCGAAGGCCTTGACCACCCGGTTGCCGGCGATGTTCTCCTGGGCGGCGGTGTTCATGTCGCTCAGTTTCTCCCGCATGAAGACGAACCGGGGCCGCACATGCCGGGAAAAGAATTTGGTGATCAGCAGCAGCACCGGGGTGATGACGATCAGCATCAGCGTCAGCTTCAGGTTGACAATGGCCAGATACACCGTCGCGAACACGAAGGTGCACACCGCGTCCAGGATCCGGTAATCAATATAGCTGAGAAAATGCCGGCACCAGTCCAGGTCGGCGCTCATGCGGGTCATCAGATCCCCCGTCCGATGGGCGTCGAAGAACCGCATGTCGCTGTACTGCATTTTGGAAAACAGTCTGCGCCGCAGATTATAGACCACGTTCTGGCTGTCCGTTTCCAGAAAGATGACCATCAGATAGCGCAGCCCCTCCCGGCCCAGCTTCACCGCCAGCATCACCGCCAGGATGGGCAGCAGGGGATCGGGGTTCTGGGCCACGATCACATCGTCGATCAGGCGGCGGGACAGCGCCGGGTTCACCAGCAGCAGCAGGCACGTGAAGGCGCAGATGATCAGGGCGACCACGTGCCTCCGGCGGTAGCGGACGTCCATGTTCTCCCACAGCCAGGTGATTTGTTTCCACATGATTTGCTCTCCTGTGCCCGGAGGAGGCCGGGCGGGTCGGGTCAGGGGGAAGACGAAAGCCGTCCGGCGGGACGAAAATTCCCGGCGGAGGGCGGAACCGCGGAGCGGTTACTGAGGCGGTATTATAGAACGGTTTGGAGAGCGATGCAAGGGGTTTTTTCAAAAAAAGAACCGGGCCCGGAAGCCCGGGTCCGGAACGGGTTCCCGGGTTCCCCCGGAAAGCGCCGGAACGATTGACTGATATGGATCCGCTGTGATAGGATAGGAAGAAAGAAAACGCATCCGCGGGCCGCCGGGGCGGCGGGATGCCGCCAGCGGGGCCCGCACCGTGGTGGAGGCGGTGGCTAACAGCAAGCGCGTCGCCGAGGCCATGCATGAATACATGCAGACCCTGCCCCTGCCCCGGACCACCGATTATCCCGACGCGGAGACGATGACCTCCATCGAGGCCTCCGCCCAGGCGGAGCAGCTGATCGGCGAATGAACCCGGCGCGGAGCGGGACTCCGCGGAAATATCTCAGCCCTTTTCAGCCGGCACGGCATTTTTGCCCTGCCGGCGTTTTGCTTTGGCTTCATACATGGCCGCGTCGCTCTGGCGCAGGCAGCTTTCCACCGTGACCCCGGGGTCCAGCCGGCAGGCGTAGAACCCGGCGCTGGCGTTCACGGAGAAGGTGCGGTTCTCCTCCCGGTTCAGCCGCTCCAGATCCCGGGTGAAGGCGCTGATAAAGCTCTTGGCCCCCAGGGCCGTGGCGCCGGGTAGGAGAATGATGAACTCGTCCCCGCCGATCCGGGCGGCAATCGCGTTCCCCGGCGCCGTGTTCTGCACAGCCCGGCCGATCAGCCGGAGACCGAAATCCCCGGCCGCGTGGCCGTAGCTGTCGTTGACCCGCTTCAGGCCGTCCATATCCAGGAAGACGAAGGCCGCGTGGGCCCCCCGGGCGCAGAGCGAGGGCCAGATCGGCTCCGCCTTCTCCTGCAGCCCGCGGCGGTTCAGCAGCCCGGTCAGCGGATCGGTGATGCTGGAGAGCCGGCGCTCCTCGTACAGGGCCATCAGCTCCCGCCGCTTGTGGATGTTCTGCAGCGCGCCGGAAACCAGCACGTTCCACAGCGTGAAGGATCGGGTGGGAATCCGGCCGGATTCATAGTGGAACACAGCGTATCCGTAATTGGAGCCCTGCTGGTGCAGCAGCTTGACGAAAAGCAGCTGCGGCTCCCCCGGCCGCTCGGCCATGGGCGGCAGCAGATGGCTCCGGTCAAAGGTGATCATGGGCATGCCGCAGTCCTCGTGATCCCGCATGGCGTGCACCAGGCAGGCCGTGTCCGTCATCTCGGTGGCCGGCTCGTCCGTGTCCCCGAACAGGCACAGATACAGATCCCGGACCATGGGAAGATCGTTCTGCCTCCGGGCCAGCGCGGCATGCAGATCCTTCAGGCTGTCGCAGGCGCTGACCTCGATGCCGAAATAGCTCATGGTGGTTTCCCGGGCCTTCTTTTCCTCCAGTTCCCGGACCGTGTCCCGGACAACCCCGCGGGAAACCTTCGGATCCCGGCGCTCGCACCCGCAGCTCTCGCCCAGAATCAGCTTCCCCTTCAGCGGAACCCGATAGGGCGCCTCCGGCGCCGTCCCGTCCCGGAAATACCGGTCAAAGTAATCCATGGCCCGGACCACCATCTCGTTGTAGTCCGGCTGGATCGTGGTCAGCCCGGGCTCGTCGATGCCCAGCCCGGGCATATGGTCGAACCCGGTGACGATGACGTCCTCCGGAATCCGGATGCCGTTCCGCTCCATCACCCGCATCAGGGACACGGCCATGAAGTCATTGGCGCAGACGATGGCCTCCGGGCGCGCCGCCGGGTCGGAAAAGAAATGTGCGTAGGCCTCCTCGCCGCTGTAAATCCACATGTCGCCGCGGAAGATGCCGTTTTCCGGAATCGGAAGCCCGTGGGCGGCCATCTCCGCTCGGAAGGCGGCGAGGCGCGCCTCCGCGTCCGCGTGCCCGGGGAAGCCCCCCTGGAAGCAGATGCGCCGCAGCCCGTGATCCTCGATCAGATGCCGCACCAGCGGCCGGATGGCTTCGCTTTCATCCGTATAGACGCAGGGATAGAGATCGTTCTGGTTCCTCAGCGCGAAAACGGGACAGGTCACCCTTTCCCGCAGCATGTCGTACAGCGCTTCCCGGTTTCCGCCCACCTCGAAGCTGTCCGGCACGATCATAATGCCGTCCAGCCGCTCCACCGGGGCGAAGGCGAACATCTGGCGCTCCTGCTCGTCATAGACATTCCGGTTCAGCCGATGCCCCACGACGAGGAAGACCACCACATCCACGTTGAGCCGGCGGCTCTCCCTCTCCAGGGCGTGAAACACGGAGGAGTCGAAATAGTCGAAATCTTTGTTGATAAACAGACCGATCGTTTTTCGGCCGGGAAAGAACATGCGAATCCCTTCCTTATATGATGTTCGTTGCGGATTATTATAGTATATCGCACCGGTTTGCACAAGGGCGAAAGCGGAGAATCTCCTCAAATTGTATACAATCCCCCCTGCTTTTTCGTCAGAAATTGTCAAAATATCAGTTGACGGGGCGGGAAAATCTTCATATAATGATATTGTGGTGCGCAGTATATGTACCACCTCAAAAGAAGGACGGAAAACCCTGAAAAATCAACGGTTTCAGAGATATCGGCCTGCGATACGGCGACTTCTCTGTCAACAGCGGACCCGGACAGCGCACCGCAGAAAGAATGCAGAAGCGCCCGGTTCCGTGACGGCATGGGTGAATGAATCAACGAAATGGTGTGCGGCAGGGGCCGCTACTGGAGGAATTCGAATGAAGAGAACCTGGAAATTCTGGATGGCCATGACCTGCGCGATGACGATGATCGTCGCGTCGATCCCGGCGATGGCATCGCCGAACAGGGAGGGCTATGTCCTGATGTTCGACTCGGGGGAGGAACTTGTGCGGGAGCCGCGCAGGACCACCGTGCTGAGATCCGCCGCCGCGGATTCCGCGGAGGAGGAGATCCCCGAATCGGAACCGGCCATCGTGACCGAAATGGAAGCCGCGCCGGAAGCCGAGCCCGAAATCGTGATGGTGCCGGCGGAGCAGCATGCTCAGTTAACGCAGCCGGAAACCGAAGCCGAAATCGTGACGGAGCCGGCGGAGGAGCCCGCTCCCGAAGCGGAGCCGGAAGCCGAGGCCGAAACCGTGGAGGAGCCGGCGGAACAGCCCGCTCCCGAGGCGGAACCGGAAGCCGAGTCCGAAATCGAGATGGAGCCGGAAGCCGAGCTGGTGCCGGCGGAGGAGATCCCGGAGACGGAAGCCGAACCGGAGCAGGCGGAGGAGCCCGAAGCGGAGCCGGAGCAGACCGAGCTTGTCCCGGAAGAAGAGCCGGAGACCGCGAAAGAACCGAGCGAATCTGAAACCGAGCCCGAAGCGGAGCCCGAACCTGAGCAGGAGCCCATCGAGGAACCGGTGAGCGGTCCGGAGGTTCCCGCGGAGGAGCCCGCTCCTGAGACGGAGCCCGTGAATCCCGAAGCGGAGCCCGAAGGCGCGGAGACCCTGCAGGATGTCCTGCATGAAGGGGTCCTTGCTGAAGAAGCCGGCCTGGAGGAAGAGTTCGTCGCAGAGGAAGAGACCAAAGTCTGGACTTCAGACGAGCCCGTCATCGTCTACGCCAACGGCACCGCGAACATTTACGCGGAGCCCGATGAGAACAGCGAGATCCTTTCCACGGTCCCCGACGGAACCGAGCTTCCGGTGGTTGATCTGACAGGCGCCTGGTGCGTCCTGGCGGACAACGCCGGCTACGTTTCCCTGGCGGAAATCCGGGAGACGGCCGCGGTGCAGGAAGCGCCCGCGAAGGAAGACGCTTCCACCGAAACCGCGGAGAATCCGGAGACGGCCGGCACGGAAGTTCCCGCCGCGGAACCCGCTCCTGAAGACGGGGAAATGACGGAACCCATTGAGGGAGAAAATCCCGAAGAACAGACTGAAGTCGAGAATGAACCGGAGGATCTGGAGCCGGAAATCGAAGAACCCGTCATGAACGAGGATCCGAACAAGGTCGTCAGGATCCTGTCCAACCGCAAGCAGGTCATGGACGAAGGCGAAATGGTTTTCCTCTCCGCCGAACTGGTGGGCTTTGATGACTGCGAGGAGATCATTTATATCTGGAAGGTCGACAAGGGGAACGGATTTGAAGAAGTTCCCGATGCGAACGGACCGGTCTACAGCTTCCCCGCGACGCCGGAAACCCTGAGCTGGAACTGGACGCTGACCGTGCTTTCCCGGTAACGGTTTGACTTATTCTCCTGTGGGCGAGATACCCACAGGAGTTTGGACTATAGAAGAAACCTGTGAAAGACCGCTTTCCGGGCGGCTGCCTCATAGGATCAGGAGGGTGTTCACATGAAGAAAGCGTTAGCACTTCTTCTTTCCCTGGTAATGGTATTCCAGATGCTTCCGGTTTCCGTGCTCGCGGAACGCGAAGGTTACACGCAGACCGAAGGCACCTTTTCGGGCGTGGAGACCTATCAGGTTTCCTATACCGTAGACGGGACGACCACGGACAAAACTGCGCAGAAGGGTATGAAGCTGAGTAAAATCCTTCCTGAATCCCCGACCAAAGAGGGGGACTTCGTGTTTGCAGGCTGGGAGGACGCGAATGGCAATCTGATCAGCGATCCCTCTGCAGTCACGGTGGAGAGCAACATCAGCGTAACGGCCGTATTCACGGAAGTTGCCGACGTCCAGCTTCGCGGCGCGGATCCCGGCAACTCGAAAGCGACGAACACCGATGAAGGCGACGGCACCGGGGAAGAGAAGACGGAGACGGAACCGCAGGTCGAAACCTGGACCGTTACCTTCTACAACCGGGATGCTGAGGTCTATGAGACTGTTCAGGTTGAAAAAGGCCAGCCCATTGGAGAACTTCTCCCCGCTGTGATCGAGTTGGAGAACCATGATGCTTACTGGGCGATTCGCGACACGGAAACCCGGATTGGGTCAACCTGGATTCCGGAAGGCGATACGAAAATTGATCCTCTCTATATAAAGAATACCTACTCTGTTTCGTTCTACAACCGGGACGCTGAGAAGATCGCGACGATTGAAGTTAAAATGGGCGAGGAGATCGGGGAGAATCTTCCGGACACAATCGCCAGGGATGACTATACTGCCTACTGGGCAATCGGCGAGATCGTTGAAGGCGGACAGGGTCAGACAATAAACGTTACTGGACAGCGCATCAGCGAAAACTGGGAACCGGCAGCGGATACAGATATCGTTCCTGACTATGATAAGATCGAATACACGGTTACTTTCTATAAGAAAGACAAAGCAACACAAATTGCCGCGCTTAAGGTAGACGTTGATACGAACTATTGCCTGAACGATATGCCGGCTGTTCCTGCCGAAACAGGCGCGATCGGCAAATGGGTGTACAGCGGCGGAGACTTTACCAACAGCGTCACGATCACGGAAGACACGGCAGTATGGCCTGAATACGAACAGAATGTTTTCAACGTCACATTTATAGTTGACAAAAAGACCTACGAGACGGACCAGTATAATACAGGTGAAGCCCTTACTCTGCCCAATGATCCGGTGGTGGAAGGCAAGGAATTCAAAAGATGGCTGGACGAAGACGGAAATGAGGTTACAGCGGGAACGCCGGTGACCCGCGACATGATCATTACGGCAGACTTTAAATCAAACTACTTTGTCAATTTTGTTGTCCTGAATGATGACGGAACGGAAGGCGAGCGGCTGTCACAGTATTTCCGCGAGTCGGGCGAAGCGATTGCAACCATGCCGCAGGATCCCTTTGTGGCAGGCAAGGTTTTCGTAAAATGGGTCATAAAGGATACTGAGACGGAAGTTACGGCCGAAACAGTTGTCAGCAGCGACATGACGGTTGTGGCTGTTTTCCGCTCGGTTGAGGTTTATGAGGTTACAGCTCGGTACTATTATCTTGAAGAAAATGGGAATAAGTTTGTCTTCAATACCGATGTGACCGAAATAGACGGGGTAGATTTGCCGTATACGCTTACGGCGCCTGATAGTACAAAGACAGACCCGAACAAGGTTCCGGGAGGTCCTATCTATTTCCCGGTCAATCCGACCCTTGAAGTCAAGGAAAGTGACTTTGACGCTAATAGGAAACTGGCGGTAGAGTTTGAATATGTTGCATTCACTGCGGTGTATGACTTCGTGTATAAACTGAAGGATCTGACGGGAAATGGATATACTGAGATCGACAGGGAAAGCGGAGTCCAAGGTGTTTTAAACAGCTACGTAACACCGACTGTTAAGACATATCCCTATGCGGAGCTGGAAGTTGCGGAAGGCGCGGCCATAACTCAGGCGGAAGGTCAGGAACTGGTTGTAAAATATACTCGGAAGGATTTCCAGGTGACATATGATACCAGGGGCGGCAGTTATGTCGGTGGCGCCACGGTTCCATATGGCACCCCATATACTGTAACCAGTACAAAACCGACCCGTACCGGGTACACATTTGACGGCTGGTACACAGATGAGGGCTTAACCCAACCGGCCGGGAAGAAGGTGACAGTTGAAAGCAACACGACGCTGTACGCGAAGTGGAAGGGAAATACCGTCAATTATACAATCGTATACTTGTTCGAGAAGTATAACGATGCTGGTACAGAATCCTCTTTCGTTTATGATAATTCCGAAACAGGAACAGGAACTGTTGGCTCTACTGTTAAGGCTACTGATCGTTCTATTCCGGATAAATCCAGGACTGGATGGGAAAAGGATAGTACGCGCAACAACGCTTCCAGCGTAGAAATTGCAGCGGATGGATCTTCTGTGTTGTTTGTATATTATAAGTTGAAAGAGTATGAGTTTAAATTCCATGCAAATTATTTCCAGTACGGTCAGTCACTCTATTATGTCTACGCAACCCTAACAGATAAGGGCGTGACGGACGAACGGGAAGAACTGAGCTATACAATGTCGGTGAAACTTGGACAGGACATTTCTAATTCCTGGCCATCAAAAGTAACCGGAAAGTATTATAGAAATTATATTTCGCGCAATCTTAGCTTTGATGGCTGGGTACCTGCAAATGGCTCAACATGTTATGTAACGAAACGCACAATTGTAACACCTGAGATGCTGCCCTCTAATGGGACATCAATCACTTATTATGCTCAGTGGACAACAGATGCAAAAACCTATACAGTGAACTATTGGCTCCAGAACGCTGATGATGATGGATATACAAAGTCTGAAACATATAGCCAAACATATACATCTTCCATTGGTAATCTGAATGCTAAGGAGATAAGCGGATATACTTATGATCATGGGAATTCCGGGCAACAAGCTACAACGTATAATTTCTATTATAACCGTGATACGTATACGATTGATTATTATTACAGCTCTACGAAACTTAAAACCATCGAGAATGTCAAATTCGATGCCAATATCAATAAAGCCCCTTACGTCTGGACACCCACAGCTGCGCAGTGCGGTGTAGACAGTGATTATACTTTCGTCGACTGGTATTCTGACTCCGGATTGACTACGCCTTATACTTTCGCTAAGATGCCTGCCAGCAATCTTGTACTGTATGCAAAGTGGAAAGCTCCGGAATATACGGTTCATTTTGTGGATGGGGACAATACATCGTCTGAGCTTGCAAGCCAGACCGTCGAAAAGTATGGGAAAGCAGCCGCGCCGGAGACCACTCCGACGAAAGCCGGCTATACGTTTGATGGCTGGTATACAACTGCCAATGGAACTGTTCTCTACGACTGGAACACACAGATTACCCAGGATACAACGGTGTATGCACACTGGACAAAAAAGGCACTGAGCTATGTTGTCCATTATGTGGACGAAGCTGGTCAACCTGTTCTGGCTGATAAGAACGAATCCAACCCGAACCTGACAGCTGGACAGAAAATAACTGAAAACGCGGTTTCAGTAGCAGGCTATCGTCCGAAGAAAGCCAGCCAGACGCTGGAGCTTTCCGAGAATATTGCGGACAATCAGCTGACCTTTGAATACAGTAAAAAGACAGCAACGACATCATATACCATAAGATATATTCTGGATCCCGAAGAGTATCCTGGAAACATTGCTGTTGCAGCTAAAAAAACTGTAGAAAATGTTCCGGGTGATACAGCATCCGTGATCGAAATGGCCGAACCGATCGATTACGACACGCTCTATGCGGCGCATCCGGAACTGACCGGAATTGAGTTCTACCCGGATGAAGCTCAGAAAACCTGTGTTCTGACTGCTGATGTCAACGAGAATGTATATGTATTTAAGTATTCCGCATATAAGAATGCGAAAATCACCGTTAAATTCGTTGATATGAACGGTGATCCAATCGCCAGTGAAGATGCTCAGATCTTGAAGGTCGGTAAAACATTCACCCTGTCGCGCACACCCATTGCGGGGTGGGAACTCAACAAGGCTGTTATCGGTACCGATTACAGCGGAACAGAAGCCGGGACGGATTATAAGATCACAAGGAACATTGCAGAAAGCGGGGAAGGCCTCACTTTCACCCTGTTCTATCAGAAGAAACTGACAATCACGGCCGTCAGCGCCAGCAAGATGTATGACGGAACAGTACTGACACTTCCTGCCGCTCTGAACGATCAGGTGATTGTTGACGGGCTTCTGTCAGGACATTCCCTGACTGGCATCGATTATACTTATGTGAACGCGGACAGCGACGATCCGAAGGGACGTCTGAATGCAGGCATTGCTACGGTGACTCCCAAGGACGCACAAATCAGCGGCATTAAAAACAAGAATCCGAACTACTACAAGATCCGTTATCTCAGCGGCACGCTGGAAGTGCTTAAGATTAATGTTACGGTTCGCGTGGAACCCGACCGCTGGACAAATGCAGCATACAGTGGGGAGGAGTACAAGGCAGGCTTCACCAACAGCAGCAAGACGAGCATATCCGACTATGTGATGATCAGCCATACTGGTTATGCCAGTAAGTATCTGAATGCTATCTGGACTGCGATCACCGGGTTGGAAAATGTAATCTCCGATCCGTCATCTCCCGGCATGCATTACTATGTCGAAGCAAAAACGGATGTTGGCGATTACCGTTATGTTGTAGGTTTGACTACGGCCGATCTTCCGGAGGATAATAACTACAGTGTCTCCCTTTATGTCAGAGACGGCCGCCTGCAGATTGTTCCGAAGGCTATCACCGTGACTACCGGAAGCGATACAAAGACTTATGACGGAACTCCGTTGAAGAATGCGGAAGCGACGATCACCGGACTGACTGCAGCCGATGAAGAAAAAGTAACGATCTCTGCCACCGGCAGCATTACCTATCCCGGCAACACACCGAATACGTATGCGATTGACTGGGGCACTGTTAAGCCGGGTAATTATACAATTAATGAAAACCTGGGACAATTAACTATAACGCAGGCTCAAATCGGACTGAAGGTCAAGGATATTGAAAAAGTATACAATGGACTGGAGCAGACCGGTCGCGCTTTACCCGCTGAAGGAATACCCGGAACCGGCGCAGCAATTGATACCGACGACTATACAGTTACCGGTCTGGCCAATGGGGACGTGCTGCACGTAACCTATACTCCGGCCACACGCACTGACGTTGGCACGGATACCGGTTCCTTTGGGAATACCATTGCCTGGAGTGTCACTCGCGGAGAACAGGATGTCACCGGAAGTTACACGCTTCAGACATTCACTCCCGGAAAGCTGACAATCACACCTGCGATGCTGACTGTCACCACCGGAAGTGCCAGGAAGGCTTATGACGGAACACCGCTGACAAACGATGAAGCAAGCATTATCGGATTCGTGAATAATGAGACTGCCGATATTACTGCGACAGGAAGTCAGACAGAAATCGGCAGTACCCCCAACTCCTACAGCATTGACTGGCGCACTGCCAAGGAAAGCAACTACACAATCACAGAAACCCTGGGTACTCTGGAGGTTGTCCAGAATTACAGCGTTACCTACAGAGTCTCGGGCGATATACCTTCCGGCTATACTGCTCCGACAGACGCGACCAATTATGCGGCTGGCGATACGGTTACGGTACAGGCTGTTCCGAATCAGGAAGGATATACATTTGTCGGCTGGAAGAACGGAGAAGAGACTGTTACCAGCTTCACAATGCCGGAGAGTGATGTCGAACTGACGGGTGTGTGGTCTATCAATAAGTATCCCTATACGGTTCACCACTACCTGAAGGGCACCACTATAGAGGTAGCGGACGTTGAAACCGGAGAGGCGTACTTCAACTCTGAATTTACTGCTACCCCGAAGACTACCTATCAGTCTTTGGATCTGAGAGTTGACTCTTACAGTCCTACACAGACAATCACTATTAAGACAGACGCGGGGCAGAATGTCATTACGATCTATTATACCCTGCCTCTGACTATTTCCGCTGCAACCAGGACAAAGGCTTACGATGGCAAGCCGCTGACTGGCGAGTTCACCGTTACTGGTGCACTGCCTTCGGATGAGACTGCTATCAAGGCCAGCCTGGGCGATCCTGCATCCATCACGTATACCAGTGAGAGCCCCAGGAAATACAGTGCAAACACCTCGGAGATTCCTGTTTACTATAGTGTGCAGAATAATGAAGGCACGCTGACCATCACCGAGAGCAGCAAGGCGCTGGTGATTACATCGGCGACGAAGAGCTGGGAGTATGACGGCGAGACGCATAAGGAAGAAGTCTATACGGTAACGTATGACAACACAGCAGTCACTGCGGACAGCACGGGCAAGGTATTCGAGCTGCCGACAGGGGACACGGTAACGATCACCGCGACGGCGGCCGGCGTGAAGTATGTGTCTGACAGTACGGATGCGAACAACACCTACACCTATGTGCTGACGAATGCAGGCCAGTACCGGAGTGTGACAGCGAACTACGGCAAG
>ONCV01000029.1 GCA_900316415.1 uncultured Eubacteriales bacterium
TACTTGAAACCATGTTTCGATGTAGCGCCGTATACCAGACCGGTACGTACGGTGCAATGGGAGGGGCGAGGGTTAACGCCCTCCCTCTACCCTATTTCACGAGGTATATCATATGGTCCTGAAATCCATCATCATGGATGAGGCCGCGATCCGCCGCAGCATGACCCGAATCACCCATGAAATCATTGAAAAAAACAGCGGCGCGGAGGATCTCTGCCTGCTGGGCATCCGGCGCCGCGGCGTGCCGCTGGCCGCCATGCTGCGGGACAATCTGGAGCGGTTCGAGGGCGTCCGGGTGCCTCTGGGCAGCCTGGACATCCGCCTGTACCGGGATGATCTGACCGAGACCGGCGATCTGCCGAAAACCGGAGCGACGGACATTCCGTTTGATATCACCGGCCGGAAGCTGATTCTGGTGGACGATGTCATCTATACCGGGCGCACCGTCCGGGCCGCCATCGGCGCTCTGTTCGATCTGGGCCGGCCCCGGCTGATCCAGCTGGCGGTGCTGATCGACCGGGGACACCGGGAGCTGCCCATCCGTCCGGATTATGTGGGCAAGAATATCCCCACCAGCCATACGGAGATGGTATCCGTGCTGACGGAGGAATACGACGGAAAAACGGAGGTCCGGCTTTTCCAGCTCTGAGATTTTCATAAGGAAGAAAAAGCGGCGGCGCCGGGCAGAAGATCCCGGCGCCGCCGATCTTGTCGGAGGCAGGCCGCGGGGAAGTCAGCTTTCCGCGTCCAGCTGGCTGAACCCCTCGCCCAGGGCTTCGTGGGCTTCGGTGATGAACATGAAGGCTCCGCCGTCCTCCTCGCGGACGATCTGCTTGATGGCGGTGATCTCCTGTCGGGAGGCGACGCAGAGCACCACAGGCCGCTCTTCCCCGGTATAGGCGCCCCGGGCGGTGAGATGGGTGACTCCCCGGCCCACCTCGTCCATAATCCGGCGGGAGACGGAATCCCAGGAACCGGTCATGATGAAGCAGGCCTTGTTGCCCGTGAAGCCCACCATGACCGCGTCGATCACCCGCGCGCTGATGAAAATATTGATCAGGGCGTACAGGGCTTCGGAGCCGCCGATCAGGAGCCCGGCCGCGGCCACCACCAGGAAATCCAGGGCGAAGAGGAACGCGCCGACGGTGATGAAGGGGAAACGGCGATGCACCATGCGGGCGACCATATCCGTGCCCCCGGTGGTGGCCCCTCCACGGAGAATCAGCCCCAGGCCGATGCCGAGCACCACCCCCCCGAACAGCGTTCCCAGCAGGGGATCGTCGCTGATAACCGGCAGGGGAAGCAGATCGATGAACAGGGAAAACAGCAGGGTGGCCAGCAGGCTGCGGAAGGCAAACACCTTGCCCATGGTGCGGTAGCCGATCAGGAACAGCGGCACGTTCAGCGCCAGGGAGACCGTTCCGACCGGCAGGGCGAACAGATGGTTCAGAATGGTGGCCACGCCGGTGAGGCCGCCGGGGGCGATGCGGTTGGGAATCAGAAACGTGGGATAGGCGGCCGCGCCGATGAGGCAGCCTGCCAGAATCTGGCCATAGGCGGAAAACAGTTCCTTTCTGGTGTTCCGGGAGGGGATGCGCATTTCTCTTTTTGCTCCTGTCTTTTTCCGTTTTCATACCGGGGAGGGAAATCCTGGAAGCCGGAGATCATTATATCCCGCCCCCCGCCGCTTGTCCAGCCTGCGGCAGCGGGGCGGGGAAATCAGGCGAGCGGCCCGGAACGGACCTCTCCGGAAAAAAGGGTTGTCAGCGGCGCGTATTTCGGATACAATACCTGAAAAAGGGTGGTGACGGGAAGATGGATAAGTGGGACCGCAGATTCATGAAGATGACGTATACGATTGCGGAATGGTCCAGCTGCTACCGGAAGGGACGGAGCATCGGCTGCGTCATTGTGCGGGACAAGCGGATCATGACCACCGGATACAACGGCGCCCCCGCGGGAATCAAAACCTGCCGGGAAAAGAGGGAATGCCTGCGGGACCAGCTCGGCATTGCCAGCGGAACGCGCATGGAAACCTGCTACGCCGTGCACGCGGAGCAGAACGCCATCGTCCAGGCGGCGAAGCTCGGGGTCTCCATTGACGGAGCGACGCTGTACTGCACGCACCAGCCCTGCAGCATGTGCTGCAAAATGATCATCAACAGCGGGATCGTCCGCGTGGTCTACCGGGAGGGATATCCGGATCCCTTCACGCTGGAGCTGTTTGCGGAAGCTGGGGTCAGGCTGGAGAAGTATGAGGGGGACCTGGACGGACAGGAGGGAGCGGAGCTTGAAATATCACATTGACACCATTCCCATCTGGGACGCGGCGCGGCTGGACGGGGAATGCCTGCTCTGCGCCCTGGAGCGCCGGACGGAGCTGGGCGAGGCGGACCGGTATCTGGGCGCCTCGGTGATGGAGCCGGATGTCCGGATCCGGGTAAATGAGCGGGGCTTCTGCCGGAAGCATCACAGCATGCTGTTCTCCATGAGCAACCGGCTGGGGCACGCGCTGATGCTGGAGAGCCACATGATCGAGAACCGGAAGCGCCTGGCAGGCAGCTGGTCCGCGCTGGAGAAGGCCGGGGAGCAGCTGGCGGCGACGACCCTGGGGGACCGGCTGAACGGCAAAGCCCGATCCGCGAAGGACAGCGTCCTGCAGGAGGCGAAGAAGATCCGGGAGATGGCGGGCACCTGCGTCATGTGCGATACCATCGCGGACAATATGCTGCGGTATCTGCACACCTTCTTCCACCTGTATAAAAGCGACGGCGAATTCCGGAAGAAATTCCTGGAGGGGAAAGGGCTGTGCATTCCCCATCTCGGGCAGCTGCTGGAGGTGGCGGCGGAGGAGCTGAGCGCGAAGGAGCTGGGCGAGTTTGTGAGAGCCCTGGCCCGCACGGAGCAGGCGAACCTGGACCGGATTCAGGAGGATATTTCCTGGTTCATCAAGAAATTTGACTACCGATACGAAAAGGACGACTGGAAAAACAGCCGGGACGCGGTGGAACGGACGGTGAACAAGACCCGGGGCTGGTGCGTTGGAAAAGAGCCGGTGCCGGAGGAAAAGTAAGCAGGACCGCACAGGAACGGAGGACACGGAGATGACCATTCGGGAAGTGAAGGATATTCTGGAGGCGATCGTGCTGACGGGCGGGGAGCGGCTGGATGAGCCGGTGGACACGGCCTGCGGATCCGATCTGATGAGCGACGTGCTGGCTTTTGTGAAGGAAAACGCGGTTCTGATCACGGGCCTGATCAATCCCCACGTGGTGCGCACCAGCGAAATGCTGGATATTACCTGCATTGTGTTTTCCCGGGGAAAGCTGCCGAGCCCGGAGATCCTGGAGGAGGCGGACGATTGCGGAATCACGGTGCTGGCGACCAAGCTGACGACCTATACCGCCTGCGGCGAGCTGTATCTGCACGGGCTGCCCGGATCCAAGAAGCGGGTCGCGAAGGAGGCGTAACAAATGGCAGTGCTGCTGGAAAAAACCTTTCCGGTGGAGGCCGGCGCGTATGGAACGGCAGGGGAGGCTTCCACCAACATCAAGCGGACACTGAAGCAGCTGGGTGTCAGCGCGGAGGTGCTTCGCCATGTGAGCGTCGCCTGCTATGAAGTGGAGCTGAACCTGGTGATCCACTCCCTGGGAGGCAAACTGATTCTGCAGGTGGAGCCGGACAGGGTGACGCTGATCAGCCGGGACGTGGGGCCGGGCATTCCGGACATCGCCCGGGCCATGACGGAAGGATACTCCACGGCGAACGAGGAGGCGCGGACGCTTGGCTTCGGCGCCGGCATGGGCCTGCCCAACATGAAGCGGAACGCGACGGAATTTGACATTCAGAGCGAAGTGGGCGTGGGGACGACCATCACCATGAGCTTCGCGCTAAAGGGATAGTACGATGGAACAGACAAAGCAGCGATTTCATTCCGTTCGGCTGGAGCGGGACAAATGCCGGGCATGCACGAACTGCCTGAAACGGTGTCCGACGGAGGCAATCCGGGTCCGCGGCGGCAGCGCGCACATCATTGACGACCGGTGCATTGACTGCGGAGAGTGCATCCGGGTGTGCGATTACCATGCAAAAATGGCGGTAACGGATCCGCTGAGCATCATTGAGGACTGGAAGTACAAAATCGCGCTGCCCGCCCCGAGCCTCTACGGCCAGTTCAAGAACCTGCAGAGCATCAGCCAGCTGCTGGCCGCGCTGAAGGAACTTGGCTTCGACGATGTGTTTGAGGTGGCGCGCGGGGCGGACGTGGTCAGCAGGGCGATCCGGGAACGGCTGAAAAACCCGGACCTGCCCCGGCCCGTGATTTCTTCCGCCTGTCCGGCCATTGTCCGGCTGATCCAGGTCCGGTTCCCGGATCTGATTGATCATATCGTGGATATCCGGCAGCCCATGGAAGTGGCGGCGATGATTGCCCGGCAGGAGTTCGCCCGGAAGCACCAGGTGGACGAGAAGGAGGTCGGGTGTTTTTTCCTGACGCCCTGTCCGGCCAAGGTGACGGCGATCCGCAATCCCATTGGGCATGAGACCAGCGCCGTGAACGGCGCCATCAGCGTCATGGACATCTACGGCCCCCTGAGCGCCGCCCTCCGGAAGGCGCCGGTGGAGGAGAATCTGCAGACCTCCTCGGACTTCGGCGTGGGCTGGGCCCGAAGCGGCGGGGAATGCGACGCGGTCTGCCCCACGGAGAGCATGGCGGTGGACGGCATCGCCAACTGCATCAAGGTGCTGGAGGAGATTGAGGACAACCGCCTGAACGGGCTGGAGTTCTTTGAGGGCGCCGCCTGCAATGGCGGCTGCGTGGGCGGCCCGCTGAATTTCGAGAATACCTATGTGGCGCGGAACTGGATCCGCCGCCTCGTGGATATCCGGGACGCGGACCTGAACGTGGAAGGCGGGATGATGACCAAGTATCCCCTCTATGACAGCAAGCGGATTCAACCGAATTCCGCCATGAAGCTGGACGAGGACCTCGTCGAGGCGATGCGGAAGATGGAGAGAATCGAGGAGATTTTCCAGACGCTGCCGGGATATGACTGCGGCAGCTGCGGAAGCCCCACCTGCCGGACCTTCGCGGAGGATATCGTGCAGGGCAATGCGCGGGAAATGGAATGCATACACCGGATGAAGGACCACCTGAAGGTGATGGCCCAGCAAATGGTGGATCTGGCAGAAACAACGAGAGAATAAGGAGCGAGGAAGCATGACGGTCAAGGAGCTGATTGAACTGACAGGCGCGGAGGACAGGACGCCGGACTCGGACAAGACCACGGAGGTGACCTGCGGATATACCTGCGACCTGCTGAGCTGGGTCATGGCCCACGGCAAGGCGGGCATGGCGTGGATCACCGTGCAGACCCATATGAATGTGATCGCCGTGGCCAGCCTGATGGAGATGGCGGCAGTCATCATCCCGGAGGATATCCAGATGGAGGAAGCCACGCTGGAGAAGGCGAAGGAGGAAGGAATTACCGTGCTGCAGAGCAGCAGGACCGCCTATGAGCTGTGCGCCCTGATGGCGAAGGCCGGACTGCCGGGGGAAGCCTGAGATGCTGGTGGATCTGCACATGCATTCCTGCCTGAGTCCCTGCGCGGATGACGACATGACGCCGGCCAACATCTGCGGCATGGCGCATATCAAAGGCCTGGACGCGATTGCCGTGACGGATCACAATACGGCCCGAAACCTGCCCTATGTCAAGGAAGCGGCGGACTATTACGGGCTGATCCTGCTGCCGGGCATGGAAATCACGACGAAGGAAGAAGTGCATCTGCTGGGATATTTCCGGGAAGTGGAAACGGCCGTGAAGGTCGGGGAGATCTTCTCCAGCCATCTGCCGCCGATGAAAAACCGGCCGGATTATTTCGGAAACCAGCTGGTGATGAACACCGACGACGAGGTGGTGGACGTGGAGGACCGGCTGCTGATCGGAGCCACGGACCTGAGCCTGCAGGAATGCGCGGCGATCATCCGGGAGCACGGCGGCGCACCGGTCCCTGCGCATATCAACCGGGGGCATGGGCTGCTGGTGAATCTGGGGCTGTTTCCGGAGGATGTGGATTTTCCGGTGGTGGAGGTTCGGCCGGAACTGCCGGTGCAGGAGATACTGATCGAGGGAAAAAGGCGGCTCCGGAGCTCGGACGCGCACCATCTGGGGGATATCCTGGAGACGGTGAACGATCTGCCGACGGACCGGTTTTCCCTGGGCGGACTGTTTGACGCTGTCAGCGGAAAGTGATAGTATTTAGAGGGATGAATACAAGGAGGAATGCGGTTTGCAGAGCATGACGGGCTGCGGCGCCGGAAAGGCTGCCCGGGGAGGATGGGAGGTCACCGCTGAGCTGAAGACGGTGAATCACCGCTTTCTGGACGTGAGCCTTCGGCTGCCGCGGAACCTGATGTTCCTGGAGCAGACAGCCCGGGAGAGAATCTCCGCGGCGCTGAAGCGGGGACATGTGGATGTATTCCTGAACGTGGCGAACACGGAGGAAGGCTCCCGGGAGGTGCAGACGGATCTGCATCTGGCCCGGGCCTACGCGGAGGCGGCCGGCCGGATTGCCGGGGAGACCGGAGCGGAGGACCGGATCTCCGTGAAGGACCTGATTGCCCTGGAGGGCGTGGTGACCCTGGCGGAGAAGGAAATGGATCAGGAAACGGTCGCGGCGCTCTGCGGGGAAGCCCTGGAGGAAGCCATCCGCCAGCTGACGACCATGCGGGCGCGGGAGGGGGTTCACCTGCGGGAGGATCTGGCCCTTCATCTGGAGGCCGCCGCCCGGCTGCGGGAGCAGATTCTGCAGCGGGCGCCCGCGGTGGTTGCGGAGTACCGGAGCCGGCTGGAGAGCCGCCTGGAGCAGTTTGGCGCTTCCGGAGTGGATCCGCAGCGGCTGGCCCAGGAGGTGGCGCTGATGGCGGACCGATGCGCCATCGACGAGGAACTGGCCCGGCTGGAAAGCCATCTGAAGCAGATGGGGCGGTATCTGAACGCGGAAGGGGAGATTGGCAAGAAGATGGATTTCCTGATTCAGGAGATGAACCGGGAAGCCAACACCATCGGATCCAAAGCCTCGGACGCGGAGATTGCGCAGCGGGTTGTGGATCTGAAGAGCGAGATCGAAAAAATGCGGGAACAAATTCAGAATGTGGAGTAAGAGATGCGGCTGGTGAATATCGGATACGGAAACATGGTGGCCGCGGAGCGGGTGATCGCCGTGGTGGCGCCGGAGGCGGCGCCTGTGCGTCGGATGATTCAGGATGCGCGGGACCGCGGACAGGTGATCGACGCGACCTGCGGCCATAAAACCAAGGCGGCCATCATGATGGATTCGGAGCATGTCGTGCTCTCCCCCCTGATGCCGGAAACCATTGCCGGGAGAATGAACCCTCGAAAGGAGCCTGAGCAGGAATGAAGGAAATCCGAAAAGGAATGCTGCTGGTCATCTCCGGGCCTTCGGGTGCGGGCAAGGGAACCCTGGTGGAGAAGCTGCTCAACAAGGACCCCACCTTCTGCTTTTCCGTCAGCGTAACCACCCGGGAGAGACGGAAAAATGAAATCGAAGATGTCCATTATCACTTTATTTCTGAGGAAGAATATGATAAACTGCTGGAGCAGGACGCCTTCCTGGAGCATGCCAGCGTCCACGGCCACCGGTACGGAACGCTGAAGAGCGAGGTCTACGATCGGATGGAGCGGGGGCAGAATGTGCTGCTGGACATCGATCCCCAGGGAGCCCGCACCGTGATGGAGCGGGAGCCCGGGTGCGTCAGCGTGTTCATTCTTCCGCCCAGTTACTCCGATCTGAAGGTGCGGCTGCATACCCGGAACACGGAAAAACCGGAGGAAATCCAGAGGCGGCTGAACAACGCGCGGGGCGAGATTGCCCAGATGAACAGATACCGTTACCTGATCGTCAACGATGATCTGGATCTGGCCTTTGATCAGCTGAGCGCCGTTGTGCGGGCGGAAAAACAGAATTCCGCCCGGTATTTCCCGGAAATCGGGGAATGATTTTACACAGAGAAACAGGAGGAAACCAGAAATGTCCATCGTAGATCCCAACGTTCTTGAACTGCTTGAACATGCCGACAGCCGGTACACCCTGGTGGTGGAGGCCAGCAAGCGTGCCCGTGAGATCGTCAGCGGAAGCGCGCCGGCCATCAATGCCGAGGGCATGAAGCCGCTGAAGGTGGCTGTGGAGGAGATCAACCGCGGCCTGCTTACCTACGAGCGGCCCGAGGAAGAGGAATAAGAGGAGTCGGAAAAATGAATTTGACCGGCAGGGAAATCGTGCTGGGCGTGACGGGAGGCATTGCCGCGTACAAAAGCGCGGAACTGGTCTCCCGTTTGCGGCATCTGGGGGCAAGGGTCAGCGTGATCATGACGAAAAACGCGACGGAGTTTATCGCTCCGCTCACGTTTCAGACCCTGAGCGCCAGTCCGGTGACCGTGGATACCTTTCAGGCCCCGGAATACTGGAATGTGGAGCATGTGGCGCTGGCGAAGCGGGCGGAGGTTTTCGTCATCGCACCGGCGACCGCCAATATTCTGGCCAAGATGGCTCACGGCATCGCGGACGACATGCTGAGCACCACTGTCCTGGCGACCAAAGCGCCGATTCTGGTGGCGCCGGCGATGAACACCGGCATGTGGACGGCGGAAGCCACGCGGGAAAACATGCGCATCCTGCGGGCACGCGGCGTGCAGGTGATCGGCCCCGGCACGGGCATGCTGGCCTGCGGCGATGAAGGTGCGGGCCGGATGAGCGAACCGGAGGAGATCGCGGAGGCGATCGGCCGGATCCTGAACCGCCGGCGCGATCTGGAAGGAAAGAAGGTGCTGATCACCGCCGGGGCAACCCGGGAACGCCTGGATCCGGTCCGGTTCCTGACGAATGACTCCAGCGGGAAAATGGGCTTTGCTCTGGCGGAGGCCGCCCGGGACCGCGGCGCGGAGGTGACCCTGGTCAAGGGAGCGACCACCGCGCAGGTGCCGGAGGGCGTCCGGATGGTTCCCGTGGAAAGCACGGAGGATCTGCTGGCCGCGATGGAACGGGAGGCCGGAGAACAGGACATCATCATTCAGGCGGCCGCCCCCGCGGATTATCGGGCGGAGACGGTTTCCGGGACCAAAATAAAGAAAAGGCAGGGAGAACCCCTCACCCTGCGCCTGGTGGAAACCCCGGATGTGGCCCGGGCCGTGGGAAAAATGAAACGGCCGGGGCAGGTGCTGGTGGGCTTTGCGGCCGAGACGGATCACCTGCTGGAGCATGCCCGGGAGAAAATGGACAGAAAGAACCTGGATATGATCGTGGCCAACGACGTGACCCAGCCCGGCGCGGGCTTCGGCGTGGATACGAACATCGCGACGCTGATAACCCGGGAGGGCATGGAGGAGCGCCCGCTGCAGAGCAAGCGGCAGCTGGCGGAGGATATCCTGGACCGGATCGGAAAGCTGTCTCAGTCCGGAACGGTCTGATCGAAGGGAAGCGCCAGGGTGTTGGTGCCATCGTCCCACAGCCGGTCCAGATGATAGAAGGCCCGCTCATCCCGATGAAACAGATGAATCAGAATATGACCGTAATCGAGAACGACCCAGCGCCCCTCCCGCGCGCCTTCCGAGCGCCGGAGAGGGGCGCCTTCCTTTGCCATCATCTCATCCACGTCCTCCGCGAGGGCGCTGACCTGTGCGGCCGTGCGGCCGGAGGCAATGATCATATAGTCGCAGAGTACGGTCAGGTGCCCCACCTTCAGGGCCGTGATCTCTCCCGCCTTGTGATCATAAAGGGTTTGCGCGATTCGAAGTACCAGTTCCTGATCCTGCATTTTTGTCTTCCTTTCCTGATGCCGTTCGGCCGGCTCAATGAAATCTGGCTTCACTTCCGGGGAGAGCGAACCTCCGGAAGCGTCTTCAGCCAGGAAATGGTTTCCTGCGTCCGGGGATGAAGATACTTCCCCCGGGAGCGGACAAAGGCCGCCGTTCCTTCCAGGCTCATGAGCAGAGCCCGCTCCAGACTCAGCTCGGAGAGCACCCGCACCTGTTCCAGGAGGGGGTAGCTCTCCCGGGTGGGCTCGATGGAATCCGCCAGACAGACGCACATGGCCAGGCGGGACATTCCCGCGTGCCCGGTATTGTGGTAGGCAATGGCCTCCAGCACCTCGGGATCCGCCATGCCGTATTCGTTCCGCGCCACCCACGCGCCGACCAGGGAATGCATCAGCGCGCTGCTGGAAAGGATGGCGGGATCATTGGTCAGGGAATGCTCGATGGCAATCCGCTTCATTTCCTTCAGGGGCAGGCATTTCGCACAGTCGTGAAGCAGGCCGGCCTGCTCCGCCTGGCAGGGGTCCACCCCGTGAATCCGGGCGAGGCGCCGCGCGGTTCCGGCCACGGAGAGCGAATGGGCAAAGCGCCGGGGATTCAGCGCGGCAAAGAGCTTATCGATCCATTCCCCCGCGCTTTCCTCCCGGACCGGCATGCCGTACAGACCCTTCAGGGCACAGTACTCCCGAATGGGGGAGAACAGGTTCGGCGTGGGAGCCCCGAGGGCCAGGCTTTCCCGGATTTCCGTGGAGGAGATGGAGATCGGCGACATCCGGATCATGATGAAACGGGCGCCGAGCGCGGTGAGCCGGGCTTTTTCCGCGGAAAAATCCTCCAGAAGCACCTCTCCCGCCCGGGGGCAGATCAGGAACGTGCAGAGGGGAAAAACCTCCTCCGCCCGATGCCACCGGTGCAGTTTCATCACCGCGTCGGTTCCGATCACAAAGAAGAGTTCGGCCCGGGGATGTTCCTTTTTCAGGGCGAGAAGCGTGTCCACCGTATAGGCTGGGGAAGGCCGATCCATCTCCATCCGGGAGGGAATCAGGCGCCCGTCCTGGGTGCAGGCGGTGACGACCATTTTCCATCGGTCTTCCTTGCCGACGACAATGGGTTTGTATGCATCATCCCCGGCGGGAAGGATATAAAGCCGGTTCAGCCGGCCGGTTTCCAGCACGCTGAGGGCCATCCGCAGATGTCCCTGATGAAAGGGATCGAAGGCTCCACCCAGGATTCCGATACGCTCTTTGGACAAGATCGATCCTCCTTTTCCAGAAAACGCCTCTATTATAAACGAGAAAGGCGCGGGTGAAAAGGGAAAAAATCAAAAACAGGCGGGAGGAATAATACAAAACTATGAAGAAAACAACAATAAAATGTAACAAATGCTTGAACAAAATGAAAAAATGAAGTATACTGACACAAAGTTTGATGAAAGGAGGCTCTTCCGGATGAAAAAAGGACTGATTGCTCCGGGTCTGGTCGTGGCGCTGCTTCTGACCATGTTTGCCCTGAATTGCCTGGAAGCTGTCCGGAGGAGCCTTGCGGTTCCTCCTTTTCAATCGGAAAGGCCCGGGGGTCAGGCGGCAGACCAGGGCATTGACGCGGACAGAAAATCATTTTATAATATAGAGATAGGAAGAAGCTGACATTCCTCAGCATAACGGAGAAACCGGAAGGGAAACGCAGATGAGAAAGCAGGCAGGATGGGCTGGATTTGCGGCGCAAATCCGGGAAGGAGCACACAGGGCACTGGCTCTGCTGTGCGCTTTTGTCCTGCTCTTTTTTGCCGCTGCATTCCCCGCGCCGGCCGCCGGGGAGGAAGAGGGGATTGTCTCCGCGCCGATCCGGATTTCGGATTCCATGAAAAAAACGGACTCCGGTCCGGAAGAACCGGTTTTCCCGGAGGAAGCGACCGGAAGCCTGGGAATCTCCCTGTCGGTTCGGACCAGCGGGGAAAATCTGGCCGTCGGCGACCTGGCGGACGGAACCTATCAGTTTGCCATCTATCTGGATGAAGGCTGCACGATGCCCGCCCGAAAGGCGGACGGAACCGACCCCGGACGCATTTCCCTGAAGATTCAGGACGGCCAGCCCGCCAGCGCGGAGGTGACCGGCCTTTCCGCGGGCATCTATTATGTCCGACAGGAGAACGGCGGATATGCCTGGAACCGGGCCGTGACGCTGCAGGCTGACCCGGTGAAGGTGCTGGTCGGCGCGGAAGGGGAAACTTCCACAGCGGAATCCGGTACCGCCCGGTTCGAGAACGTCTATGAACTGGCGGAAATATCCGGAACGAAAACCTGGAACGACGGGAAGGACAGCCCCCGGGTTCAGCAGGGCATGACCCTGAAGCGCCGGATCGGGGAGGAAATGGCGCAGGCGGTGGATGCGCTGCCCGTCTGGAATGAGGATTATACGGAATATCGGTATGAGTCGTCCCTGCTGGCCGCTCATAACCGGAACGGGCAGGAATATACCTATCTGGTGAAGGAGGATCCCGCGGAGGGCTATGTGCTGTCCCAGACGGGATTCGATCTGGTGGATACGGCGGTGACGGAGGTGCGGCGGACCGTTGCCTTCCGGAAATTCGGCGGAACGGAAACCGAATGGCCGGGCGGCACCGAGGTGACGCTGACGCTGAGCGCGGAAGTGAACGGGAAACCCTGGGACTTCGATACGAACGCGGAGGGGAAACCCGTGGACGCGGCGGGAGAGCTGCTTACCCTGAGCCGGACGCTGACCCGCATGGGGGATGATTCCGCCGTCTGGTCCAATCTGCGCAGATATGATGAGGAAGGCGAGCCCATTACCTACCGGGTCACGGAGACCAGCGTCCGGACCAACAGCGGCGTGTATTCGGGGACGGCGCTTCGAAACCGCTGGACGGTGGAGACGGAGGGGGATGCGATCCTCAATATTCCGGCCGTGACCTTGCTGCAGGTCAGCAAAATCTGGGACGGAGAAGAGGGAGATCCCTCCCGCCGCCCGGAAACGATTGTCTATCAGCTGATCGCCGCCAAGAAGGACGGCGGGGAAGTGGATCTGACGGCCTATGGCGCCGGAGAGAAGCAGCCCCGGGCATCGGGCGGGAAACCGGATTACAGCGTCCGCTGGGAGGGCCTTCCCCGCTATACCCGGAGCGGAGATGAAATCTGCTACGACGTTCAGGAGCTTCCCGTGGAGGGATACAGCCAGACGGGACGCATCTTCCGGGAGAAGAGCGGGAACGTGGAGATCACCAATACCCTGGGAAGGAACTTCACCGGCTTTACCGTTCGCAAGCGCATCCTGGAACAGGGTGCGGAGGCAAACCTGTCGGGATATGTCTTCCGGCTGACCGCGAAGGACGGCGCGCCTCTGCCGGCGGATTCCGCGGCGCAGAAAAATGAGGACGGGGAACCCTGTCTGGAGAAGCGCAGCGACGAAAACGGCAACGTGAGCTTCGGAACCATTTCTTTTTCCGCGGAGGATCTTCAGGATCCGAAGAATCCGGGGAGCTATCTTTCGCACCGGACGTTCAGCTATACGGTGGAAGAGGCCTTCACGGACGCCGATGCCGCTCACGGGTATTCCAACCGCAGCACGGCCTATGATCCCGCCGTGTACCAGATCCGGGTGGACGTCACCCTGAACGGGGACGGAACTTCGGTTACCGCCGCGGCACCCCGGTATACATGGACGGCGCCGGGCAAGATAAGCCACAGGGCGTCCTTCGCGCTGTTTGAAAACGAGCTGTTGGGCAGCCTGCGGATTGAAAAGACGGTCCGCACCAGCGAAGAGGATATTCCGGTCGGTACGATGGCGGACGGTACATACTGCTTCCGGATCTATACGGAGGAGTCGTGCCGGATTCCCGCGAAAAGGGCGGACGGCTCGGCCATCGGCGCCGTGACGCTGACGATCCGGAACGGGGAAATGGAAGCGCCCGCGACGGTGGACGGCCTCCGGGCTGGCCTGTACTATATCCGGGAGGTTCTCAATCTCGGGGAGAACGCCAACCGGGCGGTGACGCTGAATTCGGATGTGGTCCGGGTATGCGTGACCGCCGGAAAGAGCGGAGACGAGATCGGACCGGATGCGGTGGCCCGGGTGGAAAATGTGTTCCGCCTGGCCGATATTCACGGAAGCAAAACCTGGCGGGACGGCGGGAGTGCCGGAAGGAAGGCGCCTTCGCTGATCCTCGAACGCAGGGAAATCGGCCGGACCGCCTGGGAAAAGGTGGAGGCCGAACCCGTCTGGTCGGAACGGATGGAAAGCTACAGCTATCGGACGAGCGCGCTGCCGGCCGTCTCTTCCAACGGACGCTCCTACATTTACCGCGTGCTGGAAGAGCCGATGGAAGGGTATTACGAGAAACCCCGCACGGATTACGAGTATGACCTGACCAATACGGCCGTGGTGAGCCTGAAGCGCACCGTGCAATTCGAGAACGACTGGCCGGCCGGCTCCCGGGCGGTTCTTACCCTGAGCGCCGCGGTGGATGGAACGCCCCTCAGCATGCAGGATTACCGGGACGCGGCCGGCCTGAGGGTTACCCTGGAGAAAAAGGCCGGAAAGAGCCAGCCGGAAGTGAGCTGGGAGCGGCTTCCGCAGTACACGGAGGACGGGCGGCAGATCATCTACAGCGTCACGGAGAGCGCGATTCAGATCGGCGCGACCTATTATTCCGGGGAGGATCTGGCGGCCCGGTGGACGGTAACCGAGCAGACGGAGGAGGACGGGAGCGTCACGGTGACCAACCTCGACGTCCGGACCCGCATTCAGGTGACCGTCGCCTGGAACGACGGAAACGACAAGGATGGGCTGCGGCCTGCGCCGGAAACGTTTGCGGAAGGACTGAAGCTGCTGAACGGCGCGGTGAGAGTCAGCGGATATGTTCCGGAAGTGACCGCGGAGGGAGATTCCTGGACCGTGGTGTATTCCGGCATGCCGAAGTACCGGAGCGGCAGGGAAATCGTCTACAGCGTGGGCGAGGAACGGCCGGAGGGCTACCAGCTGACCGGATCCGTCCGGCAGGCGAAGGACGGCGAGACCCTGACGAATTACCACCGGCCTGCGACGCAGAAGAAGACTACCCCCACCTATACCGGACGCAGATCGTCCTCCTCCTATTCCGGGATCACCGTCAAGTCATCGGCCACGGGACTGACGCTTTACGGCGTTTTCGGAAACAGGACGGACAACCATAAGGAAAGCATTGTCATCGGCCCGGGATATACCGAGCTGGAGGATTATGAGGTTGTGAAAAACTTTGGAAGCACGACGGTGAATATCGGCGAGTGCTGGGAATAACGGACGGAACGGAAGCAGGAAGGAACCCGCAGGGTGCGCGGGGAAGAAGGAGAGGTTCAGTTGACCAGACTAAGGAGGATCCTCGCGGCGGTGATGGCCGCGCTGGGCTTGCTGGGAACGGGGCTGGCGGATACTCCGGACGGCAGCCGTCTGGTGGTGGGAAACCCGACGGCCATGAGCGGGAATTTCACCCTGCGGCTGTGGGGAAACAACACCAGCGATCTGGATGTCGCCTCGCTGCTCAACGGATATAACCTGATCCGGCACGATCATGCCTATGACTATTACGATACGGATCCTTCCGTGGTCAACAGCCTGCATGTGATCGAACGGAACGGGGAAAAGAAGGGCAAACTGGTTCCGGGCGACGTGGCCGGGAACCGGACCTATGTGTTTACCCTGAACGAGGATCTCCGCTATTCCGACGGGACCCCCATCACCGCGTGGGATTACGCGTTCAGCATTCTGCTCTGCTCCGCACCGGCCATCCGGGAGCTGGGCGGCAACACAGATCAGTACGCACCCATCTTCGGATCCGATGCCTATCGGAAGGGAAAAAGCAGGACGATGGCCGGAGTGCGCGTGCTGGGAGATCATGTGCTCAGCCTGACGGTCAAAAAGGAGTTCCTGCCGTGCTTCTACGAGCTGGGATACCTGCGGTGCTTTCCGCTGCCCATTCAGGAGATTGCGCCGGACTGCGAGATCCTGGATGACGGAAAGGGCGCCTATATCAAGGGCCGCCTGACGGCCAGCCTGCTGCAGGAAACGCTGCTGGATCCGGATACGGGCTATCTGAGCCACCCGCAGGTCGTAAGCGGTCCCTATCGGCTGGTTTCCTACGACCGGACAAGGGCGGAAGCGGAGTTTGAAATCAACGATGAATATCTCGGCAGTACGGACGCGAATCGCCCCCGGATCCGTCACCTGACGCTGAAGGCGGCGGATAACGAGACCATGATGGCTGAACTGGAAGCGGGAGAGTACGGGCTGCTCAATAAGGTGACCAGGGAGAGCAGCATCGCCCGGGGACTGGGCAGCGTGGTGAGCGGGCAAATCGGCATGACCAGCTATGCCCGGACGGGAATGAGCTATCTGGCCTTCAGCTGCGAGCGGGAGCCGGTCGACAGCCAGGCGGTCCGTCAGGCGCTTTCCTGCTGCCTGGATAAGGAGAAAACCGTTCTGGGCTACGGCGGAAGCTATGCCCTGCGGGTGGATGGATACTATGGCGTCGGGCAGTGGATGTATCAGGTGGTCACGGGGATGCGCAGCCATCCTGCGCAGCGGGACGTGGCCGAGATCACCGACCTGGATCCCGAGGCCTGGGAGGAAGCCTGGGAGGAGCTGAGCCTGGACGGCGTTCGCAGATACGAGCTGAATCCGGAAGAAGCTGTCCGGATCCTGGAGGAGGAGGGCTGGACGCTGAACGAGGCGGGAGACCCCTTCCGGCCCGGAGAGGATGAGGTCCGGTGCCGCAGAAAGGGAAGAAAGCTGATTCCCCTGCGGCTGACCCTGGCCTACCCCGAGGGGAATGCCATCGGGGAGATCCTGGAGGAAACCTTCCTGCCGTATCTGCAGCAAGCGGGTGTCCGGGTGACCCTGGTGCCCCTGGAATGGCAGGCGCTGCTGCGCCAGTTCTACCGGCAGGACCCCCGGGAATACGACATGATCTATCTTGCCAGCAATTTCAGCGATGTTTTTGACCCCCGGGCCTCCTTTGATCCCGCGGACGCGAAGACGGGACGGACGAACTGCTTCGGAATCAGCGACCAGGAGCTGTACCGGCTGACGCAGGAAATGGTTTCCACCGATCCCGGGGATACGCTGACCTATGAACGGCGCTGGCTCGCCTTCCAGCAGCGGTTCCAGGAGGTGGTTCCCGCCATTCCGATTTATTCCAATGTGTATTTCGATTTCTATACCACGCGCCTGTCCGGGTATCAGGTTTCGTCCAAAGTCACCTGGTCCGAGGCCATCCTCCGGGCGACCCTGGCGGAGGAGTAATCCGCAGTGAGCCCTGCCGGGGATGCGGATCCGGGGAAACCGAAAAAAAGTGCTTGCAATTCGGAAAAAGGCGTGCTATTATAACTGCCGGTGATTTTTATCCGGAACCTGAGGAGGTGAACACTTTGCCGAATATTCAGTCCGCCAAGAAGCGCGTGAAGGTCAGCGAGAAGAAGAACCTGCAGAACCGCATCGTGAAGAGCGGCGTGCGCACCAGCATCAAGAAGTTTGACGCGGCTGTCGCTGCCGATCCGCAGAATGCGCAGGCGATGCTGTCTTCGACCGTCGCGGCGATTGACAAGGCCGCGGTCAAGGGCGTGATTCACAAGAATGCCGCTAATCGTAAGAAGGCCCGCCTGGCGAAGCAGTTGAACAAGGCTGCCGCCGTATAAGCGCGCGCCCATTGCGTTCAGAATAAAACTCCCTTCCATGCTGCATGGAAGGGGTTTTGTTTTGCCGGCAGGCGGGAATCCTTTCGGAGAGAGGCACGGGCGGCGCCGCCGGAATCGCCCGGAAAATGTTACAAAAATTCCACCTGCTGCACCTTTCAAAAAGGGGCCGTTCATGATATACTTTGTACCGAAGTCTGGAAGCGAAGGAGGTGCCTGGGATGAATGACGGCTGGCCCACGATCAACAATATGATCTGGAACCTGACCCATCGGCTGGGCATCGTGGATATCCTGGATATTATCATCATGGCGGTCATCTTTTACGAGGTGCTGATCCTGCTGCGGAGAACCCGCTCCAGCGCGCTGCTGAAGGGGCTTTTTCTGATGGTGTTGATTGTCATGCTCAGTTCGCTTCTGGGGCTGACCAGCCTGAACTGGCTGATGACGACGATCCTGAACAACGGCGCCGTGGTGCTGCTCATCCTGTTCCAGCCGGAGATCCGGAAGGGGCTGGAGAAGATGGGTCGGAGCAACCTGCTGGGCCGCGGAAAACGCAGCGCGAAGGACGGGGATGAAACGGAACGGATCACCTCCGAGATCATCCAGACCATGCTGGACCTGAGCCATCGCCGGGTCGGCGCGCTGATCTGCTTCGAGGGCAGGACGGGCCTGCAGGACTATATTGACACGGGAACCCGGGTGGACGCGGAGATTTCCGCGCCTCTGCTGGAGAATATTTTCGAACCGAATACGCCGCTGCATGACGGGGCGGTCATGATCCGCGGAACCCGGGTGGAGGCGGCGGCCTGCATCCTTCCGCTGACGGAAGCCAGCGGGGTTTCCCGGGAACTCGGAACGCGGCACCGGGCGGGCATTGGACTGAGCGAGTATACGGATGCCACTGTGCTGATCGTTTCCGAGGAGACGGGCACCATGAGCATGGCCAGGGGAGGCGTGCTGCGCCGTCCGCTGGAGGAGAAGGATCTTCGGGAGATCCTTTCCGGAATCTATCAGCCGGAATCCTCCTGGATCAGCTCCTTCATCAAGAGCCTGCGGCGGGAGCGGGAGGAGGCGGAAGCATGAGCGGAAAGTCCGAAAAGAGAAAAGAACTGATTCACCGGCTGCCGCGCATGCTCAAGCATCTGATCCTTCATAACGGCGGCTTCAAGCTTCTGGCCCTGCTGATCAGCGTGTTTCTGTGGGCCGGCCTGATCAGTCAGGATGAGCGGCTGACCCGTGAAAAAACGTTCAATGACATTACGGTAAGCGTAACCGGTACGGACACGATGAAGCGCAACGGATACATCGTGACCAGCAATCTGGAGGAGCTGCTGACGGACGTGGACGCGGTGGCGGCCGTTCCGCAGCAGCAATACGAGCGGGCGGAGGCTTCCGCCTACAATGTGCGCGTGGACCTGAGCCGCATCGCCGCCACCGGGGAGCAGGAGCTGAAGCTGCAGAGCAGCAATTCCTCCACCTACGGAAGAATAACCAGCCTGAATCCCTCCAGCGTTCCGGTGAACGTGGAGGATTATGTGGTTCGGTACCGGATTCCCGTATCCGTCACCGTGACCGGAGAAATCCCGGACGGGTGGTATATGTCCACCCCCAGCGTGGATCCGCCGCTGGTCGTGGTGAGCGGCCCGAGAAGTCTGGTGAACAGCATCAGCCGGGCCCGGGTGTTCGTGGACCCCGCCGAGGTGGACTGGACGGAGGGGCCGACGGTTTTTTCCGGCGCGCTGACCCTGTACAACCGAAGCGGCGAGGAGGTTGTCAACCGCCTGCTGGAAGTCAGCTATGACAATGTTCAGCTCGACAGCGTCGTGCTGGAAGCCACCATTCTGCCCACCCGGACCTATGATGTGGAGAAACTGATCAGCACCATCAACCAGGTGGCGGAGGGATACGAGGTGCGGGCCATACATGTCAGCCCGGAGAGCGTCTCCGTGGCGGCAAGGAGCGATGTGCTGAACCAGGTCGGCGAGCTGGCGCTGAGTGAGCACTACGTGGATCTGAAGGATTTGACGGAGACGACCAATTTCCAGATCAAAATCTCCAAGCCCAGCGACGACGCCATTCTGAGCAACGAGACCATCACGGTTACCGTGGAGGTGGCTCCGGCGGAAGGCGGGACGGAGAAGAATCCGCCTGCCGGGGAATCCGGGGAGGAGCCGGAGGAGAGCCGGGCGCCGGAGGAATCTGCGGAGGAGGAGCCGTCGGCATAACACGGAAAGGACGAAGGCATGGGAACGCTGTCAAATTCCGTTTTTCAGGCGCTGCTGGGCTGGATCCGCACGCTGAGCTCCGAGATCTGGAGCACCGTGACTTCTCCGGACAGCTCCACGATTCTCCGATGGGTCGGGCAAAACTGGCTTTCCCTGGCGGCTGGACTGTGCGTTTTCGGCCTGATTGCTGACTGGATGATCTATCTGTTCCGCTGGCAGCCCTATCGGGTCTGGCGAAGCTTTTTCCGCAGAAAACGCCGCGGAGGAGCGGAGCCGGAGGAAGCGGATTTTCCGGAGGACGAAGACGATCCGGAGGAGGAAGAATACCCGGAGGAGGAAGACCCGGAGGATGCCGGCTTCCGGGGCTCCGATGCGCGGTATGCGTACGATGCGGCGGAACCCGATGATCCGGAAGAAGAACAATACCTGTCTGAACCACAGATCAACATGGCCGCCCCTTCCGGCGGGGAGGATCCCTCCGGCCGGGCGGAATGGTCAGCCCCTCGGCGCAGGAGCTTTATCGATGCTGCGGATCCTGAGGAAGAGATCCGGGAAGGCCTGGAAAGCCATCGCCGGGACGGGGGACTGCGGAGGGAAGCGGAGCCCCGGGAAACGGAGGCGGAGAAGACCGATCCGGTCCCCTGGCGCCGGAACGAACCCGGCGGAACCACCGCGGAATTTGATCAGGCCCTGCGCCCCCGGAGAAGACGCCGGGTCACCCGGCTCTTTTCCGAAGGAAATGAGGATACCGTTTCTCCCGATCAGCTGATCGACCAGTATGCCGCGTACCGCCGGCCGGTTTATCCCCGCAACTGGCAGAAAGAGGAGGCGGCGGAGGAGGACAAACCGTGATAAATCAGACCGCTTTTCCCCGTTTCACGGTGCTGACCGGCAATTACGGCAGCGGCAAGACGGAGCTGGCGCTGAACCTGGCGCTGCGGTTCGCGGCGGAGGGGCTGAAAACGACGCTGGTCGATCTGGATATCGTGAATCCCTATTTCCGAAGCGCGGAGAAGACGCCCGAGCTGGAGGCGGCGGGGGTTCGGGTTCTGATGCCCACCTTTGCCATGACAACCGTCGATATTCCCGCCCTGCCCCCGGAAATCCAGAGCGTGTTTGAGACGCCGGGAGATCGGGTGATCTTTGACGTGGGCGGGGACGATACCGGGGCCGCGGCGCTGGGCAGATATGCGCCAGGCTTTGCGCGGTACCGCGCGGAAACCCTGAGCCTGCTGGTGGTCAACTGTATGCGCCCCCTGACGGAGACGGAGGAGGACATTCTGGATCTGGCGGGACGGATCGGGGCCCGGGGACGGCTGGGAACTGACTGGATTGTCAACAATACCAATCTGGCGAACCGTACGGAGCCGGCGATGGTGGAACGGGGGGAACGGATCCTCCTCTCCTGCGCGGAAAAACTCCACGCCTCGAAGGTCATCACCTCGGGAATGCCCCCTGTTCTGGCGGCCTGCCGGCTGAAAACCGAAACCCTCGGGATTGTCCGGCGGATGATTCCGGAATGGATGGAGGAAGAGACGGGCGGGGAGCCCTGAACCCCGGAAGGGGAGAAAAGCCGGAGAAGGAACTGGAGATGGAGAAGGAAGGAATGATCCCGGAGCTGCCGGAAGCGTTCCGGGACCGGGTGCGGAGACAGCTGGGCGCAGAATGGCCGGCCTTTGAGAGCGCCATGGAACAGCCGGCGATCCGGGGACTTCGGATGAATCCTTTCCGTGCGGGAAGCGGGACTCCCTTCCGGGACGCTGGCCGGGAAATCCCATGGATGCCGGGCGGCTATGAGATCCCCCTGAATTCCCCGGCGGGCATCACAACGGCCCATGAAGGGGGCGCTTTTTATCTGCAGGATCCCTCCGCCATGATTCCGGCCGCGGTCCTGGATCCAAAGCCGGGAGAAATCCTTCTGGATCTGTGCGCCGCTCCGGGGGGAAAATCCACCCAGATGGGGCTTGCCCTGGCGGGTGAAGGGCTGCTGGTCTGCAATGAGCCGGTTCCGAAACGGGCAGCTGTCCTGAGCCGGAACCTGGAGCGGATGGGCATTCCCAACAGCGTGGTGACCTGTGCCTATCCGCGTCCGCTGGCGGAGCGCTGGCCGGAAGCATTCGACGGCGTGCTGGCGGACGCTCCCTGCAGCGGAGAGGGAATGTTCCGCAGGCATCCGGAGACCCGGGCGGAATGGACGCCGGAGAAGGCCGCGGGATGCGCAGAGCGGCAGCGGGAGATCCTGGACGAGGCCGCGAAAATGGTCCGTCCGGGCGGCCGGCTGGTTTACGCCACCTGTACCTGGAACCCGGCGGAGAACGAAGAGCAGGTGGAGCGTTTCCTGGAGCGGCATCCGGAATTCGAAACGGAGCCGTTTGCGCTGCCCGGAGTGAACGGCGGGACGGGCTGCTTCACCTGCTGGCCGCATCGAATCCGCGGGGAAGGGCAGTTTACCGCGCTGCTGCGGAAGGGGGGAAACGCCCCGGCCCGGATGCCGGGCGGGGAGGCGGATTTCCGCCTGAGTCCGGAGCAGCGGAAGGCCTGGGAGGCCAGCGGCATCGGAGGGGAAGAACCTAACGCTGCCTTTGGAAGGACGCTGATCCGGCTGGAACGGATTCCGGAACTGCGGGGCATTCAGACCCTGCGGCTGGGGCTGCATCTGGGAGAACTTCGCGGAAAGATCTTTCTGCCGGATCATGCCGCCGCCATGTGCATCCGGATGCCGTCGGCGCCGCGGACGGAAATGTCGGAAGCGGACGCGCTGAGATACCTGGCGGGAGAGACGGTGGCCGGCGGGACAAACGGATGGACCGTCATGACCTGGCAGGGAATCGCCCTGGGATGGGGCAAGGGAAGCGGCGGCACGATCCGCAATCATTATCCCAAGGGGCTTCGAAACGGTCGGCTGACGGGATAGACCGGAACCGGCGGACGGGCTCCGGGGAACGCCTGCGTTGGAAAGGCGGGGAGGGCGAAATGATCCGAAACATCGTTTTTGACATGGGAAACGTGCTGATCCGGTTTGACCCGGATGAGTTTCTCGACCGGGAAGACGTCACCGATCCGGAAGGCCGGCGAATCCTGCGGGAAGAACTGTTCTCCAGCGTGGAATGGGCGATGATGGATCTGGGGCTGGAGACGGAGGATACCTTCGAGCCGAAGGTCATTGCACGCGTGCCGGAGCATCTGAGGGAAAAGGCCCGGCATCTGCTGCGGAACTGGGCGTTTCCCCGAACGATGATCCCGGGAATGGAGGAGCTGGTGAAACGCATCAAGGCCGCGGGGTACGGGGTCTACCTGCTGAGCAACGCCAGCGTGGGACAGCCCGCCTACTGGAACCAGCTGCCGGTGAGCCGATACTTTGACGGAACGCTGGTCTCCGCCTTTGTGAAGACCGTGAAGCCCAACCCGGTCATTTACCGGCTGTTCACGGAGGAGTTCCACCTGGAGGAGGCGGAATGCGTCTTTATTGATGACGCCCCGATCAACGTGGCGGGAGCCATTGCCTGCGGCTGGCAGGGGATCGTTTTCCGCGGGGACGCGGCGCGGCTGGAGCGCAGCCTGCGGGAGATGGGCGTTGCCATCTGATTCTGAGGAAAGGTGCGGATCAAGTGGAGCATTATCTGGATAACGCCGCCACCACCCGGGTATGCCCGGAGGCGGCGGAGGCGGCCGTGGAGGCCATGACGGAGATCTACGGCAACCCCTCCTCCACCCATGGGAAGGGCCGGGAGGCAAAAAAGCTGCTGGACCAGAGCCGCCGGACCGTGGCGGAGACGCTGGGCGCCCGGGATCCGTCGGAGGTGGTATTCACCTCCTGCGGATCGGAGAGCGATAACTGGGCGATCCTTTCCGGCGCGGAGAGCAGAATGCGGCAGGGGAGGCACGTGATCAGTTCCCTGGTGGAGCATGATGCGGTCCGCCGCAGCCTGGAGACGCTGGAAGCCCGGGGATTTGAGGTGACCCGGCTGCAGCCGGATGCGACGGGAGCTGTTTCCCCGGAGAAGGTCCTGAATGCGCTGCGCGGGGACACGGTGCTGGTGACCCTGATGATGGTGAACAACGAAACCGGCGCGGTGACGGATATCCGCGGAATCGCGGAGGCCATGAAGCGGGCGGGATCCGACGCCCTGCTGCACACGGACGCGGTCCAGGCCTTTCGGAAGGTGCCCTTTCAGGCCCGCTCGCTCGGAGCGGATCTGATCTCCGTCAGCGGGCATAAAATCCATGCGCCGAAGGGCATCGGAGCCCTGTATATCCGCTCCGGCCTGAAGCTGAAGCCCCTGATCGTCGGAGGCAGCCAGGAGGCGGATCGCAGGGCGGGAACCGAAGCCATGCCGCAGATCGCCGCCTTCGCAGCGGCGTGCAGGCAGCCCGCGGAGACCGAGTGGATCCGGGAGATGAAGAAGCGTGCGGTCCGGGAACTGACGGAAGCGGTTCCGGAACTGCGGTATCTGGAGACGGACGCGCCTCATATTCTCAGCGTTTCCATGCCCGGATGGCGCAGCGAGGTACTGATGAACTTTCTGGAGACCCGGGAAATCTTTGTATCCAAATCCTCCGCGTGCAAGCAGGGAAAGAGAAGCCATGTGCTGGAGGCGCTGGGGCTGCGGCCGGAGGTCATTGACGGCGCGCTTCGGCTGGGCTTCAGCAGATACACCACGGAAGCGGATATAGACGCCCTGGCGGAAGGACTGCGGGAAGCGCGGCAGCTGGCCCACAGATAAGTGAAAAAAGTGCTTGACGACGATAGGGAATTGAAGTACAATAAACGTTGGCATCAAAAGCTCCGCTAGCCCCGGTAGCTCTTGTACGCAGCCTGGACGTGCGACCATCACGGACGGGAACCATGAAGAATCATTTGGAGGAGGAAGACCTTTGAAGACGTATCTGCCGAAGGCCGCGGACATCGACCGGAAATGGTACCTTGTCGACGCGGAAGGCCTGGTGCTGGGCCGCGTGGCCAGCCAGGTGGCGAATATTCTGCGCGGAAAGAACAAGCCGATTTATACCCCCAACATGGATACCGGGGATTATGTGATCGTCATCAATGCGGACAAGATCGTGCTGACCGGCAAGAAGCTGGATCAGAAGATCTTCTATCATCACAGCGGATATGCCGGCGGCCTGAAGGAAACGAAATACCGCAAGCTGATGGCCGAAAACCCGGAGCTGGCCCTGCGTCATGCGGTGGTTGGCATGCTGCCCAAGGGACCCCTGGGCCGCCAGATGGCGAAGAAGCTGAAGATTTACGCCGGAGATCAGCATGAGCAGGCTGCTCAGAAGCCCGAAGTGCTGGATCTGAAGTGACGCGGAAAGGAGACATAGAATACAATGGCTAAGGTAGAATACAACGCTGTTGGCCGTCGTAAGAAGGCCGTTGCCCGCGTCCGTCTGGTTGCCGGCGATGGAAAGATCACCATCAACAAGCGTGATATTGACAATTATTTCGGACTGGAAACCCTGAAGATGACCGTGCGTCAGCCCCTGGTGCTGGTGAACGCCGGCAATTTCGATGTGCTGGTGAACGTCAACGGCGGCGGCCTGACCGGTCAGGCCGGTGCGATCCGTCACGGCATCAGCCGCGCCCTGTGCAAGTCCGATCCTGACCTGCGCGCTACGCTGAAGAAGGCCGGGTTCCTGACCCGCGATCCTCGGATGAAGGAGCGCAAGAAGTACGGCCTCAAGGCTGCCCGCCGTGCTCCGCAGTTCAGCAAGCGCTGATCCCGGGAAGCGGCATTTCAAAAAGTCCGGAAACGCAACGTTTCCGGACTTTTTTCATGCGTTTTTTCAAGCGTTTCTTTTTCGATAGTCTTCCAGCGCGGACTGAATGGCCTCCTCCGCCAGGACGCTGCAGTGCATCTTGTAATCCGGCAGGCCGTCCAGGGCTTCCGCCACCGCCTGATTGGTCAGGCGCATGGCATCCGCCACCGGCTTTCCCTTGATCAGTTCCGTCGCCATGGAGCTGGAAGCAATGGCGCTGCCGCAGCCGAAGGTTTCGAACTTCACGTCCTGAATCACATCATCCTCGATCTTCAGGTACATTTTCATGATGTCGCCGCATTTCGCGTTTCCCACTTCCCCGATTCCGTTTGCGTCTTCGATGATGCCCACGTTCCGGGGATTCCGGAAATGATCCATCACCTTTTCACTGTACAATGCCATGATTTTTTTCTCCTCCTACAGAATGTATTCTTTCTTCCCCAGGGTCAGATCACGCCAGATGGGGGAGAAGCTTCGGAGATAGGCAACAACCTCTTTCACGGCCTTTATGATCTCGTCCACCTCCGCTTCCCCGATCTCCTCTCCGAGCGTCAGCCGCAGGGAGCCATGGGCCACGTCGTGCACCCGTCCGATGGCCAGGAGCACATGGCTCGGATCCAGCGAACCGGAGGTGCAGGCGCTTCCGGAAGAGGCCTGAATCCCCCTGTCATCCAGGAGCAGCAGCAGGGATTCGCCCTCGATGCCTTCAAAACAGAAGCTGACGTTTCCCGGAAGCCGGTACACCGGGTCTCCGTTCAGCGCCGAGTGCGGAATCCCGGAAAGGCCCCGGATCAGCCGGTCACGCATTTCCGTGAGATGCGCCGCGTTCTCCGCCATCTGTCCGCAGGCCTCGCCCAGCGCTTCGGCCATGGCCGCGATTCCCGGCACATTCTCGGTGCCGGCGCGTTTCCCGCGCTCCTGAGCACCGCCCTCGATCAGGCTTGAAACAGGGACGCCCTTCCGGGCATAGAGGAAGCCCACGCCCTTCGGGCCATGGAACTTGTGGGCGGAGGCGGACAGGAGATCTATATTGTCTGCCCTGACGTCGATTGGTACGTGGCCCACAGCCTGCACCGCGTCCGTATGGAACAACACGCCTTTCTTCCTGCAGATGGCGCCGATTTCACGGATGGGCTGTATGGTTCCGATCTCGTTGTTCGCGAACATGATGGTGACCAGGCAGGTATCCCCGCGAAGGGCGGCTTCCACTTCCTCCGGACGGACAATGCCGTTTTCGTGCACATCCAGCAGCGTCACCTCAAAGCCTTCCTTTCGGAGCTTATCCAGCGTGTGAAGGACGGCATGATGCTCGAACGCCGTGGAGACGATATGCAGTTTCCCTTTCTTTCGGCCCAGCGCCGCAGCGGAAAGAATCGCCTGATTATCCGCCTCGCTCCCTCCCGAAGTAAAGATGATTTCCCGGGGTTCCGCACCGAGGACGGCGGCGACGTCCCCCCGCGCCTTTTCCAGAATCTCTCTGGCCCGCTGCCCCTGCGCGTAAAGGCTGGAAGGGTTCCCCCAGGCCTCCTTCAGAAGCGCTGTCATGGTCTGAATCGCTTTCGGACTCATCTTTGTGGTCGCTGCATTATCTGCATAAATCATCAGGTTCTGCTCCCTTCTTCCGGATCTGCACGCATTATAATCACATTCGCCTACTATGTCAATAGGTGAAATAACAATCGGCGGACAGGAAAGAACGGCTGCAGGAAAGAAGAGCGGATGCGAAAACCTGCAGCAATCACCCGCCCTGGGCAGCGCGAAGCTTCCGGCGGATGCGCCGGATATGGCGCTCAAAATCCCCGCTGTCGATCAGCTCCGTGAGAAGATACTGCTCAAAGGCAGGAACGGTGCAGGAATAGAAGCCTGCCCGCTGGAGGAAACGCGGCAGCAGCCTTTCCGGAATCACCATATAGCCCACCCGCAGCGCGGGGGAGATGGTTCGGGAAAACGTGTTCAGATAGATCACATTCTCCTTTTTGCTCTGTGAAAACAGCGGGGGCATGGGCTTGCGCCGCAGGGAAAACTCGCTTTCGTAATTATCCTCGATCAGGATGTGTTCCGGCTGATCGGCCCAGCGGATATACTCCGCACGCCGGGAAGCGGAGGCGGTCACATCGCTGGGATAGGAACGGTAGGGAGACAGATGCAGAATGCGGGCGGAGGTGTTCCGCAGGGCCTCCGAGGAAATCCCGTCGCGGCGGAGGGGAAGATACTCCAGCCGGACGTTTCGGGTGGCGTACACCTGCTCGATTTTCTCATAGGAGGGGGATTCGATGGCCCAGACGGATTCCAGCCCCAGGAAGTCGACCAGCAGGCCGTACAGATATTCCGCTCCGGCACCGAGGACGATCTGGGCGGGGGAGGCCTGAATTCCCTGGGAACGGGCCAGATACCGGGACAGCGCGAGGCGAAGGGGCGGAATCCCCTGGCCGGGGGATTTCCGGAGAAGGGCTTCTCCCTGCTCGGAAAGCACCCGGCGGGCCGTTCGGGCGAGAATCGGAAACGGGAATCCTTCCAGGTCAGCGGAGGAAGGCTGATCCGGAGCGAACTCCCGGGGATCTTCCGAAAGGGGAAGGAAGGAGGAGGGCGCCTCGTCCGCGGGCCGGAAGGAAACAAAGCTGCCGCTCCGCTCCCGCAGCGTCAGATAGCCCTCCTCCGAAAGCAGGTCCAATGCGTGGGAGACGGTGATCACGCTGAGACCGAACTGATCGGCCAGGGCGCGCTTTCCCGGAAGACGCTGACCATAGGGATAATCTCCGGAGACGATCTGATCCCGCAGCGTTTCATACAGTTTCACATAGGCCGGCGCAGCCATGGAGGCAGCCCCCTCTCTTATCCGGCGGATTTCTTCCGCCATGATACCGGATTCGCGCGGGAAATGCAAGAATCTGGTTATATAAAAAACTTCAATTCTGATACTTTTTATCTGACCAAAACAGGGATACAATACCCGCAGCATCAGAAGGGGTTTCTGAGAAAGAGGAGGCAGACGATGCGGGAGGCCGGGTATCCCGGAGACGGGGAGATCGGGGAAAACCTGCGGAGGGTTCAGAATCGGGTGGAGGCTGCCTGCCGGAAGGCGGGAAGGAATCCGGAAGAGGTGACCCTGATCGCGGTGAGCAAGAAAAAGCCCTGGGAGGCGATCCGGGAGGCGCGGGCCGCCGGCGCCGCGGACTTCGGGGAGAACTACGTACAGGAGCTGCAGGAAAAGCAGGCGATTCAGGAATCGGAGGGAATGGACGGCATCCGATGGCATATGATCGGCCATCTGCAGAAGAACAAGGTCCGGTTTCTGATCGGCAGGACGGTGCTGATTCACTCCGTGGATTCCATCGCCCTGGCGGAGCAGGTGGAGAAGGAATCCGCAAAACGGGACGCGGTAACGGATATTCTGATGGAGGTCAACGTGGCCGGAGAGGAATCCAAATGGGGATTCCGGCCGGAGAACGCGCTGAGCGGCGCGGCCGAGATCGCGAAGCTGGCACATGTCCGCCTCCGGGGATGGATGACGTCCGCGCCGTATACGGCGGACGGAGAAAGCAACCGGCCCTTCTTCCGGGAACTGCGGCAGCTTTCCGAGCAGGCGGCGGAGGCCGGCCTGCTGGCGGAATTCGATCGGAACTATCCGGTTCCGGTGCTTTCCATGGGCATGTCCTGTGATTATGAAGCGGCCGTTCTGGAAGGCGCCACCATGATCCGGGTGGGGACGGAGATCTTCGGAGAAAGAGGATAACGCGAACAAGGAGGAGTCGAAAATGTCAGACGAACGCAAGAACGGAATGAGCCGGACCTATCAGCTGACCTGCTGGGGACTGATGGCCGCCCTGGCTTTTGTGTCCAACTATGTCATGTTTCCGCTGCTTGGCTCCCGGGTAACGGTCAGCAATTCCATCTGCGTGCTCTGCGGCATGATCCTGGGGCCCTGGGCAGGATTTGTGACGGCGGGGCTGGGCGCGTTCCTGTATGACCTGATTGCCGGATACGGGGCGGAGGGCATGATTACCCTGGTTTCCAAGGGGGCGATCGGTCTGATTGCCGGACTGATCTGCCATCGCCGGCTGACCCGGAAAGCACTGGACGGTTCGGACCGGATCCGGTTGTTTATCGGCGCCGGCATTGCGGCGTTGACCTACGTGGTGCTGTACATGCTGAAGACCCTGATCATGGGCCTGACCGTCAACGGGCTGACCTGGGACGCGACGCTGGTCAAAATGGGCACGAAACTGCCTGCTTCCCTGCTGAACGCGGCGTTTGCCACCGTGACGGCTCCGATCCTGATGCAGGCGCTGCATCAGCCGCTGCATCATCTGGGGGTGCTGAAGGCCTGACCCGGGCGGGAAAGCATGCGGAAGCGCAGAAGCGCAAACCGGGAGGAAAAACGCAAAAAAACGTTGACAGGGAAGGGGAAGTGTGGTAAAGTACCGTCTGTTGAAAGCAGAGGCTTGCCCGCCCCTCACCTGGATTGCCTGCGCAGTCGGGTTTATGGCGTCCCTTCTTCTGAAGGTTCGATGTTCATGAGCGGTGGGTTTCGGCCCGCCGCTTTTTTCAGCCAGAGGATTTGAGGGGGTGCATGGAAATCGCAACCGAACTGATGATCAATGAGGAGATCCGCGACAGAGAGGTTCGGGTGATCGGCGAAAACGGCGATCAGCTGGGCGTCATGTCCATCCAGCAGGCGCTGGCGCTGGCGGAGGAACAGGGTCTGGATCTGGCCAAGATTCAGCCGCAGGCTCATCCGCCTGTCTGCAAGCTGCTGGATTACGACAAGTACCGCTACGAGCAGGCGAAGCGGGAGCGGGAGAACCGGAAGAATCAGCGGGTTGTTGAAATCAAGGAAGTGCAGCTGTCCGCCACCATCGAGGAAAACGATGTGAACACCAAGGCAAAGATGGCGATCCGCTTCCTCGAGGGCGGAGACAAGGTGAAGGTTTCCATTCGCTTCCGCGGGCGTCAGATTACGCACAGCGAGATCGGCAGAAAAGTCATGGAAGACTTTGCGGACCGCTGCAAGGACGTCAGCATGGTGGAACGCCGTCCCGCGCTGGATGGACGCAACATGATCATGATTCTGGCTCCCAAGGCCGCGAAGGCCTCCTTCGCCGAGAGAAAGGCGAAGAAGGAAGCGCAGGCCCGGGAAACCGCTGCCACACAAGAGCAGCAGAAGTAATAGTATTCGGAAGGAGGATCCCAGTTATGCCTAAACAGAAATCCCATCGCGGAGCTGCAAAGCGCTTTTCCTTTACCAAGACCGGTATTGTAAAGCATAAGCAGATGAACGCCAATCATCAGGTGCGTCTGAAGACCACCAAGCGTACCCGCCACCTGCGGAATCCCGGTATCGTGGACAACGCCGCGGAAGCCCGTACCATTCATAAGCTGCTGCCTTACAAATAAGCTGAAAACCGGCAAGGAGGAAATGAATCATGGCACGCATCAAGAGGGCTGTGAATGCCCATAAGAGTCGCCGCAAGGTGATGAAGCTGGCGAAAGGCTACTGGGGAGCGAAATCCAAGCAGTACCGCGCCGCGAAGGAACAGGTTGCCCGCAGCCTGCGCTATGCATACATCGGACGGAAGCTGCGCAAGCGTGAATTCCGCCGCCTGTGGATTACCCGTATCAACGCCGCCGCGCGGCTGAACGGCATGAGCTATTCCACGTTTATTGCCGGCCTGAAGAAGCAGAACATCGAAGTGAACCGCAAGATGCTGGCTGATCTGGCTGTGAATGACGCGGAAGGCTTCGCCAAACTGGTGGAGCTCGCGAAGCAGTAAGGATTGGACGAAGCGGGGCTTCGTTCAAAAACCGGATATGCGCCTGAAAGGGGAGCCGTCATGGCTCTCCTTTTTCGCGTGTGCCGGGCATGGCACAATTCTAGCGGGTGAAAGTCCCGCCACGGGTATTTACCGCCAAGTGTAGCGAACCGCAAGCTGCTGTCAGCAATGACAG
>ONCV01000026.1 GCA_900316415.1 uncultured Eubacteriales bacterium
TTCACACCCAAGCGCTTCCAGATCTGCTCCTGTCGGCACAGTGGCAGAGCATCCGCATACTTCTTGATATACACATCTGTTACTGAAGATGCTGATGCATAGCTGTGAGGAATCAATGGAGCTGGTGCTTTTGCCTGCTTGATATCTGCCTTGCCGGTTTCAGCTTCCGCCCGGGGATCGGCGTACGACAGAACGTAGTATTTCCGCAGATAAACGTTTTCCGGTTCTCGGATGATTTCGGATCTGATTTCAACCTTCCCGATGCACTTGAGTGGTTCTCCCTGCGCATTGTATTTCTGATCTTCTGGAAGATCCACAATCTCTTCTTCCACCCGGAGATTTGCGGCAAACTCCGCCATGGTTCTTTTCGCCTTGCGCTCATGCCCGGCAACCTTAACTGTTTTTGTGTTCTCAACCAGATCGGATGTCGCCTTCTCACTGTTGCCATCCCCAGCAATTTCGAACATGCTGAGCTGTCCGTCACTCAGAACATATTTTCGCTGTTCGCTGCTCTGACCGAAGCGGGCACGATTGGCATTGAGGATGATCTGATTTTTCTCCTCAATGATGGCATCCTTCTTCCGGTTATCTTCGACTAGCTTGTCAATTGTTTCCTGCATTCTGGCGATCTGCTCACGCAGCATGGAGAGCTGTTCCAGAACCATATCCAGCACAGCCTTTGGTACCATTGCCTGCTCCACACTGCTCACCGCCTTTCTGTTATATATATTCGACAGGCGGCATATAGACTCCTTTTGGTCTATATTGTTTTTTGACTGTTTTTGGTCAAAAAACAGTTCCAGGTTTACCAGGCTTAAAGGCATTCTTTTGGCTGATTGACAGCCCTTCCATGAGCCACCGAAACTGTTGCTGTGTCAGCTGCTTTAACTCTTTCTCATTCCTCGGCCATTGAAACCGCATCTCATCCAGCCGCTTATAAAGTAAGATATACCCCGTTCCATCCCAGTAGATCGCCTTGATGCGATCCGATTTCCGTCCACAGAACAGATAGATGGATGTTTCCTCCATCTGACGGCCATGCTCCAGCTGAACCTTGGCAACCAAGCCGTCTATCTGAAGCCTCATATCTGTATATCCAGTCTGAATGAAATAATTCTGGATCCTGCTGAAGTCAAACATGGCTGTTCAGTGCGGATACCAGTTCTGCAATCTTGGTAACCGACATTTCAGGGCTGATATCCATGCTCACGCATCCGCAACGGATGACCAGTTCAGCTGGAGCAGTTGCCTCCTCTGGCTTTTGTGTCATTTCACCGGTGGATAGTTCTTCCGGAATTACCTTAATGATGGCATTTGTCGAATTCTCTTTATTATTCGATACTCTTTGCAGGCAATGTTTTCCCATGCGTAATAAGTCTGTTTCGTTATTCCATTTTCCTTGCACCAGTCTTTTACCGTCATACCGCTGGATCGACAGGCCTTGATTCTTTCCTGCCACATCGGTATCTGGACTTCTCGTTTAATCTCCCACGCGTTCATATGTCCCTCCTATTCCAGAGAATTCTTTGGAAGTCTGAGGACTTCCTTTGACTCAGGAGTATTATCTCATACAAGAGGGACGCCTTGTAGGTATGGGATTATCTACCGCTTACCCCGGTTCAACTCCGGGAGTGCTGAGAGATAGCTATTTGTTTGTCTTCTGACTAATTGGCTGTGTGTGATTGTCCCACGGTATGAACCGAAGCATTTGAAACGAAAGTGGAAAATTGATGGAGGTAGAGTGCTGATGGCGATAACTAATACACTTATGATGGTTCAGGCGGGATACCCTACGGGAATTTGTGTGGTTTGTAGCCGTGAGAGCAATCATTGACAAGGTCGAGGAGGCAGAAGACGCTAAGCATATAGGACGGATTCCCAGGGGCCGTACCCCTGAACCACACCCAATAAGATAATAAGCCGATGCTAGGCTGTAAGAGGAAGGAGGAGCCGCATGCCTGCTCTTGTGTATGCCAAAGTAAATAAAGAGACCTTGCGGTTCATCCGTGATAAGAAGCAGGTTTCCTTCGACTATATCGAACGAATCGCAAAAATCCCGGAATCGAAGATCACTCTATGGGAGGATGAGACATCAGATAAACTACCGACCATTAATCAAGCTAAGAAACTCGCGCTATGCTATCGTGTTCCTTTTGCGGGATTCTACATGAATAGTTCGGATATTAATGTTAAACACCTTCCAAAGCTTGTAAACAAGCGGACGATGTTAGGTGCTACTGATGATGACAGCGCTGTGAACCTTGCTCTTCTTGATCTAATCAATGAGCGCGACTTTTATGTCGAGACAAAGGAAACTCTTGGGGAGACAATTCCAGTATTTGATCTTCAGATATCCGACTCTCTTTCAGCCACAGAATGGGCAAGGATAATCAGAGACTACTTTGATATTAAGCTGTCTGAGCAGTACAAATGCGTTTCAAAACGGAAATTCTACCTTTACCTTCGAGAGAAGATTGAATCGAAGGGAATCTTCATCCAGGGATTTCAGAAAGTTGATGTTGGGACTCTTCGTGGAGTTGCCATCGTTGATGATTCTATGCCAATCATCGGGATTAATGACGATGATAGATACCCTGCAAAATCGTTCTCAATTCTTCATGAACTTGTCCACATCATTAAAAGGACATCCTCAATTTGCAATGATATGTTTGGCTCCAGTCCGTGGGATGATGAAGAAGTCTTTTGCAATGCTGTAGCAGGCGAAGTGCTTGTGCCGAGAACAGCGTTATATTCCATTGTGAAGAACTACTCACAGTATACCATTGATGAAGTTGATGCCATAGCTAACAAGTTCTCGGTTAGTTCAGAAGTTATAGCCCGTAGACTTTATGATACGGGAAAACGCGGAAAGGCATGGTATGAACAGATAAGTGCTGAGCTGGCACGGAGATTTCATGATGAAAGAGAAAATCTAAAAGCAGCTGTAAAAATGGGGCTGAGTGAAGGCCCGAGAAGAAATATGTCGAGAGAAGCGATAGATCGTACAAGTACTTCTCTTTGCGATGTTCTGCTAAAAGGATTTTCCGAAGGCATTTTTGATAAAGCGGATATTTCGGCCCACATCGGGATCGGACAGAAACATATTAATAAGTTCGTATCGGAGGTGATGGGATGGTATCTGTGAGCAAGTATATTATCGACACATCCGCCATGCTGTCCCAGAAATCCGATGAGCAATACAGAAGAACAGTTTATCGGAGTCTTTGGAATAAGATAGATGAGATGGTTCAAGGGCATGAAATAGTGACTTGCAGTGAGACCGCTTCAGAAGTCCAGGATGACGATATCAAGAAGTGGATGGCTGTGCAAGGTATGCAGGTACTTCCAATTGATGATGAAGTTCAGGACAATGTTCGTGAGATAGTTACGACGGTGAATAATGCGTTCCTGATTGCCACAGCTAAGAAATATGGTTTGACAGTAATTACCGAGGAGTCTGTGAATTCACCAAGGAAAATTCCAATGACATGTCAGAAGATGGATATCAAGTGCATGAATCTACTTGGCTTTATGGAAGAGAATGGTATGGCATTGTAGGAAAAGGACATGGATATTGAACTTGTAGAGACCCTTAAGCTTATCATAGACCGCTACGAAGGCCGCACTCAAGGAAGCGTGTTCATCCTAATGCGTGACTTCCCGTGGTACCATGAGCGAAATGGACAGCTTACAAGACTACAAGAAGCAGGGATGATTATCAAACCTCGATTTTATGATAATGGAGCGGATATCACATTGACACAAGCTGGCAGGCATTTCTTTGATGAGCCAGAAGGAACCAACGGAAGAGGAAGTAAAAGCATGCATCGCTCCAATAACGGCAAGTTGCTTGAGATGCGCAGAGGCTGCAAAAGCTAATGGGATTCGTATTGGACAGAGATAAGATAACAGACCATATCATCGCTTTTGTGAGAGAAGGAATCAAAAATGCAATGGTGGCAAACAATCTTGGCTGTTTTTGCTGGCTTGGGTGGAACATCGGGACTAATTCTTCTTATCGTTAAGTGGGCCGTAGGGCTAATTACCGAGAAGATCCAGAAAGACTACGATTTGAAGCTTAAAGAAAAGTTTAAAACCTATAAAGCCGAGATTGACAAAGAGCTTGAGAAGCATAAATCCGCACTTGGAAACAAGAACTACGTCACACAGAGAAAATTCGATGTAGAATTTGAAATGTATCAGACTTTGGCAAACTCTTTTTATCGTCTTGTGAAGGAAGCGGTAACACTAATTCCAACTGGTTATTCATTACAACCCGCTGATAAAGAAATAAAAAAAGCAGTAGATGAAGAGACATACAATGATTTGAGCAAAGCAATAAATGAGTCTCAGGACCTGCTTTTCCGATATGCGCCATTCATCCGTAAAGATGTTTATGAGGGATATCGTGGAGTTCTGAATATGTGTCAGCAACATAAATTTGCGTATGCCAATAGGTGGAATGTAGGAGACCTGAGAAAACAGGAAGAAAAAGAAAGGTTTTCTATAGATGCCTACAAACGATCTGACGAAATTAGTGTGCAGTATGAAGCGGTGAATCAGACGATTAGAGAGTATCTACAATCCTTGGAGATATTGAATTGATCTTTCTTATAGTCAATAGACCAGATTGATAGACTTGAAAGCAGGCATATCTTCCTCCATCGAAATTCTTATTGATATGACAGTGTACTTAATGATGTGGAAGACAAGGTGTAAACGTGGGATTTGATCGGGAGAGATTAACGAGCCATGAAAGAAGAGAGATAAAGTATTGGAATCAGGTGTTAAGCTGTTGTTCAAATACCGCTTAGTTTCATATACCCATTCAACTGAAAGGAGATTCAATACATGAGCAAGGAATTGATAAAGAAGGATAATTCTATTGCCGGCATTTCTGGGCGAAAACCAGATAAAACTGAAACATATGCTGGCAAGCATACCGCACGCGTAACCCAAATCTATAACAATGAGGATGGATCTGTGTATAGAAAAACAAGAAAAATCAATAAGGATGGAAGTATCTCGGATAAACTGGAGCATAGACATCCGTAATAAATTGTATATACTATGTGCTTATCTGAGTTGCTTTATTGATAATATCTTGAGGTGCAAAAATTTCACCTCAAGTTGGGGAGGAACTCGTTATCTTCCATACGCCTTCACAGAGCAAGGTGTATACATGTTGATGACAGTCCTCAGAGGGAAATTGGCCGTAAGACAGAGCAGGGCTCTTGTCCGTGCATTCAAGGCTATGAAGGACTATATCGTTCAGAACCAGCCGCTGATCGAGCAACACAGGTACTTGCGTATGATTGCTGAATCACAACAGCAGATCAATGATCTTCGAAATGATATGCAGTCCTATGAGGCTCTTGTGATGGATCATGATGAGAAGCTTGTTCAGGTCATAGAGCGATTGGACGATACGGTCAGGAAATCCGAACTCTCGCCGATCATGCTGGATTTCAGCAGGGAAGATGTACAACGGGAGTTTCTTTTCCTCGACGGCCAGCCAATGAAAGCGGAAGTCGCATTGAGGAAACTGATCATGATCGACAATGCAGGATGTCTGGAGGATCTGCGCGTTCCGCCCGCAAACCGCCTGGAAAAACTGGAGGGTGACCGGAAGGGACAATACAGCATTCGGATCAATGATCAGTACAGAATCTGCTTCACCGTGGAAGGAAACAACTTCTTTGACGTGGAGATAGTCGATTATCACTGATTTGCCCGGAAAGGAGGCAATCCATATGAGCAACCGCATTCCAACCCCTACGATGGGTGAGATCCTGATGGAAGAGTTCATGGGACCGATGAATCTCTCAGCTTACAAGCTGGCACAGAGCATTCATGTGCCGACTTCCAGGATTCAGGATATCCTGCATAACCGTCGGAAAATCTCTGCGGATACTTCCATCCGCCTTGGCCGTTTCTTCGGCGTGTCTGACCGTTTCTTCCTGGATATGCAGAACGACATCGAAGTCCGGGAACTGATCGAGAAACTGGACGGAGACATCACCACGATCAAGCCGTACACTGCCGTTGCTATGTAATCCTGCGTGGCAACATTTTTTGGATGGGTGCGTGGTTCGGAGAGAACCGCGGGAGAACCGTGAAAGGACCGGGACGCCTTCGAAACAGCGGAAAAGCTTGCACAGGGGGCGCGGATCGGGTATAATCCTGCACAGCGCAAAAGAAGCAAAGCCAAGCGGGAGGAGGAAGGACGGATGCGGGAATCCGGAGAGATGTACCTGGAGACGATCCTGGTGCTGAAGGGAAAGAAGCGAACGGTTCGGGCGATTGACGTGGCGGAGGAGATGGGCCTTTCCCGGCCCTCGGTGAGCCGGGGCATGGCGAAGCTGCGGGAGGCGGAATGCATCCTGGTGGAATCGGACGGGAATCTGGTTTTCACCGAGAAGGGACAGAAAATCGCGGAGAAGATCTACGAGCGGCATCAGATCCTGAGCCGGCTGTTCCGGAAGCTGGGCGTGAGCGAGGAAACGGCGGCGGAGGACGCCTGCCGGATCGAGCACGTGATCAGCGATGAAACCTTCACCGCCCTGAAAAACTGTGAAAAGGCCCTGAAGGACTGAAAAGAGGGACATGTATGCTGGATAACAACAATGGGGACATGAACAGCCGGAAGCCGCTGATCTATTACGTGATCATCGCGGTGACGATCCTGCTGCTGCTGAACACCTTCATCTTCCCGCTGCTGCTGGCGCGGCAGGTGCAGGTGGTCGGATACAGCGACTTCCTTTCCATGATCGACGAGGGTAAGGTTTCGGAAGTTTCGCTGACGCAGCAGGCGGACCAGATCCTGTTCGTGGCGAAAAACGATCAGGGGCAGGAGGAGCTGTACAAGACGGCGGTGTTTCCGGACGAGGGGCTCATCACCCGGCTGCAGAACGCGGGGGTGCGCTTCAGCGCGGAGATTCCCACCCAGAACAACACGCTGCTGAGCTTTGTGTTCAGCTGGATTCTGCCGATCCTCATCTTCGTGGGCCTGGGCCGGCTGCTGAGCAACCAGCTGGAAAAGCGCATGGGCGGGGGCATGAACGCCCTGTCCTTCGGCAAGGCCGACGCGAAGATGATCGTGGCGGACAAGGAGACCGGCGTCACCTTCGCGGACGTGGCGGGCGAGGAGGAGGCCAAGGACGCCCTGAAGGAAATCGTGGATTTCCTGGAGCATCCGGACAAATACGCGGGCATCGGCGCGAAGCTGCCCAAGGGAGCACTGCTGGTGGGCCCGCCCGGAACCGGCAAGACCCTGCTGGCCAAGGCGGTGGCCGGGGAGGCGAAGGTGCCCTTCTTCTCCATCTCCGGATCGGAATTCGTGGAGATGTTCGTGGGCATGGGCGCCGCCAAGGTGCGGGACCTGTTCAAGCAGGCGAACGAGAAGGCGCCCTGCATCGTGTTCATTGACGAGATCGACACCATCGGCAAGAAGCGGGACGGCGCGGGCTCCATCGGCGGGAACGATGAGCGGGAGCAGACGCTGAACCAGCTGCTGACGGAGATGGACGGCTTTGACGGGAAGAAGGGCGTGGTGATCCTGGCGGCCACCAATCGGCCGGAATCCCTGGATCCCGCCCTGCTGCGGCCCGGCCGGTTTGACCGGCGGGTGCCCGTGGAGCTGCCGGACCTGCAGGGCCGGGAGGCCATTCTGCGGGTGCACGCGAAGGACGTGAAATGCGAGGACGGCATCGACCTGAAGGAGATCGCCCGGGCGACCTCCGGGGCCTCCGGCGCGGAGCTGGCCAACATCATCAACGAGGCCGCGCTGCGGGCGGTGCGGCTGGGCCGGCAATCGGTGAACCAGGAAGACCTGATGGAGAGCGTGGAAACGGTCATCGCCGGATACCAGCGGAAGAACGCGGTCATGTCCGAGCAGGAGAAGCGGATCGTTTCCTACCACGAGATCGGGCACGCCCTGGTGGCGGCGATGCAGACGCATTCCGCCCCGGTGACGAAGATCACGATCATTCCGCGGACCTCCGGCGCCCTGGGATACACCATGCAGGTGGACGAGGGCGAGCATTACCTGATGAGCCGGGAAGAGCTGCTGAACAAGATCGTGACCCTGACCGGCGGGCAGGCGGCGGAGGAACTGATCTTCCACTCCATCACCACCGGCGCCTCCAACGACATCGAGAAGGCGACCCGGCTGGCCCGGGGGATGATCACCCGGTACGGCATGGGCGAATTCGGCATGGTGGCCCTGGAAACGGTGAACAACCAGTACCTGGGGGGAGACACCTCCCTCAGCTGCAGCCCCGCCTATTCCGAGAAGATCGACGAGCAGGTGGTGGCGCTGGTGAAGCAGGCAAGGGAAAAGGCCGACCGGATCCTGCGGGAGAACGAGGCGAAGCTGCATGAGCTGGCGGCCTACCTGATGAAGCAGGAGACCATTACCGGCGAGGAATTCATGCGGATCCTGAACGCGAAGCCGGAAAGCGAAGCCGCCGCGGAGCCCGCGGCGGAAGCGGAAAAGGAAGCGTAAGGAATCGGGCTGCGGAAGCGGCGACGAAAACGGAAGAATAAAAGGCGGGGCGCTCCGAAGGGAGCGCCCCGCCTGCGTATCCGGGAGTTTCGGAATTCGGGCGGCGCCGCGTGGGCGGGCCCGGGGGCGGGGCCGGATTTTGCATCAGCAGGAACCGGGATCGGACGGGCCGGGACCCGGGATTTACTTCATCAGGAACTGGGTCTTGGCGGGGCCGGTCTGGCAATGGGTGATGGCGCAGGCGATGGCGTCCGCCGCGTCGTCGGGCTTCGGGATCTCGTCCATCTTCAGCAGCAGCTTCACCATCTGCTGCACCTGCTTCTTGTCCGCCTTGCCGTAGCCGGTCACGGCCTGCTTGATCTGCATGGGGGTATACTCATACAGATTCTCCGTGTATTCGGCGGCGGCGATGATGGCCGCGCCGCGGGCGGCGCCGACCATCAGGGCGGTGGTCACATTCCGGGCGAAGAACAGCTCCTCGAAGGCCACGTCGTCCGGCTTGTAGATGCGCAGCAGATCCTGCACGCCCAGCTGCAGGGTGCGCAGCCGGGTCTGCATGGGAACGCCCGCCTTGGTTTCCACGCATCCGTAGTTGATCAGCCGCATGCGGCTGCCATCGCATTCCACCACGCCCCAGCCCATCAGGGCGTATCCCGGGTCAATTCCCAATACGATCATCGCGCGCTTCTCCATTCCCCGCAAAGTTGACAGAGCCAGGGGAATCCGATAGAATTATATGAATCTTTACGGGGTTGTCAAGGAGACGAACGATGCGACTGGATGGAAGAGAACCGGATCAGAAGAGACAGGTATCCATAGTGCCGGATTTTGTGAAGACCGCCGCGGGCAGCTGCCTGATCGCCACGGGGGGAACCCGGGTGATCTGCACCGCCAGCGTGGAGGAGATCGTGCCCCCCTTCCTGAAGGGAAAGGGCCAGGGCTGGGTGACGGCGGAATACGCCATGCTGCCCGCCTCCACGGGGACGCGGAAGAAGCGGGACGGGATCAAGAAGGACGGCCGCGGGGTGGAGATCCAGCGGCTGATCGGCCGGGCCCTGCGCCAGGCCGTGGACCTGAAGGCCCTGGGGGAGCGGACCATTACGCTGGACTGCGACGTGCTGGAGGCGGACGGGGGAACGCGCACGGCCTCCATCACCGGGGCGATGGTGGCCCTGACCTGCGCCGTGGACCGGCTGATCGCCGAGGGGAAGCTGCTGGCCTCCCCGCTGCGGCACCAGGTGGCGGCGATTTCCGCCGGGCTGGTGGAGAATGAGCCCTGCCTGGATCTGTGCTATCAGGAGGACAGCCGGGCCCAGGTGGACATGAACTTCGTCATGAACGAGCGGGGCGAGATGATCGAGCTGCAGGGCACCGGCGAGGGCCGGGCCTTCAGCCGGGGAGAGCTGGAGAAGCTGCTGGCCCTGGGAGAAAAGGGAATCCGGGAGCTGATGGCGGCCCAGCGGGAGACGCTGGGCGAGCGGGCGCGGCATCTGTGCGCCCGGCCGGTGCTGCTGGCCGCCACGGGGAACGCCCACAAGCTGAAGGAGCTGCAGGAAATCTTCGCCGAATACTATACGATCCTGCCCATGAGCGCCGCGGGATTCACGGAGGACATCGACGAGAACGGGATGACCTTCGCGGAGAACGCGATCATCAAGGCCGAGGCGGTCTGCGCCGCCACGGGGCTGCCCGCCCTGGCGGATGACAGCGGGCTGTCGGTGACCGCGCTGGGCGGGGAGCCGGGGGTGTATTCCGCCCGGTACGCCGGGGAGCACGGGAACGACGAGGCGAACAACGACCTGCTGCTGAAGAAGATGGAGAACATCACGGACCGGGAGGCCTTCTTCGTCTGCGCGCTGGCGCTGAAGCGGCCCGGGGAGGAGCCCCTGGTGGCCGAAGGAAAGTGCCCGGGGGTCATCCTGCGGGAGCGGCGGGGAACCGGCGGCTTCGGATACGATCCGCTGTTCCTGTACGAGCCCCTGGGGAAGACCTTCGCCGAGGTGAACGGGGAGGAAAAGAACGCCGTGAGCCACCGGGCCCGGGCCTGCGCCGCGATGAAGGAAAAGCTGGCGGCGCTGCAAGGAGAGGAATAGGATGTACGCGTTTATCGAAGGAGAGGTCTGCGAGAAGGCGGCCGGAACCCTGGTGCTGATGGCGGCGGGGGTCGGCTGGCAGCTGAACTGCTCCAACAATACGCTGCAGGCGGCCCCCGCCCAGGGGGAGACCATGCGGTGCTACACGGTGCTGAACGTGCGGGACGACGCCATGGAGCTGTTCGGCTTCGCCACGAAGGAAGAAAAGCAGATGTTTCTGCAGCTGACCTCCGTTTCCGGCGTCGGGAGCAAGACGGCGCTGGGACTGCTGGGGGCCATGCCCCTGCGGGACCTGAACCTGGCGATTCTGCTGGGGGACGTGAACGCCCTGTCCCGGGCGCCGGGCATCGGAAAGAAGACGGCCCAGCGCATCGCCCTGGAGCTGAAGGAGAAGGTGACCCAGGCGGATGTTTCCGCCCGGGCGGACGCCGGCAGCGCGCCGGCGGCCGTGCCCGAGCAGGCGGATCACGTCATGGAGGCCATGGAGGCGCTGACGGCCCTGGGCTATTCCGCCCTGGAAGCCCGGAACGCCATCGCCGCGGTCCGGGATCAGAGCGACAAGCCGGAGGAGCTGATCCGGCTGGCCCTGCGGAGCATGGCCGGGATGTAAATCCGGCGGGCGGAGCGGCCGCGGGGCGGAACGCCGCGCAGCGCGGGATGACCCGCCGCCCGGGAGACGGGCGGGACAGGAGCCCCGCGGGCAGGAACGCCTCCCGGAGGAGAAACAGGAAAGAAGAAAAAAATGGAAGACGAACGTTTTATGGCCTCCGGATTCCAGACGGAGGACAGCGCGGTCGAGCAGACGCTGCGGCCGCATACCCTGCGGGAATACGTGGGCCAGCAGGCGGTGAAGGACAGCCTGAACATCTACATTCAGGCGGCGCTGTCCCGCCATGACGCCCTGGATCATATGCTGCTGTACGGCCCGCCCGGCCTGGGCAAGACCACCCTGGCCTGCATCGTGGCGGCGGAAATGGGCCAGAGCATCCGCGTGACCAGCGGCCCGGCCATCGAGCGGCCGGGGGATCTGGCCTCCATCCTCAGCAACCTGAACGCCGGGGACGTGCTGTTCATCGACGAGATTCACCGCCTCTCCCGCCAGGTGGAGGAGGTGCTGTATCCGGCGATGGAGGATTACGCCATCGACATCATGATCGGCAAGGGCCCCACCGCCCGGAGCATCCGGGTGGACCTGCCGAAGTTCACCCTGGTGGGCGCCACCACCCGGGCGGGCCAGCTGTCCGCCCCCCTGCGGGACCGGTTCGGCATGCTGTTCCGGCTGGAGATGTATTCCCCGGAGGATCTGAGCCGGATCGTGCAGCGCAGCGCGGGCATCCTGGGGGTCGAATCCGATCCCGAGGGCCTGCTGGAGATCGCCCGGCGCAGCCGGGGAACCCCCCGGATCGCCAACCGGATGCTGAAGCGCGTGCGGGATTTCGCCCAGGTCCGGGGCAGCGGGCGCATCACCCGGGACATCGCCCGGGAGGCGCTGACGCTGCTGGAGGTGGACGAGCTGGGGCTGGACAAGGTGGACCGGAACGTGCTGTCCTGCATGATGGACAAGTTCGGCGGCGGGCCGGTGGGGCTGGATACCCTGGCGGCCACCACCGGGGAGGACGCGGTGACCATCGAGGACGTGTACGAGCCCTATCTGATGCAGCTGGGCTTCCTGCAGCGGACGCCCCGGGGCCGGGTCTGCACCCCCCTGGCGTGGGCCCACATGAAAAAGCAGATGCCCGCCGGCGCGGATGCGCAGCTGAAGATGGACATCTGAAAACGGAAGAAAGCGGAGCCGGGCAGGGGCTTCCGGGACGGGAGCCCGGGCCGGAACGGCGGCGGGCGGAGAAACCGGTGCGCCGGCGCGGCCCGCGGGAATAGACGGAAAAGAGCGGAAATGAAGACAGCGGATTTTGACTACGAACTGCCGGAGGAGCTGATCGCCCAGACGCCGGCGGAGCCCCGGGATCATTCCCGGCTGCTGGTGGTTCACCGGAAGGATCACACCCTGGAGCACCGGCATTTCTATGATATCGTGGATTACCTGCGCCCGGAGGACGCCCTGGTCATCAATGAGACCCGGGTCATCCCCGCCCGGCTGCAGGGCGAGAAGGAGGACACGGGCGTGCCGGTGGAGGTGCTGCTGCTGCGGCGGGAGAACGCCACCGACTGGGAGGCCCTGGTCCGCCCGGGCAGGCGGCTGAAGCCCGGCGCCCGCTGCGTGTTCGGCGGGGGGCTGCTGCGGTGCGAGGTGCTGGAAAACGTGACCGAAACCGGGGGACGGAAGGTGCGGTTCCAGTACGAGGGCGTTTTCGAGGAGCTGCTGGACCGGCTGGGGGAGATGCCCCTGCCGCCCTATATCCATGAAAAGCTGGAAAACCCGGAGCGGTATCAGACGGTGTACGCGAAGCAGGACGGCTCCGCGGCCGCGCCGACGGCGGGGCTGCATTTCACGCCGGAGCTGCTGGAGCGGATCCGGCAGAAGGGCGTGACCATCGTGCCGGTGCTGCTGCACGTGGGGCTGGGCACCTTCCGGCCCGTGAAGGTGGAGGACGCGGAGAAGCATCCCATGCACAGCGAATTCTGCCAGGTGACCCCGGAGGCCGCGGACACCCTGAATCGGATCCGGCAGGCCGGCGGGCGGATCGTCTGCGTCGGAACCACCTCCGTGCGGACGCTGGAGACCATGGCCACCGACGATGGGGTGATTCATCCCGGGGCCGGGGAGACCCGGATCTTTATCTATCCGGGGGTGAAGATCAAGGCGGTGGACGCCCTGATCACCAATTTCCATCTGCCCCAGAGCACCCTGCTGATGCTGGTCAGCGCGCTGATGGGCCGGGAGGAGACCCTGCGGGTGTATCGGACCGCGGTTGCCGAAAAATACCGTTTTTTCTCCTTCGGGGATGCCATGCTGATTGATTGAAAAGTGCTTCCAGTTTTACCGGATTGTACAAAAATATTGTTGAAATTTTCACAAATCCCCGTTATAATAGGAGCCGTCCATAAATATACCTGTGACACTGACTGGAGGCGTCCATGTTTAACTCCAATGAGATGTGTCTTCCTTTGTGTGCGCCGTTCGCATGCTGCGAGGCGGATTCCCGGGTGATTCCCTTCCCGGAGGAGAGCCGGGACAACTATTTTGCGGAGCTGTTTTTCCTTCGGAAGGGGAGCGTGCGCCTTTCCCTGGGGAAGGAGGAGCGGGTGGTGACCCCGGGCGAGGCGGCGCTGCTGTGCCCCGGGGTGGAGAACCGGGTGGCCGTGGAGGGCGGGGAGCCCGTGCTGATGGACGTGATCCGGATGGATCCGGACCGGATGCCCAGGCTGTCCGACTACTCCCCGGCGCTGAAAAACATTTTTTCGGAGGCCGTCCGGGAGGGCGTGCCCATGGTGGTGCCCGCGGCCGAGGCGCGGCAGATGAACCTGTCGGAGCTGGTGGCGCGCTGCGTCCGGGAAACGAAGAACCGGCAATACGGGTACGACATGAACGTGGTCAACACCCTGGGCGTGATCTGCGCGGAGATGATCCGCTTCTGGCTGGGCCGGGGCCTGGTGCTGCGGGACCGGAGCGTTCCGGAGGATACGCTGGAAACGCTGTCGGTCTATATTCAGCAGCATCTGGGGGACAACCTGCGGGTCGAGAAGCTGGCCGCCCGCTGCGGCATGAGCTATCCCTGGTTCGCCAAGAAGTTCCGCAAGCGCTACGGCGTGAACTGCAAGGACTTTATTGAGCAGCTGCGTGTCGACCAGGTCGAAAAGTATCTGCTGTTTACGGAAATGGATCTGGAAAGCATCAGCGAGAAAACCGGATACGCGGACTGCAGCCACATGATCAAGAATTTCAAGCGGATCATGGGGATCACCCCCGGGCAGTACCGGCTGCGGATGAGATAATTCCCCCGGAACGGCAGGAAAACGGCCGCGCTCCGGAGAAGAAGAAAGCGGCATTGCTCCGCGGGGAGATTTCCGCGGGGCGGCCGGAAAAAGGGAGAATTCCCGGGAGAGGCGGAATGCTGCGGTGAAGGAGCGGCTGAAGAAACTGTTTTCAAATGTCTGGACGGTGCCCAATGTGCTGACCATGATCCGGCTGATTCTGGTGCCGGTGTTCGTGATCGTGTTCCGGGCCGGGCATTTGAAGGGAGCGCTGGCGATTTTCTGCGCCGCGAGCCTGACGGATCTGCTGGACGGATATCTGGCGCGGAAGCTGAACCAGATCACGGATTTCGGAAAGCTGTTCGATCCCCTGGCGGACAAGCTGATGGTGCTGACCGCCCTGTTCTGCCAGGCGCTGGCCGGAGTGCTGCCCTGGGCGGCGGTGCTGATCGTGCTGGGCAAGGAGCTGATCATGGTGGCGGGCAGCGCGTTCCTGCTGGGCAGGGGCGTCGTGGTGTACGCGAATTATTACGGCAAGACGGCGACGGTGTTCTTCATGGCCAGCCTGGTGCTCAGCTTCTTCCACGCGGAGCTGGCGACCTGGGGCGTGCAGCTGGACGTGATCCTGCTGTGGGTCTCGGTGGCGCTGGCGCTGCTGGCGCTGGGGGTCTATGCCGCGGGCGCCTGGAAGCAGATCCGGAAAAAGGACTGACAGAGAACGGTATAAGAAATGCGCTCTCCCGAAGGGGAGAGCGCAGATTGTTTTTGGCCTTCCGGGCTTACTTCTTCTTGCCCTGGTTGGCAACGGCTTCCATCTTGGCCTTCAGGGCGTCCTGATCGCCGAGATAATAATGCCGGATCACCTTGAAATCGTCGTCGAACTCGTAGACCAGGGGCGTGCCGGTGGGGATGTTGACGCCGATGATCTCGTCGTCGCTCAGGTTGTCAAAATACTTCACCAGCGCGCGCAGGGAATTGCCGTGGGCGGCGATGATGACCCGCTTGCCGGCGGCCATGTCCTTCCTGATCACCTCGTTGAAATAGGGCACGGCGCGCTCGATCGTGGTCTCCAGGCTCTCGCAGGCCGGCAGATCCTTCCGGTCCACATCCCGGAACATGGGCTGATTGACCGCGGAACGCTCGTCGGATTCATCCAGGGCCGGGGGCTTGACGTTGAAGCTGCGGCGCCAGATCTTGACCTGCTCCTCGCCGTACTTCTCGGCGGTTTCGGACTTGTTCAGGCCCTGCAGGGCGCCGTAATGCCGCTCGTTCAGCTTCCAGCTCTTGACCACGGGCAGCCAGGCCCGGTCCATCTCGTCCAGAATGTGATTCAGGGTATGGATGGCGCGCTTCAGATAGGACGTGTAGCAGATATCAAAATCATAGCCTTCCGCCTTCAGCAGCCGTCCGGCCGCCTTGGCTTCCTCGTGTCCCTTTTCGCTCAGATCCACATCCGTCCAGCCGGTAAAGAGGTTCAGCTTGTTCCATTCGCTTTCGCCATGGCGGACCAGCACCAGTTTCATCATGGGTATCAATCCTTTCCTTCTTCGTTCGATCGGAAGGGAGATTCGGATCTCCCGCCTTCCAAAACAGTCTATCCGATTCTTGCAAGCTTGTCAATGTGTTGCGGTGGAAGTCGCGCCGCCGGGGGATTCCGTCCCGGATTACTCCATCATAAACATCTGCTTCAGCTTCGGCTGGGCGCCGGTTTCGGGATCCATCACCAGATCCAGGACGTCCTCCATGTAATCGTTCCAGCGGTCGACGATGGGGCTGCCCGCCTGGGTCTTCTCGGCGAACTCGATGCCCTTTTCGCATTCGTAATAGCCGAAGACGTCCCTTCCGTCGCTCCAGATGGAATAGTTCCGGATGCTGGCTTCCTTCAGCAGGGCCAGCATCTCCGGCCAGATTTCGTCATGCCGGCGCTTGTATTCCTCCTGCATGCCGGCTTTGATGCGTCCCTTCCAGGCAAAACGTTCCATGGTGTTCTCCTCCTTAAAAATAATGGATATGCTTGATCAACGGGAGATGTTCCGCGGGTCAGCCCGGACCGCGGGGCCGGTTCGGCGCCTTCTGCAGGATTTCCGCGGTGGTTTCCGCCCTTGTCCAGCCGGTGAAGGTCAGGACGGAGCGGCGGGGCGAACGCTCCTCCGTTTTCCGCCATTTGCTGGGCACGATGCCCATCACCCGCAGAAAATGGCGGTTGAAGCAGCTGAGGGAGGCGTATCCCACCTGGCCGGCGATGGAGGCCACGCTGTCGTCCGTGTTCAGCAGCAGGGAACAGCTGGCGGAGACGCGGACCTGATGCACATAGTCCAGGGGAGTGGTGCCCATCTGCTCGTGGAAGAGCCGGCGGAAATGCGTGGGGCTCAGATGGCAGCGCTCCGCCAGATCCTCCATGGAGAAATCCGCCGCGTACTGCTCCCGGATCCAGGCGAGGGCGGGGGCCAGCACCGGATTCTCCCGCACGGAGGGGGAGACGGCGGGCTGCAGGCGGAGCACCCGGGAAACGAAGGCCGTCAGCAGGCCGAGCACACAGTCCCGATACCCCTCCTGCTGGTTCCGCATCTCCTCGAAAACGGCCTCGATCAGCCGCCGGGCCCAGGGGGCCTCCTCCGGGGACAGCAGGAAGCAGCCGGAGCCCGCCAGCTCCCGCAGCCGCTCCGGCTGATGCAGATGCTTCCCGGGCAGCTTTTCCAGATCCACAAACAGATAGCTCCAGAGGCTGAAGGACCCGGGGGCGGACCAGGTGGTATGATGCACCTGGGCGCCGATCACGGTCACATCCCCCGCCTGAAAGGGCCGCGCCTCCCGGTTCAGCTGCATCTCCCCGTCCCCGCCGCGGCACAGGCCGATCTCCACGCAGTTGTGGAAATGCAGATTGGCGCTGCGAACCGGGCTGATCCGCCATTCCTCCCCCTCCAGCGCCAGCAGGGGAAAATCCGGCGGCAGCTCGTAGCTCCGGTATTCCGAGAGCACCATCCGGGACTGACCCACGGGCGAAACCTCCTTTTCCGCCGCCTGCCTCCCGCCCCGCGGCGGGAAGGACCGCACTTTTCCGGGCGAAATCCTTCTTTTCCGTTGCATCGAAGTATAGCACAGGCGCCCCCCGCGGGCAAGATGGAAATGGCGAAAACCGCCCATCCGAACGCCGGAGAAGGGTTGATCAGGGCGAAAAGCGGCCGTTTTGTCCCATTCCGGAAGAAAAACGGGACGAAAACATGGTTGAAATGAGTCAGTTTTTGGATAAAACAGGCATAGTTTTTTCGGGGGAAGGGGAGGTATACTGTCCCCAGACAAACATCCTTTATTCTTCCAGGAAGATCGAGGTGATATCGTGCAGTCCCGTTCCGTCAAGCCCCATCGCAGGAGCTGGAAGCTGTATTTCCAGGAAAACTGGCAGATGTATCTGATGCTGCTGATTCCCATCGCGTTCGTCATCATCTTCAAATACGCCGCGTATCCCGGCCTGCGGATCGCCTTCATGAACTACAAGCCCGCCAAGGGCTATTCCGGCAGCGAATACGTGGGCTTCCAGATCTTTGAGAAGATCTTCCGGGACAAGGATTTCCTCCGGGCCCTGAAGAACTCCCTGGTCTTCAACTTCCTGGATCTGCTGGTGGGCTTCCCGGTGCCGATCATCCTGGCGCTGCTGCTCAACGAGCTGCGCTTCCAGCGGTTCAAGAAGCTGTCCCAGACGATTCTGTACCTGCCGCACTTCCTCTCCTGGGTCATCATCGCCAGCGTGGCGCTGAACCTGTTCAAGCCCCAGACCGGCCTGGTCAACATCCTGCTGATGAACGCCGGATGGATCGACGAGGGCATCCCGTTCCTGACGGAGAAATGGCACTGGGCCACCAGCTATCTGCTGATCGGCGTCTGGCAGAACATGGGCTGGGGCTCCATCATCTACCTGGCGGCCATCACGGGCATCAGCCCGGACCTGTACGAGGCCGCCACCATCGACGGCGCGGGACGGCTACGGAAGATCTGGAACGTGACGCTGCCCTGCATCCGGGGAACCATGGTGACCCTGCTGATCATGAACCTGGGCCGGGTGATGGGCTCCAACTTCGAGCGGCTGGACTCCTTCGGCAACGTGCAGGTGAAGGAATTCCAGTATCAGCTGGCCATCTACGTCTACGAAAAGGGCCTCTCCGGCGGCAACTTCAGCCGCGCCACGGCGGTGGGCCTGTTCCAGTCCCTGGTGGGGCTGATCCTGGTGCTGGCCTCCGACCGCGCCTCCAAGGCGCTGGGCGAGGACGGCCTGCTGTAAGGAAAGGAGGATGCAGAGCATGACAGTTTCCACGGAAAAGAAGTCCTCCCTGTTTCAGGGCGTGAACCGGGTGCGCGTCAGCGATTTCGTGATCGCCTTCGTCATCTTCCTTCTGTCCCTGACCTGTATCGTTCCCTTCATCCACATCGCCGCGAAGAGCATTTCCTCCAACACGGCGGTGCTGTCCAAGTCCGTGTACCTCTGGCCGAAGGACCTGAACTTCGAGGCCTATGCCTCCATCTTCCGGGACGGGCAGCTGACCCATTCCATGGTGTATACCATCTGGATGACGGTGCTGTTCACGGTGATCGGCATGATCGTCACGATCCTGGCGGCCTATCCCCTGGCCCGGAAGGAGCTGCGGGGCCGGACGGTGTTTGCCTTCATCATCATGTTCACCATGTACTTCAGCGCCGGCCTGATTCCGGAATACCTGCTGTACAAGGATCTGGGCCTGCTGAACACCATGTGGGTGCTGGTGCTGCCCCTGTGCTTCTCGCCCTACAACATGCTGATCATGCGGTCCTTCATCCGCTCCACCATCCCGGACAGCCTCTATGAGGCCGCGAATCTGGACGGGGCCAACCATTTCCAGACCCTGTTCCAGGTGGTGCTGCCCCTGTCCAAGCCGATTCTGGCCACCCTGGCGCTGTTCTACGCCGTGGGCCGGTGGAACGCCTACGCCGACGCCAAGTACTACATCACCACCAAGGCGCTGCAGCCCCTGCAGTATCTGCTGAGCAACATGGTGCTCAACAGCGGGCAGGACGCGGTCAGCCTCTCCGAATCCGCCGCCGTGGAATCCACCCCCGAGGTGCTCCAGGCCGCGGTCGTCATGTTCGCCACCCTGCCCATCCTCATGGTGTATCCCTTTGTGCAGAAATACTTTGTGCAGGGAACCATGATCGGTGCCGTGAAAGGGTAAAGGACGCGATGATGCCGGCGACCGGTATCCGACCGGAAAACCGATGGCTGTTAATTAGGGCGAAACGCCCTGAAATAAAAAAGGAGGAAACTCAAGATGAAGAAACTCGTTTCCCTGCTGCTGGCGGTCGCCCTGCTTCTGGGCATGGTGAACCTGGCCGCTGCCGACGTTCCCGCGGACTGGGAGCCCTTCGCCGAGCGCGTGACCATCACGGTGCCCGTGTACGACCGCTCCAAGGCCGGCTATCCCGCCGTGGATGACAACTACTGGACCAAGTGGGTGCAGACCAACTTCGGCGACAAGTACAACATCGACGTGAAGTACGTGGCCATCCCCCGCGGCGACGTCATGACCAAGTATTCCATGCTGATCGCGGCCGGCGACACCCCCACGATCCTGATGGAGTATGACTATCCCAAGGTCGCGCAGTGGGCCAACGACGGCGCCATGACCGAAATCGATCTGGACGCCTTCAAGGCCGTGGCCCCCACCTTCTATCAGGCCATGGTGGACCACAACCAGCTGGGCTACACCGACATCAACGGCAAGACCTATTTCGTCCTGACCGAGCGGCCCTACTATGACACCACCTTCGCCTATGCCACCTTCGTCCGGATGGACTGGCTGCGCAAGGTCGGCTATGATCATGTGCCCGCGAACTACGAGGAGCAGAAGGACGCCCTGAACAAGATGATCGAGGCGGGCCTGTGCGAGAATCCCCTGAGCACCGGTATCCCCACCGCGGCCTACATCGCCAACTTCGGCTTCCGTGACTTCCCCGTGACCGAGGAAGGCGAGAAGGAATGGGCGATGCATTCCTCCCTGGGCACCCCGGCGTTCCCCTGGTATCCCACCCAGCGGATGATGAAGCGGCTGAACGATGAGTATCACATGGGCTGGTATTCCAGCGAATTCGATCTGGAAAAGAACAGCGCCGGCGCGGCCACCGATCAGACCCAGACCGACTTCATCAACGGCAAGACCTATCAGTACGGCGGCTACATCGCCACCAACATGCCCTGGCTGACCGCCTTCTATGAGAACAACCCCGACGCCGAACTGGCCGTGGCCAGCCCCTATGCCGGCGTGGAAGAGGGCGTCAACACCGGCTGCATCCGCGCGGACAACCCCTTCGGCATGATCGTCGGCTTCTCCAGCCTGGCCACCGAGGACCAGCTGAAGGCCGCCTGGATGCTGATGGAGTGGATGATTCAGGAAGAGAACCTCTTCGTGCTGGAGAACGGCGTGGAGGGCGTGACCTACAACCTGGATGAGAACGGCCTGCCTGTCACCGTGGACTACACCGGCGAGGAAATGCTGAACCACAACAACAACATCGACATGACCTGCCTGGTGCATGCCTCCAAGAAGGTGGGTACCATCGAGCAGACCATCGCCCAGATGAGCCCCGTGGGCCTGCCCCAGGACTTCACCCAGGCGCTGATTGACAACTACTACACCCTGCGGGAGATCGCGGACTCCGGCAAGGCCTATTCCGATCCGGTGTTCGCCGTCGCCATCGAGAGCGAGAGCGAATACAGCGCCACGCTGCTGAGCCTGTGGCAGGAATACTACGCCAAGCTGATCAAGTGCGATCCCGCCGAGTTCGATTCCCTGTTCGCCGAGTACAGCCAGGCCTTCCTGGATGCGGGCTATCAGGAGATCATGGATGAGCGGCTGGCGGCCTTCGAAGCCGGCAACACCACCCGTCTTCCCGAGACCGTGAAGGCGAAGTAAGAATCCCTGCAGTTTTTCCGGGGCCGGGCGAAAGCCCGGCCCTTTCCTGTTGCCGGAATGGCCAAAAATGACCATCCGGAAGGGCGAACCGGTCCATTCCGGGAGAAAACCGCCCTTTTTCTCCGGGGAGAAGGCGCCGGGCGGAGCAAAAAGGGTTGAAACGAGTCGGTTTACAGTTGGATGCGCGTTGTTTTTGGGCGGAAACAGGCATATGATAAATGGTAACCGGAAGGAAGAAACGGAAACACGATCGGGAGGCGCGGAAAAATGAAGGAAAAACGGGGACATTTCACCCTTCCCGGGGAAGCGGGATATGAGGAGCTGACGCTCCGGCTGGCGAAAACCTGGGGCGCGGACGTGATCCGGGACAGCGACGGCACGAAGCTTTCGCCGGAGATCGCCCAGGCCGGGTATCGGATCTATTCCACGATCTGCATCATCCGGGAGCATAACGAGTTTGCGGCGGCGCATCCCGATGCCCAGCAGCAGTGCTTCCTGATGTCCGATCCGGTGACGGCGGAGGGGCCGGAGGTCCGGATCTCCCCGCTGGAAGGCTATTTCACGGAGCAGTTCGAGATCAACGACCGCCCGGAGGCCATGGAATACTGGGAGGTCTGGGACCGGACCGCCGGGGTGCGGGTGCCAAGGGAGCAGTGGACCTGGGCGGACGGGACGGTGACGGTTTCCGGCTGCGCCCCCTATCACCGGTACACGGTGTCCTTCCTGTGCTGGCGCATCTGGGAAGAGATCAACATGTACAACCACACCACGAACCACTGGACCTCGGAGCACCTGCGCCAGCTGGATCCCCGGCATCCGGAGGCGTGGAAGTTCCTGCAGGAGTGGCTGGAAAACTGGTGCGCGGAGAATCCGCAGACCGACGTGGTGCGCCTGACCTCCCTGTTCTACAATTTCGTGTGGATCTTCGGGGCGGATCCCCGGCGCCGCACCCGCTTCACGGACTGGGGGAGCTACGACTTCACGGTGAGCCCCGTGGCGCTGAAGGCCTTCGAGGCGGAATACGGATACGCCCTGACGGCGGAGGACTTCCTGCAGCGGGGCAGGCTGCAGGCGACCCACCGGCCCCCCACCCCGGCCAAGCGGGACTACATGGATTTCATCCAGCGCTTCGTGGCGGAGAAGGCCCGGACGCTGGTGGAGATCATTCACCGCCACGGCAAGCAGGCCTACGTGTTCTACGACGACAGCTGGGTGGGCATGGAGCCCTACGGGAAGTATTTCGCGTCCATCGGCTTTGACGGGCTGATCAAATGCGTGTTCTCCGGCTTTGAATGCCGGCTGTGCGCCGGGGCGGAGGTGCCGGTGCACGAGCTCCGCTTCCATCCCTACCTGTTCCCCGTCGGGCTGGGCGGCCTGCCCACCTTCATGGAGGGGGGACATCCGGAGAAGGACGCCCTGGATTACTGGCTGCACGTCCGCCGGGCGCTGCTGCGCCAGTGCGTGGACCGGATCGGCCTCGGGGGCTACCTGCACCTGACGCAGGGCTTCCCCGCCTTCGTGGACACGATGACGGAGATCACGGACCAGTTCCACCGGATCCGCGGCCTGCATGCCCAGGGGGCGCCGGCGGCGCTGCCCCTGCGGGTGGCGGTGGTGCATACCTGGGGCCGGCTGCGCAGCTGGACCCTGAGCGGGCATTTCCATGAGACGGACGGGAACGCCCTGATCCACATCAACGAGGCCCTGAGCGGCCTGCCGGTGGAGGTGGAATTCCTGAGCCATGAGGAGGTGCGCGGCGGCGCCCTGAAGGGCTTCGACCTGATGATCTGCGCCGGAAGGGCGGGGGACGCCTGGAGCGGCGGGGACGCCTGGAAGGATCCGGAGCTGACGGCGGAGGTGACCCGGTTCGTCTACGAGGGCGGCGCCCTGATCGGGGTCAATGAGCCCGGAGCGGTGCCGGGAGGGGACACCTTCCTGGCCCTGGCCCCCCTGCTGGGGGTGGACGTGGACGACGGCCGCTATGCCTGCCACGGGGAATGGAGCTTCGAAACGGAGGAGGCGCCCTTCCCGGTGGCGGCGGAGGCCCTGGCGGAAAAGCCCGGGGTGCGGCTGACGGCGGGGGACACCCGGGTCTGGGCCGCGGCCGGCGGCGTGCCGCAGCTGACCTGCCGGGCATGCGGCAGGGGCCGGGCGGCGTACCTCAGCGGATTTGCATACAGCCCCGCCGCGGCCTCCATGCTGCTGCGGCTGATGATGACCCTGACCGGAAAGACCGGGGAGGAGGCCGCGCTGGCGGATCATCCCCTGGCGGAGGCGGCCTGGTTCCCCGGATCCCGGACGCTGGCGGCGCTGAACAACGGGGAGGCGCCCCTGGAAACGGAGATCAGCTATCCCGGCGGAAAGATCCGGCTTGCGCTGAAGCCCCTGGAGATGCGGTTTGTGACGATGGAATAAGAGCGGCGGACCCCGCCCGGAACGAAAGGAGAAACGCCATGTATCAGCCCAGTGAAACCCGATACGACACCATGAAATACCGCCGCTGCGGGCGCAGCGGGGTGCTGCTGCCCCTGCTGTCCCTGGGGCTGTGGCACAATTTCGGGGACATCACCCCCTTCCAGACCCAGCAGGCCCTGCTGCGGACGGCCTTCGACCACGGGATCACGCATTTTGACCTGGCGAACAATTACGGCCCGCCCGACGGCGCCGCGGAGACGAACTTCGGCCGGCACATGGACACGGACTGGCGGCCCCACCGGGACGAGCTGTTCCTGTCCACCAAGGCGGGATACGGCATGTGGAAGGGCCCCTACGGGGACTGGGGAAGCCGGAAATACCTGATCGCCAGCCTGGACCAGAGCCTGAAGCGGATGCATGTGGACTACGTGGACGTGTTCTACCATCACCGGCCGGACCCGAACACCCCCATCGAGGAGACCATGGGCGCCCTGGACCAGATCGTCCGCAGCGGCAAGGCCCTGTACGTGGGCATCTCCAATTACGGGCCGGAGCAGGCCCGGGCGGCCATCCGGGAGCTGCGGCGGCTGGGAACCCCCTGCCTGATCCATCAGCCCAGGTATTCCATGCTGGACCGGTGGATCGAGGACGGGCTGACCGACGTGCTGCGGGAAGAGCAGGTGGGCTGCATCGTCTTCCAGCCGCTGGCGGGCGGCCTGCTGACCGGGAAATACCTGGACGGGATCCCCGAGGATTCCCGGATGAAGCGGGACAGCCGCTTCCTGAAGCCCGGCGCCCAGACCGACGAGATGGCGGAGAAGATCCGCGGGCTGAAGGAGATCGCCGAGGCAAGGGGCCAGAAGCTGCAGCATCTGGCGCTGCAGTGGGTGCTGCGGGACGAGGGGATCACCTCCGCGCTGATCGGCGCCAGCCGGCCGGAGCAGATCCTGGACAACCTGGAGGTGCTGAACGCGCCGGAGCTGACAGGGGAGGAGCTGGAGAAGATCGACCGGATCCTGGGGAAGAAATAACCCGGCGGAGGGAAAAAACACGGCAAATCGGAAGGAGAGGGAAAGATGAGCAACAAGGTGAATCGGGTCTATGCCTGCTATCCCGGGGGAAAGCACAAGGCGCTGACCCTGAGCTATGACGACGGACGGAAGAGCGACCGGCGCCTGGTGGAGATCTTCAACCGGAACGGGATCCGGGGAACCTTCAACCTGAACAGCGGCCTGTGGTTCCGGGACGACCGGATCGACCCGGCGGAGATTCCCACCCTGTACCGGGGGCACGAGGTGGCCTGCCACACGGTGACGCATCCCACCATCGCCCGCTGCCCCCTGCCGGAGGTGGCGAGGGAGGTGCTGGACGACCGGGAATGGCTGGAGGGCATGACCGGCGCGCCGGTCCGGGGCCTGGCCTATCCCAACGGCTCCGTCAGCGCGGACATCGAAAAGCTGCTGCCGGCCTGCGGCATCCGCTATGCCCGGGTGGTGGGCTCCTCGGACAGCTTCGCCCTGCCGGAGAATCCCTACCGCTGGCAGGCCACCTGCCATCACAACCACCGGCTGATGGAGCTGGGCAGGGAATTCCTGGACCTGCACAAGCGGCAGTACCTGTACCTGATGTATGTCTGGGGCCACAGCTACGAATTCGACGACCGGGACAACTGGGGCCTGATCGAGGATTTCTGCGAAATGATGGGCGGCAAGGACGACATCTGGTACTGCACGAACATCGAGTTCATGGACGCCCTGGATGATTTCGCCCGCCTGCAGTTCGCGGCGGACAACCGCTTTGTGTACAACCCGAACGCCCGGGACTGCTGGATCACCGTCAACGACGGGGAGCCGGTCCGGATCGCGGGCGGGGAACGGAAGACGCTGGGGGAGGAAACGAAATGAAAACGGTCTGGATTATCGGGGATTCCACGGTGGAGGACAACACCCCCCCGTTCCGGGGATGGGGGTGGGCCCTGCCGGAGTTTGTGAAGGAGGGGGTCGCGGTGCGGAACATCGCCCTCTCCGGCCGCTCCAGCCGCAGCTTCCGGGAGGAGGGCCTCTTCCGCCCGGCGGAGGAGGGCATGGCGGCGGGGGACTGGCTGCTGATTCAGTTCGGCCACAATGACGAGAAGGAGGACGAGCGGCACACGGACCCGGAGACCACCTATAAGGAGCATCTGTGGAGCTACTGCCGGGAGGCCCTGGACCGGGGCGCGCACCCGGTGCTGATCACCTCCTGCGAGCGCCGGTTCTTCACCGGGGATTCGGGGCTGCTGTACACCCACGGGGAATACCCCCGGGCGGTCCGGGATCTGGCGGCGGAAAAGGGCGTGCCCCTGTGCGATCTGAACCGGGACAGCCGGGCGCTGTACCTGTCCCTGGGGCAGGAGAAGGCGAAGGAGCTCTTCGTGGTGCTGGCGCCGGGAGAGCATCCGGATTATCCGGAGGGGCACAACGACCAGACCCATTTCAATGCCCACGGGGCGAAGGAGATCTGCCGCCTGGTGGTTCAGGAACTGCGGCAGATTCCCGGCACGGACGAATTCCTGAAGGACTGAGGCAGAACAAAAAACAGGGCGTCCCGCGGTTCGCGGGGCGCCGTGTTCTTGACGGGAGGAACATCTTGCGGTAAGATGCAGGCGGACGTTTCGGCCTGCCCGGGGAAGGGGTTTTTCCCGGACGGGGAAGACGGAAAACGGACCGGGGCCGCCGAATCCGGCGGACCGGGATCCGGCCGCCCGGGCGGAATCACGGGAACGCCGGCGCGGAGGAAGAAGGAGGGTGAAATCTCCATGAAGGAACGCGTGTTTCAGGGAGTCGGCACGGCGCTGATCACGCCCTTTCGGGACGAAGGGGTGGATTTCAGCGCGTTCGAGCGGCTGATTGATTTCCAGCTGGAAAACGGCGTGGACGCGCTGGTGGTGGCCGGCACCACGGGGGAGGGCGCCGTTCTGAGCGATGGGGAGTTCCGGGACCTGCTGGCCTGCGCCGTGGCGAAGGCGGCGGGGCGCGTGCCCGTGATCGCGGGCACCGGATCCAACGACACCGGGAAGGCCATCGCGAAAACGAAGGCGGCCTGCGGGCTGGGGGCGGACGCGGTGCTGCTGGTGACCCCCTTTTACAACAAGACCACCCAGCGGGGCCTGATCGCCCATTTCCGCGCGATCGCGGAGGAGAGCGAGAAGCCCTGCATCCTGTACAACGTGCCGTCGCGGACGGGGCTGAACATGCTGCCGGAGACGCTGGCGGCGCTCTGCGCCCATCCCCGGATCGCCGCGGTGAAGGAAGCCTGCGGGAACCTGAGCCAGGTGGGGCGGATCCGGGCCCTGTGCGGGGACGAGCTGACCGTGTATTCCGGATGCGATGACCAGACGGTGCCCATCCTGAGCCTGGGGGGCCAGGGGGTCATCTCCGTGGCCAGCAACGTGATCCCCCGGCAGATGAGCGAGATGTGCGACCGCTGGTTCGCGGGGGACGCGGCGGGGGCCGGGCGGATGCAGGTCCGCCTGCAGGCGCTGATGGATCAGCTGATGCTGGAGACGAACCCCATCCCCGTGAAGGCGGCCACCGCTTTCCTGGGCTTCGGGGAGAACCGGCTGCGGCTGCCCCTGGTGCCGGCGGAAAAGAGCACCGAGGAGAAGCTGCTGCGGCTGCTGAAGGAGGCGCGGGAGAATTGAGGATCATTCTGGTGGGCTATACGGGACACATGGGCCGGGAGGTCCGGGAATCCGCCGCGCGCAGCGGGGACGCCCGGATCGTGATGGGCGTGGATCCCCTGATGCCGGAGGGCACGGAGGGCTGCGTCCGGAGCTTCGCGGAATGCGGCGCGGAGGCGGATGGGATCATTGACTTCAGCCATCCCGGCCTGACCGGGGAGCTGCTGGCCTTCGCGAAGGCGCGGAAGCTGCCCCTGGTGCTGGCCACCACGGGCCAGACGGACGCGGAGCGGGATGCCATCCGGGAGGCCGCGAAGGAGATTCCGGTGTTCCTGGCGGCGAATTACAGCCTGGGCATCGCCGTGCTGACGGATCTGGTCAAGCGGGCGCTGGCGCTGTATCCGGACGCGGAGGTGGAGATCCTGGAGGAGCACCACGACCGCAAGCTGGACGCCCCCAGCGGCACGGCGCTGGCGCTGTTCGACGCCGTGAAGGAGGTCCGCCCGGAGGCCCGGAAGGTGCTGGGCCGCAGCGGCCAGGGAAAGCGGCAGCCGGAGGACGTGGGGATGCACGCGATCCGGATGGGAAACACCGTGGGGAAGCACCAGGTGATGATCGGGACCCAGAACGAGACCCTGACCCTGACCCATCAGGCCTGGAGCCGGGGCGTGTTCGCCGACGGCAGCCTGAAGGCGGCGGCCTTCCTGAGGGGGAAGGGGCCGGGGCTGTATGACATGAAGGATCTGCTGCGGGGCTGAGGCCGCCGCGGCGGGAGGAACAGGAGAGGAAAAGGGCATGAAGATTGGGATTTACGGCTATGGCAATCTGGGCCGCGGCGTGGAGCGGGCCTTCGCGAAGAATCCGGACATGGAGCTGGTGGGGGTGTTCACCCGCCGGGATCCGGAGACCGTGAAGACCCGGACCGGCGCGCCGGTGTTCGCGGCGGACCGGGCGGCGGAATTCATGGGGGAGATCGACGTCATGATCCTGTGCGGCGGCAGCGCCACGGATCTGCCGGAGATGACCCCGGCGCTGGCGCGGAGCTTCAACGTGGTGGATTCCTTCGATACCCACGCGCGGATTCCGGATCACTTCAGCCGGGTGGACCGGGCGGCCTTCCAGACGGCGCACACGGCGCTGATCAGCGGGGGCTGGGATCCCGGCCTGTTCTCCCTGGCGCGGCTGTACATGAGCGCCGCGATTCCGGACGGGCGGGACTATACCTTCTGGGGCCGGGGCGTCAGCCAGGGCCACAGCGACGCCATCCGCCGGATCGAGGGCGTGCGGGACGCCCGGCAGTACACGATTCCGATCCAGGAGGCGGTGACCCGGGTGAAGAACGGGGAGCAGCCGGAGCTGACCGCCCGGCAGAAGCACCTGCGGGAATGCTTCGTCGTGGCGGAGGAGGACGCGGACTGCGACCGGATCGAGAAGGAAATCCGGGAGATGCCGAACTATTTCGCGGACTATGACACGGTGGTGCACTTCATCTCCGAGGAGGAGCTGAAGCGGGATCACAGCGGCCTGCCCCATGGGGGCGAGGTGATCCGCAGCGGCCACACCAGCGCCGAGAACGGGCACGTGATGACCTTCTCCCTGAAGCTGGATTCCAATCCGGAGTTCACGGGATCCGTGCTGCTGGCCTGCGCCCGGGCGGTGGGCCGGATGCACAGCCGGGGCATCTACGGCTGCCATACCCTCTTCGACGTGCCGCCGGCGGACCTGAGCGCCCTGTCCCCGGAGGAGCTGCGGGCGAAGATGCTGTAGGGAGAGAAGCGTGAAGATTTACGGACTGCAGAAAATGACCCTGCTGGACTATCCGGGCCGGATTGCCTGCACGGTGTTCCTGAGCGGATGCGACATGCGCTGCCCCTTCTGCCACAACAGCGAGCTGGCGGAGGGCAGCGCCCCCGCGGTGATGGAGGGGGAGGAGCTGATCGCCTTCCTGAAGAAGCGGAAGGGCATGCTGGACGGGGTCGCCGTGACCGGCGGGGAGCCCCTGATCCGGGAGGAGACCCTGGATCTGCTGCGGCAGATCCGCGGCCTGGGATACGACGTGAAGCTGGATACCAACGGCACCCATCCCGACCGGCTGCGCCGGGCGGCGGAGGAGGGGCTGTGCCAGTACGTGGCGATGGATGTGAAAAACAGCCCCGCCCGGTACGCGGAGACCATCGGGCTGAAGACCTTCGATCCCGGCCCGGTGCGGGAGAGCATCGCCTTCCTGCTGGGCGGCGGCGCGGCGGACTACGAGTTCCGCACGACCCTGGTGAAGGAATTCCACGACGCGGACAGCCTCCGGGGGATCGGGGAATGGATCCACGGGGCCCGGCGGTACGCCCTGCAGAAATTTACCGACCGGGACACCGTGCCCTTCGAAGGCCTGCATGCTCCCGCGGATGAGGAGATCCGGGCCTGGGCGGAGATCATGCGCCCCCACGCGGCGGAGGTGCTGATCCGGGGCGCGGAATGAGGGGAGCGCCCCGGAAAGCCCGCCGCGGGAAGGATTTTCCCGGAAACACAAGATATTGTGGTGGTGAAAAAAATTCCCAATCTATATATTGACTTTGCCTCCCTTCGGTGCTATAGTTGTCCGGCACGCGAAACGGGAGGCTTTCTTCTTTTGCGCGAAAAATGAGGAAAATAGGACTCCGCGGCCTTATCCGCGGGAAGGGGAGGAAAAGGAATCATGTACCAGGTCGTCAAGCGGGACGGGAAAATCGCCGAATTTGAAATCAGCAAGATTTCGGACGCCATCACCAAGGCCTTCGTGGCCCTGGACAAGCAGTATCATCCCAGCGTCATCGACATGCTGGCCCTGCGGGTGACGGCGGAATACGAGCCCATGATCCGGGACGGGAAGATCGCGGTGGAGACGATTCAGGACTGCGTGGAAAAGGTTCTGAGCGAGGCGGGCTACGCGGATGTGGCCAAGGCCTACATTCTCTACCGGAAGCAGCGGGAAAAGGTCCGGAACGTGAACTCCGCCCTGCTGAACTACAAGGACCTGGTGGACAACTATCTGCACATCAACGACTGGCGGGTGAAGGAGAACTCCACGGTAACCTATTCCGTGGGCGGCCTGATCCTGTCCAACTCCGGCGCCATCACCGCCAACTACTGGCTCAGCGAGATCTACGATTCCGAGATCGCCGAGGCGCACCGCTCCGCCGCCCTGCATCTGCATGACCTGAGCATGCTGACGGGATACTGCGCGGGCTGGAGCCTGAAGCAGCTGATCCAGGAGGGCCTGGGCGGCGTGCCCGGCAAGATCACCTCCTCCCCCGCGGCCCATCTTTCCACCCTGTGCAATCAGATGGTGAACTTCCTGGGCATCATGCAGAACGAATGGGCCGGCGCCCAGGCGTTCTCCTCCTTCGACACCTATCTGGCCCCCTTCGTCCGGGTGGACAACCTGAGCCAGAAGGAGGTCAAGCAGTGCGTCCAGTCCTTCATCTACGGCGTGAACACCCCCTCCCGCTGGGGCACCCAGGCGCCCTTCTCCAACATCACGCTGGACTGGGTCTGCCCGAAGGATCTGGCCAACCTGCCCGCCATCGTCGGCGGCAAGGAGCTGGACTTCACCTACGGGGAATGCCAGAAGGAAATGGACATGGTGAACAAGGCCTTCATCGAGATCATGATCGAGGGCGACGCCAACGGCCGGGGATTCCAGTATCCGATTCCCACCTACTCCATCACCCGGGATTTTGACTGGAGCGAAACCGAGAACAACAAGCTGCTGTTCGAGATGACCGCCAAGTACGGCACGCCCTATTTCAGCAACTACATCAACTCCGACATGGAGCCCAGCGACGTGCGGTCCATGTGCTGCCGGCTGCGGCTGGACCTGCGGGAGCTGCGGAAAAAGAGCGGCGGCTTCTTCGGCAGCGGCGAGAGCACCGGGTCCATCGGCGTGGTGACCATCAACCTGCCCCGGATCGCCTATCTGGCCCAGGACGAGAAGGAATTCTACGCCCGGCTGGACAAGCTGATGGACATCGCGGCCCGCAGCCTGAAGACCAAGCGCACCGTGATCACCCGGCTGCTGGAGAGCGGCCTGTATCCCTACACCAAGCGGTACCTGGGCACCTTTGACAACCACTTCTCCACCATCGGCCTGGTGGGCATGAACGAGGCGGGACTGAACGCCCGCTGGCTGCGGAAGGACCTGACCCATGAGGAGACCCAGCGCTTCGCCAAAGATGTGCTGAACCACATGCGGAACCGGCTGAGCGATTATCAGGAGCAGTACGGCGACCTGTACAACCTGGAGGCGACCCCGGCGGAATCCACGGCCTACCGCTTCGCCAAGCACGACAAGGAGCAGTATCCGGACATCGTGACCGCCAACGAGAACGGCAAGCCCTACTACACCAATTCCAGCCACCTGCCCGTGGGCTACAGCGAGGACGTGTTCTCCGCCCTGGACGTGCAGGACGAGCTGCAGACCCTGTACACCTCCGGCACCGTGTTCCACGCCTTCCTGGGCGAGAAGCTGCCGGACTGGAAGGCCGCGGCGGCCCTGGTGCGGAAGATCGCGGAGAACTACAAGCTGCCCTATTACACCATGAGCCCCACCTATTCCGTCTGCCGGAATCACGGCTATCTGACCGGCGAGGTGTACACCTGCCCCCACTGCGGCGAGAAGACCGAGGTGTACAGCCGGATCACCGGATACTACCGCCCCGTGCAGAACTGGAACGACGGCAAGGCCCAGGAATTCCGGGACCGGAAGGTGTATGACATCGGGCGGAGCCACCTGACCCACAGGGGCCCCCTGCATCCGGACGCGGCGGTTCCCGCCCCGGCGGAAGCCCCGGCGGCTGACGCGGCGAAGGAGCAGAAGGCTCCGGTGACCCGGGCGATGCTCTTCGTCTCCGCCACCTGCCCGAACTGCAAGCTGGCCAAGAGCCTGCTGCAGAAGGAGGGCTTCGTGTACAAGGAAGTGCTGGCCTCGGACAACGTGGAGCTGGCCAACCAGTACGGCGTGCGCCAGGCCCCGACCCTGGTGGTGACCCAGGGAGAGGACTTCATCAAGTACAAGGGCGTTTCCGAGATCCGGGGCATGCTGACCGCCCGGAAGCAGGAGCCCGAAAAGCAGGCCATGTAAGCAGCGGATAATCAGGGGGAGCACGGAGAAACGCGCTCCCCTTTTTCAGGGAGGAAGAAAGAGATGTATGACGTCATTGTGGTGGGCGGCGGCCCGGCGGGCATGACCGCGGCGCTGTATGCCCTGCGGAACGGGAAGAGCGTGCTGGTGCTGGAGAAGACCGGGTTCGGCGGCCAGATCACCCACAGCCCGAAGGTGGAGAACTGGCCGGGCACCGCGCGGATGAGCGGCAACGAGTTCGCGGACGCGTTCCTGGAGCAGATCCTGGACCAGGGCGCGGAGGTGGACCTGGCGGAGGCCGTCCGGGTGGAGGACCTGGGGGCCTTCAAGCGGGTGTATACCGCGGAGGGCGAGGTCCGGGAAGGGAAGACCGTGATCCTGGCCACGGGCGTGAAGCACCGGGAGCTGGGCCTGCCGGGGGAGCGGGAGATGATCGGCGAGGGCGTCAGCTACTGCGCGGTCTGCGACGGGGATTTCTTCCGGGACCGGAAGGTCTGCGTCGCCGGGGGCGGAAACTCCGCCCTGCAGGAGGCCATGCTGCTGTCCGGAAAGTGCGCCGAGGTGGTGATGCTGCAGGATCTGCCGGAATTCACCGGGGAGAAGGCCCTGCAGGATCTGCTGTTCGCCCGGAAGAACGTTTCCGCCCGGACCGGCGTGAAGATCGTGGACCTGGAGATGGACGAGCAGGTGCGGCTGACCGGGGTCACCATTGAGACCGCGGACGGCGCCCGGGAGACCATCGCCTGCGACGGGCTCTTCGTCGCCATCGGGCTGATTCCGGAGAACGGCGCCTTCGCGGAGGTGGCCGCCCTGGACGCCTGGGGCTATTTCGACAGCCCCGAATCCTGCGAAACCCGGACGCCGGGCATCTTCGCGGCGGGGGACTGCCGGGCGAAGCGGATCCGCCAGCTGACCACCGCCGCCGGCGACGGCTCCGTGGCGGCCCTGGCCGCGTGCCGGTATCTGGATACCCTGCAGGATCAGTGAGACCGGAGCGCATACATAACCCGAACAACGTCCCTCCTGCCCCCCTTGCGGGGGCGGGAGGGATGTGCTATACTTGCCGAAGGAAAAAAACGAATTGGAGGGGATTCCCATGAAATTCGGACATTTTGATGACCGGGCCCGGGAGTATGTGATTGATACGCCCCGGACGCCCTATCCCTGGATCAACTATCTGGGATGCGAAAAATTCTTCGGAATCATCAGCAATACCGCCGGCGGATACTGCTTCTACCGGGATGCCCGGCTGCGCCGGATCACCCGGTACCGGTACAACAACATGCCGGTGGACAACGGCGGGCGGTATTTCTATATCAAGGACGGGGACACGGTCTGGAATCCCGGCTGGAAGCCCGTGAAGACCGAGCTGGACGAGTATTCCTGCCGGCACGGCATGGGATACACCATCATCACCGGCAAAAAGAACGGCCTGCGGGCCAGCCAGCGCTCCTTCGTGCCCCTGGGCTTCGACGCCGAGGTGCATCAGGTGACCCTGAAGAACGAATCCGGCGCCGCGAAGGACGTGATCCTGACCAGCTTCGTGGAATTCTGCCTGTGGAACGCCCAGGACGACATGCTGAACTTCCAGCGGAATTTCTCCACCGGCGAGGTGGAGGTGGAGGACGGCGTGATCTACCACAAGACCGAATACCGCGAGCGCCGGAATCACTACGCCTTCTATGCCGTGAACACCCCCATCGACGGCTTTGACACGGATATGGAAAGCTTCCTGGGCCTGTACAACGGCTTCGAGAATCCCCAGGCCGTTATGACCGGGAAGATGAGCAACTCCATCGCCTCCGGATGGCAGCCCATGGCCGCCCATCAGATCCGGGTGCACCTGGAAAAGGACGAGGAGAAGAAGTTCAACTTCGTGCTGGGCTATGTGGAGCTGCCCAACGCGGAGAAATGGGCCGCCCCCGGCATCATCAACAAGAAGCCGGCCAGGGTCCTGCTGAAGGAGCTGTCCACGGACGAACAGATCGAGGAGAAGTTCGCGCAGCTGAAGGCCCACTGGGATCACCTGCTGAGCGCCTACACGCTGAAGACGGACAACGAGAAGCTGGGCCGGATGGTGAACATCTGGAATCCCTACCAGTGCATGGTCACCTTCAACATGAGCCGCAGCACCTCCATGTTTGAGAGCGGCATCGGCCGGGGCATGGGCTTCCGGGATTCCAGCCAGGACCTGCTGGGCTTCGTGCACCAGATTCCGGAGCGGGCCCGGGAGCGGATTCTGGACATCGCCGCCACCCAGTTCCGGGACGGCGGATGCTATCATCAGTATCAGCCCCTGACCAAGAAGGGCAACAACGACATCGGCGGCGGCTTCGGGGATGATCCCCTGTGGCTGATCGCCGGCACCGCGGCCTACATCAAGGAGACCGGGGACTTCGACATCCTGAACGCCCCCACGCCCTACGACTGCAACCCCGGGGACTGCGGCACCCTGCTGGAGCACCTGGAGGTCAGCCTGGAGCACGTGGTCAACAACCGGGGCCCCCACGGGCTGCCCCTGATCGGCCGGGCGGACTGGAACGACTGCCTGAACCTGAACTGCTACAGCGACACGCCGGACGAAAGCTTCCAGACCTTCTCGAACCCCAACGCGCCGGACGACCGGATCGCCGAGAGCGTGCTGATTGCCGGCATGTTCGTTTCCATCGCGCCGGAACTGGTGGCCCTGGAGAAGCGGCTGGGCCGGACGGAGAAGGCGGAGGCCTATCAGAAGCACATCGACGACATGACCGCCGCCATCGAGAAGGACGGCTGGGACGGCGAATGGTTCGTCCGGGCCTATGACGCCATGGGCCACAAGGTGGGCTCCCGGGAATGCGAGGACGGCAAGATCTACATCGAAAGCCAGGGCTACTGCGTCATGGCCGGCGTGGGCCTGAAGGACGGCAAGGCGGAGAAGGCGCTGGAGAGCGTGCACAAATACCTGGAGACGGAGCACGGCATCGTGCTGCTGCAGCCGGCCTACAAGGAATACCATCTGGAGCTGGGCGAGGTTTCCTCCTATCCCGGCGGATACAAGGAGAACGCCGGCATCTTCTGCCACAACAATCCCTGGATCATCGCGGCGGAGACCGTGGTGGGCCACGGGGACCGGGCCTTCGACCTGTACAGCCGGATCGCTCCCGCCTGGCGGGAGGAGATCTCCGAGCTGCACAAGATGGAGCCCTACGTCTACAGCCAGATGATCGCCGGAAAGGACGCGCCGCATTTCGGCCAGGCGAAGAACTCCTGGCTGACCGGCACCGCCGCCTGGAACTTCTACGTCATCAGCAATTACATCCTGGGCATCAAGCCGGACTGGGACGGCCTGCGGATCGATCCCTGCATCCCCCACACCTGGGACGGATACTCCGTCAGCCGCCGGTTCCGCGGCGCGCTGTACGAAATCGCGATCCGCAATCCGGAGCATGTGTGCCGGGGCGTGAAGAAGATGACCGTGGACGGGAAGGAGATCGCGGGCAATGTGATTCCCGCCTTCGGCGAGGGAACCCATCAGGTGGAGGTCACGCTGGGATAAGCCGGAAGGGCGTCCCGCGGGACGGACAAACGGAAACAACAAAGGGGTGCGGTTCAAACTGAACCGCACCCTGTTTGCGTGTGCCGGGCATGGCACAATTCTAGCGGGTGAAAGTCCCGCCACGGGTATTTACCGCCAAGTGTAGCGAACCGCAAGCTGCTGTCAGCAATGA
>ONCV01000034.1 GCA_900316415.1 uncultured Eubacteriales bacterium
AATACTTGAAACCATGTTTCGATGTAGCGCCGTATACCAGACCGGTACGTACGGTGCAATGGGAGGGGCGAGGGTTAACGCCCTCCCTCTACCCTATTATTTGCGGGGGAATGCTGTCAACTTTTTATTCCAGTTCGTCCCGGGAGGGGATGGAATCCGCGGCGCCGGGGCGGGAAACGGCGATGGAGGAGGCTTTGGCGGCGCGGCGCAGGACCCGGTCCAGGGGCTCGCCCGCCAGCATGCCAGCCGTGAAATAGCCCAGGAAAGTATCGCCGGCGGCGGTGGTGTCCACGGCTTTAACGGGGAAGGCGGGCTGGAAGATCCGCTCCGGGCCCCGCATACACCAGGCGCCGTCGCTGCCCAGGGTCAGGACCACCCCGGCGGCGGGGTATTTTTTCGCCATGGTATCCAGGATCTTTTCCGGATCCGTTTCCCCGGTCAAGGCGCCGCCCTCGATCTCGTTGACGATGAACCAGCTGACCCGGTCCAGGGGATAGGAGAAGATGCTGTCCTCCATGGGGGAGGGATTGAAGATCACGGTAAGCCCCCGATCCGCGGCCTTTTGCATGAACACGGGGCTGCGGTCCAGCTCGTTCTGGAAGATGACCGCGTCGCCGGAGACGAAATGGGCGAGGATTTCGTCCATCTCGGTATCGGTGAAGGTGATTGCCTCGTCCGCGAAGACGATGATGCTGTTCTGGCCGTTTTTGTCCACCTGCAGCATGGTATGGGCGCTGCTGCCGGGGACGTGCTTCACGTAGTCCGCGTGAATATGATTGCGGGTCAGGGCCTGCTCCAGCACGTCGCCGTCGGCGCCCAGGACGCCGATATGGTAGACTTCGCCGCCGGCCCGGGCCACGGCGATGGACTGGTTCAGCCCCTTGCCGCCGGGGTTGCGGTGCCGGCCCCGGGCGTTAATCGTTTCTCCCGGGCGGACGATATGATCCACGTCATAGACGTTATCCACGTTCATGGAGCCGTAATTGAGAATTTTCATGAAATTCAGCCTCCTTTGTCAGCTCGCCGCGGAGACCGCGGCGCGGGGGAATTGGACTGCGGATCCGGGAAAAGGGCGCTGGGCGGGATCCGCTTTCCTAAAAAGGGCCGCCGGATCCCGGCGGCCCAGAGGGATGGGAGAAATTACTGTTCCTTCTTGGTGGCGTAGGCGGCGATCAGGGCCAGAGCCAGCACCGCGCCCTTGACGGCGGGCAGGATATAGAAGGGAACCGCGCAGATGGTCAGGCCGTTTTCCAGCGTGGCCACCAGCAGGGCGCCGATCATGGTGCCCAGGGCGTTGGGTTTTTCCGCACCGCCCACCGTGCGGCCTACGAAGACCGCGGCCAGGGCCTGCATCAGGTAGTTATCGCAGCACATGACCTGGGCCGAGGAGCCGCGGGAGGAAACCAGGATACCGCCGATGGCGATGAACACCGCGGTGATCATGCCGGCCAGGTAGCGGTAGGCCTTGACGTTGATACCGGAGAGGCGGGCCGCCTGCTTGTTGCCGCCCATGGCGTAGATAAAGCGGCCGTGCTTCGTATGCTCCAGGAAGATATAGGCGATGAACACGCAGGCCAGCATGATGATGATCAGCCAGGGCTCCTTGCCGATGGCCAGGAAGTCTTCGCCCAGCTTGATGCGCTTGGGATCCGCGCCGGCGGGGGTCCGCATGCCGGTGGACACGGCGCCGCCGCCGATGTACCACTGGCCGATGCCCTGATGCACGAACATCAGCGCGCAGGTGGCCAGCATGTCCGGAATCTTGCAGACCAGGATCAGGAACATGGTCAGCTGATACATGATGATCGTGACCAGGATGGAGATCAGCACACAGACCAGCAGGGGCAGGCCGTGCCAGAGGTACATACTGACGAAGACGTAGGCGGAACAGCTGGCCAGGGTGCAGGCCGACATATCGAAGCCGTCCGGCGCCATGGTGACGGTGGCGGCGATGCCAAAGACCGTGGTGATGGACATGGCCCGCAGGATGTTGATCATATTATTGGTGGACATGAACCGGGTGCCCTTGATGGCCCAGAAGGCCAGCACGCTGACCACCAGCGTCAGCAGGGCCGCCCAGTCGATCAGAAATTTGCCGACGGATTTTTTGTGCCCCGGCATGGCGGCCATATTGGGTTTCGGCGTAACCTGTGTCATGGATGGTTCCTCCTGTCAAGCATATTGGGCACGGTTGCCCACTGCGTAGTGCATGATTTCGTCTTCCGAGGTTTGGGCGGTTTCCAGCTCCGCCATGATCTGGCCGTCAAAGAGCACGTACATCCGGTCGGTAATGGACAGCAGCTCCGAGTTTTCGCAGGAGGCATAGATCACGCCGTTGCCCCGGCGGGCAATTTCGCAGATCAGATGGAAGATATCCTGCTTCGCGCCGACGTCCACGCCCTTGGTAGGCTCGTCGAAGATGTACAGGTCGCAGTCCGCGGCCATCCACTTGGCTACGGCGACCTTCTGCTGGTTGCCGCCGGAGAGATTCCGAACCAGCTGGCGGACGGAGGGGGTCTTGATGCCCAGCTTTTCCACATATTCCTGGGCGGCCTGATCGATTTTCCGCTTGTTCAGGAAGGAAGCGGTGCAGTAATCGTCCAGGGAGGCCGCCGTGACGTTGAAGCTGACGGTTTCGTTGACCAGCACCCCTTCCTTGCGGCGCTCCTCCGGCACCAGGGCGATGCGGTTTTTCAGGGCCTGGGAGGGATTGCTGATCTTCAGCTCCCGGCCGTCCATGACCACCTTGCCGCCGGTTTTTTCATAGGCGCCGAAGATGGTTTTGCACAGCTCGGATTTGCCGGCGCCCACCAGCCCGGCGATGCCGACGATTTCACCCTTGCGGACGTGAAAGGTTACGTCGTTGACCTTGCCGTCCGCGCCGGAGAGATGCTCCACGGAGAAGAGATCCTCTCCGATATCCACCACTTCCTTGGGGAAGTTTTCCTCGAAGGAGCGGCCCAGCATCTTGTCCACGATTTCCTTGGTGGTGGTCTGGGGGGTGATGTCCGTGGTATCCACCACCATGCCGTTGCGCATGACCGTGTAGCGCTCGCAGATGCGGATGATCTCGTTAATCCGGTGCGAGATAAAGATGATGGCGATATTCTCCGTGGCCTGCAGGTGCTTGACCAGGCGGAAGAGCTCCTCGGTCTCCGTATCGGAGAGGGGAGCGGTGGGCTCGTCCAGGATCAGAAAATTGCACTCGTTGACGATGGCCCGGGCGATGAGTACCATCTGCTTCTGGGCCAGCGAGAGATCCTGAACCAATTTATGTGTATCGACCTGAATATTCAGACGCTGGAGCACCTCGGCCGCGCGCCTGTAGAGGCTTCTCCAGTTCATGATATACCGGCCGTTCATGACGGTGTCATTCAGCATGACGTTTTCCGCCACGGACAGCGTGGGGATCAGCGCCATATCCACTTCCTGATAAACAATCTGAATTCCCAGTTTTTTGGCGGCCAGGGTGGTCCGCAGATCCACCACCTGGTCATTGAGGTATACCTCTCCGGTATAATCCGGATTCGCGCCGGCCAGCACCTTCATCAGGGTGGATTTTCCGGCGCCGTTGGCGCCCACGAGGGCGTGGATTTCTCCCGTGCTGACCTCGAAGTTGACGTTGGTCAGCGCTTTGACGCCCGGAAACTCGATGGAGACGTTCCGGGTTCCCAGTCTGATCTTTTCCATACGGTTACGCTCCTTTGAACCCCGGAGCCCGGGGCAGGATGATGGAAGAAAGGGGCCGGAGCCAGGGCTCCGACCCCCTCTTGTGTCATGCTTGTCCTCCCGGGGGAGGCAGGGTAATTACTTGTGAATCAGATCGGCGGGCATCCAGTCGGCCACGCTCAGGTAGCCCTGGTTGCCGTAGGTCTCGCCGGCGATCTCGCCCAGGTTCTCCACGGTGGAGGTGTCCTTCAGAGAAGTCGCCATGATGGCGGTGCCGGGAACTTCAACCACGTCCACACCGTAATTGCCGGTGGCAGGGTCATAGATCTTGTCATATTCGCCGGCGATTTCCAGCAGCAGCAGCCGCATGGCGATTTCGCCGTTCATGGTCCAGTCGGTGGTACCAGCGGCCATCCAGATTTCCGGATGGTTCTGCATGTTGGTCACGTCAACCTGGTCGATATCCACGGAAGCCATGGGCAGCGCGTTGTCGCCGGAGAAGTTGGGATCCTCGGAGATGGCGTTGTACACGCCCTGGCCGTACAGATCGTAGTACACCACGACGCCGTCCACGTCCTCACGGTTGATGGACTGCAGATAGGCGGACATCATCGCGTTGGCGGAATCCAGGGTATCCTGCAGGGGCTGCACTTCGCCGACGGTCTTGATCTTGCCGGCCTGCTCGTATTCCTGCCAGCCGACTTCACGGCGATCGAAGGGGCTGTTGTAGTTCGGGCCGCGCCAGACCTTGATCAGGCGGGCGCCTTCGCCGAACTTCTCGATCATGGCGTCGAGCAGAACGGTGACCAGGGACTTATCCTGCTGGAACAGCTGGGTAACGCCGGGGAGCTTCTGATACTCGCCGTCGGTGTAGAACTGGGTGTCGAAGCAGACGATCTTCATATCCGGATACTGCTCGGTGATGCCCTTCAGGAAGGTGTAGGAGCCGTCCTGATTGCCGTGGCTGACCAGCAGTCCGTCGTAGCCGGCGGCCGCGCAGGCGGAAATACGATCCTGCCAGGCGTTGAAGTCGCCGCCGCAGAAGTGAACGTCACATTCCACGCCCAGGGCCTTGCACAGGTCGACGCAGGAATTGGCCCACATCTGGAAAATCGTGGCGGAGGGCAGCAGCATAATGTATGCCACCTTCTTGCCGGCGACGGGGTTCGTGGCTTCGGCGGAGGCGGTGCACATCATGACCGCCATCATCAGCGCCAAAACGACAGCTAAAATTTTCTTCATGGGAAACCTCCTTATTTATTTGAGCGGGCTCTGCCGCCCTTTCGTTGTGCTCATCTTACCATCATCCCCCGGGGATGTCAAGCATAATTTTAAACAAAAAATCTAAAATACTGCTAAACAAAAGCGAGGATTGTTTAGTTAAACGATGGAAACATGTCCGATCTGGTCAAGAGATTTCTGAAAGTTAAATTTGTATTAACTCGGCGGGGAGTATTGACAAAGAGAAGGGTAAACAATATAATGAACATCGAAGCTTTGTTTAGTTTATGTTTATATATCCCGGGCACGGAGAACAGCGGCGTACCGCTATGTATAAGGAAGGGAGTCTGTGAACTGATGATCCTGAGCAAATATCCGACGGACGACGAAGCCAAAAAAATGATCGTGGATATCGGGCGGCGCATGTATGAAAAGAACTTCGTCGCCGCCAACGACGGAAACATCTCCGTGAAGGTGGACGACGACATCTTCTGGACCACGCCCACCGGCGTGAGCAAGGGATTTATGACCGAGGACATGATGGTCAAGATGCGGCTGGACGGAAGCATCATTTCCCAGGGAGAGCGGGGGCCCTCCAGCGAGGTGAAGATGCATCTTCGCATCTACAACGAGAACCCGAAGGCCGGCGCGGTGTGCCACGCCCATCCCCCGGTGAGCACCAGCTTCGCCATCGCCGGCATGAGCCTGGACCTGGCCATTTATCCGGAGGCCTTCGTGAACCTGGGGACGGTTCCCTGCGTGCACTACGAGGCCCCCGGCTCCCAGGGAATTCCGGATTCCATCGCCCCCTACTGCCGGGACTACAACGCCCTGCTGCTGGCCAACCACGGGGCGGTGGCCTGGGGCAGCACCCTGACGGAAGCCTGGTACCGGCTGGAATCCACGGAGCATTACGCCATGGTCATCATGTATACCAGCAATATTATCGGAAAGGCGAACGTGCTCAGCTGCCAGCAGATCAACGAGCTGATCGCCATCCGGGAGAAGATGGGCATCAATACCGGCGGCGTGCCGGCCTGCAGCCCGGTAGCCACCAACACCACGGACGTGGTTTCCACCAGCGGGCCGGTGAACCCGAAGCCGGGGCTGAAAACCTTCGGGCAGGAAGGCGCCGGATGCGGATGCGGCGGAAACCAGGCGGCCAGCGAGGAGCAGATCCGGGCCATCACCCAGGCCGTGATGGAGCGGCTGCGGAGGGGATAAGCGGAGAAAGGAAAGAGGCATGCGAGTGATCGTCATCGGCGGCGTCGCCGCCGGCATGAGCGCGGCGAGCAAGCTGCGCCGGGAGGATCCGGGGGCGGAGATCGTCGTCTACGAGCGGGGCAGCTTCCTGAGCTACGGCGCCTGCGGCCTCCCTTACTATATCGGCGGATGGAACGAGGATCCGCAGAAGCTGATCGCCCGGACGCCGGAAAAATTCCGGGAGATGGGCATCGAGACCCACCTGCGCCACGAGGCGCTGCGGGTGGACCCTGAGGCGAAGACCGTGACGGTGCGGGATCTGGACGGCGGAAGGGAGTTCACGGACCGGTACGACCGGCTGATGATCGCCGTGGGGTGCAGGAGCGCGGCGCCGCCGGTGCCCGGATACGACCTGCCGGCGGTGTTCTCCCTGCGGTCCATGGAGGACGGGCTGCTGCTGCACGAGATTGCCCGGCTGCCGGGGGTGCGGCACGTGGTCATCGTGGGAGGCGGCGCCATCGGCGTGGAGATGGCGGAGGCGCTGGTTCGGCTGGGAAAACAGGTGACCCTGCTGGAAGGCGCGGACCGGCTGCTGCGGCCCTTTGAGCCGGAGTTTTCGGAGCTGGCGGCCCAGGAGCTGGAGCGGAACGGGGTGACCCTGAAGCTGAAGAGCCGCCTGCAGGCCATCGAGGAGAAGCAGGAGTACCGGCTGGTGCGGACGGAAAAGGAGGACCTCCGGTGCGACCTGGTGCTGATGGCCGCGGGGATCCGGCCGGAGACCGGATTCCTGAAGGATACGGGCATCCGCATGGCCCGCAACGGCGCCCTGATGGTGGACCGGGAGATGCGGACCAGCCTGCCGGACGTCTGGGCGGCGGGCGACTGCGCCACCTGCTATCACCGGGTGCTGGAGGAGGATTACTACCTGGCCCTGGGGACGGTGGCCAACAAGACCGGACGGATCGCCGGGGCCAACCTGGCGGGGAAGCATGAAAAGTTTACCGGCGTGCTGGGCACGGCGGCCATCAAGGTTTTCGGGCTGGAGATGGGGCGCACGGGGCTGAGCGAGCCGGAGGCCCAGCGGCTGGGGATTCCCTATAAAACGAAGATGGTTTCCACCCAGGATCATCCCGCCTATTATCCGGATCCGCAGAAGCTGGTGATCAAGCTGATCTATGAGGCGAACACCCGGAGGCTGCTGGGGGCCAACGCGGCGGGGACCCACGACGCGGTGATGCGGACGGACATGTTCGCGGTGGCCATCCACGCGGGGATGACGACGGAGGAGCTGGGCATGGTGGACCTGGCCTACGCGCCGCCCTTCGCCTCGGTGTGGGACGCGGTGCATATCGCGGCCAACGCGGCGAAATAAAAGGAGGGGGACATGGAAAGAAAGCTTTGTTCCCTGGAGGAAGCCCTGGCCTCCGTGGGCGACGGGGCCCTGACGGGGCTGGGGGGCAACACCCTGAACCGGGCGCCCATGGCCGCGGTGCGGGAGATGATCCGCCAGGGGAAGCGGAAGCTGCGCCTGGTGAAGACCGCCGGGGGCATGGACATCGACCTGCTGTGCCAGGCGGGATGCGTGAGCACGGTGGACGCGGGATTCATCAGCTATGAGAGCGAATTCGGCCTGGCGCAGTTTTATCGGAAGGCCGTGCAGCAGGGCGAGGTCATCGCCCACGAGCACGCCTGCTACACGGTGATTTCCGCCCTGCGGGCCGCCAGTTACGGCATTCCCTTCATGCCGGTGCGGGGGCTTCAGATCAGCGACCTGCGGAAGGTGAACGACTATTTCGCCGACGTGAAGGATCCTTTTACCGGGGAGGTGCTGGCGGCGGTGAAGGCCATCGCGCCGGACGTGTCCGTGATCCACGTGCAGGAGGCGGACGCCTTCGGCAACGCCAGGATTGAGGGGCCTGTATACGAGGACGCGCTGCTGGCCCGGGCCTCGAAGCGGACCATCGTGACCGCCGAGCGGATCGTGGGGGACGGATATTTCGCCGCCCGGCGGGAGAAGGCTCAGATTCCCGGATTCCTGGTGAGCCACGTGGTTCACTGCCCCCGGGGGGCGGCGCCCTGCGCCTGCGCGGAGGAATACGGAATCGACGAGGCGGCTATCCGGGCCGCCCGGGGGGAAGGAGGGAGGCAGCCATGAGGGAGAGCGAAGTACGGCCCGGGGACATGATGGCCGTCGAGCTGGCCCGACTGATCCACAACGGGGACCGGGTGTTCCATGGGGTTTCCTCCCATCTGCCCATGATCGCGGTGCTGCTGGCGAAACATACCCACGCGCCGGACGCGGTGCATCTGAACATTCCCGGCGGGGCGGATCCGGAGAATCCGACCCTGCGGAGCTGGACCAGCGCCGGGGACGAGCTCTGGGAGCCGGCGGCCGCCGCCTTTCCCCTGATGGACGTGTTCGACCTGAGCATGCGGGGAGGGCTGGACGTGGCCTTCCTCAGCGGCGTTCAGTTTGACCAGGCGGGACGGGTGAACGCCTCGGTGATCGGGGATTACCGGAAGCCCAAGGTGCGGCTGCCGGGAGGCGCGGGCAGCGCCGTGCTGATTCCCACGGCGAAGCGGGCCGTGATCTGGCGGACGAAGCACGACCGGAGAACCTTCACGGAGCGGGTGGACTTCACCACGGCCCAGGGCCACGTGAGCGACATTATTACGCCCCTGTGCCATTTCGCCATGCGGGAGGGGCGGCTGATCGTTCAGAGCGTGCATCCGGGCCACACGCTGGCGGAGGTGGCGGAGAATACCGGCTTCCCCGTTCAGTATTACGAGGAGCGGGAGACGGCGCCCCCCACGGAGGAGGAAACGGCGTGGCTGCGCCGGATTGATCCGAGGGATCTGCGGAGCATCGAGTTTGCCTGATGCTTCAGAATATAAAGAATCCAAAGGAAACCCAGGGAAAACGACAGAAGAAAGGAAGAGAGAACCATGGCAGCGTATGACAAGTATTTTCTGATGAAGGAAGAGGACGTGGCGGGCTACGTGCAGGCCAGGTATGCCGGGCATTTCGCGCCGGACGCGAAGCTGACGGTGAAGGAGATCGGCGACGGCAACCTGAACTACGTCTTCAAGGTAGTGGAAGAGGCCACCGGCAAATCCATGATCGTCAAGCAGGCCGGCGAGGCCCTGCGGATCTCCGCGGAGATGCACGTATCCACCGACCGGAACCGGATCGAGAGCGAAATCCTGCAGCTGCAGGACAAGCTGGCTCCCGGCACCGTGCCGAAGATTTACGGATACGATACGGTCATGTGCGCCTGCGCCATGGAGGATCTGAGCGACCATGAGCTGATGCGCTACGCGCTGATGAAGCACGAAATCTTCCCGCAGTTCGCCGAGGACATCTCCACCTACATGGTGAACACGCTGCTGAAGACCACGGATGTGGTGATGGAGCACAAGGAGAAGAAGGCCCTGGTGAAGAGCTTCATCAATCCGGAGCTGTGCGAGATCACCGAGGACCTGGTGCTGATGGAGCCCTACAACGACCTGAAGGGCCGGAACCTGGTGGACGACAACATCGCGGACTTCGTGAAGAAGGAGCTGTATGAGGACGGCGCCCTGAAGCTGGAGGCGGCGAAGCTTAAATTCGACTTCATGAACAACGCCCAGGCCCTGCTCCACGGCGACCTGCACACCGGATCCATCTTCGTGAAGAAGGACTCCACGAAGGTTTTCGACCCCGAGTTCGCCTTCTTCGGCCCCATGGGATACGACATCGGCAACGTGGTGGCCAACCTGATTTTCGCCTACGACAACGGCGTGGCCGCGGGAGCGGAGGAGTTCAACGCCTGGGTGCTGGACTGCATCCGGGAGACAGTGGACCTGTTTATCGCCAAGTTCCGGAAGGCCTATGACGAGTGCGTGACCGAGCCCATGGCCAAGGTGGAGGGCTTCCGGGAAGCCTATCTGAAGAGCATCCTCAGCGACACCGCCGGCTACACCGGCACCGAGCTGCACCGCCGCACCGTGGGCATGGCCCAGGTGAAGGACGTGAACACCATCGCGGATCCGGAGAAGAAGGCCTACGCCAAGAAGCTGAACATCCTGGCCGGCAAGGACTACATCCTGCACCGGGACAGCTTCCTCAGCGGCCAGGATTTCGTGGACGCGGTGAAACGGGCGGAGCAGCTGCTGAAGTAAGAGAAAGGCGGGGAGAATACCATGGCGGAAGAAAGAAGAAACATTATGAGCTATGAGACCGTGGAGCTGGACGACGAAAACAGCGCCCTGGTCATTCCGGATCAGACGAAGCTGCCCAACGAGGTGGAAATTCTGCATCTGACGAAGCAGCAGGAGATCTGGGACGCCATCTATCTGCTGCAGGTCCGCGGCGCGCCGGCCATCGGCGTGGCGGCGGCCTTCGGCGTGTATCTGGCGGCGAAGGAGATTCACACGGAGGACCGGGGCGAGTTTGACGCCCGGTTCCACGACGCCAAGGAATTCCTGAATTCCGCCCGGCCCACGGCGGTGAACCTGTCCTGGGCCCTGAACCGGATGGAGAAGCTGGTGCAGGACCATCCGGAAGCCTCCGTGGCGGAGATGAAGGAGATGCTGAAGAAGGAAGCCATCGCTATCAAGGACGAGGACGTATGGATGTGCCGGTCCATCGGCGAATACGGCCTGACCCTGATCAAGGACGGGGACGGCATCCTGACCCACTGCAACGCGGGCCAGCTGGCCACCTCCAAGTACGGCACGGCCCTGGCGCCCATTCATCTGGGCCGGGAAAAGGGCATGAACTTCCGCGTCTTCTGCGACGAGACCCGGCCGCTGCTGCAGGGCGCGCGGCTGAGCGCCTTCGAGCTGCAGGAGGACGGGGTGGACACCACGCTGATCTGCGACAACATGGCCAGCCAGGTGATGAAGAACGGATGGGTGAACGCGGTGTTCGTCGGATGCGACCGGGTGGCGGCCAACGGCGACGCCTGCAACAAGATCGGTACCTCCGGGGTGGCCATCCTGGCGAAGTACTACGGCGTTCCCTTCTATGTGCTGGGCCCCACGTCCACCATCGACATGAGCGTGGAGAAGGGCGAGGACATCACCATCGAGCAGCGGAAGCCGGAAGAAGTGACGGAGATGTGGTATAAGAAGCGCATGGCCCCCGAGGGCGTGAAGGTCTTCAATCCCGCCTTCGATTTCGCGGATCATGAGCTGATCAGCGGTATCGTGACGGAATACGGCATCGCCCGGCCGCCCTATACCGAGAGCCTGAAGGAGATCTTCCGGAAAAAGGCGGAGGCGGAAGCGGCGAAGAAATAAACCGGAGGATCCGGACTGACTTGCGATAAAAAGGAGCAGGAAAGATGAGCGATACGGGTCTCCGGTCCGCCGTGCAGCGGGCGGTGCTGGCGGAGCTGGCGGGGGTTGGGGAATACTGGGTTCCCGTGGCCTCCTCCAGCCGCCACTGCCACCTGAGCCGGGCGGACCTGGAGCGCCTCTTCGGCCCGGGGCATGAGCTGACCCCCCTGCGGATGCTGGAGCAGCCGGGGCAGTTCGCCGCCGAGGAGAAGGTGACGCTGGAAACCCCGAAAGGACGCATGACCCTGCGGGTGGTGGGCCCGGTGCGGAAGGAATCCCAGGTGGAGCTTTCCCTGACCGACGCCCGGCAGATGGGGCTGAGCCTGCCCGTCCGGCTGTCCGGGGATCTGGAGGGATCCCCGGGATGCCGGCTGACAAACGGCGGGCGGCAGACGGATCTGCCCCGGGGGGTGATCGCGGCGGCCCGGCACCTGCATATGAGCGCGGCGGAGGCGGCGGCCTACGGCCTGCGGGACGGGCAGGAGGTGAGCCTGCGGCCGGAGGGGCCGAGAGGGGCCGTGATGGAGCATGTGATCGTGCGCTCCGGCAGCGGACATGTGCTGGAGGCGCACATCGATACGGACGAGGCCAACGCCTGCGGCATCCGCAGCGGACAGTTGTGCCGGCTGATCCGGCCGGCGACGGCGGAAGGCATTCCGGCAGGGAGCCTTTTCCCCGGGGCGGCAGCCGGAGCCGGTGCGCCGGGCCCGGGAAGCTTTTTCCCGAGGACGGCCGGGACCGGCCTGCCGGCCCCGGGGATCCCGGTTCCGCCCCCGGGCGGCATGATCCCCGCCGGCGGAATAACGGCCCGGCCTCCCGCCGGGGCGGAGCCCCCGCGGCGGAAGGAAACCCTGCTGGACTATTCCGGCAGGCCGGATCTGCTGCTGACGGAGGAGCTGCTGATGCGGGCGGCCGAAAACGGCATGAAATACATCCGCCTGGCCCCGGGCACCCTGGTGACCCCGCTGGCCCGGGACGTGGCCTGGGAAAAGGGCATTGAACTGATTTATCCGGACGGAAAGAATGAACGGAGGTGAGGACGCTTTGACGGAGCAGCAGATTCAGCAGATCGTGGAGGAGGTGCTCCGGAATCTGCCCCGGCAGGAAAGCGCGCCGCTGAAAACCTATGCCCCGAAGCCGGCATCCGGCGGGACGGGAAGATGGCTGTGCGACACGGTGGAGGAAGCCGTGGCCAACGCGAAGGCGGCCCAGCGGCAGCTGGCGGAGATGACGCTGGAAAAGCGGGGCGAGCTGATCGCGGCCATGCGGAAGGCGGCCATCGACAACGCGGAGCCCCTGGCGCGGCTGGCTCACGAGGAGACGGGCTACGGCCATGTGGCGGACAAAATTCAGAAGAACCTGCTGGTGGCCCGGCGGACGCCGGGAATCGAGGATCTGACCACCCGGTGCGAAACCGGGGACACGGGCATGATGCTGATCGAGCAGGCGCCTTTCGGCGTCATCGGCTCCATTACCCCGTCCACCAATCCCACGGCCACGGTGATCAACAACTGCATCAGCATGATCGCGGCAGGAAACGCGGTGGTGTTCAACCCCCATCCCGCGGCGAAGCGCGCCTCCCAGGAGGCCATGCGGGTCATGGTGGAAGCCATCCGGAGCGCCGGAGGGCCGGACACCCTGGTGACCACCGTGCGGGAGCCCACCCTGGAGACCGGAAACGGCATCATGAACCACCCGGATATCCCGCTGCTGTCGGTAACCGGTGGCGAGGCGGTGGTGAAGGTGGCCATGAAGACCGGGAAGCGGTGCATCGCGGCGGGACCCGGCAATCCTCCGGTCATCGTGGACGACACGGCGGACCTGCCCCAGGCGGCGGAGCGGATTGTCAACGGCGCGGCCTTTGACAACAATATCCTGTGCATCGCGGAGAAGGAGGTTTTCGCCTTCGCCAACATCACCGACCGGCTGATGGCGGAGATGGAGAAGCACGGCGCCTTCCGCATCGCGGGAGAGGATATCGACCGGGTGCTGCGGACCACCCTGATCCAGAAGGACGGGAAGTACGTGATCAACCGGAAATACGTGGGGCACGACGCGGCGGTGATTCTGCGGGACAGCGGCGTGACTTTCACGGGAGAGCCCCGGCTGATCATCTGCGAGACGGACCGGACTCATCCCTTCGTGACGACGGAGATGCTGATGCCGGTGCTGGCCGTCGTGCGGGTCCGGGATATCGACGAGGCGGTGGAGGAGGCCTTCCGGGCGGAACGCGGATGCAAACATTCCGCCATGATTCACTCCACCAACGTGCACAACATGAGCAAGGCGGCGAAGCGCATGAACACCACGATCTTCGTGAAGAACGCGCCCAGCTATTCCGGCCTTGGCTTCGACGGGGAAGGCTTTACCACCATGACCATCGCCACGCCCACGGGCGAGGGCGTGACCAGCGCCAGGACCTTCACGAGGCTGCGCCGGTGCGTTCTGTACGGCGATTTCAGGATTGTGTAACGGCACAGGGGACCGACATTGAAGGAGGAAAGACAAAATGCAGGAAGCGCTGGGCATGATTGAAACCCGGGGGCTGGTGGCCTCCATTGAGGCGGCGGACGCGATGGTCAAGGCGGCCAACGTGCATCTGATCGGCAAGGAACACGTGGGCGGCGGCCTGGTGACCGTCATGGTCCGGGGCGACGTAGGCGCGGTGAAGGCGGCGGTGGAAGCCGGCGCGGCCTCGGCCAAACGCGTGGGCGAGCTGGTGAGCATGCATGTGATTCCCAGGCCCCACGGCGACGTGGAGGGCATCCTTCCCGGAGCGGAGAAGGCGGCGCCCAAAGCCGGCAGGAGCTCCGCCAAGGCATAAGGAAATCCGGGACGGGCTTTTTTGAAACCGGCCGCGGCCCGGGCAGGGCGGGCGGCCTGAAGCGGAACGAACGCAACAAACGTATGGGAAACGAAAAACGGATATGAAACGAAAACCGAAAGGAGAATTCAACAAATGGAAAAGCAGGCATTGGGCATGATCGAGACCAAGGGACTGGTAGGCTCCATTGAGGCGGCGGACGCCATGGTGAAGGCGGCCAACGTGCATCTGATCGGCAAGGAGCACGTGGGCGGCGGCTTGGTGACCGTGATGGTCCGGGGCGACGTGGGCGCGGTGAAGGCGGCGGTGGAAGCCGGCGCGGCGGCGGCCAAGCGCGTGGGCGAGCTGGTGAGCGTGCACGTGATTCCCCGGCCCCACGACGACGTGGAAGCCATTCTGCCGACGATGTAAGGAAAAACCTGGGGCGAAGACGCCGGCCGGAGCTTTCGGGGCTCCGGCGGCGGGAAGCCCGTGACGCGGGGAGGAAAGAAAAATGCTGAAGGGTATTTCTCCGATTCTGAATCCTGAGCTGCTGAAGATCCTGGCGGAGATGGGCCACGGGGACGAAATCGTCATCGGCGACGCCAATTTCCCCGCCCAGAGCATGGGCCAGCGCTGCGTGCGCTGCGACGGGCACAAGGCGGACGAGGTGATGGACGCGATTCTGCAGATCTTTCCGCTGGACCAGTTCGTGGCCGCGCCGGTGACCGTCATGCAGCCCGCTCCCGGAGACCTGGAGGGGGATCCGCCCATCTGGACGCAGGTGGACGCGCTGATGGAAAAGCATCAGCCGGGCACGAAGAAGGAAGCCATCGGCCGGTTCGATTTCTATGACCGGGCCCGGAAGGCCTACGCCTGCATCGCCACCGGCGAAACGGCGCTGTATGCCTGCATTATTCTGAAAAAAGGCTGCGTCATGCCCGGATAACCGGATAAGGGGGACAGGAACCATGAAAAAGATCATCAATACCCCGGAAAATTTTATTCCGGAAATGCTGGAGGGAATCTACGCGGCCCATCCCGGCGAGGTGACCTGCGCCGGGGAGGATCTGCACTGCCTGGTGAACGCCCGGAAGCACCCCGGCAAGGTGGGCATTGCCACCGGCGGCGGCAGCGGGCATCTGCCTCTGTTCCTCGGCTACGTGGGCGAGGGCATGCTGGACGGCTGCTCCATCGGGGACGTGTTCCAGAGCCCCAGCCCCGAGCAGATGCTGGCCGTGACCAAAGAGATCGATCAGGGTGCCGGCGTGCTGTATATTTACGGAAACTATAACGGCGATATTTTCAACTTCGACATGGCCGCCGAGATGGCGGACATGGAGGAGGACATCCGGGTGGAATCCGTCGTGGCCGGGGAGGACGTGGCTTCCGCGGCGCCCGCGGCGGAGGGAGAACCCAACAAGCGCCGGGGCGTGGCCGGAATCTTCTTCGTGTACAAATGCGCCGGAGCGGCCGCGGCGGCCGGGAAGGACCTGGACGAGGTGAAGCGGGTGGCGGAAAAGGCCTGCGCCAACGTGCGGACCATGGGCGTCGCCCTGACCAGCTGCACGGTGCCGAGGCTGGGCCATCCCTCCTTCGAGATCGGGGAGGATGAGATGGAGATCGGCATGGGCATCCATGGGGAACCCGGCATCCGCCGCGGAAAGCTGAAGAGCGCCGACGAGATCGTTGACGAGATGCTGGAGCCGATCCTGAAGGATCTGCCCTTCCGGGAGGGCGACGAGGTTGCGGTGCTTGTGAACGGCCTGGGCGGCACGCCGCTGGAGGAGCAGTATGTGATGTTCCGCCGGATCCGGCAGACGCTGGATGCCCGGGGCATCAAGGTATACCACACCTGGGTCGGGGAGTTCGCCACCTCCATGGAGATGGCGGGGGCTTCCATTTCGCTGATGCGGGTGGACACGGAGCTGAAGGAATATCTGGCGGCTCCGGCGGACACACCCTTCTATAAACAGTTCCAGCTGTAACAGGGCAGCGGGCCGGCTGCGCGGGCGGGAAACGGAAGGTTCCTTCGGGAAAACCGGCCGGCGCCCTCCCGCGGGCCCGCGGGTTTTCGGAAAAACGGTCCGTCCCGCCGGGGAAACGCTGAAAGCGGCTCAGGCGCCGGGGCGCGCCGGACTGAATCGGCTTTCCCGGAACGGGAACGGCCTGAAAAGAGGCATGAAGATGAAGGCAGACGGACTGAGAGCTTTTCTGCGGGCGGCAGCGGAACGCATGGCCGAGAAGAAGGACTGGCTGATCGAGCTGGACAGCCGCGCGGGAGACAGCGACCTGGGACTCACCATGTCGGACGGGTTTGCCGCGGCGGCCAAAGCGGCCGGAGACAGCGATCTGGAGGATATCGGAAAGCTGGCCTATACAGCCGGCAAGGCCATGGCTTCCGCGGTTCCCTCCACCATGGGCACCCTGATGGCCAGCGGGCTGATGCAGGCCGGCAAGGTGCTGAAGGGAAAGGAAGAGCTGGACGCACAGGAAGAAGCGGCTTTCTTTGAAGCGTATTTTGACGGCGTGCAGCAGCGGGGAAAGGCCAAGGTCGGGGAGAAAACCTTCCTGGACGGCCTGTGGCCGGCGGCGGAGAGCCTGAAGGCCGCGGCGGAGAAGGGAAGACTGACCGCGGAGGACGCGGAGAACGCCGCCGCCGCTGCGGAGCAGGCTTTTGAAAATACAAAGGGAATGAAGGCGGTTCACGGCCGAATGGCGATCCGGGGGGAGGCCTCCCGGGAGCTGTATGATCCCGGCGCCGCAGTGGCGATGCTGCTGATGCGCGCCTACGCGGATACCAAAAAGGCATAAACCGGGGCTTTGGAAAACGAACACAGCGGGAATCCGGGACGGAAGGAGGGGAGCATCGTGACCGTGAGGGAAATCGCAGCCATGGCCGGCGTGTCCCCGGCAGCTGTCTCTCTGGTGCTGAACAATAAAAAAGGGGTCAGCGAAACCACCCGCCGGAAGGTGCAGGAGGTCGTGGACGCGGTGGGCTACACCGCCCGGGCGAAAGCGCCCCGGGGGGATAACCGGCGGCTGATGGTGATCAAATTTCACACCCACGGCGTGACCGAGGAGAACCAGGGGTTCATCGCGGCCATGATCGACCGGATTGAAGGAGAATGCCGGCACCACGGCTATGAGATGGTGCTGAACCGGTGCAAGGCGGACGAGGCGGAGGAGACCCTGCGGGAGCTGCTGCAGAATCCGCCCATGGGCGTCATCCTGATCGGCACGGAGCTGCAGGAGGAACACTATCATTTCCTGAACCTTTTCGGCGATATTCCCCTGGTGGTGCTGGACAACGACGTGCACTACGGAAGGGCGGACAGCGTGGTCATGTCCAACGTGACCATCGGGATGGACGCCACCTTGTACCTGCACGAGCTTGGCCACCGGCAGATCGGGTATTTCCGCTTCAAGCTGCCCATCCATAACTGCTTCGACCGGTACCGGGGATATCTGGCGGCCATGAAGAAGCTGGGGCTGGAGGCTCCACCGCCGGTGGAGCTGGCCCCGACGCTGAACGGAGCCTACGAGGACATGAAGAAGCTGCTGGCGGAAGGAAAGTACGTGCCCCGGGGGGCGGTGGTGGCGGACAATGATTCCCTGGCCATCGGCGCGGCCCGGGCCATCATGGAGGCGGGCTACCGGGTGCCGGAGGATCTGAGCATCATCGGCATCGACGATGTGCCCTTCAGCGCCATGATGATGCCGCCCCTGACCACCATGCGGGTATCCCGCAAGGCTCTGGGCACCCTGGCGGTGGACATGATCCTGCAGCGGATCCGGCATCCGGAATGGCCCCCCATGCATATTAAGGTGGACGGACGGCTGGTGATCCGGAATTCAACGGCCAGGGCGGAAGGAGGCGGCGCACCATGATGGTTGGCCGGGTAACGGGCAATGTGGTCAGCACCAACAAGATTGAGAAGCTGACCGGCGCGCGGATGCTGATCGTGGAGCCGGTGTCCCTGGAGACCATCGAGCCCACGGGCGACTATATCGTATGCGTGGACGACGTGGGCGCCGGGGAGGGCGACCTGGTGTTCTGCGCCTACGGCAGCTCTTCCCGCCAGAGCGACACCTCAAAGCTGCTGGCGACGGACTATACGATTTTCGGCATTGTGGATTCCCTGACCCTGCGGGGAGTCCGGACCTACGACAAGGCAAAGGAGGCGGCCCATGCAGCTGGCTAAAGTCATCGGATCCATGGTATCCACCCGCAAGTGCGAGCGGCTGGAGGGCATGAAGCTGCTGGTGGCCGTGCCCATCGATATGGAAACCATGGAGGAGAAGGGCGCCCCCTTCGTCACGGCGGACACCGTCGGGGCGGGAGAGGGGGAAATCGTCATGTGGGCCGGGGGAAGCTCCTCCCGCCAGACGGATCTGACCACGGGCAAGCCGGTGGACAGCACCATTATCGGAATCGTGGACTTCGTGGATATCCAGGGGAAACGGGTCTACGCCAAGTCGGAGGCGGGGACATGAAGATCGGAGTCATTACCGGCACGGTGGTGAGTACCGTGAAATATGAGCGCTACCGGGGCATGAAGATGCTGAAGGCCCGGAATCTGACCCTGGAGGGGGAGCCCACGGGGGAGGAATTCGTGGTGCTGGACGCGGCGGACGCCGGTATCGGCGACATCGTGCTGCTGAACAACGACGGCGGCTCGGCCAAAATGGTGACCGGGGACAGCCAGCTGATCGCCAGCATGACCGTGTGCGGCGTGGTGGATCACTACACCTGGCGCGGCAAGACGGTTTACTGCCACTGAGCGAAGGAGGCGGCGGAAGCATGAACATCGGCATCGTCATCGGCAGCGTGGTCTGCACCATCAAGACCCCGACCCTGAAGGGACGGAGGCTGCTGATCGTGCGGAAAATTATCAACGGTAAGCCGGGAGGCACCGTGATCGCCTGCGACGCCACCGGAGAGGCGGGCCTGGGGGATACGGTCTATATGATCGGCCGGGCGGAAGCGGCGCTAATGCTGGATCTGGAGGCGCCGCCGCCCTCCGACACCACCATTGCGGGCATCATCGATCCCGAGACGCTGGTGGGCTGAGCCGGGGCGGAAGCTTTTTTCCGGGATGGGAAGGAGCCGGCCCGGGAAAAGAAAACAGCCGGGTCCGCAGACCGGCCGGGGAGAGCGGGTTTGCGGGGGGAACCGGAAAAAGGGAAGGAGCGGCGGAATGAACCAGGAGAACTGGAGCGGAATCACGGAGGCGGAGGTGGAACAGATCGTCCGCCGGGTGCTGGCCGCGCAGGGATACGCGGCGGCCCGGCCCGAAAAGCCGGCGGGGCACCGGATCAGCGCGGTGAAGACCAGCTTTTTCGGTCAGGGCTCCGTGAAGATGCTGGGGCCGGAGATCCGGAAGCTGGGGATCCGGCGGGCTCTGATCGTGACGGACAGCTTTCTGGCCGGAAACGGCGCGGCGGACCGGGTGCGGGCGGTGCTGGAGGAAAGCGGCGCGGCCTGCGCGCTGTTTGACCGGGTGCAGCCGAATCCTACGGTGCAGGTGGTGAACGAATGCATCGCCCGGGCGAAGGAAACCGGAGCGGAGCTGCTGGCCGCGGTGGGCGGCGGCAGCGCCATCGATACCGCCAAGGCGGCCAGCATCGTGCTGAAGAACGGCGGAAGGGTGGAGGACTACGAGGGAGTCAATAAATCCCGGGAGCCTGGGATTCCCATCGTCGTGGTCAACACCACCGCGGGCACGGGATCGGAGTGCACCACCTTCTATATCGTGACGGATCCTTCCCGGGGCACCAAGATGGCCATGATCGATCCCAACTGCATGGTGGCCATCGCCGTGAACGATATTGATTTCATGCTGTCCATGCCCCCGAAGCTGACCGCCTCCACGGGCCTGGACGCGCTGACCCACGCCATCGAGGCGGCCTGCGCTACGGGGGCCAATCCCTACACGGACCACGACGCCTACTGGGCCATTACGGCGGTGACGGAGTATCTGCCCAGGGCGGTGCGCAATGGAAAGGACCCGGAGGCCCGGGAAATGATGGCCTACGCGGAGAATATCGCCGGCATGGCCTTTTCCAACGCGGGACTGGGCATGGTGCACGCCATGGCCCACGCCCTGGGGGGGCATTCCAACCTGCCCCACGGCGTGTGCAATGCGGTGCTGCTGCCCTATGTGCTGCGCTACAACAGCCGGGATCCGGAGATCCGGCGGAGGCTGGAGCGGGTTGCGGAGGCGATGCATCTGCCGGAAAGGACGCCGGAGGCCGTGATCCGCAAAACCCATCAGATGGCTGTGGAGCTGGGGATTCCCCCCACGCTGCGGGAGGCGGCGGCAGGCAAGGTGACCCCGGAGGCTTTCGGAACCCTGGCGGACCTGGCGCTGCGGGACAGCTGCATGGCCACCAACCTGATCACGCCCACCCGGGGAGAAGTGATCCAGACCTACGAGAACGCCTGGAACGGAAATCTGTGACCAAAGTTTTTTTCGGACCGCCGCGCCGCCTGCACGGCGGTCTTTTCAAATCCGCCCGGAGAATATATAATAGGCCCAGGAAAACGAGACTTTGCGGAAAACGGGGAGGAACGAAAGCATGGGGAAATGCGGAAGAATCGGAAGCATATTGCTGGCAGTGATCATGACGACGATGATAACGGCGGCCGGCGCAGCCCCGGCGGAGGAAATCCGGGTGCCGGAGATCGGGATTCCCGAGCTTGAGATTCCGGAGAACGAGGCGCTGGCCTTCGTCCGGGAAATGAAAACCGGATGGAACCTGGGGAACACCTTTGACGCCTACGACTGCTGGTGGCTGCAGGATCCCATGGACTACGAGGGGGCCTGGATCGGCGGGGTGAAAACCACCGACGGGATGCTCGGGGCCCTGCAGGAGGCCGGCTTCCAGTCCGTCCGCATCCCCGTGAGCTGGCATAACCATGTGACGCCGGTGAAAACGGAGGGTACCGTGACGGACTGGACCATCGACGGAGCCTGGCTGGATCGGGTGCAGACCGTTGTGGACTGGGCCTACAGGCGCGGCATGCGGGTGATCGTGAACATTCATCACGACTGCGACCCGGATTACTACTATCCGGACGAAGCGCATTTTGAAAACGCCTCCCGGTATATGCGGTCCATCTGGAGCCAGCTGGCGGAGCGCTTCCGGGAATATGACGAGCGGCTGATCTTCGAGGCGGTGAACGAACCCCGGCTGTCCAAAGATCCGGCGCGGGAATGGCAGTGGAACGCGAAGGATCCGGTGTGCCTGGAGGCCATGGACTGCATCTGCCGGCTGAACCAGGTTTTTGTGGATACGGTCCGGGCCTCGGGAGGCCTGAACGGTTCCCGCTACCTGATGGTGCCGGCCTATGACGCCAGCCCCCACTACGCCTGCGACGGGGCCTTCCGGCTGCCGGAGGACAGCGCGGAGGGACGGATCATCGTTTCCGCCCATGCCTATACGCCTTATTCCTTCGCGCTGAAGATGCCCGGGACGGCCTCCTTCAGCCTGGAGGACAGCGGGGCGAAATCGGAGATCGGAACCTTTATGAACAGCCTGTATACGCGGTTTGTTTCCCGGGGGATCCCGGTGGTGATCGGCGAGTACGGCGCCCGGCAGAAGAACAACGCCCAGGATCGGGTGAACTGGACCGCCTTCTATCTGGCCCAGGCCTCCGCCCGGGGGATCCCCTGCCTCTGGTGGGACAACGCCGCCTTCAGCGGCGACGGGGAGCTGTTCGGCATCCTGGACCGGCGCACGCTGCAGTGGCCGATTCCGGAAATTCCGGAGACGATTATGAAATACGCCCATCCCGCCGGGGACTGAGACGGGGGACGACGGAACCCTCCGCCCCGGCCGGAGCAGTCCGACCGGGGAGAGGAAAGAAGATGCGCCGGGAGGTTGAACCCCGGCATGAAAAGCGCATAAAAAAATCTGCGGCGTGGCTTGCGTCACGCCGCAGATTTTTATACGTGTGCCGGGCATGGCACAATTCTAGCGGGTGAAAGTCCCGCCACGGGTATTTACCGCCAAGTGTAGCGAACCGCAAGCTGCTGTCAGCAATGACAGG
>ONCV01000025.1 GCA_900316415.1 uncultured Eubacteriales bacterium
CTGTCATTGCTGACAGCAGCTTGCGGTTCGCTACACTTGGCGGTAAATACCCGTGGCGGGACTTTCACCCGCTAGAATTGTGCCATGCCCGGCACACGCCAAAAGGGCACGAACGTTCTCCGTTCGTGCCCTTTTGTGCTGCCCTTTACGTCTGCGCGCAGGCCACGCTCTTCCGGCGGACCAGGCGGGTGAAGACCTCCACCTTCAGCGGCTGCAGGCTGTGGCCCTCGATCATCTGAATCACCCGGCCCACCGCAGCCTCCCCCAGGTAGGCCTTCGGCACCTCCACCGTGGTCAGGGGCGGGCTGACATACTGCGCCGAGGAGATGTCGTCAAAGCCCACGATGGACACATCCTCCGGAATCCGGTATCCCGCCTCCTTCAGGGCCTGAATCGATCCGATGGCGATCAGGTCATTGTCCGCGAAATAGCATTTCGCGGGCTTTTCCGTCCGCAGCAGCTCCTTCATGTCCGCGTACGCCCCCTCCTGGGACGGCGCCAGCCGGTGCACCAGGGACTGGGAGGTGGACATCCCCGCCTCCCGGATCGCCTTGTAGAATCCGTCCGCCCGGGCGTCAAAATTGCTGATCCGGTAGGAGGAGCGCAGATACCCCGGCTGGGTCCGGCACTTCCGGATCAGGTATTTCGTCGCCTGGTACGCGCCCTGGATGTTGTTGATCAGAATGAAATTGTATTCCGGGCGCTCAAAATAGGCGTCCAGGAACACCAGGGGGCTCTCCACCACGTCGAACAGGGAAAGGGTCTGCTCCTCCATCTCCGTGGCCAGCACGATCACCCCGGCATACCGCGCCACCCGCATGTCATAGATCTGCCCCTGCAGATCCTCATCCTCGTACAGATAGCTGATCACGCATTCATAGCCGTCCCGGCGGCAGCGGATGGAAATCCCGTCCGTCAGATCGGAGAAGAAGGGCGTATCCCCCACCACGGCCCCGCTTTTCCGGTACACCGCGAAGCAGATCGTTCCCTTTTTCTGATCCCGCCCCAGCGCCTTGCGGGAGAAATCATATCCGTTTTCCCGGGCGGCATCCAGCACCCGCTTCCGGGTCTCCCGGCTGACCCCCGGCCGATCGTTGAGCGCCAGGGAAACCGCGGATTCGGAAAGATGCAGTATCGCCGCCAGCTCCTTCGCCGTAATGCTTCCCATGCCTTTCACCCCCCTGCCCCGCATTCTACGGGATTCAGTTAATTTAGTCAAGATTAACTCAATTATTTCTATGAATTTAGTCCGTCTTTTGATATGCTGTTTCCATCGGGGTTCCGGGTTTTCCGGAACGGAATCAATTGAACGTGTGGACTCGCTCCACGGAAAGGAATGAACATGACTGCCAGGATCAGACTGGGCTTTGCCCCCACCCGCCGGGCCATCTTCAGCGCCCCCGCCGCGGTGGAATACCGGAAGCTGACCGCGAATCGCCTGCGGGAGCTGAACATTGATTTCGTGGACATCGACGACATCAACGAAGAGGGCCTGCTGTACGACGACGAGGGGCTGGAGAAGATTATCGCGAAATTCCAGCGGGAAAAGGTGGACGGCCTCTTCCTCCCCCACGCGAATTTCGGCACGGAATACGAATGCGCCCGGCTGGCCAAGGCCCTGAATGTGCCGGTGCTGCTCTGGGGCCCCCGGGACGAGCGTCCGGATGAGAAGGGCATGCGCCTGCGGGACAGCCAGTGCGGCCTGTTTGCCACGGGCAAGGTGCTGCGCCGGTTCCGGGTGCCCTTTACCTATATGAACAACTGCAACCTGGAGGATCCGATCTTTGAGCGGGGCATCCGGGATTTCCTGGCCGTGTGCAACGTGGTTCGCACCTTCCGGCACACCCGGATCCTGCAGATCGGCCCCCGGCCCTTCGACTTCTGGTCCACCATGTGCAACGAGGGCGAGCTGCTGGAGAAGTTCAACATCCAGCTGGCCCCGATCCCGCTGCCCGAGCTGTACGCGGAAATGAAGAAATGGCGGGAAGAGAAGACGGAGGTGGACAAAGTCGTCGCCTACTGCCATGAGAACATGACCTGCAGCATCGAGGAGAACTTCCTCCGCAATGTGGCGGAGCTGAAGGTGGCCATGAAGGCCCTGGCGGAGAAGTACGGCTGCAACGCCATCGCGATCCAGTGCTGGAACGCCCTGCAGGACGAGATCCACATCATGCCCTGCGCCGCCAACGCCCTGCTGAACGAGGAGGGCATTCCGGTGGTCTGCGAGACGGATATTCACGGCGCCGTGTCCCAGCTGATCGCCGAGGCCGCCTCCATGAACGAGCGCCGGGTCATGTTCTCCGACTGGACCGTGCGCCACCCGGACAACGACAACGGCGAGCTGCTGCAGCACTGCGGTCCCTGGCCCATCTCCGTGGCGAAGGAGAAGCCCACCATCTGCGTGCCCGTGGCCTTCCCGCAGAACGGCGCCGTCTCCGCGGAAGCGAAGCACGGCCCCATGAGCCTGGTGCGCTTTGACGGGGATGAGGGCGAGTATTCCATCCTGCTGGGCCACGCCCGGGGCATCGACGGCCCCTGGACCCGGGGCACCTATGTCTGGGTGGAGGTGAACAACCTGAAGCGGCTGGAGGCGAAGGTGGTGGAGGGCCCCTACATTCACCACGTGGCCGCCATCCACGGGGATGTGGTGCCGGTGGTCTACGAGGCCTGCAAGTACATCGGCGTGAAGCCGGATCTCTACGATCCCATCGAGGAGAAGGTTCAGGCCTATCTCCACGGGGAAGACGTTGTTTTTGATGAGGTCTGATCCCCTCCCGGTTCCGGGGGCGGAGCGAAAGGAAGATGAACATGAACAGTTTGGCCATCAAGGCATATGATCTCCGGCAGGATGTGCTGGACATCATCGTCAGCGGCGGGGGCGGGCACATCGGCGGCGACATGAGCAGCATGGAAATCATGCTGACGCTGTACAGCCGGATGAAGGTGGATCCCCGGAACCCGAAGGATCCGGACCGGGACCGCTTCGTGCTCTCGAAGGGGCACTGCGTGGAAACCCTCTATGCCGTGCTGGCGGACCGGGGATTCCTGGATATCCGGGAGGTTAAGGCGCAGTTCTCCCGCTTCGGCAGCGAATACATCGGGCATCCCCACAACACGATTCCCGGCATCGAAATGAATTCCGGTTCCCTGGGCCACGGGCTCTCCGTGTGCGTGGGCATGGCCCTGGCCGGCCGGATGGATCACCGGCCGTACCGGGTTTACACCCTGATGGGCGACGGCGAGCTGGCGGAGGGCTCCATCTGGGAGGCCCTGATGGCCGGCGGGCACTATCGGCTGGACAACCTGTGCGCCATCGTGGACCGGAACCATCTGCAGATTTCCGGAAACACAGAGGATGTCATGGGGCATCACGACCTGCACGCCCGGTTCGCCGCCTTCGATTGGCACGTGATCGACGTGGCGGACGGCAACGATGTGGATCAGCTGAACGCCGCCCTGGATGAAGCGGAGCGGACGAAGGGAAAGCCCACCATTCTCATTGCCAACACCGTGAAGGGCAAGGGATCGCCCCTGATGGAGAACCGGGCGTCCTGGCATCATCATCTGCCCAGCGCGGAGGAATACGAACAGATCAAGGCCGATCTGGCCGCCCGAAAGGAGGCGCTCCTGCATGAATAAGATTGCCAACCGCGCCGTGATGTGCGAGGTGCTGAAGGAAGCCGCCTCGAAGGACCGGGATGTGGTGGTGCTCTGCAGCGACAGCCGGGGCAGCGCCTCCCTAACCTCCTTCGCGGACAGCTATCCCGACCAGTTCGTGGAAATCGGCATCGCCGAGCAGAACCTGGTCAGCGTGGCCGCCGGCCTGGCCTCCTGCGGCAAGAAGGCCTTCGCGGTCTCCCCGGCCTCCTTCATCTCCACCCGCAGCTATGAGCAGTGCAAGGTGGACTGCGCCTATTCCAATACCAATGTCAAGCTGGTGGGCATCTCCGGCGGCGTCAGCTACGGCGCCCTGGGCATGACCCATCATTCCGCCCAGGATATCGCCGCCATGAGCGCGATTCCCGGCATGCGGGTCTATCTGCCCAGCGACCGGCATCAGACCCGGAAGCTCTTCGAAGCCCTGCTGCAGGATCAGCAGACGGCTTACATCCGCCTGGGCCGGAACCCGGTGGAGGACACCTATGAGGAGGGGAACGTTCCCTTTGAGATGGACCGGGCCACGGTGCTGGCCCAGGGCACGGACGTGCTGCTGGTGGCCTGCGGCGAGATGGTCCGGCCCATGAAGGACGCGGCGGATCAGCTGAACCGGGAGGGCATCTCCACCGGTGCGCTGGACATGTACTGCGTCAAGCCCCTGGACCGGGAGGGCCTGCTGGCCGCGGCGAAGGGAAAGAAGCTGATCGTCACCGTGGAGGAGCACGCGCCCTTCGGCGGGCTGGGCAGCATGGTCGCCCAGGTCATCAGCGCCTGCGATCCGAAGCGGGTGATCAATCTCGCCCTGCCGGACGCGCCGGTCATCACCGGCACCTCCGCGGAGGTGTTCGCCTATTACGGGCTGACCGGGGAAGGCATCGCGAAGACGGTTCGGGAAGCCCTGAAGGCCTGATTCCGCACCTGCCGCCGGGAAGGAGGTTCTTCCCGGCGGCGCGTTTTTCTGCCGGCAGGGCCGGCCCATCACAACCAGGGAGGCAGCATATGGAGAAGTACGTTCTGAGCGTGGACCAGAGCACCCAGGGAACCAAGGCCCTGATTTTTGACGCCGCGGGCGGCATCCGGGCCCGGGCGGATCTGCCCCACCGGCAGATCGTCAACGAAAAAGGCTGGGTGGAGCATGATCCGGAGGAGATCCGGCGGAACACCCTGCAGGTGATCCGGATGGTGACGGAAAAGGCCGGCGTGCCGAAGGAGAGCCTGGCCGTCCTGGGCATCAGCAACCAGCGGGAAACCTCCGTCTGCTGGAACCGGCGGACGGGCAGGCCGGTTTACAACGCCATCGTGTGGCAGTGCGCCCGGGGCGCGGAAATCTGCGCGGAGCTGGAGGCCCGCGGGCTGGGGGACACGGTGCGGCAGAAAACCGGCCTTCCCCTCTCCCCCTATTTTCCCGCCGCCAAGCTGGCCTGGATCTTCCGCCATGTGGACGGCGTGCGGGAGGCCGCGGCCCGGGGCGAGATCTGCGTCGGCACCATCGACAGCTGGCTGGTGTACTGCCTGACGGGGGGCCGGGAGCATCGGACGGATTATTCCAACGCTTCCCGGACCCAACTGTTCAGCATCACGGACCTGAAATGGGATCCGGAACTGCTGGATATCTTCGGCATCGATCCCTCCTGCCTCCCCGCCGTGACGGATTCGGACGGGGACTTCGGGGAGACGGATCTGGACGGCTGGCTGGAAAAGCCCATTCCCATCCGGGGCGTGCTGGGCGACAGCCACGGCGCCCTCTTCGGCCAGGGCTGCCGGAAGCCGGGCATGATCAAGGCCACCTACGGCACCGGCTCCTCCGTCATGATGAACATCGGGGAGAAGCCCCTCTTCTCCGACACGGGGGTGGTCACCTCCCTGGCCTGGAAGATCGGCGGCCGGGTGAATTATGTGCTGGAGGGGAATATCAATTATACCGGCGCCGTCATCACCTGGCTGAAGGATGACGTGCATCTGATCAGCAGCCCCGGGGAGACGGAGGCCCTGGCCCGGGCGGCCCATCCGGAGGATACCGCCTATCTGGTGCCGGCTTTCTCCGGGCTGGGCGCCCCGTACTGGAACAGCGGCGCCCGGGCCATTCTCTGCGGCATGACCCGGACCACCGGCCGGAATGAGATCGTCCGGGCGGCGCTGAACTGCATCGCCTTCCAGATCACGGATATCGTGAAGGCCATGGCCGCCGGCTCCGGCGCGGAGGTCTCCGAGCTGCGGGTGGACGGCGGTCCCACCCGGAACGGCTATCTGATGCAGTTCCAGAGCGATCTGCTGAACATCCCCGTCCGGATTCCGGAGGCGGAGGAGCTGTCCGGCATCGGCGCCGCGTACGCCGCGGGGCTGGCCGCCGGGCTCTTCGACGAATCCGTGTTCGACCGGGCCGGAAGGAAGGAATTCCTTCCCCGGATGGACGCCGCCGAACGGGACCGGCAGTACCGCGGCTGGCTGGACGCGGTGCACCTGATCTGCAAATAAGTGTTTGAACTCCCGGCCCGAATCTGATATGATGAATTCATCCCGAACCGGAGGCCGCGGGCGCCTTCCCGCCCCGGCGGAACCGACCCGTAAAACCAAATACTGATCGCAAAGGAGAAATGTCCGATGACCAGATTCCTCGCTCCCACTTCCCCTGAAATCACGCCGCGGGAAACCGCGAACCAGGCGCGGGTTCGCGCCATCGCGGGCGACTGCATGGTGCTGCTGGAAAACGACGGCACGCTTCCCCTGAAGGAAAAGGGAAACATTGCCCTCTACGGAAATGGCGCCCGGGCCACCGTGAAGGGCGGAACCGGCTCCGGCGACGTGTATGTCCGGGAAACCGTCAACGTGGAGGAAGGCCTCCGCCGGGAGGGCTTCGCCGTGACCACCGGCCCGTGGCTGGACCGGCAGGACCGCGCCGCCCGGGAGGAACAGGAGGCCTATGAGAAGGCCGCCATCGATGCCGCCGTCGCGGCCGGGCAGCCGCCGGAAGCGGCCCGGATGATGATGACCCTGAATCCGCTGACGCCCAAGGCGCTGGCGGACATCACGGAGGAGGACGTGAAGACCTCCGCCGCGGAGACGGCCGTTTTCGTGCTGTCGCGGAACAGCGGCGAGGGCAAGGACCGGGCCGATGAGCCTGGGGACTATGCGCTTTCCGAGGCGGAAGTCCGGAATCTGACCTTCCTCGGCGCGCATTATGCCCACGTGATCGTGCTGCTGAACGTGGGCGGCGTCATCGATACGAAGCCCCTGCGGCGGATTCCCGGCATCAGCGCCGTCGTGCTGATCGGCCAGATGGGCAACATCACCGGCCTCGCCGCGGCGGATCTGCTGTCGGGAAAGGCCCAGCCCTCCGGAAAGCTGACCGACACCTGGGCGGAGAACTACAGCGACTATCCCTCCTCCCCGACCTTCAGCCACAACGACGGGGATCTCAGCGACGAGCCCTATACCGAGGGCATCTATGTCGGATACCGCTATTTTGACACCTTCGGCGTGAAGCCCGCCTATGAATTCGGCTTCGGCCGCAGCTATACGTCCTTCGGCCTGGAGACGGAATCCGCCGCCCTGGACGGCGCGGAGATCCTGCTCCGCGTCCGCGTGCAGAACACCGGAGAGGAGTATGCCGGCCGGGAAGTGGTTCAGGTCTACGTCTCCGCTCCCGGAAAGGATCTGCCCGTGCCCCGGCAGGAGCTGCGCGCCTTCGCGAAAACCCGCCTGCTGCAGCCCGGGGAAGCGGAAACCCTGACCCTTCGGATCCAGGCGGCCTCCCTGGCCAGCTTCTGCCCGGCCTGCTCCGCCTGGATGCTGGAGAAGGGGGATTATCTCTTCCGGGTCGGCAGCAGCTCCCGGAACACCCGGATCGCCGCGGTGCTGCATCTGGCGGAAAGCGCGGTGACGCAGCGGGTGAAATCCCTCTTCCGGGATCCGGACGGCCCCGTGCAGGAAATCGAAGCGCCGGCGGCCGCTCCGGCTACCCCGCAGGAAGCGGCCGAGATCGCAGCGGCGCCGAAGCTGGCGCTGGATCCCGCGCTGATCGTGGCCTCCGAGGCGAAGTACGCCGATCTTCCGGCGGAGCTGCCGAAGAAGGCAGGCGCCGTGATTCCCTTTGACGACGTCGCGGCCGGCAAGGCCTCCCTGGAGGATTTCATCGCCCAGCTGACGGACGGGGAGCTGGCCTATCTGATGGTGGGCAACTCCGTGGACAACGTGGGCTTCAACAGCGTGCTCGGCGCGGCGGCCAAAACGCTGCCCGGCGCGGCCGGAGAGACCACCGACAAGCTGGCGGCGAAATACGGCCTGAAGCAGATGGAGCTGTGCGACGGCCCGGCCGGCCTGCGGCTGACGCCGGAATACATCGAAAAGCCCGACGGTACCGCCGTCGGCCTGGGCGGCATGACCTACGGCGGGGACCGGAACACCGAGGGCATCCATCATTATCAGTACCTGACCGCCATTCCCATCGCCCTGACGCTGGCCGCCTCCTGGGATCTGGATCTGATCGCCTCCATGGGCGACCTGGTGGGCTCCGAGATGGAGGAATTCGGCGCGACCCTGTGGCTGGCCCCGGGCATGAATATCCACCGGAACCCCCTGTGCGGCCGGAACTTTGAATACTATTCCGAGGATCCCCTGCTGGCGGGCAAATGCGCCGCGGCGGACACGCAGGGCGTGCAGTCCCATCCCGGCTACGGCACGACGGTGAAGCATTTCCTGGCCAACAACCAGGAGGACAACCGGATGTTCACCAATTCCCATATCTCCGAGCGGGCCATCCGGGAAATCTACGCCCGGAACTTCCAGATCGTGGTGGAGGAAGCCCAGCCCATGTCCCTGATGACCTCCTACAACCTGGTGAACGGCATTCACTCCGCCAACAACGGGGATTCCGTCACCCGGCTGCTGCGGGATGAATGGGGCTTCCGGGGCATGGTGATGACGGACTGGCTCACCACCAGCGACCTGAGTGCCATGCTGTCCGTCGGCGCGACCCTCAAGTACGGCAAGTCCGACGCGGCCCTGTGCGTCCTGGCGCAGAACGACCTGGTGGAGCCCGGCGAGAAGGCGGATTTCGACCGGATTCTCGAGGCCCTTTCCGAGGGCGTCATTACCCGGGCGCATCTGGAGCGCAACGCCCGCAACACCCTGACGCTGATGCTCCGCTGCCATCTGTACAGCGATCAGCCCTACAACACCGTCGTTCCCGGAAAGTGCATCACCTTCACCCGGGAATAATCGTCCGATGAACCCCCGGGCGGGCGCCCGAAAAAAAGAAAAGTTCGCCTGGGAGGACGGCGTCCTGACCCTCGAGGCCGAGCTGGGCGTGAACGATGTCTGCTTCTTTGAAATCGGATAGGAAGCGGCGAAGGGCTCTCCTTCCCGCGCATGGAAAAGCGTCCCGTTCCGGAATTCCGGAACGGGACGTCTTTTATTCGAACAGGAAGGCCCGGAGCTCCGCCACGGTTTTGAAATACCGGTCGCAGTTTCCGCGCATAAAGGATTCAATCTCCGGGATGTCGTTCGCCCACCCGGCCGCCGCGAAGGGCACGCCGGCCGCCGCGGCCATGTCGAAGCCGGGCTTCAGGTCGTCGATCACCAGCATTTCCTCCGGCTTCAGCTCCCATTTTTCCATGATCTGATGCAGGGGCCAGGGGCTGGGCTTGCGCTGCTCGGCGGGATACTCCCAGCCGAACACCGCATCCGGCTCCGGCAGGCCGTTCTCCCGGTAATCCCGCAGGATATACTCCGAAAAGGAATGGCTGACCACCGTGATGCGCCCGCCCCGGGCCCGCTCCTCCTCCAGGATCTCCCGGATGCCGGCATACGCCCGGGGCGTATGGACCTTCACGTATTCCTTCCAGTAGGCCTCCTCGTGCTCCAGTTCTTCCAGGCTCAGCCCGCAGATCTCCGTGAACATCGGAATCACGCCCGGATCAAAATTGTACCGGAAATACTCCTCCAGGGTCAGATGCACCCGGGGCTGATACTTTTCCATGTATTCCACGAAGCAGGGATAATGCACCGTGGCGGTGGAATTCACCACCGTGTCGTCATGGTCCAGCACCAGGCACCTGTACTTCAGTTCCTTCATGCGTCAGTCCTTCCCGGCCTTCGGCTCCGCCGCGTTGGTTTCCTCCAGCACCTCCAGCGCATGGCCGAAGTATTCTTCGGCCTCCGCGTCCGTCAGCTTCATGGCCTTTTTCAGCAGCTCCGGAATCTTTTTCGGCCGCACCCGGGCATAGTATTTCGTCGCCCGGATATTCTTCCGCCAGTTGTCCATCTTCATGTTCTTCCACCGGGCAATATGCCGGGGCAGGATGGGCTCCAGCTGCGCGATCACCTCATCGAAGCGGGCCTCCACCCGATCCCAGCGGAACACGGTTTCCAGCAGCTCCGCCACCCGGCGCAGGAACCGGTCCCGGTATTCCGGCACCCGCAGCAGCGCGTTCAGCGGCTCATGGCGGAAGCCCTGAATCTTCGCGTTCACCGGCTTGATGTAGTATTCCAGGGGCGTCCGGTCCAGCCCGCGCCAGCAGGCCTCCACGTCAAAGAGCAGCATCCGCCATTTTCCGCCCGGCACCCGGTACACGCGCACATTGGTGAAGTCCACGTTGCCCAGGATGATCTCGAAGGCGGCATGGGTGAAGAGGGAATCGATGTCCAGCTGCTCCTCCACCTGCCGCAGATTCTCCGGATCCGTCAGATCCTTCTCCCGGCAGAAATCGCACAGGGCCAGCCAGTCCGCGTTGTCCCCGTTCTGCAGAAATTGATCCGTGCCGGTCCGGGCCAGCAGGTCGATGGCATCGATGTCCTTTTCTTCCGTCACGCCCTCGTACTGGGCGATGAAGTATTTGTTGATCTTCTCCCGCAGGTTGTAGTGCCCGTAATAGGCCCCGTTGATGTACACCTGGATCACCTGGTGATCCTGATAGAGGATCCCCTGCCCCTCCGCCAGGGAGCTGGCGACGATGTCCCGCAGGCGGGTCGCGTAGGCGTCCGAGTTGGCCGCCCGCAGCAGCAGGCTCTTGTAGCCGTCGTAGTCCCGGGTCGGGAAGGGGTTGAACTCGAAGCGGTCCTTCCCCCAGGCCTTCCGGGCGTACAGGGCGATGCTCTTCTGGGCGTTCACCCGGGCGCTGTGCCCGCTGGCCGTGAAGGTGCCCATCTGGTTGATCTGCGGCTCCCCTTCCGCGGTGAAATACTCCACGTTCAGGGGATACTCCCATCCCCGGGCATAATTGGGCGTGGAGCCCTTCCCCTTGGTGAGAATGCCGGTCTTGGAGGAGAACAGGTACTTCTCATCCGTGATCAGGGACACGATGGGCGTCTTCGGATCATCGTCCACGAAATAGGTGGCGCTGACGGTTTCCGAGGAAACCGCGTCCTCCTGAAAGGCCCGCAGGCGAAGGGCCGTGGTTTTCCGCAGGGTCAGCCCCTCCGCCGGAAAGCGCTTGCTCTTCCCCGTGGGGGTGCTCCCGTCCGTCGTGTACCGCAGCTCCGCCCCCGCCGGGCCCTCCGCCTCCACGGTGACGCTGCCCCCATAGAACCCGCCCGCGGTGATCAGCCGGGGCGTCCCCGTCCGGGTCTCGAAGGCCCGGGCGCCGTTCTTCGCGCCACGGGTCGGGGTTTCCAGGAATCCGTATTCCCCGCCCCCCGCGGGCCGTCCGTAGCTGACGCAGCCGTACTGGGCGGGCAGCTTCAGCCGCTGCACCTCCCGGGCCGCCGCGTCGGAGAGGATCAGCGTCTCCCCCTTTGAGGAGATGGCGAAGTCCGCGTAGAATTCGTCCCCCTTGCCGGGGTCCGCGTTTTCCTCCCCCGTGCACCAGATGGTCAGATACTTTCCGGCCTTCAGCTTCGTCCCCCGGGGGAAGGACCACTTCAGCGGATTCTTCCCGCTGTCGCTCAGATACCATCCGGACAGATCCGCCGCGGATTTTCCGTCGTTGTACAGCTCCACCCAGTCCCAGGCGTGCCCGTCCTCGAAATACCCGTTGCTGGCCATGACCTCGCTGATGATCACGTCCGCCCGGGCGGACAGGGCCCCGGAGAGCAGCAGCCCCAGCAGGGCCGGCAGCAGCCCCCGCTTCATTTGACGTAATAATGCCTTGCAATCCATTTGCTCAACCCATCCAGTCCGGGATAGATAATCCGCTCGCTCATGTTCAGCTGGTCCAGCATGTCCCGCACCCGCCACCGCAGATGCCGGTCGATGATGTATTTCACGGTGTGCTCCGTCCGCCGGTCCAGGAAGCCCTCGATGTCCGTCATTCCCGTGGGAATGATGGAGAAGAAGGAATACTGGTTGATGATCCGGTCGTTGGTGCTGGGGGGCTCGATGATGACCATGGCCTGGTCCTTCATGTCCCGGTCGTACTGCTCGAGGGATTCCGTCACCCCCGCCAGCATCCGGATGTTGAAGATCGTGCTCTGGGTCCGGTTCACCGCGTTGCGGTACCGGTCCGGCAGCAGGCTGTACAGCTCCTGCATGTCGATCCGCCAGACCATGCAGTCATGGTCCTCCATCTCCTCCAGGTTCTTCTCCGTCACGGCGAAATGCAGCCCCACCAGCGGGCTCTGGCTCCAGTCCAGCAGCCGGGTGGGCAGGCCATTGTGCTGCCCGGTCACCATGCACTGCCAGATGTTCCGGCTCACATAGGGATCCTCCCGCACGGCATACTTGGCGAAATTCTGCAGGATGGCGGGCTCCAGGGTCGTCTGCAGCTGCTTGCAGTTCCGGCGCAGGCTGGTCACCATCTTGAAATCCACGTTCGGCATGCCCCGGTACAGATAGGAGCTGCGGTTCCGGTCCAGATCCTTCCGGTATTCCTGCTCCGTCAGCAGCGGCATCAGATCGCCGATGGACTGAATCCTGACTTCCCTGATCATGGCTTTCCTTCCCCGCTTCCTTCCGTTTCCTCCGCCTTCCCCGCCAGGAAGGCCTCCACATACGGCCGCGCCTGGGCCAGGGGATCCCCGGCCATGTCCAGCCAGATAATGTCCGGATCCTTCCGGAACCAGGTCATCTGCCGCTTGGCGAAGCGCTTGATGGCCCGGGCCAGCTCCTCCGTCATCTGTTCATAGCTCATTTTCCCCGTCAGGTACCAGGTCAGATATTTGTATTCCAGCCCCAGCTTGACCAGGAATTCCTCCGGAACGCCCTCGTCCAGCAGGGCCCGGACCTCCTCCGTCATCCCCTGCCGCAGCCGGCGCTCCAGCCGCTCGTCAATCCGCCGCTTCAGCTCCTCCCGGGGCCAGGTGACGCCGAATTTCAGCACCTCGTACCGGGGCTGCCGGGGCGCGGGCCCCCCGTCCCCCGCGGCGATCTTCTCCAGCAGGCGCATGACCCGGTGCCGGTTCTTCGGATCCACCTCCGTGTCCGGCTGAACCGCCTTCAGCCGGGCGTAGAGCTCCGGGGTGGAAAGGGTTTCCAGCCGCGCCCGCAGGGCAGCGTCGGGCTTCTTGTCGCTGAGCACATAGCCCTCCGTCACGCTGTCGACGTACAGCCCGGTGCCGCCCACCAGAAAGGGCTGCTTTCCCCGGGCCAGGATGTCCTCGATGGCACCGTAGGCCAGGGCCTGAAAATCCGCCATGGAAAAGAATTCCCCGGGCTGCCGGACGTCCAGCAGGTGATGGGGCACCCCGTTCCTTTCCTCTTCCGTGACCTTGCCCGATCCCAGATCCATCCGGGCATAGACCTGGCGGGAATCCGCGGAGACGATCTCTCCGTTCCATTCCTTCGCCATCCGGATGCCCAGCGCGCTCTTCCCGGAGGCGTTGGTCCCCTCGATCACAATCAGCTTTCCCTTCATGCTCTCTCCGCCGTTCCTTCGATCGTTCCCCTCATTATACCTGTTTTTCGGGAAAACACAAACAAAAAGCGGGAGCCGAAGCTCCCGCCGGACAAACCCGCTGAAATTACTTCACGGTCACGCTGGTGGCCTGCAGGTTGGCGCCCTCGTACCAGTACAGGAAGCCCTCGATGTCCACCACGTCGCCGACCTTCAGGCCCTCCACGGCCTTGTAGACGTCGGAATTTTCGTCCCGCAGATACTTCTCCACGCAGAAGTTGTAGGTCGCGCCGTCCACTTCCACCGCGAAATACAGGTCGTCGTTCTTCTCCTCGGCGTTCTTGTAGCTGAAGGCTTCGCCGTTTTCCTGCGCCACGATCTTCGCGCCCTTCACGGCCACGAACTCGTTCATGTGGTTGGGCAGATCCTCGGAGGCCAGCAGGGCGGTGATGTCTTCCGCCTCGGCGATCCAGGGCTCGGCTTCCACGAACTCAAACACGCCGTCCATGATTTCCACTTCGCCGGCCCACTCGCCCTTGAAGCCCCTCACCCGGATCTTCTGGCCGGGAACCAGCTTCGCGGCATCCTCTTCGGAGCACTTCAGTTCATAGGCGAAATACGCGCCGTCCTCGTCCTGCAGATACACGGTCACCTTGTCGTCCCACCAGGACTGATGATCCTGCACATAGCTCTCGATCACGACTTCAGTGTCGTTCTCCGCCGCGATATACTCCTCATGGGTCATCACCTTCACGTCCTCCGCGGAAGCGACGCTCACGCACAGCACCAGCGCCATCAGCGCAGCCAGCACCCAGATCAGGCTCTTCTTCATTTTCGTGAATCTCCTTTCCGTTCTTCCCGCCCTTCCGGCGGACAGCCTTATCTTACACCACCGGATATCTTTTTTCAATCACTTTTTCTTGGCTTTCCGGTTTCTCCCTTCCGCCCCTCCGGACCGGTTCAGGCCAGCAAAACACACCAAAACACCGCGACCTGTCCTAAAACCATCCTATGAAATCCGCTTCCGATTGAGTAGAATGGAACCATACAAGGCGAATTACGTCAAAAAGAACGAAGAGGAAAACAGAAGACGCCGCCCTCCCCGGCGGCAGACATTCCAAATCCCGGGACGGGACGCGAAAAAAAGGAGGATTTCGATGAACAGGAGGCCGGGCCCATGATGAAGAAAACGATTGCCATCTTTCTTGCCGCTTTTCTGCTGCTCTGCCAGCTTGTCTCCATCGCTTCCGCGGCGTCGGTGGAGGATTCGGGCGGATCGACAAACACTAAAAAGCAGGAAGGCGGTTTCGGGGACGATTTTTCCTCCGGCGGAAATAATTCCTCCGATGATTTCAGTCCGCGCAAAACAGAGGGCTACGGGGAAAACCCGGAAAACGGTCTGCGGATCGGGGACGCGACCGCTGTGATTCAGGGCATCCGCGCGGATGAAAAACGGATTCATGTCACGATCCTGTACCGGAACGACAGCTCCCGGGCCAATTCCTACAGCGACCTGTTCTGGCTGAACGTTTCTCAGGCGCATGAATTGCTGAATCGGGAAATGCATTCCGGTGGCGTCATGATCTCCCGAAGAGCCCTTCAAAACGGGGATTCCGCGGAGTTTACCCTGGATTATGATTTGAACGACGGCAGCGTACCGGTTCAGATCGATCTGGAACCCTTTCGGGAGGGCGAGGCTTCCCCCGTCACCCTGTGGTACGACCCGCTGAGCGGAAAAAGCGGAAGCTGGGAGGAGCTGGGGCTGACGGAGGATCGCCTGATCCGGACGGCTGAACCGCTGATCACCGCGGATCCTTCCCGTCTCGCAGGACAGAAAGACGGCAGCATCGGGAATGACACACCGCCCCAGCCGGAAAGATTTTCGCATCCGATGCGGGCTTATATGACCTTCAAGGACGGAGGGGGAAAATACCGGGAAAGCGGCGTTCTGGAGATCGCGATGAATGAGGCCGGCCAGTATACACTGAATCTTTCCCAGCGGGAAACCGTCAGTGGGATCTCCTTCCTGAGCATATCCGTCGCCAATCCGAAGGATTCGGGAGACCCGGCGGATCCGGCAAATCTGACAGGCCGGAGCATTCGCATCGATGAAATCCTGGTGGACGGAAAAGAAGTCAGCTTTCAAAAAAGCGCAACCGTGCTGAAGGAAACCGTCCGGCAGAATTCAGATGCCGTCATCAATCGCAGGCTGAGCACGGACCTGTATTTTGCGGACAGAGCCTTTGACCTCGCTTCCAGCTATCGCTTCTGGGACGGAGACACGACGACCGTTCCCCAGGAGAATAATGTGGATCCCGCGGACTTCGCATCCTTCCAGACGCTCTCTGTGACCTTCTCCTATGGGAAGTTTGACTGAACTCCATCCATGTTTTTATATGATTTGGCCGGCAAACGGTCTGTTTCTCATTTCATCGCATAAGAAATCCGTGCTCTGCCGGATTGCCTAGCCAAGCAGCTCCATGGCAGCCTGGGCCGGCGGATCGGAGGCATGAAAGCGTATGCGCCGGAAGCATATCTTATAAACCGCCATTTCACATCTCTCACGCGCGGAGAAAGAACCCCGCCGGCACGGAGCATGTTCTTACCCTGCCAGAGGTCCATCAGGATTGAGTTTTTCCCGATTTTCTGTTATGATGCTGCAGAAATACTCCTCATTTCAACCACAGGAAGGATGATCTCCATGCTGAAAGAATACGGATTTTACCGCGGCGTCGATCTGGGCGGCTGGCTGAGCCAGTGCGACTATTCTCCCGAACGTCTGGCGAACTTTATCCGGGAGGAGGATATCGCTCGCATTGCCTCCTGGGGGCTGGACCATGTCCGCATTCCCGTGGATTACAATGTGCTGGAAAATGAGGACGGTTCCTGGCGGGATGAGGGCTTTGACCTGATCAACCGGGCTGTCGGCTGGTGCCGTACATACGGGCTGAACACGGTCATTGATCTGCATAAGACCGCCGGCTTCTCTTTTGACGCCGGTGAACGGGAGGAAGGCTTTTTCGACAGCCCGGCCTACCAGGAGCGCTTTTACCGTCTCTGGGAGGAGATTGCCTCCCGCTGCGCCGGGGAAAGCCGCCACGTCGCCCTGGAGCTGCTGAATGAAGTCACGGAGGAGCGGTTCATCACAGCCTGGAACCGGATTGCCGGGGAATGCATCCGCCGGCTCCGCCGCATCGTCCCGGACCACCTGATTCTGGTGGGCAGCTATCATAACAACAGCGCCCACGCCATTCCCGCGCTGGATAAGCCTGCGGATGACAGGGTGGTTTACAATTTCCATTGCTATGAGCCGCTCCGCTTCACCCACCAGGGCGCACCCTGGGTGCAGGATATGGATCCGGCCTTCCGCCTGCCCTTCGAGGAGGCGGAGATCCCGGCTGATTTCTTCGACCGGGTATTTGAGCCCGCCGTCCGGGCTGCGAAGGAAAACGGCGCGGAGCTGTACTGCGGGGAATACGGCGTCATCGACCGGGCCAGACCGGAGGACACCGTCAAATGGTATCGCATGATTCACGCCGCCTTTGAGAAATACGGCATCTCCCGCTGCGCCTGGAGCTACCGCGAGATGGATTTCGGCCTCGCCGATCCGCGCATGGACACCGTGCGGGAAGAGCTGCTGCCGCTGCTGTAAGCGCCTTCCGGATGCACAGCCGCAGCCGGAACGGTTCGGGAAGCGCCATGAGACATATCTCAGCGACACAAAAAAAGGTTCCTCTTCCCTTCAAAGGCTCCCTCAAAGATCAATCAACTTCACCGGTCAGAAAAGGCTCCAGACCAGCGAGGCGAAAGCGGAAAAAGACGCCGGGGAACACATTTCTCCGGCGTCTTTCGATATAAGGAAGCTCACAGCTTGGCTATTTCTTTCTCTGACAGACCGGTGAGCTGCGCTATGATATCATTAGCCATTCCCCGTATTTTCATGTTCCTCGCGATTTCGATTTTTCCCTCTTCCCGACCTTCTTCCAGGCCGGTCATCCTCGCGCTGATTATTTCCGTGTTATAATCCATCAGAGCCATCTTCCGCTCCCAGAGCAGCTGCCGCTCGGTTGGATTCGACATAATCATTGCCATTGTATTCGCCGCCTCTCTGATGCCGTTCCGGTCAATATCCTTAAACACGTTCCAGTCCTCTGCATTGAATGCCTGAGCCCACTGAACCAGTCCCTGTTCCCTTTCGGCCTCGTTCGCCGCGTCCACAGAGGAAAGATCCAGCACATAAAACCTCATCTTATCCGTCAGAACCTTCCCCGCGTCATCCTGAATCCTGTATTCCGTGTAAAACTTCCTGCGTTCCGGGAAAAGCGGATATTTCATGATGGAAATCTGGACCACCGGCTGAAGTGATTCATATGCGTCTTTTCCCTTGGTCTGCTCGTCAATCTGCCTGCAGGCATAGATCAGCGTACGATTTGTCCAGAACTTGAAATTCCGAACCTGCATTTCCACCAGAATAAAGGATTCCTGATTCAGATGAACCTTCAGATCCAGTATCGTCGGCTTGGTCTGGATGGAGTCATTATACTGCATCGGGTTCAGAATCTCAATTGTCCTGATTTCCGCCGCGGGAATCCCCAGCAGCACGCTGAGCAGATCCTTCAGCGCCTTTTCGTTCTTCGTGAACACCATATGGAAAAGCAGATCATCCGTCAGCTCGACGAAGGGGCTTTTCTCCTCCGCGAATGGATCTTCCGCGAAAGCAGATCCAGACTTCCATTGCCCTGAAATCATCTGTTCCAGATAATTCACTTCTTCCTGCCCGTCCATCTGAATCATCTCCTTTGCGGCGAGCCTGCCGGTTTCTCTTTCACGAATAGTATATATCTTTTCCCCGGGTTTGGAAAGCTTCCCGAGTAAATACTTCCGTTGTTTGTTGCAGGAAACATTTTCCTGGAGCTACTGCGAGATGGATTTCGGCCTCTCCGGTCCGCGCTTGGATGCTGTATAGGAAGAGTTGCTGCTGTAAGCACCTTCCGGATGCACAGGCCGTAGCCGAAATGGTTCATGACAAGCACCATGAGGCATAAATTCAGAAACGCGAGAAACGTCGCTTTCGAAAAAGCGGAAAACTGCGGTCCGGCATCTGATCAGGAAGGGATACCAAGATGAATATGAAAATCGTCTTGTTCCTTTGCGCTTCAAAGGCTCCCCTTCATAGTCATCATCAAAGGCGAACATTGTAAATCCAACAATTATATCGTCACAGTATATAGCAAATGGGCGAGCGACCTTTTCATTGTCTTTGGCCGTTTTCCAAGACTCCTCATTTGAAGCAATGTATTGTTTTTGATCGCTTGCAACATTCAGATCAAAGCACTGCTGCAAGTTATCTTCTGATAGCTCAATCAGTTTGATTCTCATAACGGCACCCTCAGAAACGCCATATCTTTCATCTTTCTACAGTTCTTTCTTCAACATGATGATTTCATTTGTTCTGTATTCTTCGACAAACCCATGCTTCAGAAAGAGCGTAATAGCCGGATTTTCAATGGCAATGTCATCGTACAGGAGAGCGACGCCATTCTTTTTTGCGGCATCACACAGCAAATCCAAGCCTCTACTCCCATAACCCACACCCCGGCACGGAGCATATACGATGACATCCGCAACAAAAATACTGCGTTCATCATCGTAGTGATAGGCAATCTCTCCAACATAACGATCTGCCGGATTTTTCAGATATCTGTAGTAGCGCTTATTCTCATGGTTCACGATCCAGTAGTCGTACCAGTCGTTCCAGTTGTCTTCCGGGAACGGAATCGTGCCGCCCCACGCGTGATTGTAGGACATGGTCTCCGGATCAGCCATCATTGCCTGACGAAACCACAGGTCATCAAGGGAAGGCATATACGGAACGATCATCGCTGACCATTCCACTCTGGTCAGCAGGTTGACGTGTCCTATCCTGGTCTCGCCCATCTGTGGAACAGGCGCATCCTCAGTCGCCCATTGGTATCTGAAGCCGAGCTTCTCCTGTACCCGTTTGGATTTCTCGTTACCGTCGTAGTAGCCGCACCAGACCCGCGCAAGTTTCAGATCCTCAAAAGCGTGTCGAAGCAGTTCTCTCGAAGCCTCCGGTACAAGGCCGCGTCCCCAATAAGGAACGCCCAGCCAGTAGCCAAGCTCTGCCTCGTCTTCCTTCTCAGCAAGATCATTGCGGTGCAGACCGATGCTTCCAACAGGCAGCCCGGTTTCCTTCAGGACAATGGCATAGGTCTCCGGCACCATCAGAACATCCCTGATGACCTGACGGCTGTTTTCCACGCTGGTATGCACCGGCCATCCGGCAATCGGACCGACACGTGGATCTTTTGCGTATTGATAGCATTCTTCCGCGTCCGCTTCTTCCCACGGGCGAAGAATGAGTCGTTTCGTCTCTAATGTCACGTTTTATAGCCTCCGTATCGCTATTACTTCCTCGCCATCCATTTCTCCGGTTTCTACAAAACCAAATGACCGGTACAACTGTCGAGCCACTTCATTCTCCGGCTCGTAAGATAGCCAGCAATATTTTGCCTTTCCGCACGGAAGCGACTCTATGAAATCTAAGGCCAGCCGTACAGCTTCTTTCCCATATCCTCTTTTCTGATATGCTTTATCAATCATCAGACGCCAAAGATTATAATTGCCTTTCGCTATCGCAGGTGCATCATCCCAGTAGTCATCGACATCAAAGCCAATCATAAGAAATCCGACCGGTGTATCTTCGTCATAAATGCCGAATGGAAAAGCATATCCGTTACCAGTAATCGCTGTATAAGCCTCGATAATGCTGGTATCGTTACTTGCGACAAAATTTCTCTGGTCGTCCGAAACTCTCAGTTTCAGGAGTTCCCATACATTTTTTCCGTTGACTTTTTCTAATCTGAGCATTCTCTTTTCTCACTTCTTCTTTTTCACAGCTGGAAGCTCCTCATACATCGCTTCAAGCAGATCTCGCAGGAAATCCCGGTTCTCCACGTTGTCAACCAGCAGCATTGCCTTTGCCCCTTCATAGGGAAGTTCCGTCTCCGCGTCCGGCATCATAGCCACAGCTGATTTTGTCGGCTTCACCAGAAACCGGTCATCGTAAATGCCGCCGACAATCTTGCCACGATAATAAATGATGTATTCTCCCATCATCGTCCGGTAGGAGATTTCATCCAATCCGGAAAGCTGATCCAGCATAAAATCCAGATATTCTTTGCTTGATGCCATCTATCAGTACCTCCTCATCGTTTTTCGGGTAATGTCAGGATCCCAGCGCAAAACGAAACCGGCTGATAAATGAGATTTGGAAAAACCGATGTCATCTCATCGATTACGAAGTATATCTCTTCGTCATCCCACTCATCTCCAACCTGTTTAGGTTCACCGTGAGTCCTTGGTCAGGATTCACACAGAAAAAGTGATTGACCCATTTTTTCAGAGAAGAGCGGACTTGAAATCGGGAAATCGCAATCAATGCTTTTTCTTCGCTTTCCGGGCGGACAGGCCCCGGCTGATTCCGATCAGAATCCAGATGCCGGCGAGGGCCCCCAGCAGGATCTTCGATTCCACGGGAATCTCCGCCTGCGCCGCGCCGGCGGCGGCGCCCTCCGTTCCGGCGGCCTGCAGCTGATCCAGGTGGTACAGGCTCCGCATGTCGCTGAACAGGGTTTCCAGGAAGGCGTCGTTCATTTCCTTCTTCCGCCGGGCCGCCTTGGCGGTTTCCTCGATCATCTGGCCCGCCGCCTGGCGCAGGTCGGCGCTGCCGTTGAACACCGGGGTCACGAAGGTGTCAGCCATATGGTTCAGCAGCAGCTCGCTGGCCTCGATCTTGACCCGGTAATGCTCCCGGTTGTCCTCCCCCTTCCGGGCCAGATAGTCCCGGTATTCCGGGCTTTCCTGGGCCTTCAGGGTCACGGGCAGGTAGCCCTCCGTGCCGCTGTAGGCGATCTGCACCCCGTTGGTCAGCAGATACTGCACGAAGAGCCAGCTGGCCAGCACCTGCTGGCTGTCGTCCTTGGAGAAGACGCAGACGCTTGGCCCCTGGCTGATCATCCGGGGATGCTCCGGATCGAACTGGGGAATGGGGCGCACGGCGGTGGTAAAGGGCACCACCTGCTCCTTGTGGATGTCCAGCAGCGGCGCGTCCGATCCCATCCAGGTGGCGCCGGCGGTGGAATCAATGGCGAAGAGGCACTGCCCGGCGTTCAGGAAATTGCCGGGATAGCTGCTGATGCCGAAGGTCGAGAAGGCCCGGGTCTTCGCGTGCTCATAGACCTCCCGGAGCAAGCTCTCCGTCGTGTCGTTGAAGATCAGGATCTCCCCCGCGTCGGTGGAATAGCCCGCCCCCAGCTGCTTCAGCATGGAGATCATCATGTTGTCCGTGCTCTTGTAGATGAAGGGGATCAGGGTCTTCTGGCCGTTCAGCAGGAAGTTCCCCTCCGCGTCCTTCGCCATGGCCTTCTCGGACACCTCCCAGATGAAGTCCCAGGTCAGGATGTCCGGCACCTCATAGCCCAGGGCCCGCACATAATCCTCATTGATGTAGCAGGCCTCCGTGGAGCGCATGTAGGGCAGGGCGTACTGCTTTCCGCCGATGACGCCCTCCGCCAGGAATTCCGGCACGATCTCCTCCCGGGTGGGCCCGTCAAACCGCAGCGCGCTGCCCCCCAGCCCGTACAGGGGATCGGCCATCAGGTCGTCCAGGGGCACCACCACGTTGTTCCCCGTCAGGTAGGTGGCGATGTGGTCCGGATAGGTGACGCAGACGTTGGGCGTCGTGTCCGTGGAGATGTTGGTCAGCACGTCCCGGTAGATCTGGTTGTAGTCGGTATACAGGCGCATCGTCACCGTGATGTTCGGATACAGGGCCTGGAAATCCGCGATGGCCTGCTTGTAGATGTCCGTCTGGGTCTGGTTGGTGTCGTTCTTCGCCCAGAACACGATCTCCGTGGCCTTCGTATCGTCGAAGCTCTCCGGCACGGAGAAGCTCTCCCGGTTCACCTGATGATGGCAGGAGGCCAGAACCGTCAGGCACAGGAGCAGCGCGCAGCACAGCGCGATCTTCTTTCTCATCCCTTGGTTCCCCCTCTCGATACCCCGGCCATGATCTTCTTCCGGAAGACCAGGAACAGCGCGATCAGCGGCACGCTGATCACCACCACCGCGGCCATCATGGCGGGGGTGTTCTCCCGGCCGAAGCCGCTTTCCCGGATCTGCTGGATGCCGTTGGAAACCAGGAAGTAATTTTGGTCATAGGTGATCAGCCTTGGCCAGACGTAGCTGTTCCAGCATTCGATCACCTTCAGGATCACGATGGTCACGATGGTGGGCTGGGCGATGGGGATCATGACCCGCAGCAGGTATTTCAGATCGCTGGTGCCGTCCACCTTCGCGGCCTTGTACAGTTCATCCGGAATGGATTCGAAGTTTTCCTTCAGCAGGTAGATGTAGAAGATGCTGGTCACCGAGGGCAGGATCAGACCCCAGTAGGTGTTCCGCATGTTCCAGTTCACGATGGTCACGTAATTGGTGATGATCACCAGCTCCGTGGGGATCATCATCAGGCTGAGGAAGAAGGCGAACACCGCGTTCTTGCCCCGGAACTCCAGCCGGGCAAAGGCGAAGGCCGCCGGCACGATCACCAGCATCATCAGCCCGGTGGTGGCCACGGTGAAGATCAGCGTGTTGAGGAAATACCGCCCCAGGGGCACCGTCGTGAAGGCGGAGACATAGTTCTCCAGGGTGGGGTTCGGGGTCCAGAAGCGGGGAATGTACTCGCTGTTGTAGGCCGCGAAGCTCTTCACGCTGGTCAGGATCATCCAGTAGAAGGGGAACAGCACGATCAGCGCCCAGATCACCAGGAAGAAGTAGATCAGGCCCAGCCCCAGGCGGCTGCTTTTTTTCTGCACGTTCATCCGCCCGCCCCCTTACACATACTGCACCGTCTTTTTGCTGACGGTCAGGTTGATATAGGTAATGGTGAAGACGATGGCGAAGAGGATCAGGGCCGCAGCGGCCGCGTAGGAGGGATACCCGCCGGAGGAGCCGTACAGCATGTCGTACACATACCCCACGATGGTGTTCATCCCCGCGGCGTTCAGGTTGGTGCCGAAGAGGGCCACCTCATCGCTGTAGGCCTTGAAGGCGCCGATAAAGCCGGTGATGATCAGATAGAACACGGTGGAGGAGATCATGGGCAGGGTGATCTTCCGGAAGATCCGGAAGGAGGACGCCCCGTCCACCTTCGCCGCCTTGTAGTAATCCGGGTTGACGCTGGCCAGGGCGCTGGTCATGATCAGGATCTTGAAGGGCATGACCACCCAGACCGTATAGAAGCACATGACGAACATCTTCGCCCAGTAGGGGCCCTCGATGAAGTCCACGCCGCCCAGGCCCAGCTTTCCCAGCAGCAGGTTCACCAGGCCCTCGGTGTAGTCCGTTTTGCGGAACAGGATCATGAACACCAGGCCCACCGCCAGGGTATTGGTCACATAGGGCAGGAAGTAGATCGTCTGGAACGCGTTCTGCAGCTTTTTGATGGAGCTGAGCCCCAGGCTGATCAGCAGGGAGACCCCCGTGCTGACCGGCACGGTGATGATCACGATCAGGAAGGTGTTCTTCACCGCCTGCACGAAATACGGATCGCTCAGCACGTACCGGAAATTCGCCAGGCCGATGCCGGTGGCCTCCCCCTGGGCGAAGCTGTAGTTCTCCTCCAGGGCGTAGACGCACACGTCGATCAGCGGATAGACCATGAACACCGCCAGGAACGCGATGGCGGGCAGCAGGTACAGCCAGGCCTTCCAGTTGTTCTTCGTCTTCATCGCCGCGCCTCGCTCTCCCGGTCAAACACGTGCACCTTGGCGGGCTTCAGCCGGAAGCGGACCGTTTCCCCGCGGATGCTGTTCCGGTCCTCCGAGGGAATGATCGCCCGGATGTTCCGCCCGGTCATCTTCCCGTGAGTGCAGACCACGCTGACGTCCCGCCCCATGACCTCGACCCGGTCCAGGGCGCAGGTGAAGGGCCCGTTTTCGTCCAGCAGGAAGCCCTCCGGCCGGATGCCGACCCAGACGGGGCCGTCGGCCTTGCCCGGCATGTCCAGCACCGCCTCTTCGCCGATGAACAGCCGGCCGCCCCGCAGCTCGCCCTCCAGCACGTTGATGGCCGGGGTGCCCAGGAACTGGGCCACGAACAGGTTCACCGGATCGTCGTAGACCTCCTGGGGCTTGCCGATCTGGTTCACGACGCCGTCCTTCATGACGATGATCAGGTCGGAGATGCTCATGGCCTCCTCCTGGTCATGGGTGACGAAGATGGTGGTCACCCCGGTGTCCCGCTGGATGCGGCGCAGCTCCTCCCGGGTCTGCAGGCGCAGGCGGGCGTCCAGGTTGCTCAGGGGCTCGTCCAGCAGCAGCACGTTGGGAATCTTCACCAGGGCCCGGGCGATGGCCACCCGCTGCTGCTGCCCGCCGGAAAGCTCCTTCGGCTTGCGCTCCATGAGCGGATCGATCTGCACCAGCCGGGCCGCCTCCAGCGCCTTCTCATGCATGGCTTCCTTCGTCATCTTCTGCTTCCCCTTCAGGTTCTGCAGGGGGAAGATGATGTTCTCCTCCACCGTCAGATGGGGATACAGCGCGTAGTTCTGGAACACCAGCCCCACGCCCCGCTCCTCCGGCGGCAGCCGGGTCACATCCTGATCCCCGAACAGGATCCGGCCCTCGGAGGGCGTCTCCAGCCCGCTGATCAGGTTCAGCGTCGTGCTCTTTCCGCAGCCGCTGGGGCCCAGCAGGCCCACCAGCTGCCCGTCGGGAATCTCGAAACAGAAGTTGTTGACGGCAATCACGTCCCTGCCCTTCTCCGTCCGGGAGGCAAAGCGCTTGGTCAGGTTTTCCAGCAGTACCCTCATGATTCCTTTTCCCCCTCCGTGATTCTGTTCTCCGGGTTCTCCCCGTCCTCCGACGCTTCCCGCTCCTGTTCCGACCAGCGGCGCAGGGCCTCCCGGTCGATCTCCTCCGCCGCGTCCTCCGCGAAATCCGGCGTCCAGGCGGTCAGCCACTCATCCGTTTCGTCGTCGATCATTTCCTCCGCCGGGCTCAGCGGCTTCCCATCGTCCCCCAGCAGCTGATAGTTCATGTACAGGAACTTGGTCTGGCCCATCAGCTCCACCCGGATCTTCACCAGGCGCTTGCGCTTATCCACGGCCACCACCTCGCCGTGCAGCGTGCGCAGCAGGCTGTCCGTGATCTGGATCAGGCCCTCTTCGTCCACCGCGTCCAGGATGTCCAGCTTCCCGTCCAGCTCCGAAAAGGTCCGGGCGAATTCCAGATCGTTCCCCCGCAGGTATCCGTCCGGCTCCCGGTCGTACCGCAGCACCCGCAGCACATGCTCGGTGTAATAGTACCTTCCGGGGGGAATCTCCTCGTCCGCGTACACGAACACATAGCCCGGCAGCAGCCGGACCCGGTCCCGGTGCCACACGCCCCGGACCTTCCGGATCCGGACCCGCTGCGGATAGAGCACGCGGCCCAGGCCCCGGACCTCCAGCAGTCGCCGGACCACGGCCTCCTGCCCGGTTTCCACCATCAGGCAGCGGACATACTTTCCCTCCAAGGGGGCACCTCCTGTTTCCAGCCGCTCGGCCGAATCAAATTTCGCCGCAGGAAAACTCCCTGCGGCGTCGGATGGCTTCCCGTTCTCCCGCTTCCCCTCCGCCCCGCGGTCAGGGGGCCGGCTCCGTTTCCTCCGCCGGGGCTTCCGTCTCCTCCGGCGCCCAGGGCCGGGCGTCCGCGGAGAAAAGAACCGTCCGGGTTTCCGTGCCGACGATGCCGTCCGCGCCGAGGCCGTTCCGCTTCTGGAAGGCGGTCACCGCCTCCCGGGTGGCCGCGCCGTACTGGCCGTCGATCTCCGCCGTGTAGTATCCCAGGGTGTACAGCCGGCTCTGCAGGTCCTTCACGTCCTGGCCGGTCATGCCCGCCCGCAGCACCGGCTCCGCCGTCGGAAGGGCGGGATCCGGCGTCTCCGCCAGCACGCTGGCGGGCCAGGCCGGCTCCGGCGTCGGGGTCAGGCTCATCTCCAGCCGCACGGCCCCGATGGTGGGAATCAGCTGTCCGATCAGGATCCCCAGCCCCAGGAGCAGCACCCCCAGCACCGCCAGCCCGGCGATGGTCTTCGGATTTCGCATCTCGCTCTCCCCCCGGCCCCGCCGGCCCGCTTATTTCCTCATGAACAGAATGCCCAGGGTGTTGGGCCCGCAGTGCACGCTGACGGTGCTCCCGGCGGTGGTTTCCAGGATCTCCCGGAAATGCCCGTATTCCTTCAGGCATTCCACGGCGAAGTCCGTCATCCCCTCCTCGCAGGGGGAATGGGTGACGAACACCCGCTTGTAATCCACGTCCTCGATTTCCTTCAGCACGTCCCGGATATAGTGCTTCAGGTAATGCTCATAGGATCCGCGGTATTTCTTCCCGGGATACATCCTGCCGCCCCGGACCTCGATCTCCGGCCGGATCCGCAGCATCTTGGCGCCCAGGGCTTCCAGCCCGCTGCAGCGCCCGCCCCGGTACAGGTATCCGATGTCCTGCACGGTGAAGGTGGCCACCACCTTCTCCGTCCGCTCCGTCACCGCGTGATAGATCTCCTCCGCGGTCCGGCCCATGGCGGCCATCTCGCAGGCCTCCAGCACCAGCAGGCCGATGCCCGTACTCAGGTTCCGGCTGTCCACCACCCAGATGTTGCCCAGCCGCTGGGCCACCTCGCAGGCGTCCGCGTAGCAGGAGCTCATGTCCCGGCTGATGCAGAAGTGCACGATGGTCTCGTTTTCCTTCAGCAGTTCCCGGAACAGCTCCTCGTATTCAAACTGGTTCACCGCCGCCGTCTGGACCTTTTTCCCCTGATCCACGGCGCGGAAGATGTTCTCCGGCGTCACGTCCACGCCGTCCTTGTAGCTGTGCCCGTCAATGATCACGCTCAGCGGCGAGATGGTCACCTGATATTTTTCCACCAGCTCCGGGCTCAGGTCGCAGGTGGAGTCCGCCGATATCTTTACCTTCATCGTCTGTGATTCCTTTCCCCTCCGCGCCTGAAGCGGCGGAAGCCGGGGAGTATTATACCCCCGGCTCCCTGAAAACGCAATGTTTATCTTTCCTCCCGGAAGTAGCTCAGGCCCAGGCTGGCCGGGGGCTGATTCTCCCGCTTGTTGCGGATGCTGGTCACGATCAGCACCAGGATGGTCACCGCGTAGGGCAGCATCTTCATCAGCGGCTTGGCCGCCATGGTCACCTGAATGCCCGGAACGTTGGCGATATAGCTGGAGCAGGAGAACAGCAGGCCGAACACCGTGGAGCCCAGAATGGTCAGGTGCGGCCGCCACAGGGCGAAGATGACCAGCGCGATGCTCAGCCATCCGAAGGCCTCCAGGCTCAGATACGCCTCCTGGGACGCCATGTAGTCGATGATGTAGTAAAACCCGCCCAGGCCGGCGATGCCGCTGCCGATCATGGTGGCCAGGTACTTGTACCGGGTCACGTTGATGCCCACCGCGTCCGCGGTGGCCGGGCTTTCGCCCACCGCCCGCAGGTTCAGGCCCGCCCGGGTGCGGAACAGCACCCAGCTGGCCAGGATCGCGATCGCCACGGCCAGGAAGAACAGCACCCCCAGCCGCTGCAGGCTGTCCGTCCGCCCCGCGAAGGGGAAGCGGAAGGCCTGCTTCGGGCCCACCAGGTACACCACCGGGTCGGCCTGCTTCATCAGGACCTTCATCAGCCCCGCGCCGAAGGTGGTCAGGGCCAGGCCGGTCACGTTCTGGTTGGCCCGCAGGGTCACGGTCAGGAAGGAGTAGATCAGCCCCATGGCCATGGCCGCGCAGAAGGAGCCCAGGATGCCCAGCAGCACCACGGCCGCCCCGGGCAGCCCGCTGTTTCCGATCAGGTTCAGCATCAGGCATCCGCCCGCGCCGCCCATGCACATGATGCCGGGAATGCCCAGGTTCAGGTGCCCGGCCTTCTCGGTCAGGATCTCCCCCGTGGAGCCGTAGATGAACGTCGCGCCGAAGGCCAGGGAGTCAATGAAAAAATCCAGCCAGATATTCATTTGACGCTTTCCTCCTTCCCGCGGCCGCGGAAATGCAGCTGATAGTTGATGAAGAATTCGCTCCCGATGATGAAGAACAGGATGATGCCCACCACCACGTCCGGGAAGTCCGCCGCCACGCTGAAGTCCTGGCTGATCTGGGCCGCGCCGTGATCCAGCAGCGTCACCAGGCCGGAGGTCAGGATCATGCCCAGGGGATGGAATTTCGCCAGCCAGCAGACCATGATGGCCGTGAAGCCCTGGCCGCCCACGCTTTCGGTGGTGATGGTCTGGTCCAGTCCCGCGGCGATCAGGTATCCCGCCAGGCCGCACAGCGCGCCGCTGAGGATCATGGTCCGGATGATCACCTTCCCCACGCCGATGCCGACGTACCGGGCGGTGCGGACGCTCTCGCCCACCACGTTGATCTCGTACCCGTGCTTGGAATAGTTCAGGTAGATATGCAGCGCGGCGGTCAGCAGCAGCGTCACCAGGATGATCACCAGGTATTCATGCCCGAAGGAGGGCAGCTTTCCGTATTTCAGCTTGCCCAGGTTGGAGGATCCGCTGGGCACCCAGATCACCAGGAAATAGGCGACGATATAGCTGGCCACATAGTTCATCATCAGCGTGAACAGCGTTTCGTTGGTGTTCCACCGGGCCTTGAACAGCGCCGGAATCGCGCCCCACAGCGCGCCGCAGAGCAGCGAGGCCGCGAACATCAGCACCAGCAGCAGCCCCTCCGGCATCCTGCCGCCGCCGTAGAAGGCCACGGCGATCGCGCCCAGGACGCCCATCAGCGTCTGGCCCTCCGCGCCGGTGTTCCAGAACCGCATCCGGAAGGCCGGGGTCAGCGCCAGGGAGATGCTCAGCAGGATCGCCAGATCCTTGAAGAATTTCCAGGTCTTCCGGGGCGTGGCGAAGCTGCCCTTGATAAAGGTGTAGTAGAATTCGCCGATCCGCTCCGGGTTCTTCTGCAGCTTTTCCACCAGCAGGAAGGCGGCGATGCCGCAGACCAGCAGCCCCAGCACCACGGCCAGGATCCGGATGCCCCAGGCCCGGATCGGATTCATGCCGGCCCGGCGGGTCAGGTGCACCAGGGGCTCCCGCACTTCCCTTTTCCGGTCATTCCTCACGGGCTTCCCCTCCTTCCCGGCTTTCCGTTTTCGTCATCAGCAGGCCGATTTCTTCCTTGGTGGCGGTGCGGGCATCCACGATGCCGGTCACCGCGCCGCCGTTGATCACCAGGATCCGGTCGCACAGGGCCAGCAGGACGTCCAGGTCCTCGCCCACGAAGATGACCGCCACCCCGGCCTGCTTCTGCTGATTCAGCAGGTGATAGATCGTGTAGGAGCTGTTGATGTCCAGGCCCCGCACGGGGTACGCCGCCATCAGCACCTTCGGCGCGTAGGCGATCTCCCGGCCCACCAGCACCTTCTGCACGTTTCCGCCGGACAGCTTCCGCACCGGCGTGGAGACCCCGGGGGTCACGATCTGCAGCTCCTCAATGATCCGCTCCGCCAGGGCCTTGGGCTTTCCCCGGTCCAGGAAGCCGGCGGTGCCCTTCCGGTAGCTGCGCAGCATCATGTTGTCCGTCAGGTCCATGGAACCCACCAGCCCCATGCCCAGCCGGTCCTCCGGCACGAAGGACAGGTGCACGCCCAGCTGGCGGATCTCCAGCGGGGTTTTGTCCCGCAGGTTGATGGTCTCATCCTCCTTGAACAGCACCTTCCCGCTTTCCACCAGCCTGCGGATCTGGCCGCGGGTCATGCCCTCGAAGGAAACTTCCTTTCCGTTTTCGTCGTGGAAGGCGTGCTCCCGTCCCAGCTGCTGCACCTTCCGCATGTTCTTGTGGAAGAAGGTAACGGGCTTGTCCTTCTTGGGATTCCTGAAAACGATCTCCCCGCTCTCCAGCATCTGCAGCCCGGAGATGGATTCCAGCAGCTCCCGCTGGCCGCTGCCCGCGATGCCCGCGATGCCCAGGATCTCGCCGCCGTTGGCGGTGAAGGTCACGTCCCGCAGCACCTGCACGTGCTCCTCGTCGAACAGGTTCAGGTGCTTCACGAACAGCCGGGGCGTCGGGTTCACGGGATCGGTGCGGTCGATGGTCAGCTCCACCTTTTTGCCCACCATCATTTCGGTCAGCTGGGCCTCGCTGGTCTCCGCGGTCTGCACCGTGGCGATATGCTCGCCCTTGCGCAGGATGGCGACCCGGTCGCTGACCTCCAGCACCTCGTTCAGCTTATGGGTAATGATGATGACGGATTTCCCGTCCTCCTTCATCTTCTTCAGCACGGCGAACAGCCGGTCGATCTCCTGGGGCGTCAGCACGGCGGTGGGCTCGTCCAGGATCAGCGTGTCCGCGCCGCGGTAGAGCACCTTGATGATCTCCACCGTCTGCTTCTCGGAAACGGACATCTCGTAGACCTTTTTCTGCGGATCCAGGTGGAAGCCGTATTTCTCCGCGATGGCGGCGACCCGGGCGTTCACTTCCTTCAGGTTGTAGCGGCCCTGATCCTCCATGCCGAGGATGATGTTCTGGGCCGCGGTGAACAGATCCACCAGCTTGAAATGCTGGTGAACCATCCCGATCCGGTGGTCAAAGGCGTCCTTCGGGGAGCGGATCACCACCTCCTGTCCCCCCACCAGAATATGGCCCTCGTCCGGAAAGTAAATCCCGGCCAGCATGTTCATCAGGGTGGTCTTTCCGCATCCGTTCTCCCCGAGAACCGCCAGGATCTCCCCCTCGAACACGTCCAGGTCCACATGGTTGTTGGCCAGCACGGGGCCGAACCGCTTGGTGATTCCCCGCATCTGCAGCGCCAGCTTCTTCTCCAAATCCATTTCCTCCATCTTCCGGGACCGTTCCGAAGGACCCGCGCCCGCGCGGCCCGCGGCTGCGCAGGCGCGGATCATCCGAAAAGCAACGGACTGCCACCCCGGAAACCCGGAGTGGCAGCCCGAAAAAGCACAGGGGGGATCAGAACGCGGTGTTCACCAGGGTGATGCCGTCGATCTGCGCGTCGAAGTACGGCGCGGAGCGGTATTCGGATTCATGGAAGTATCCGTCGGCCACGGCTTCGGTGTCCTTCTCGAAGGCCGCGTCGGTATCCACGTCCGCCATGTAGGAGGTCATGGCCTCGCCGCCCACGGTGATGAAGCCCTCGGTCGCGGTGTCGAACACCTTCAGGGAGCCATCTTCCAGCGCGGCCTTGACTTCCGCCAGCTTCTCCACGGTGCCGGCGGCGGCGGCCTGCTCGTTGACATCGGTCAGCACGACGCTGCCGGTGGCGATGGTGCCGGTCCAGTCGGTGTCAATGGCTTCGCCCTTGGCCTTCTGGGTCAGGATGTACTCGAAGTAGGGAGCCCAGTTGATGCGGCTGGCCACGATGAAGGTGTTGGGGCAGCTGGCCACGGTGGAGCCGTTGTAGCTCACGTTGGGGATGCCGGCATCCTCGCAGGCGGAGGGGGCGCCCATGGAGTCCGCGTGCTGGGAGATCAGGTCGGCGTCGGCGATCAGGGCCTGGGCGGCGTTCTTCTCCTCGGTCTCGTCATACCAGGAACCGGTGAACTGCACGTTCATGGTCACGTCCGGCACGATGGACTTGGCGCCCAGGTAGAAGCTGGTGTAGCCGGAAATCACTTCCGCGTAGGTGAAGGCGCCCACATAGCCGATCACGGGATGATCGCCCTTCAGCTTGCCGGCGTCCTGGATCTCCTTCAGCTTCAGGCCGGCGGCCACGCCCGCCAGATAGCGGCCTTCATAGATGGAGGCGAAGGCGTTGTGGAAGTTGGCCAGGCCCTCGGTGTGGGCCTTGGTGCCGGTGGCGTGGCAGAACTCCACGTCCGCGTGCTCCTTCGCGGCGGAGATCATGAAATCCTCATGGCCGAAGCTGTCCGCGAAGATCACGTTGCAGCCCTCGTCCACCAGGTCCAGCGCCTGCTCGTAGCACTCGTTGGACTCCGGAATGCCGGTCTTGATGATCACCTGGCTCTCGTCCAGGCCCAGGTTCGCGGCGGCTTCCTTCACGCCGTTCAGGAAGTTCAGGTCATAGGTGGAGTTCTCGTCATGCAGCAGGATCACGCCCAGCTTCACGCCGGAGTAGTCCGCGCTCTCCGCGCCGGCGGTCAGGGCCATCGCGGCCGCCATCGCCAGGGCCAGAACCAGGGCAACAATTTTCTTCATGTTTGGTGTTCCTCCGTTTTTTCTTTATGGTTATCGGCTTTTCCGAAAGCCGGAACCAGCGCTTCAGTCGTCCTCCTCCAGGAGGATCTTCCCGTCCCGGATCGCCTTCACGATGGCCAGGCTCTTCACCCGCACCCCGGCCTCCCGCAGCGCCCTTCCGCCGGGCTGGAAGCCCTTCTCCACCGCGATGCCCACGCCGATGACCTTCGCCTTCCGCTGCTCGCAGAGGCTCATCAGCCCCCGCACCGCCTGCCCGTCGGCCAGGAAATCGTCGATGATCAGCACCCGGCTTCCCTCCGGCAGGTACCGCCGGTCAATCCGGATCATGTTCTGCGTCTTGTGGGTGAAGGAATAGACCGGGGCCTGCACCATGTCGTCGTTCTGCACCACGGTGGCGCTCTTCTTGGCGAAAACCACCGGAAGGTCGCCCAGGGCGTGGGCCGCCGCCACCGCCATGGCGATGCCGCTGGCCTCCACCGTCAGCACCAGATCCGGCTTCTCCCCGCGGAATTCCTCCGCCCAGGCCTCGCCCATCAAAAAAAGCAGCCCCGTATCGATCCGGTGGTTCAGAAACATGTCCACCTTGACGATATCCCGGCCGATCCCGACTCCCTGACGCTCGATCGCCTTCCGCAGCTGCTCCATTCGGGCCTCCTGACGCTTCTTGGCTCCCTGCGGGGAACGCCCGGCGCAAAACACGAACGTTCCCCGTGGGAATAGGGGCATTATAGCCTTAAAACCCGAATAATGCAACCCTGAAACCATGTCAAAAGCATTAAATTTTGCGGATTCCGCCTTATTTTTTGCCCGCATGTGGTTTTATTGCTCGGATTTTTCCCAGTCTGCACAGCCCGGAAAAACCCTCTCTTGATGATTTCCCCTTCCTTTGCTATAATGGCTTCTGCCTTTCCCGCCGGGGGTGCGAAGCGCGCCGGGCCGGCGGGGCGACAGGAGGAGGAAGGTTCATGCGCTGCAGCTGCAAGGTCTGCGGGCCGGAGGTCTGGATGGTTCAGGCGGACAGCGACCGCCTGGGCTGCGTCTGCACGGTGTGCGGGTATCGGTGCAGCGACTGTCTCGGAACGGACACGGTGGTGCCCCGCAGCGCCCTGGCCTCCCTGGCGGCGGATCCCCGGTTTTCCCCGGAGCGCCTCAGCGTGCTCTTCGCGGACGGCGGGGCGGATCCGGAGGAGGAAGACGACGATTTCCGGGATTCCGGATATGAAAGAGACGGAGGTTTCTGAAGAATGCTGAACTGGTTTCTGGATGTGCTGCGCGGCATGGTGATCGGCCTGGCCAACGTGATTCCCGGCGTTTCCGGGGGCACGATGATGGTCTCCATGGGCATCTATGACAAGCTGATCTGGTCCATCAATCATCTGTTCAAAAAGCTGAAGGAATGCGTGAAGATCCTGCTTCCCTACGGCGTGGGCATGGTGGTGGCCGTGCTGCTGGGCGCCGTGGGGCTGAAGGTGGCCTTCGCGAAATTCCCCCTGCCCACCAACACCCTTTTCATCGGCCTGATTCTGGGCTCCCTTCCCTTCATCCTGAAGGAGATCCGGGGCGAGAAGATCGGGTGGCAGGGCGTGCTGGTCTTCGTGCTGTTCTTCGCGCTGGTGGTGGGGCTGAAGATCGTGGAGGCGGAAAACTCCACGGAGATCCGGCTCAGCGTGCTGGAGATCATCAAGCTCTTCCTGCTGGGCGCCATCGCCTCCGCCACCATGGTGATCCCCGGGGTCTCCGGCAGCATGATGCTGAAAACCCTGGGCTATTATGAGCCCATCGTCACCGGGGCGATTCCCGCCCTGCTGAAGGGGCTCACCGCCCGGGACTGGGGCATGGTGGGTCACAACGTCGGCGTGCTGCTCCCCTTCGGGCTGGGCATCGTCTTCGGCATCTTCGCCATCGCGAAGCTGATCGAGTTCCTGATGAAGAAGTGGAAGGGCCGCACCTACTGCGCCATCCTGGGCATGGTGGCGGCCTCCCCGGTGGTCATCCTGATGGACACCTCCATTTACGCCGGCTTCAATGTCTGGATCCTGCTGGCCTCCATCGTGACGCTGGCCCTCGGCGGCTTCTGCGCCGTGAAGCTGGGGGAAAAATAAGAAGCTTCTCCGCCGGGGTTCGGCGGAAAAAAAACCGGAAAATAGGGTAGAGGGAGGGCGTTAACCCTCGCCCCTCCCATTGCACCGTACGTACCGGTCTGGTATACGGCGCTACATCGAAACATGGTTTCAAGT
>ONCV01000030.1 GCA_900316415.1 uncultured Eubacteriales bacterium
TGCTATACCCTGGATTTTCATACTATTACTGATTTTGGGGCAAATGAAGAGGGGCTGCCTCTTATGATCCTCTCAGATCATTTTGAGACAGCCCCTTTTTGCTGCCAGGGGAGCCGCGGAACGGCGGAACTCCGGACCGGCGGGCGGTTCCGCGGGATTTTGCTCTTCTCATCGGCCGCCGTCTGTGGTAAGATGCAGGTAAGAAAAAACGCAGGAGGATCGAAAGCGAATGAATATGGTGGATTTCCGGGAGATGCCCTATCAACGGCCGGATCTGGCGGAGCACGGAGAGCGGATGAAGCGGGCCGCGGAGCTTCTGCGCGGCGCGAAAAGCTACGGGGAGGCCCGGAAGGTCTATTTCGATCTGCAGGAAGCGGAAAAAGAGGTGGACACGATGTTTTCCATCGCGTCCGTGCGCAATACGATCGATACCCGGGACGCGTATTACGAAGCGGAGATGAAATGGCTTCAGGCGGAGAGCGCCCGGTTGATCCCGGCGGAGAAGGAATACATGAAGGCCTTTGCGGAATGCGCCTTCCGGAGCGACTTTGAAGCGGAGTTCGGGACGCAGCTGCTGAAAGAGGCGGACGCGTCCCTGAAAACCATGGACGAGCGGATCGTGGAGGACCGGATTCGGGAAGGCGAGCTGCGCCAGGCCTACCAGAAGGAAAGCGCCCTGGCCACCACGGAATTCCGGGGAGAAACCTGCAATTTCTACGGGCTGCTGAAGCACATGGAGAGCCTGGACCGGGAGGAGCGGAAGGAAGCCTTCCACGCCTGGGCGGGGCTGTACGCGCAGATCAGCCCCCGGCTGGACGAGCAGTATTCCGAGCTGGTGGCCCTCCGGAGCCGGATGGCCAAAACCCTCGGCTTCCCTTCCTATACGGAGATGGCCTATCTCCAGCGGGGTCATTATGACTACACGCAGGAGGATACGGCGGCCTTCCGGAAGCAGATCCGGGAGATCGTGACTCCGGCGGTGGCGGAGCTGCGGGAGCGGCAGCGGAAGCGCCTGGGGCTGGACCGGCTGTGCTATTACGACGAGGCGCTGCTGTTCGCGGAGGGAAACGCGGAGCCGGAGGGAACCTCGGAGGAGCTGGTGGCCCTGGCGCAGCGGATGTACCGGGAGATGAGCCCGGAGACCGGGGAATTCTTTGATTTCATGGTGAAATACCATCTGTTCGACCTGGAAACCCGGCCCGGCAAGCGGATGGGAGGATACATGACCCGCTTCCCGGCCTACCGGGCGCCGTTCATCTTCTCCAATTTCAACGGAACCAGCGCGGATGTGGATGTTCTGACCCACGAGGCGGGGCATGCCTTCCAGGGCTATCTGGCCATGCGGTCCATTCCTGTGGCGCAGCTGTCCGGCTCCACGGCGGAGATCAACGAGACCCACTCCATGACCATGGAGCATTTCGCCTATCCCTGGATGAACCTGTTCTTCCGGGAGAAGAGCGAGCGCTACCTGACGGGGCACCTGCTGGGCGCCCTGGCGGTGCTGCCCTACATGTGCGTGGTGGATGAATTCCAGCACCGGGTTTATGCCCGGCCGGAGATGACCGCAAAGGAGCGCCGGAGCGTGTGGCGGGAGATTGAAAAGGTCTACATGCCCTGGCGGGACTACGACGGCGAGGAATTCCTGGAGGAGGGCGGCTTCTGGATGCAGAAGCAGCACATCTTCCTGTATCCCTTCTATTATCTGGAGTATGCCCTCGCCCAGATGAACGCCTTCCAGTACTACGGCCGCATGAAGGAGAACCGGGCGGCAGCCTGGGAGGACTATCTGACGCTGTGCCGCGCGGGCGGAACGAAGGGCTATTTCGAGCTGCTGCAGGTCGGCCGGCTGATGAATCCCTTCCGGGAGGGAACCGTGGAGAAGAGCGTGCGGCACGTCATCGACGAGCTGAAGGAAAAATATGGATCAAATTCGTGAAATAAGTGTAACCTTTCGCGGAGCCGGCGGATGTTACTGGTGTAAACGGTGAAAAACACCGATGAGAAAGGGAGGAAACACGCAATGAAAAAGATGACGAATTGGAAGCGGTGGATGAGCCTGGCGCTGGCCCTGGCGCTGTGCCTGATGAGCAGCGGCGCGCTGGCCGCGGGCGGATGGTCGGTTCCCTCGAAGAATTCCGGGGGAAGCTCCGGCTATTCCTCTTCCGGCTCCTACAGCACCACCGCGGAGCTGATCGACGATCTGGCGACCCGCAGCGGCCCTTCGACCGAGTACAGCGGCTGTGGTTCCTACAAAATGAAGGGACAGACGGTCACCGTGCTTTCCCGCGCCTTTGACAAGGGCGGCGTGCTCTGGGTGGAGGTGGAGTTCTCCTATGGCGGCGGATACCGCCGTGCCTGGACCGGCGCGAAGCGGCTGAATATCAGCTCTTCCAAGCTGGAAAAGCTTCCGGAGGATTACTTCTACGCCCTGGGAAACGGCACCATCACCGCAACCGCGGCGCCGCGCTTCGGCCCCGGCAGCTTCTATTCCACCTACGGCGACCGGAACTTCTACCGGGGAGACCGGGTGGTGGTCATCGCGGAGGTAAACGGATACTATCTGACCGAGTGCTATCAGAATGACGGCAGCATCCTGCGCAGCTGGGTTTCCACCTCCAATATTCAGCTGGACTGATTCGGCGGAAGCATACCGGCCTTCGAATCCGGGAACCCCAAACCGGTGAAACAGATGTACAGAATGATCCCCTGATTTCGGGGGAGGCGCTCCCCGACAGAGAAATCTGATCGGGGAGCGTTGATTTGACGGCCCGGTTCCGGAGCTCTCCGGACCTCCTGCCGGGGTTGCGCCGCAAAAAACGATATGGTATGATCCTCCCCGGAGCTGAAAGTTCAGGGGGGTCTGTTTTCCCGCCCGCAGGTGTGATATAATGCCTGCTTGTCGGGGAGGCAGGCTTTTCTGATCTCTCCGGGAAAGAGGCGCTGATTTGGAGAAAAGAAGAGTGACCGTTCGGATTGGCGGTCTTCCCTGCAGTTTTCTCTCCGATGATTCGGAGGAATACCTTTCCGCCCTGGAGCAGCGAGCCAACGCGGTGATGAAGCAGACGGCCCCCTTCGCGGGACCGTCCGCCCGCGGCAACGCGATCCTGTCCGTGCTTTTTCTGACGGATGTCCTGCTGCGGAAGGAGCAGGGGGAGGAGCCGCCGGCCGGGGAAAAGGCGGCAGCCCGAAAGGCAGCCGCGAAAGCCCCGATCCGGGACCGGGATCAGGTTTCCGTATGGGATCTGCTGGAGACGCCGGCCGCTCCGGCGGCGGAGCGCTGAGAAAACGGCCGCTTTCCGCGGGATCGGAGCGGGAAGGGAAGCCCGGGAGGGAGGAAGGGTTGGCATGCAGGAATTCGTAAAGCGGTACACCGGGCGGACCGAGCCGCTGCCGGGGCTTCCGGAATGGGAGAGCGAGCTGCTGTGGGCCCGGGGCATGACCACGCCGGAGCTGGCGGAGAAATTCCTGCATCCGGACCTGGCGGACCTGCATGATCCCCGGCGGATGCAGGGCATGGAGGACGCCGTGACCCTGATCCGGGAGACCATTCGGCGGGGAGAGCGGATCCTGGTCTACGGGGACTATGACGTGGACGGGATCTGCGCGGTGACGATTCTGCTGGAGACCCTGCGGGAAATGAAGGCGGACGCGTCCTTCCGGATCCCGCTGCGGCACAGCGAGGGCTACGGGCTGAACGAGCAGGCCGTCCGGGAGATCGCGGGCGAATACCGGCTGCTGATCACCGTGGACTGCGGCATCGCCAACGCGAAGGAGGTTCAGCTGGCGCGGGAGCTGGGCATGAACGTCATCGTTACGGATCATCATGAGATCCCGGAGACGCTGCCCCCGGCGAACGCGGTGCTGGATCCGCTGCTGGGGGATTATCCCTTCCGCCGCCTGTGCGGCGCGGGGGTGGCGCTGAAAATCTGCCAGGAGCTGCTGGGCCGGGAGGGGATGGAAAGCCGGCTGGAGATCGCCGCCCTGGCCACGGTGGCGGACATCGTGCCGCTGACGGACGAAAACCGGGTGATCGTGCGTGAGGGGATGCGCCGCATGGAGCGGACCGCCCGGCCCGGGCTGCGGGCCCTGATGGAGAACGCGAAGATCAGCTTTCCCATGCACGCGGACGATATTGGCTTCCGCCTCGGCCCCCGGCTGAACGCCGCCGGGCGGCTGGAGGACGCGGCGCAGGGGGTGCGCCTGCTGATGACGCGGGACCCCGCCGAGGGAAAGGCCATCGCGGACCATCTGGAGGAAAACAACCGGACGCGGCAGGAGACGGAGCAGCGGATCCTGCGGGAGGCGATGGAGCTGTTTCCGAAGCAGGTGAACCTGCGCCGGGAACGGGTCATCATCCTGGAGGGCGAGGAGTGGAACACCGGCCTGATCGGGCTGGCCGCCGGCCGGATCTGCGAGAAGTATCATCATCCCACCATCGTGCTGAGCCGGCAGGGGGACCGGGCGGTGGGCAGCTGCCGGTCCATTCCGGGGGTCAACATCTGGCGGATGCTGAATGAATGCGGGGATCTCTTTCTCCGGTTCGGCGGGCATGAACAGGCGGCGGGGCTGACGATCGCCGCGGAGAACATCCCCGGACTGCGGACGCGGCTGAACGGCGTGATCCGGCGGGAATGCGACGACCGGTGCTTCCTGCCGGAGAAGGAATACGACGCGGAGCTGGGACTGGACCGGGTGACGCTGGAAACCATCGACGCCCTCGAGACGCTGGAGCCCACGGGATGCGGAAATCCCGCCCCGGTGTTCCGGTGCCGGGATGCCTCGGTGCAGGCGATCCACCGGGTCGGGAAGGACCGCACCCACCTGAAGGTCACCCTGATGGAAAACGGGACGATCCGGGATGGCATCGGCTTCGGGCTGGGAGACCTGGCGGGGCAGGGAATCGAGCGGGCGGACGTGCTGTTCCGCCCCACGCGGAACGAGTTCAACGGCCTCGTGAGCCCGCAGCTGCAGATCCAGGCCCTGCGCCCGGCGGATGCTTCCGCGGACCGGGACGGGAAGGCGGAGGAGCGATTTTTCCTGCAGTGCATGCAGGAAATGACCGGCCTTTTAGCGAAACAAAGGGAGCATATCCCCGAAACGCCGGGACTTCGGCCGGAGCATCTGCTGAAGGAGCGGATGGAGGGGATCGACGCCTCCCGGGAGGCCCTGGGAGCGGTTTTCCGGACGCTGAAGGGCTTTACGGGAAACAGCCTGGCGGATTTCGCCGGTGAGGCGGGCGTGTCCGCGGAGCAGGCGCTGTTCGCCCTGACCGCCTTTGAGCAGCTGGAGCTGATCCGGTGGAGCCGGGAGCCCTTTCGGGTGGAGATGATTCCGGCCCGGCGGAAGACGGATCTGGAGCAGAGCCCGGTGGTCCGGTATGTCCGGGCGCTGGGGAACGGCTGAGCGCGGAGAACGGCGCTGGCCGGAGGAGCGCCGGGTGAACGGCGCTGGAGTCGGCAAAAAAAGAAACAGGCAGCGCGGCGCGCTGGCGGGGAAAGGAGGGGAAGAGATGAGTTTTGCGTCCTATGAGGCCATGCCCCTGAGCACGATGATCGCAAGAATTCAGAAATACCATCCCGGGGAAGGCTACCGGATGGTGGAAAAGGCATGGCATTTCGCGGAAAAAGCTCATGAGGGGCAGGTGCGCAAGAGCGGCGAACCCTATTTTATCCACCCCTGCTTTGTGGCCAGCATTCTGACGGACCTGATGATCGATCCCCCCACCATCGCGGCGGGACTGCTGCATGACACGGTGGAGGACTGCGAGGGAATCACCCTGGACACGCTGAAGCGGGAATTCGGCGAAGAGGTGGCCGAGCTCGTGGACGGCGTGACGAAGCTGAACAAGCTGGATTTCGCCAACCGGGAGGAAGCCCAGGCGGAGAGCGTGCGGAAGATGATCCTGGCCATGGGCCGGGATATCCGGGTGGTGCTGATCAAGCTGGCGGACCGGCTGCACAACATGTATACCCTGCGGTACCAGAAGCCGGACCGGCAGAAGGCCATCGCCCGGGAAACGCTGGATATCTACGCCCCGCTGGCGCACCGGCTGGGCGTCTACGCCCTGAAGCAGGATCTGGAGGACCTGAGCCTGAAGTATCTGGATCCGGACGGCTACAACAACATTGTGCACCTGGTGGGCATGAAGCGGGCGGAACGGGAGGAAAACATCCGCCTGGTGATTGACGAGCTGAGCGCGAAGCTGGACGAGCAGGGGATCCGTTTCGATATCGACGGGCGGTCCAAGCATTTCTACTCCATCTACCGGAAGATGGTGCTGCAGCACAAGACCTTTGACCAGATCTATGACCTGATCGCCATCCGGGTCATCGTGGACACGATTCCGGACTGCTATACGGTGCTGGGCATCGTGCATACCCTGTGGAACCAGGTGCCGGGCCGGTTCAAGGACTATATTTCGGTGCCGAAGGCGAACCGGTATCAGAGCCTGCATACCACGGTCATGGGCGGGCGGAAGATGCCCTTCCCCTTTGAGGTGCAGATCCGGACCTGGGAGATGCACAAGATCGCCGAATACGGCATCGCGGCGCACTGGCGGTACAAGGAGGGCACCCAGAAGAGCGACGATCTGGACATGAAGCTGACCTGGCTTCGCCAGATTCTGGACTGGTCCAGCGACACCCGGGACAGCCGGGAGTTCATCGACACCCTGAAGACCGACCTGTTCGACGACGAGGTGTTCCTGTTTACGCCCAAGGGCGATGTCATTTCCATGCCCAAGGGCTCCACGCCCCTGGATTTTGCCTACCGGATTCACTCCGCGGTCGGAAACAAGTGCATCGGCGCGAAGGTGAACGGAAAGCTGGTGCCCCTGGATACGGAACTGGCCACCGGGGACCGGGTGGAGATCATGACCTCCGCTTCCAGCAAGGGCCCCTCGTCGGACTGGATCCGCATCTGCAGGACGCCCCAGGCCAAGGCCAAGATCCGGCAGTACCTGAAGAAGGAACTGCGGCAGGAGAACCTGGCCCTGGGCCGGGAGATGATCGAGCACGAGTGCGCCCGCCGGGGCGTGAAGCTGAGCGATATCGCGCGGCCCGATAACTACGAGGGGATGCTGAAGAAGTACGGCTTCAGCGAGTTCGACGATATCTGCTGCGCCGTGGGGTACGGCGGCATGGCGGCCCAGTACGTCGTGAGCCGGCTGATCGAGGAGCAGCGGAGCCAGGAGGCGCCGGCGGTGCCCGTGATTCCGGAGGAAATTCCGGACGTGCCGGACGAAAAGCAGCTGAGCCAGCGGCGGGCCAACCACGGCATCGTGCTGACGGGAAACGAGGATCTGGAGATTCCGATCCGTTTCGCCCGCTGCTGCAGCCCGGTGCCGGGGGACGAGATCGTCGGATACATCACCCGCGGCCGCGGGGTCACCATTCACAAGGCGGAATGCCCCAATGCCGCCACGGCGGAGCCGGAGCGCCGGATTCCCGTGGAATGGGCGTCGGAGAGCGGGGGCTCCTTCTATGCCTCCATCAAGATTCTGGTGTACGACCGGGTGAACATGCTGGGTGAGATCGCCTCCATTATCGGGGAAATGAACGTTTCCATCAAGGCGGCCCAGGTGCAGACGGACGACCGGACGCGGATTTCCACGCTGAAGCTGACGCTGGACGTGCAGAGCCGGGAGCAGATGAACCGGGTGATCCAGGCCATCCGCAACAAGTCGGACGTGCTGGACGTCTACCGGGTGACCGGCTGATCCGGAAAACGGGACAGCCGGGGCCGCCGGCGCGGCGCGGATCCGCCGGGCAGAAACACGGAGAGACATACGGGACATGAACCAGCTGACGAACTATCTGGAAACGATTGGGCCGGAACTGTTGAACACAGCCCGGCTTTTTGGCATGGAGGAAATGCTGCGGGGCTTCCCGGAGGCTTCCCCGGTCCGGATGCGGGCGGAGGAGACGGAGGAGCATTACCGGATTTCCTTCACGGACGGCGCGGAGACCGCGGCGGGGGAGGTCCGGATTCCCCGGGACGGGGAGGCCCGGACGCGGGAGCTGCACCGGAAGCGGGCGGCGCGCCGCCTCTGCAAGCAGACGCTGTACGACTTCTGCCGGAAAAAGAGCGGGATTCAGCCGCCCTGGGGCAGCCTGACGGGGGTGCGGCCCACCCACCTGATGCTGGAGGCGCTGGCGGAGGGCTTGACGCCGGAGGAGGCCGTCCTCCGGCTGGAGCGGGATTTCGACGTGACGCCGGAGAAGGCGGAGCTGCTGGCCCGGATTGCCGGGGTGCAGCGGGAGATGCCCGCTCCCGGGGATGAATGGATGGACGTGTATATCGGCATCCCCTTCTGCACGACCCGCTGCGCCTACTGCTCCTTCTCCTCCGGGGAAATCGGGGACGGACGGCTGGTGGCGCCCTATCTGGAGGCGCTGCAGCGGGAAATGCGGGCGGGGGCGGAAATCCTGCGGGAGAGCGGAAGAACCCTGCGGGCGGTCTATGTCGGCGGCGGAACGCCCACCGCGCTGCCGGAGGCGGAATTCCGGCGGCTGACGGAGCGGATGATCGCCTGTTTTCCCGGCGCGCGGGAGTATACCGTGGAGGCCGGGCGGCCGGACACGATCACCCGGGACAAGCTGCGCGCCATCCGGGAGGCGGGGGTGCGCCGGATTTCCATCAATCCCCAGACCATGAACGACCGGACCCTGCAGCTGATCGGCCGGGCGCACAGCGCGCAGCAGGTGCGGGAGGCCTATGCCCTGGCCCGGGAGGAAGGAATCCCGCACATCAACATGGATGTGATCGCGGGCCTGTACGGGGAAGGGCTGCCGGAATTTGCCCGGACCATGGCGGCCGCGGAGGAGCTGGCGCCGGAGAGCCTGACGGTGCACACCCTGGCGATCAAGCGCTCCTCCCCGCTGGGGGAGCGGCAGACCGCCGCCCGGCAGGGCCGGGGCGAGGGGGCGCCGCTGCCCTCCGGGGAAACCGCCGCCGCCATGGTGCGGATGGGCCGGGAGACCGCGGAGCGGATGGGCATGCGGCCCTATTATCTCTACAAGCAGAAATACATGGCGGGCAACCTGGAAAACACGGGCTATGCCCTGCCGGGGCACGAATGCGTGTACAACGTGGATATCATGGAGGAAACCTCCCATATTCTGGCTCTGGGCGCGGGCGGGATCTCCAAGCGGATCTATCCCGAGGAGGGGCATATCGGCCGGGCACCGAATGTGAGCCATATCGAAACCTACATCTCCCGGATCGACGAAATGATTTCCCGAAAGCGGGAACTGTTCCTCGAAAAGGCTTGACTTTATCTCGATAAAGTGTTAATGTATCACCGCGGCAGGGCGGAGAAGCCCGCCGCGGAACAACACCGGAGGAGGAAAACGAGATGAAGAAGATTCTGGCCTGGATGCTGGCGGCGATGATGGTGCTGGGCTGCGGCGCGGCGATGGCGGACACGTTTGTGCACGGGATTGACCCGGAATACGATCCTTTCAGCTACATGGGCCCGGACGGGGAATACACCGGCTTCGATGTGGAAATCGCCAGGGCGGCCTGCGAGGTGGCGGGCCTGGACTATGAGATTTTCCCGGTGAACTGGGATACGAAGGAAGTTCAGCTGGACGCCCATGAGTGCGACGTCATCTGGTCCGGCATGACGATCAAGCAGTCCATGATCGACGCGGGATACGTGATTTCCGCTCCCTACTACGACAGCACCCAGGTGCTGGTGGTGAGGGCGGACAGCGATATCAAGTCCTCCGCGGATCTGGCGGGCAAGATCGTGGCGGTGCAGCTGGGCACCTCCGGCGAGGATCTGCTCCACGGCGAGCTGGCGGATCTGACGGCCACCTTCCAGGAGCTGGTGACCACCGAAAACTTCCTGACCGCCTTCACCAATCTGGAAGGCAACGCGGTGGACGCGGTTTTCGTGGACCTGCCGGTGGCGGACAAATACGCGAAGGAGCATGATACCGTGACCATCCTGGACGAGGAGCTGGGCAAGGAGCAGTACGGCCTGCTTTTCCGCGCGGAGGATCAGGAGCTGTGCGCGAAGATCGAGGCGGCGGTGCAGACCCTGGTGGAGAACGGCACCTACGCGGAGATCGCGGCAAAGTATCCGAGCATCGAGAACAACCTGCTGTTCCTGCAGGCGAAGTAACCGTTCCGGAGTTTCACCATTCATCCCGGAGGGAATCCCTCCGGGAATTTTGCGCGAAAGGCGGAGATGCATCCCATGACGCTGACGACCATGTTCCTGAAAATGGGGGAGGGGTTCGGAAAAACCTGCGCCATCTTTTTTCTGACCCTGCTGTTTTCCCTGCCGCTGGGGATGCTGGTGGCGCTGCTGCGAATGAGCCGGAACAGGCTGGTTTCCGCGTTGACGCGGGGCGTCATATCCATCCTGCGGGGAACGCCGCTGATGCTGCAGCTGCTGGCGGTGACCTACGGTCCCTACTACCTTTTCGGCATCAGCGTGTCCCGGAACAAGCTGATCCCCGTGGTGACCGCCTTCGCCATCAACTATGCCGCCTATTTCGCGGAGATCTACCGGGGCGGCATCGAGAGCATGCCCGTCGGGCAGTATGAGGCGGCCCAGGTGCTGGGCTACACGAGGAAGCAGACCTTTCTGCGCATCATTCTGCCCCAGGTGATCAAGCGGATCCTGCCCTCCGTGACCAACGAGGTGGTTACCCTGGTGAAGGATACCTCCATGGCGTTCACCGTGTCCTATCAGGAGATGTTCACCATCGGGAAGCAGATCGCCAATTCCCAGACCAGTTTCATTCCCTTCCTGGTGGCCGGGCTGTTTTACTACGTGTTCAACCTGCTGGTGGATTTCGCCATGGGCCGGGTGGAAAAGCGGCTGAGCTACTACCGGTAAGGGCCGGACGGCAGGACGGGAAGCGGGACAAGGAGAGAAAAGCGGATGAAAAAGCTGCTGGAAATCAATCACAGCCGGAAGAGCTTCGGCGATCTGGAAGTGCTGAAGGATATCTCCCTCAGCGTGGAGGAGAGCCAGGTGCTGTCCATCATCGGGCCGAGCGGCAGCGGGAAATCCACGCTGCTGCGCTGCGCGACGCTGCTGGAGACCCTGGACGGGGGCGAGCTGATCTATGACGGGGTGCATGCGGCCCGGGACGAGGGCGGCCGGGCGGTGTATGCGCCGCCGGCGGAGCTGCGGAAGGTCCGGAACATGTTCGGCCTGGTGTTCCAGAATTTCAACCTGTTCCCCCATTATTCCGTGCTGAAGAACGTGATGGAAGCGCCGATCCTCGTGCAGAAGCGGGACCGGAAGGAGGTCGAGGAGGAGGCCCGGGATCTGCTGGCGCAGATGGGTCTGGCCGATCGGGCGGACGCCTACCCCTTTCAGCTGAGCGGCGGACAGCAGCAGCGGGTGTCCATCGCCCGGGCGCTGGCGATGAATCCGAAGGTGCTGTTCTTCGATGAGCCCACCTCCGCGCTGGATCCGGAGCTGACCGGAGACATCCTGCGGGTAATCCGGGCGCTGGCGGAAAAAAAGATGACCATGGTCATCGTGACGCATGAGATGGCGTTTGCCCGGGATGTTTCGGACTATGTGGTCTTCATGAACGAGGGCGTCATCGTCGAGCAGGGGGATCCCCGGGAGGTCATCGACCACCCGACCCAGGAGCGGACGATCCAGTTCCTGCGGAGGCTGACGGAAGGATGAAAAAGGTTCGGTATGTGCGGCTGAATCCGACCGGAAACCTGACCTGCCTGGTGCTGGATCCGGTGGCGGAGGCGGAGCGGCCGCAGGTGACGGCGGCCCTGATGAACCGCTGCGAGCAGGTGGGGTACCTGATGCCGGCGGAAGCGCCCGGCGCGGCTGCCCGGCTGCAGATGATGGGCGGGGAATTCTGCGGAAACGCGGCCATGGCCACCGCGGCCTGGCTGACCGCGGAGAACGCCGGGGCGGCGGAGCGGGAAAACGGAACGGAGCTGCTGCTGGAGGTTTCCGGCGCGGAGGAGCCGGTGCGCTGCGGGATCCGGCGGGAGCCGGACGGCTGGCGGGGAAGGGTGCAGATGCCCCTGCCCCGGGAGGCCTTTGCGGCGGAGATTTCCGGAAGGCGGCTGCAGGCGGTCCGGTTTCCGGGCATGCTGCACCTGGTTTCCGGGGGAGCGCTGTCCCGCCCGGAAGCGGAGGAACTGATGGAGGCCGCGAAGAACCGCTTTCCGGACGCGGCCATCGGGCTGATGCAATGGTGCGGCGGCCGGTTGACGCCGCTGGTCTGGGTCCGGGAGAGCGGCACGCAGGTCTGGGAGACCGCCTGCGGAAGCGGCACCGCGGCGGCGGCCTGCGCGGAAAGCCTGCGCCGGGGCGGGCCGGTCCGGATCTCCGCGTCCCAGCCCGGGGGAATCCTGGAGGCCGAAACGGAATGGAATGAAAAAAAGCTTTCCCGGATCTGGCTTTCCGGGAAAGTGACCTGGGAGACGCCGGAGGAAATCTGATCCGGGGAGGAGCCGGCTCCGGACATGGAATTCCAGGGGCGGCAGCCGTCCCAGGAGAAAAAAAGGAGGCCTTCTGAGCGATCAGAAGGCCTTTTCGGAATCCAGGAGAATGGTGACGGGACCGTCATTGACCAGGGAGACCTGCATCTCCGTGCGGAACCGGCCGGTTTCCACCTGTACGCCGGCTTCCCGCCAGCGGGCGATGAGCTGCTCGTACATCGCGTTGGCCTGCTCGGGCTTCGCGGCCCGGATATAGCTGGGTCGGCGGCCGCCCCGGGCATCCCCGTACAGCGTGAACTGGCTGACGGCCAGGATCGCGCCGCCCGCGTCCAGGACGGAGCGGTTCATGACGCCGTTTTCATCGTCAAAAACCCGCAGGTGCAGCACCTTCTCCGCGATATACTTCAGGTCCGCGGGGCCGTCCTCCGCGGATACCCCGATCAGCACCATCAGCCCGGGGCCGATGGCCCCCGTGACTTCCTCCGCCACCCGAACCGAGGCGGAGGTGACTCTCTGAACAACACAGCGCATGGCAGCTTTCCTCCTCTGAACGGGGAGAGTATAGCAGACCCGGCGGCATTTGACAATCTCGGGGGGCATTTTGACAGGGCGGGGCTTTCATACTATAATACAGGCGTCACTTGCCCCGGCCGGCGCGCCGGCGGGACCGGAAGGGAAAGGATCAGCATTCGATGACGATTTTGCATCCGCAGCAGCCCGTCAACAACATGAACCCGGAGGACGTCTTTTTTGCCGTGGACGATCTGGGCACGCAGACGGGATATGGCTATATTCTCTATCAGCTGCAGCCCGGGCTCTATCCGGACTGCCCGGTCAATCTGTACTTTTCCATCGAGGGGGATGCCAGCAGCCGCTATCTGCTCTTCGGCGCCCTGGTGGCCCGGGCGAGGCAGCTGCAGAACGTGAATCCCCAGCTCCGCGCCCGGCTGTATACCAGCCTGGATCCCGAGGATGTTCAGGGCCGGGAATTCTTCCTGCACAACGGCTTTGATCTGGACGAGAGCGACTCGGTGGTCGCCCTGCAGATGCCCTTCGGGGACGGGCGGATTCCCATGAGCTGCACCGTGGCCGCCACGCCGCTGAACACCTGGGATGAGCAGCAGAACCTGCTCTCCCGGCTGCAGATGAACGAGATCACCTATCTGGACCGGAACGGTCTGATGGAGCTCATGCATATGCCCCATTTCATCGCCCTCGGGCTTTACCGGAACGCGGGGCTGATCGGCGAGGCCATCATGGCCGGGCAGGGAGAGCAGGCGGAGCTGACCGCGATCTACATCGAGCCCTCCAGCCGGCGCCAGGGGATGGCCCGGGCCCTGCTGCACCGGACGATGGCCATCATGGCGGCGGAGGGCGTGACGCAGGTCAGCGCCCGGGTCATGACCCGGAGCCTGCCCCAGCAGCATCTGATGAACGACTTCGGCGCGGTGCCGATGCGGGTCAATATGATTTTCCCCGGGATCTACCTGAACTGAAAGGAAACGGCGCGCGGTTCAAACCGCGCGCCGTGTTTTTTTTTTACTTTCCGCCGAAGAGTCCGCCCAGCACGCTGCCCAGCATGTCGCCCAGAACATCCGGAGCATCGGAGGAGGCGGAGGAGGAAGAGGAGCCGTTGGTGACGGAGAGGATCTTGTCGATGGCGTCGCCGTATTCCCCGTTCAGCAGCTTCAGCGCGGCCTTCTTCCGGTCCGTGGTCGATCCGCGGTAGGCTTCGATCAGCTTCTTCTCCGTGGCGGTTACCTTCATGGAGGTGTTGGCCGCGGCCGGAACGGCGGGCTTTTTTGCGGCAGCGGTCTTGGTTTCCGCCTTCTTCGCGGCGGCGGTCTTCGCGGCCGTGGTCTTCGCCGCGGTCTTGGTTTCCGCCTTCTTCGCGGCGGCGGTCTTCGCGGCCGTGGCCTTTGCCGCGGGCCCGGCTTCCGTCTTCTTCGCGGCGGCGGTCTTCGCGGCCGTGGCCTTTGCCGCGGGCCTGGCTTCCGTCTTCTTCGCGGCGGCGGTCTTCGCGGCCGCCGGCTTCGCCGCGGTCTTGGTTTCCGTCTTTTTCGCAGCCGCGGTCTTCTTTGCCGCCGCCGCGCTCAGGTTCTTCGGCGCGTTGACCAGGGACGTCTGGGTGACGCCGCAGGCCACGGCGATCTTTTTCAGCTGGGCGGCGGTCAGATCCGCTTCCCCGCGCTCGCATTTGCTGATGTCCGCCGCCGTCAGGTTTTCGCCTGCCGCTTTGGCCAGCTTTTCCTGGGTCAGGCCGGCCGCGGTTCGGGCCTCCCGGACGAGAACGCCCACTTTTTTCGCTGCCATGGTGATATCCTCCTTTTCAGATGCAGTTTTTTGCTGACCTCATTCTATCATGAATCCGGGCGGAAAGTAAACAGCGGAATTGCCCGGAACCCGGGGCGGACTTGCAAAGCGGGCGGATTGCTGATACAATACGAGGCACGGCGCCCGACGGGCCCGGGATAGGATTTTCAGGAGGCGGGGAAAGATGGCACAGAATCCTGTGTTTACGATTGTCATGAGCGACGGGCGCGAAATGAAGGGGGAGCTCTATCCCGAAACCGCGCCCCAGTCCGTGGGGAACTTTGTGGCCCTGGCCAACAGCGGCTTCTATGACGGGCTGATTTTTCACCGGGTGATTCCGGGCTTCATGATCCAGGGCGGGGATCCGAAGGGCATGGGTTACGGCGGCCCCGGGTACACCATCCGCGGGGAGTTCGCCGCCAACGGCATCCCCAATCCGGTCCGGCACACCTACGGCGTGCTGAGCATGGCGCGCAGCATGATGCCGGATTCCGCGGGGAGCCAGTTCTTCATCATGACCAGCGACAGCCCCCATCTGGACGGGCAGTATGCCGCCTTCGGGAAGGTGCTGGAGGGGATGGACGTCGCGGAGGACATCGTGAACACGCCCCGGGATGCCTCGGACAAGCCCCTGACGCCCCAGACCATGGCCAGCGTCCGGGTGGAGACCTTCGGCGAGGTCTATCCCTTCGAACAGCTGTAAGCCGCGGCGTCTTCGTTCACGGAGAGGAGAGCGGGCGAATGGAAAAGCAGAAGATCAATGTGCGGGTCGCGGGGAAGAACTATACGCTGGTTTCCTCGGATCCTCCGGAATACGTGCGCCGGGTGGCGGCGCTGGTGGACCGCCGGCTCAGCGAGATGGAGCTGGTTTCCGGGCTGTCCGCGCAGCAGGCGGCGACGCTGACCTGCTTCAATCTGGCGGACGAGCTGATGAAGGCCCGGGACGAAAACACGGAGCTGAAGCGGCGGATGCAGCAGATGGCGGCGGACAGCCGGAAGAAAGAATAAGCGATGATTTCCCAGCCCCTGCGGGGGCTGTTTTCGTACGGAGGAAGCAGGCATGGAGATACTGGCACCCGCCGGCAGCCCGGAGGCGCTGGAACGGGCTCAGGCCGCCGGAGCGGACGCGGTCTATCTGGGATACGCCGCCTTCAGCGCCCGGGCCGGAGCCGGAAATTTTGACCGGGAGCAGCTGGAAGCGGCGATCCGGTTTGCGCATCTGCATCAGATGCGGGTGTATGTCACGGTGAACACCCTGGTGAAGGACGGCGAGCTGATCGGGGTGCGGGAGCTGCTGGCGCTGCTGCGGAGCCTGCGGGCGGACGGCGTGCTGGTGCAGGATCTGGGCATCCTGCGGATGATCCGGCGGGATTTTCCGGGCCTGCGGGTGCATGCCAGCACGCAGATGGCGATTCACAACGCTACGGGCGTCCGCTGGTGCCGGGAGATGGGGATGAAGCGGGTCGTGCTGGCCCGGGAATGCAGCCTGGCCGAGATCCGGAAATGCGCGGAAACCGGCGTGGAGATCGAGGTGTTCGGGCACGGAGCCCAGTGCGTCTCCGTCAGCGGGGAATGCCTTTTCTCCAGCATGGTGGGCGAACGAAGCGGGAACCGGGGAAGGTGCGCCCAGCCCTGCCGGAAGCGGTATCGGCTCGACGGGGCGGAGGGCGCCTGGCTCAGCCCGCGGGATCTGTGCCTGAGGAACCGGCTGCCGGAGCTGGCGGACGCGGGGGCGGCCAGCCTGAAGATCGAGGGAAGGCTGAAACGGCCGGAATATGTCTATACGGTCTCGGACAGCTATGTCCGGGCAAAGCGGGACCTGGAGGCGGGCTGCTTCCGCCCCGCGTCGGAAGCGGAGACGGAACGCCTGCGCCAGATGTTTGACCGGGGCGGATTCATGGAGGGATACGCCTTCGGCACGGAGGACGCGGGGGTGATTCAGCCCCGGAGCGTGAATCACCAGGGCATTCCGATCGGAACGGTGACCGCCGTCCGGGGCCGGCTGGCCAGCGTGCTGCTGCAGCGGGACCTGCACGACGGGGACGGGCTGCGGATCCGGCACGGCGCCCGGGAGGCGGAGATGACGTATTCCGGAAAGGAAACGCCGGCCGGCCAGACGGCGACGCTGCGCCTCCGGGAGGAGATGCGGGCGGAGCCGGGGGATCCGGTGTTCCGCCTGACGGACGCCCGCCTGCGCGCGGAAGCCGGGACGGCGCCGCGGCGGAAAATCCCGGTGGAGATGGAGCTGGAGGCATGGCCCGGCCGGGAGCTTACCCTGAAGGTGAGCGACGGGGAAACGGAAATCAACGTGACGGGCGAGCCGGCGGCCGCGGCCAGGAGCCGGGAGACCGCGGGGGAGGAAATGGAGCGCTGCCTGCGGAAAACCGGCGGAACGGATTTTGCGGCGCGGCGGGTTCAGGTCCGGACCGGCGGCGCCTTCGTGCCGGTTTCCCTGCTGAACGAGCTGCGGCGGAACGCCCTGGAGGCCCTGGCGGAAAAGCGGATTTCCGCCTTTGAGGAGCGGGAGAGAACCGCGGACCGGCCGGAGGAGCCGGCGGACGCCGGAAACCCGGCGGGGGATGCGGAGGCGGCGGAAGATCTGCCGCTTCCCGCATGGACGGTGACGGTGCGGAACGCGGCGCAGGCGGAGGCCTGGCGCGGGAAAGGCATCCGGATCGTCTGGTATCCGGAGGATTTCCGGGAGGAAGCCCTGGAGCGCCTGCGGCGGGAGAGCCTTCAGCCGGGGGACTGGCTGCGGCTGCCGGAGGTATGTGAGGAAGAAACGCTGGACATGCTCTGGCGGTGGACGGCCGCGGCCGCGAACCGGCTGGGCGGGATCGTGCTGGGCAGCGTGGGCCAGCTGGGAAGAAAATGGCCGGTTCCCATCGGAGCGGGACCGGGCGTTCCGGTCATGAACCGGGAGGCGGCCCGGCTGCTGAAGGAGGCGGGATGCGCCTTCGTGACGGCCAGCCCGGAGCTGACCGGGGAGGAACTGCGGCAGCTGCGGGCCCCCGGGGAAGGTATGCCTCCCGTGGTGCTGAACGTCTACGGACGGACGCAGCTGATGCTGCTGCATCACTGCCCTGCCCGGACGGCGCTGGGCTGCGCCCGGGGGCACGGGGAATGCGCCCTGTGCGACCGCGGCGCCCCGGAGGCGCTGGCGGGAAAGAGCCTGGAGGATGAACGGGGCTACCGGTTCCCGCTGCAGCGGATTCGCCTGCCGGAGGGGTGCCGGATCCGCCTGCTGAATGCCCTGCCCACGGATCTCGGGGACAGGAGAATGGAGGACCCCCGGGGAGCGGAAATGACGGCGGAGAGCCCGGAGGAAGCGGAAGCGGTCCGCCGGGCGCTGGAAAGAAATGAAAAAGCCCCCGGGCCGAGCACCCGGGGACACTGGAAACGGGAAGTGCTGTAAGGCGCCTCCCGTTTTTTTTCGCGGATCGCCGCGGAAAATTACGGACGATTCTTCCGCATCAGAAGCAGCGCAGCCAGCGCGAAGGACAGGCAGACCAGCGCGATCCCCAGCGGCTTCGTCCATGCCGGAGGCGTCGGCTGCCCGGCCGCGGCCGCGGAGAGGGCATCGGAGGCCGGACCGGTTTCGGCGGGAAGCACCCCGGCCGCGGCGCCGGCATCGCGGTTTTCCGTTCCGGTTTCGGCCGCCTCCGGCTCCTCCGCGGCCCCGGATCCCGCCGCCGCGAAATCACCGGCGGCGGATTCCTCCGCGGCGAAAGAGAAGAGCGGGGTTTCATCGGCTTCGGAATCAGCGACTGCGGCTTCCTCCATTTCCGATTCAGCTGCCGCGGGTTCCTCCGCGGCAGATTCGGCTGTCCTGGGCGCCTCCGCCGCGAAATCGATTGCCTCCTCTTCCTCCGCCGCGGAATCACAGGCTTCCGCCTCCTGCATTTCCGGGGAAGAAGGCTGCTCCGCGCTTTTCGCCGAAACGGCTTCCCGGGCGGCGGAGCCGGTCAGGAGGGCCGGCGATTCGCCGGGCAGAGCCGCCAGATCGGCGGACGGCTCCGGCGCGGCGGCGGACAGGGCCTGCACCGGGCCGGTCGGCGAGGCGGTGGACAGGGGCGAGGGAAGCGGGGCGGAAACGGAGAAGGAAGGATCCCTGCGGGTCAGGGAAACCGCATCCTGCCCAAGCAGCGTTCCGCCCAGCAGGAAGAGGAAGACCGCGGCGATGCTCAGGCCGCGCCGCCAGGAGCCGGGGAAGCGCCTTCCCGGGGCCGGGGCGGAGGCGGGTTCGGAGGCCGGCGGAGCCTTCTGCGTCAGGGGAAGAATCTTTTCCGGCGCGGAAGCGCCGGCGGCCTCCTGCCGGAGAGCGCTGCGCCAGCCCTGCCGGAAGCTTTCCGGCATCTCCGGAACCTCCCGGGCCATCCGGCTCAGCTCCTGATCCAGGGCGGAGGAGACGGAATCCGGCTGTCGGTTATCCTTCATGATCTCCTCCCCCCTTTCTTCCGGCCGCCGGAGACGGAACGCGGTCCGCCTCCGGAAGGGCCTTCCCTTTTTTGGACGTATGGCTCCGGGGATGGTTCCCCGGAGGAAAAAAGAAACTTCAGCCGATCCCGGGCCCGGCTGACCCGGCTTTTGACGGTTCCCTCGCTGACTTCCAGGAGCTGCGCGGCTTCCCCGTAGGATTTCCCCTCCAGCTGGGTCAGCAGCAGGGCATCCCGCTGCTCCTCCGGAAGATCGAGGATCGCCTGCCGGATCCGGGCGTGCTCATCCCGGCGGAGCGCCTGCTCCTCCGTGCCGGGGGCGGCATCCGGCGGGTCAAAGCCCGCCTCCGCCAGGGGCTCCAGGGAAACGGTTTTCCGGCGCCCCGCCTTCCGGAGAAAATCGAGGCAGCAGCTGGACGCAACCCGATAAACCCAGGTATCAAAGGAGCATTCAAAACGAAAGGAATCCAGGCTTCGCCAGAGCCGGAGCATGGTTTCCTGGCCGCAGTCCGCGGCATCCTCCCGGTTCCCGGTATAATGCCAGCAGACCCGCCAGACCAGGGACTCCCGGCTGGCCATCAGGGCCTCGAAGGCCTCCGGGTCGCCGGAACGGGCCCGGGCGATCAGGGCCGATTCCGCCGCGGGCGGGGAATTCGGAGCATTCACACGGCATCCCTCCCAAGAGAAATGTGGACGGGAATATCATATGCGGACGGAGGGGGCGTGTCAAATCCGGAGGCGGGGAAAACAGGGAGAAAACAGGCAAATCCATTGCTTTTCCGGGAGAAACGTGATACCATGACCGAAACTCCCGGGAGGAACGAAATCCGGGAGGAAAGGAGCCGGAAGAATGAATCAGATTCAGATGATCGCCATGCGGATCGCGGACCTGCGGGAGATTCTGGGAATGACCCAGGAGGAAGTGGCGGAGAAGAGCCAGGTGCCGCTGGCGGATTATATCGCCTACGAAAAGGGAGAGAAGGACTTTTCCTTTTCCAATCTTTTCAATATCGCGGAGACCCTGGGCGTGGATATTTCCGACCTGCTGACCGGGGAGAGCCCGAAGCTGCGGGGATACATCCTGACCCGGAACGGCAAGGGCCTGGTATTTGACCGGCGCAAGCAGTATCATTATCAGCATCTGGCCTACAATTTCTCCCACAAGCTGGCGGAGCCCTTCATCGTCACGGTGGAGAAGGACCAGCCCGGCGTGGAAAAACAGGCCCACAGCCACGAGGGTCAGGAGTTTGACTACGTGCTGGAGGGGATTCTGCGAATTATTCTGGGAGGAAACGAGCTGCTGCTGGGCCCCGGAGACAGCGTGTACTACGATTCCTCCCTGCCCCATGTGATGTATGCTCCGGAGGGAGACTGCCGCTTTATCGCGGTGGTCATCAAGAACGGCACGAACGAATAATTCGCGGAGAAGAGGGATGGAAGCATGACGCCGCTGTATCGGGAATACCTGGATGTGGAAGGGGACTTCCTCAATTATGATGATTTCAACAAGAATTTCCGCCTGAAGAAGGTGGAAGGGTTCAATTTCGCCTATGACGTGGTGGATCGGTACGGACGGGAGGATCCGGAGCGTCCGGCCCTGCTGTGGACCAATCCGGAGGGGGACGTGGTGCGCTACGATTTCCGCCGGATGATGCTGGACAGCAACAAAGCCGCCAACTATCTTTCCTCCCTGGGCGTGAAGAAGGGGGACGCGGTGCTGCTGATCCTGAAGCGGCATCACGAATTCTGGCCCATCCTGATGGCCCTTCACAAAATCGGCGCCATCGCCGTGCCCGCCACCCACCTGCTGACCGCCAAGGACATCCGGTACCGGGTGCAGAGCGCGGATATCAGCGTCATCATCACCACGCAGCACACCACCACCGTCGCGGACGCGGTGCTCGAGGCCGCGCCGGACTGCCCGACGCTGAAGCATCTGATCATGGTCCGGGACCGGAAGGAGGGCTTCGAGAGCTTCGACGAGGGCTTTGCCGCCGCTTCGGACGTGTGGGAGAAGCCGGTGGGGGACGCGTATCCCTGCGACGGGGATATCATGCTGGTGTACTTTACTTCCGGAACGACGGGGCAGCCCAAAATGGTGGCCCATGATTACCACTATCCGCTGGGGCATATCCTGACGGGCGTGTACTGGCTGCAGTGCGAGGACGGCGGGCTGCACCTGACGGTTTCCGAAACCGGATGGGCCAAGTCCGTCTGGGGCAAGCTGTACGGCCAGTGGCTGGCGGGCAGCTGCGTCTTCGTCTATGACTTTGACAGGTTCCACGGGGCGGAGATCCTGAGCATGATCGAGAAATACGGGATCACCACGTACTGCTCTCCGCCCACGATGTACCGCTTCATTCTCCAGGAGGATCTGTCCAAATACGACCTGAGCAGCCTGCACCACTGCTCCGTGGCAGGGGAGCCCCTGCCGCCGGAGATCGCGGAGGACTGGAAGCGCCGGACGGGGATCGAGCTGCGGGAATGCTTCGGCCAGACGGAGCTGGTGCCCACCCTGGTCACCTTCCCCTGGATGAAGGTCATGCAGGGCTCCATGGGCAAGCCCGCCCCGCTGTTCGATGTGGATATCGTGGACGGGGAAGGGAACCCCTGCCCCGCCGGACAGACCGGGGAGATCATTATCCGCATCCACCACGGAAAGCCCTACGGCATGTTCGCGGGCTATTACCGCCATCCGGAGATGACCGCGGAGGCCCTGGAGGGAAATGTCTACCACACGAAGGATCTGGCCTGGAAGGATGAGTGGGGCTATTACTGGTACGTGGGCCGGGCGGATGACGTCATCAAGTCCAGCGGATACCGGATCGGGCCCTTTGAGGTGGAAAGCGCGCTGCTGGAGCATCCGGCGGTGCTGGAATGCGCCATCACCGGCGTGCCGGATCCCCTGCGGGGCCAGATCGTCAAGGCCACGGTGGTGCTGAAGCCCGGCTACGAGGCCTCCGACGCCATGGTGAAGGAGCTGCAGGACCACGTGAAGCACCTGACCGCTCCCTACAAGTATCCCCGCCGGGTGGAATTTGTGAAGGAGCTGCCCAAGACGATCTCCGGCAAGGTGCGCCGGTTTGAGATCCGCGACAGGGACCGGCAGGCGACATGATTCAGACGGAGAACACCGCCCTGGTGCTGCGGCATGTGAACTATCGGGACAACGACCGGATGGTGACGCTGTTCAGCCCTTCCCGGGGACGGATTGACGCGGTGCTGCGGAACTGCCGGAAGCCCCGCTCCCATCACCTGAACGCCGGGGAGCTCTTTGCCCTGGGGGATTATATGCTTTATGAATCCGGAGGCCGCGCGACCGTGACCTCCGTTCATTTGATTGAAACCTTTTATGCCCTGCGGCAGGATTATGAGCGGCTGACCTGCGGCACCTACCTGCTGAGCCTGACGGAGGCGGTCATCGAGCCGGAGCAGGAGCGGCAGGAGCTGTTCATGCTGCTGGTGCACACCCTGAGCCGCCTCAGCTTTTCCGACCAGCCCTGGCGGCCGCTGCTGGCGGGCTTCCTGCTTCACTTTTCCGCCTGCGAGGGATTCAAGCCCCGCCTGAACCACTGCGTTCTGTGCGGAAAGCGGCTGGAGGAGGAAGGCCTGTTCTTCGATCTGGAGGAGGGCGGCCTGTGCTGCGGGGAATGCCACGGGCGGAAAAGCGCGCAGCGGGCCCCCGGGGAGAAGGGACAGATTCCGGTCACCGCCGGGCAGGTGCGCTGGATGCGGGAAAAGCTGCAGAGCGGATCGGCCGGATGGATCGATACGCCGGAGAGCCAGGCGCCCCTCCCGCTGCTGCGGCGGTATGTGGAAGGCCGGCTGGGCCGGCGGATCCGCGGCGGGGCCCTGCTTCCGGATTAGGGAAGACCCGCAAAAAAAGGCTTGCGCAACCGAAAGGTTTCTGCTATAATCTGCGATTGGCACATCCTTGCGCTGCAGGATAAGCAGCGCCATATGTCCGTGAGGAGGTGAAACATGATGAACAGGTATGAAATGATCTACATCATCGACACGGGGCTGGAGGAAGCCGCTCGCAAAGAGCTGATTGAAAAGGTTTCCGCGCTGGTTACCGCCAACGGTGGTGAGATCGAAAAGGTCGATGAGACCTGGGGAAAGCGCCGCCTGGCCTACGCGATCGATTACAAGACCGAAGGCTGGTACGTGCTGGTGACCTTCAAGGGCCCGGCTGAACTTCCCCGTGAGCTCGAGCGCAACCTGCAGATCAGCGAGAATGTTCTCCGGTATCTGGTGGTGAAGCTGGAGGAGAAGCGCTCTGCCGTGAAGCCGCGCCCCGTGCGCCCGGCGGCGGAGGAAGCCGCTCCCGTCGAGGCCGCGCCTGTGGAAGAGGCTGCTCCCGCAGAGGAAGCCGCCCCGGCCGCGGAAGCGGAGTAATCCCGGAGGGAGGCTGCGAAGATGAACAGATTGACCATTATCGGAAACCTGACCCGCGATCCGGAGCTGCGGACCACGCCTTCCGGGGCGAACGTCTGCTCCTTCAGCGTGGCGGTGAACCGGCGCAATCGGCGCGATGCCCAGAACGGCCAGCCGGAGGCGGATTTCTTCCGCGTTTCCGCCTGGAACCAGCTGGGTGAAAACTGCGCGAAGTTCCTGGCCAAGGGCCGGAAGGTCGCCGTGGTTGGACCGGTCAGCGTTCGGACCTATCAGGGCAGCGACGGACAGACCCACGCGTCCCTGGAAGTGATGGCCAACGAAGTGGAATTCCTGACTTCCCGGAGCGAAGCGGACAGTGAGGGCGGATATGCCGCTCCTGCGGCCCCCGTTTCCGCTCCCGCCGAAGCTCCTTCCGCCGGCTTCACTGCGGTGGAAACCGATGAACTGCCCTTTTAATGCTTGAGTAAGGAGGTACAGCCCCATGTCTGAAGATCGTGGAGAAAGAAGGCCTCGCCCCCGCGGAGGACGCCGTCCCCGCCGGAAGGTCTGCGCTTTCTGTGTGGATAAGATCGAGTACATCGATTACAAGGACATCAATCGTCTGCGTCGCTTCACCAACGAGCGCGGCAAGATCCTGCCCCGCCGGATGAGCGGCAACTGCGCGAAACATCAGCGCCAGCTGAGTGAGGCCATCAAGCGCGCCCGTGCCATCGCCCTGATGCCCTACACCGCGGAATAAGATTCGATCGGATGAAAAGCCGGAGCCTTCTGCTCCGGCTTTTTCCGTGTGTGCCGGGCATGGCACAATTCTAGCGGGTGAAAGTCCCGCCACGGGTATTTACCGCCAAGTGTAGCGAACCGCAAGCTGCTGTCAGCAATGACAG
>ONCV01000024.1 GCA_900316415.1 uncultured Eubacteriales bacterium
TGTCATTGCTGACAGCAGCTTGCGGTTCGCTACACTTGGCGGTAAATACCCGTGGCGGGACTTTCACCCGCTAGAATTGTGCCATGCCCGGCACACACAGAAATGCCCCTGCGCGGCGCCGCGCAGGAGCATTTTTCCATTTACAGACCGGTTTCCCAAACCGGGGAATCTTTCAGATCTGCCGCGCGGTCTCCACCACCCAGCGGATCCGCTCCTCGGGCATCTCATTGCGAATGCTGCAGTCCGATCCCAGGATATAGCCGCTCTTCCCGCCCTGGGCAATCAGGTTCCGCGTCTCCTTTTCGATTTCCTCCCGGCTGGCCGTATACAGGAAGGTTCCCGGCCGGTTGTCAAATCCTCCCCAAACCGTGCATCCGAAATGCCTCCTGGCCTCCTGAATATCCATGATGTCGAAGAACCTGCTCCAGCTGACCACAGGCGCTTTGTAGTCTTCCCATACGCTCAGCCGGTTCGGTTCCTCCTCCCAGGCACAGAAGTGAATGGCGTTCATATCGCTGATCGTATTCGCGTAATTCAGTACCTCCAGATCGCTCGGCGTCACCCATTCCCTGTATTCCTCATAGGTGAAGCGGTTCTGTTCCCCGTTCTGGACACTGTAGAAGATGCCGTCCGCTCCGGCTTCCTCCACAATCCCGCGAACCAGCAGTTTCAGATCCTCCGCAACGGTTCTGCAGGCCTGCTTCATGGCCTCGGGATTCTCCCGGATAAACTGCATCATCTTCGGATATCCGATTTTCAGTCGGATGCAGCTCAGCGGGGCAAAGACCAGGTAGATTGCCGGGCACGCTCCGCCCAGCGCCTTCACAACCTTCTTCGTGCGCTCAATCTGTCCCCGGAGAAAGGGATCATCCGGGCCCAGCCGCTTCACCCGCTTCAGGTCATCCGCTTTTTCGATATGCTCCAGCACCGGGGAAGGCCATCCGAAGTACTTGTCCCCGCTCAGCTTCATGAAGTCCACATCCGTGTCCTCCAGAAATCTGGCCTGAATCTCCGCAAACTTGTCGTCGTCTCCCCAGTATTCCGGGGGAACATGCTGCCACATGCAAACCGGCACATGATCCGTCTCCTGTCCCCGGAATGCCGCCGTAACCCGTTCCCTCTTGTTCATTCTGTTCTTTCTCCCCTTTTGGCTGTTATCGTATCGTGCCGGAAGCGCAGCTGCAATGATCTTTTTCAAAACTCCCGATTGCCGTTTTGCGGCGGTTCCCTTATAATCGAGGCAGCTCCACGGAGCCGGCACGATCCTGATTCCGAAAGGAGAATTCCCTCATGGAGTTTCTCAACGCCTACACCTTTGGCTTCTGTGAAAAGCGGGGATTTACGGAGGGCTCCTCCTGGCGGCATTCCCTGCGGCTGCTTCGGGAGTCCACGGAACCGGATGGTGGGACTGGCCGGCCACCCGGCTGTATCCCGAGTTCGCAGGAGCGGATCAGTCCGGCTACTGCACCTGGGGCAAGCCGGCGAATCAGCTGATCCGGGCCTTCTCGGAGGAACTGTAAGCCTCTCTCTCTCCCTGGATCGGAGAAACGTTATCTCCCCGTCCGGGACGAAACCGGCTGTCGGAATCGGCAGCCGGTTTTTTTCCCCGGGAAGAATCTCTTCCGGAATCGGAATGCGCCGGGACAGACAAGAGCCCCGGACATCCTGCTCCTCTTTCTGGCGGAAACCGTTCACACGCGCAGCGTACCCTTTTTCCGCTTGTTCTCGTACAACTTCTCATCCGCGCGCTTCAGGCAGTTCTCCATGGTATCCGGCGCGGCGCCAAGCCGATCATATCCGACGCTGAGATTCAGATTGTAGAGCAGTTTGTTCTCTTCCTGCTTTTTCGTGGCAATGCTCTGCAGCACTTCCGCCGCCCGCTCCATAATTCCCTCTTCCGCGGAATGAACGATCAGCACGAACTCATCCCCGCCGTAGCGCCCGATGAAAGCACCTCCGATCTTCCCCACCGTCTGCTTCAGCGTTTCCGCGATCAGCACCAGGGCCCGGTCGCCCTCCGCATGTCCGAAGGTATCGTTGATCTTCTTGAAATGATCAACGTCCATCATCGCGGCATAAATCGGCATGTTTTCCCGGTATTTGATCTGGCTCAGATAGCGTTCGATCTGTCCGCGGTTGTTCAGGCGCGTCAGGGAATCAACGGAGATTTGCGCCTGCATGGACTGGATATAGAAGTGAAGCATCATGATCGTGCAGCCAAAGCAGAACAGCGGCGCGTCCAGCAGCACGGTCTGCACAATTCCGAAGAAAACGACGGAAAGCGGATAAAGCCCGATCAGGCGATACCGCTTTTTGATTTCCCGGGATTCCGCCCTGGCCGCGTTGCGCATCGAGATCACGAACGACGAGAGGATGTAAAACAGCGGCGCGGCCAGCATCATAGGATAATACCAGGAGTTCAGTTCTCCCTGCTCGCTGATCCAGAAATTCGGCGCGATCATATAGGCGGTGACAATCGCGACTGTGGAAATCGTCATCGGCAGCATCCACAGGATGCGCTGCTTTCGGGTCATGCTCAGGATCATATCCTCCGAGGCCGCCATGTACATGAACCAGGCGAAGGCGATCAGGCTGAGCAGAATATAATTGGAAAAATTGAAGAAAACCACCAGCGGCCTGAGATTCGGGATCTTCCCGCCGAGAATCCCGGCCCATCCGATATCGGAAAGGAAATAGAGAATGTGCGCCGCCACTGTCCGGTTGAACCAGAGCTCTTTTTCCTGTCGGGTATTGTAGCGCTGGTTGTGAAACAGCAGAAGGGCAAAGATAATGATACAGACGATGTTGCCCTCCGCATAGATCAGAAAATAGTTGGACGCCATATCACGTTCCTCCCGATCAGCGATCTGTTGTTGTATATTTTACCTTTTTCCGCCCCGGAAGTCAATTGCCGGTCAGAACAGCTTCCCGGATTTGATCCGGGGCTGTTTTGCATAGCAGAGTACATTGCGCACGCCAATTTTGTAAAAAAAGAACTTCCGGACGAAATGTCCGGAAGCCTTGATCTGGCGGAGAAGCCGGGATTTGAACCCGGGCTGCGGTCACCCGCACTACTCCCTTAGCAGGGGAGCCCCTTCGGCCACTTGGGTACTTCTCCAAGGTCGGTTGGCGGAGCGAGAGGGATTCGAACCCCCGGTACCTTTCGGTATCACTGGTTTTCAAGACCAGCGCCTTCAACCGCTCGGCCATCGCTCCAGGTCCAACCAGCAAGTGTTATGATATCATGAGTTTTTCCTTCCGTCAAGGTTTTTTTCGCGCCACGCCGCTGCCCCGGTCGGCTCTTTTCCCGGGAACGGAAGGCCGCTTCAGGTCCTGCATGCTTTCCCGAAGTTTATGCCCCAGCCTGTACGGCCGTCAGCGCAATGGTGTTGACGATGTCATCCACGCTGCAGCCGCGGGAAAGATCGTTGCAGGGCTTCGCCAGGCCCTGGAGAACGGCAAAGCATTCCGCGCCGCCGATGCGCTGCGTGATTTTGTACCCGATGTTGCCCGACTGAAGGTCCGGGAAGATCAGCACGTTCGCCCGGCCCGCCACGGGGCTGCCCGGCGCCTTCAGCGCGCCTACCTCCGGAACCAGCGCCGCGTCGAACTGCATTTCCCCGTCCAGCAGCAGATCCGGCGCAAGCCCGTGGGCGATCTCCGTGGCCCGGCGCACCTTGTCGACCAGCTCGTGGTTCGCGCTTCCCTTGGTGGAGAAGGAGAGCATCGCCACGCGCGGCTCCCGGATCCCGCAGAGAACGCGGGCCGTTTCGGCGGCGGTCACGGCGATCTGTGCCAGTTCCTCCGCGGTGGGGTTGGGCACTACGACGCAGTCGGCATAGACCAGCAGTCCCCCTTCGCCCAGGTTCGGATTGGGGCAGTTCATCAGAAAGCTGGAGGAAACAATGCGGATCCCCGGTTTCGTTTTGATGATCTGCAGTGCGGGGCGCAGCATGTCCCCCGTTGAATGGACCGCCCCGGAAACCAGGCCGTCCGCATCCCCCGTTTTCACCATCAGCATCCCGTAATACATGGGATCGGCCGAAAGCCGTGCCGCTTCCTCCGGGGTCATTCCCTTTGCCCTGCGCAGCTCATACAGCGTCTCCGCGTAGGTCTCGGCGCGGGAATCGGAAGCGGGACAGATCAGCTCTATCCCGTCGATTTCGGCGTCCACCTCCCGGGCTGCGGCGCGAATCCGGTCCGGCTCGCCCAGCAGAACGGGCTTCGCGATTCCCTCCGCCCGGACCCGTGCCGCGGCCTGAATGGTCCGGGGTTCATCGCCCTCCGGAAGCACAATGCGCTTTGGGGTTCTCCGCGCCTTTTCCCATACCTGCTCCATCAAGCTCATGCTGTTTTCCCCCTGTCCGGTCAGAATGTGATGCCGTCAAATCCCTGCCATACGGGTTTCCCGGTATAGGTCAGCGCTTTGGTCTTTCCGCGGAGCACCTTCAGCACCGACAGCGCCAGCGCTTCCTGCTCCATCTCTCCGGGATAGATATGGATCGGCGCGATCCAGCCGCAGCGTTCCCGGATCCCCTGCGCAATGTCGTCGAAGCGCATCAGCCCGCCCGTCAGCAGAATGGCGTCCACTTTTCCGCACAGAACGGCGCTCATCTCGCCGATGTTTTTGCAGATCTGGTAGATCATCGTGTTCCAGACCAGGCAGGCTTTCCGGTCTCCCGCCTCGACCATCGCGTGAATCGTATCGGAATTGGAGGTTCCGAACAGGCTGACAAATCCGCCGGACCGCGAGCACATCCGCCGCACGTCGTCCGCGGAATGCGTCTGCAGATAGTCCAGCAGTTCCAGCACCGGCACATAGCCAATGCGGGTGGGCGAAAACGCGCCTTCCCCGTCTGCGCCCATGTTGCCGTCCACCATGCGGCCATGATCGTGCGCACCCACCGTGACGCCCCCGTCGATATGCGCCACGATAAAACGGCAGTCCTCATAGCGCTTCCCGATGGATTCGGCATGCGCCTCCGCCACCGCCTTCTGGTTCAGCACATGGGAATGCCCGAAGCGGTAGATTCCCCGGATGCCGGTCAGCCTGGCCAGATCGCCGTATTCATCCACATTGGTCGGGTTCAGGGTATAGGCCGGAACCCGGTGTTCCTGCGCAAAGCGCCAGGCCAGCAGGACCCCCAGCTTGGCCGCGTGCTCGCTCCCGCCGACGGCCGCCAGCGTGTCGTCATAGAGCTTCTGATCGATCACGGTAACTCCGCTGGGCTGGGTGCAGGCGCTTCCGCCCCGTCCGACCGCCACGTCGATTTCGGCCGGATCGATCCCGGCTTCCCTCAGCATATCCAGCATCACCTCATAGCGGAACGGAACCTGATCGTTCACATGGGGATACTGCAGCAGAACCGGCGCGTCATGAAACCGGCTGTCCTCGAATATGGACCGGTCGTTCTCGAAAACGCTGATTTTGGTCGAGGTGGAACCCGGGTTGATGATCAGGAGTTTAAAAGTCTTTTCCATGCATGCTTCCTCCGGCAGGCCTGCCCGTTCTTTCTTGAACCACCGCGGCATTGTACTGCATTTTCCCCCATTGCGCAAGACTCCCCCGGGGGAATCGTTCCGGCTCCGTCCTCCGTCCCCGTCCCGTGGGATCTTGGGCAGGTTGACAACCCGAATCCGTCTTCAGTATAATCCGGTCATACAGCAGGCGGAAATCAGGTCTTTTCGCCGGGGCGGAGATAGGTGATCCCCAGCATGGTGATGTCGTCAAACTGTTCCGCTTTGCCGGCAAATCTCCGAAGGTCCTTCAGCATCCCGTCCAGAGTCTCCTTCTGGGAAAGATCCCGCGTCCGGTTCAGCTGCTCCAGCATTCTCTCGCTGCCGTAGGGCTCGGCAGCCTCATTGATGGCCTCCGGAACCCCGTCCGTATAGACAAACAGCCTGTCCCCCGGCTCCATCTGAATCTCATACTCCGTCCGGGGGATTCCCTCATAGGACCCCAGCACCATATTGTGCTTGTCCCGGAGCAGCTCGTATGCTTCGCCGGCGCGCATCAGCACCGGATACTCGTGCCCGCCGTTGGAGCAGCGCATTTTCCCCGTCTTCAGATCCAGAATTCCCAGCCAGACGGTCACGAACATTTCGGCCTCGTTTCCCTCGCACAGTACATTGTTCACCGCCTCCAGCAGCTCGGCTGGATTCATCCCGCTCCGCGCGAAGTTCTTGATGGCCGTCTTGGATCGCATCATGAACAGGGACGCCGGAATTCCCTTCCCGGATACGTCCGCGATCACCAGCACCAGCTGATCGGGGGCGATATAGAAGAAATCGTAGAAATCTCCGCCGACCTGCTTCGCCGGCGTCATCAGGGCATGGATTTCCAGATTGTCCGTCGGCAGACGGAAGTTCTTGGGAAGGGCGGAATCCTGGATGGTGGCGGCCAGTTTCAGGTCGTCCTTCATCCGCTTTTCCGCCGCGTCGATGAAGCCCCGCAGGGCCGTCACCGTCTTGTTGATATCCTCCGACAGGGCGGAAAACTCCACGGATTCCTGAACGTCCACGGTTTCCGTCAGGTTTCCGGCGGTGATTGTACGCAGGGAATCGTTCACGCGGTCCAGGTTCCGGACCACCAGGCGATCCACCAGCACGATGACCAGCAGGTACAGCAGGGTGCAGATCAGGATTTCCAGGAAAAACTCTTCCATGAGACGGATGCCGCGGTTGTAATAGACGTCATCCTCCGGGATCCTGATCAGCAGGCTGTAGGGCTCTTCCAGCACCCCGGCCAGGCACCGCCACTTTTCGACCTCCCCTTCTCCGATCCGGGCTTCGAAGATTTCCCCCTCGGAATGGGAATGAATCAGTTTCACCAGTTCCGGATTCACGGGACCGGGGCTTTCCCCGGATTCCGCGGAAGTATACTGATGCATTTTCTCCGTGTCCACCAGCATGGCCGAGGTATCCATCCGCTGGTTCTCACTGTCCAGTTCCTGGGTGATGATCCGGATATCCCCGTGACTGCGGAAACTGGACCGGGCGTCCTCTATCCGGAACTGCATCTCATCCGCGACTTCCTGATCCGCCATGCGGGTTTCCAGGTTGTAATTCACCAGCATGCTGGAGGCAAAGATCAGAAAAACCACCGCGAAAAGCCACCGCTCAACGCGGGTCTGGATGAGGGTTTGTCCTTTCGGAAGGAAGGGATGGATCCGCTGTTTTCCCTGCACAACCCGGGTGATCACCACGGAGCAGATGGCCAGCCCCATGCCGGTAAAGGCCGCCATGGGCAGCGCGCAGGTGTCCACTACATCGTAGGCACGGTCGATGTCATTGGGATGGGTGAACAAAACCGCGTACATGTGAAACACTTCCATCTCCGCCCCCAGGAAGAGGCTGGGAATGGCACGCGGTTTATTCCGGTTGTAAACCCACCGGTGCAGCAGGGCCGCCAGCAAGCCCGCCAGCACCGTGGAAAGCCCGCACGCGACCCGGGTATAGGAACCGATCCCGAAGTATTCTCCAATCACGAACCGCTCGATGCCTCCGATCAGTCCGGCCAGGATTCCGGCCAGCGGGTCGAAGAACAGGCCAGCGGCCAGCGGACCCAGATCCCGGACGTTCAGCACCCAGTTGCCGTAGTCGATTCCGATATGGCTGGAGAGCACGGAACACAGCCCGTAAAATACGCCCACCGCAATCTTCCGACCCCGCGTATGCTCGGATGATTTGTTCCAGAAGTACCACAGCAGGATCGTAGCGGCGATGTAGATGCCGGTTGCGGCCGCCATCTTTAGCGTCATGTTCACCATTCCGGAAAACTCCTTTGTTTTTCACCGATCTGCAGGACCCGTGATTTCAGGATGATCTTTCTTCTGCTTCGGCTTTTTCCTTCTGCAGCCGATCAACAGCAGCAGGGCTCCGGGCGAGGCCAGCATCAGCACCGCCACGATCTCCGCCGCGCCGCTCCACATCTTCATGTCCACAACGGCGCCGAAGAGGAGCAGCAGCCAGAAGGTCCCGATCACAATCAGCACGATATCCAGCGCGTTTCGCTTTCCCCGGGAAGCCGCGTCGGCCTGTTCCGCCTCCGGAGCGGACGGAGCAGCCGACGTCCCGCAGTAGGCGCAGATCCGCCCGCTCATCGGCGCGCCGCAGTTTGGGCATTTCAGCATCGCTTTCCGCGCCTCCCGCTCAGGACCGGATCAGGAACATCCGCGCCTGGGCCGCGTTTTCCGGAGCGGTGTTCTCCAGGGTCATGGACAGGTCCCTCTCCCGGGCAAAGGTCATCAGTGCCCGGTAATCCATCTCCCCTTCCCCGCAGGCCATCGCGGGCATGGAGCCGTCCGGCAGGCAGCGATAATCCTTCATGTGCAGCAGCGCCACCCGGTCTCCCAGCCGGCGCATGGCTTCCGCCAGCACCTCGTCCCGGCGGGCGAGATTGCCCGGGCCCAGCAGGTTCACGGCATCCAGAATGATCCGCAGGCGGTCGCTGCGGATTTCCTCCAGCATCCGCTCCGCCCGCTCGGGGGTCGAAACGATATGGCTGTAGACCGGCTCGATGGCAAGGGTCACGCCCTCCTCCTCCGCCCGGCGGACAACGGGGCGCAGCTGATCCAGGAAGAACCGGAACGCTTCCTCGCTGGATGTCGCGTCCTTCGCCAGGGGGCTTTCCGGATGCACGGGCGTCTCCGATCCGACCATCCAGGCTCCCATCTTCCGCGCGAAGGCAAGGTGGGCATAATAAATCTCCCGGGTCTTCTCCCGCTCCTCCCCGCTCGGATGCGTCAGATTCAGATAGCATCCCAGTACAGCGCAGCTCATCTCCGTCCGGTCAAAGGCTCCGCGGATCTCCTCCGCAAAGCCCGGCACGGCCAGCTTTTCCGGGGCGTCCTTCATCTCAAAATCCGGAAGGGTCTTGCTCAGCGCCAGGTGCGCGCAGGCAAACCCCTGGCCGCGGACATATTCCAGCCGCTGCTCCAGCGTTCCGGGAATCGTATCATGCAGGCGAATTCCAATCTTCATCTTCGTTCCATCCTTCCTGACAGGCTATCTCACAAATTATTCCACGGGGATACAAGAAAACCCTGCCGGCAGGCAGGGCAAAAGATGCATTTTGGGGGGTCAGACCAGGCGGATGCCGGCTTCCTGCTGTTCCTTTTCATAGCGCTTCAGCAGGCCGTGAATCCGGTCGTAGGGATTCAGCAGCTTGGACAGGCTGCGGTCATGGTTCAGGGTTGCGATGATATAGGAGATATACTTGCTCATATCCGCCTCGATGAACCACTCCCGGGAATTGATCTCCGGATCCCGATAGGTCAGGTTGGTGGAGATCACGCGGTCGATGACGCCTTCCCGGTAGGCCTGATCATAAACCTCCAGGCCGTTCGTGAACAGGGCAAAGGTCGCCGCGGCAAAAATCCGGTTCGCCTTCCGTTTTTTCAGCTCCCGGGCAAGCTCAATGACGCTTTCCCCGCTGGAAATGATATCGTCCGCAACGAACACGTCTTTCCCTTCCACGGTGTTCCCCATGTATTCATGGGCCACGATGGGATTCCGCCCGTTGACAATCCGGGTATAGTCCCGCCGCTTGTAGAACATGCCCATGTCCAGTCCGAGGACAGAGGCGTAGAAGATGTTCCGGTCGATGGCGCCCTCGTCGGGGGACACGATCATCAGATGATCCTTGTCAATCCGCAGGGTCTTTTCCTTCTTCAGCAGGGCCTTGAAGATCTGATAACTGGGCATGACGCTCTCGAAGCCTGCCGTGGGGATCGCGTTCTGCACCCGGGGGTCGTGCGCGTCGAAGGTGATGATGTTGCTGACGCCCATCCGCTCCAGATCCTGCAGCATCATGGCGCAGTCCAGGCTTTCCCGGCTGGCCCGGCGATGCTGCCTTCCCTCATACAGCATGGGCATGATCACCGTGATCCGCTTTGCCTTCCCGTTGGTCGCCGCGATGATCCGGCGCAGGTTGGCAAAATGATCGTCCGGGCTCAGGGGCACGTCCACCCCGTACATCCGGTAGGTGACGTTGTAGGCGCCTGGATCGCACAGAATGAAAAGGTCATAGCCGCGGATGGTTTCCTTGATCATGCCCTTTCCCTCGCCGTTTCCGAACCGGGGGCAGGCCACCTTGATCAGGAAGTCCTCCCGTTCCATGCCCGGGGTGGTTCTCATATCCCCCTCGGCCATGAGACCGGCGGTATGATCCCGCCATTTCTTCAGCCAGCTGTTCACTTTTTCGCCCATGGCTTCCGTCCCGGGCATGGCAATGAGTCCCAGAGGTCCAACAGGATAGGTCAGAAAGGATTCGGTATTCCAGGCACTCACGAAATCCGTCATGCAGATCCTCCCACTACGTCCCTCTCTTACAGGTGACAGGGACATTATATCCGAAATTCGGCGGATTGAGAAGGGGGAAACCCCTTTTTTTTCAACATTTTCAGCCATTCGGAAAAAATGGTCTGAAAAAAAATGTTTTTCCACATTTGAATTGTTCACATTCCGTTCATACACAGGACAAAAAGCCGGATTATACTGTCCTCGAAATCCGGAAAGGAGGATTTTGAAGATGTTGAAGAAGATTTGGAACAAAAAGAGTTTGGGATATATCGCCCTGGCGGTGGCCTGCCTGATGATCTGCTCCGCCTTCCTGAGCAGTCAGCCCGCGTCGGCGGCCAATTCGGTCATGGCCGGCGCCACCTCTCCCTTTGTGGAAGCCATCGCGAAAGTGAAGGACAGCGTGGTCGGCGTCAATAATTATCAGCTGGTGTCCAACCAGTACGGCAACTACGGCAACGGCTACGGCAACTTCTTCCCGTGGGGTGATTTCTTCGGCTACGGCTATGGCAACGGCTATGGCAATGGCTACGGCAACGGCAACGGCGGCAATTCCAGCCGCGAGGTGAAATACGGCAGCGGCTCCGGCGTTGTGGTTGCGAAGGAATATGTCATGACGAACTACCATGTGGTGGAGGATGCGAGCAGCCTGGAGGTGGCTGTCAGCGTGGAAGGCCAGGAGGAGCCCCAGCTGCTGAAGGCCACCGTTGCCGCCTCGGATCAGGATCTGGATGTGGCGGTGCTGTACGTGCCCGGTCTGACGCTGGATCCCGTGGACCTGGGGGACAGCGACGCGCTGCAGGTCGGTGATCTCGTGTTCAACATCGGCAACCCGATCGGCTTCACCGGCACGGTGACCGCCGGCATCGTCTCCGGGCTGAACCGGGAGATCAACACCGGCACCAGCACAGATCGCTACGGCCGCAGAACCGAGGTTATCAATACCATGATTCAGACCGACGCGGCCATCAACAGCGGCAACAGCGGCGGCGGCATGTTCAACCTGGACGGCCAGCTGGTCGGCATTCCGACCCTGAAGTATACCGGCAGCCGTTATTCTTCCAACGCGGCGGTGGAATCCATCGGCATGTGCATTCCGGTGAATGATGCCAAGACCGTCATCGATGCGGCGCTGAAGGCGGACGTCTCCGGCTTCGCGCAGGAAAACAGCTCCCAGGATGGTTCCGCCCAGAACGGTTCCGCCGTCAATCATGACATGAGCGGCAAGCCCCGGATGGGCGTCACCATCACGACGCTGCCCAGCTCGGTCACCCAGAACGGCGGGCTGCCCCGCGGCGCGTACGTGATGGAAGTGGAAAGCGGCAGCCCCGCGGAAGCGGCCGGCCTGCAGGCCACGGATATCATCGTGGAAGCCAATGGCACCGTCATCACTAGCACCTCCGATCTGACGGGCATCATCAGCGCCCTGAAGGAAGGGGACGAAGTGAAGCTGAAGGTCTTCCGCACGGGCGTGGATCTGACGCAGGCGACGGAGCTTCCCACGGATGGCGAGTATGTGGATCTGACGCTGAACCTGGCCATCGTGGATGCAGTGGCACAGTAAAACTCTCCCCTGCCGTTTCGGCGGATGCGCCGGGATAAGGCGCCGCCGGGCGCACATAAAAAGAAACCACAACGGGGACCGCGGTTCATATCGCGGTCCCCGTTGTGGTTTTCTGTCCGGCGGAGAAGCGGCTGGCCCCTCCCCCCGGGCTCAGAGCGTAATCCGTCCTCCGCATTCCTCCGCGAAATCCGCGGGGGAAAGGAAAGCCATTTTCTTTTTCAGCAGCTGCTCCCTCCGGAAGTCCACCCGGATCTTCTCGCTTCCGTCGAGGTTCCCGGTTATTCCGACCTCGGAGACGGGCAGCACCGCCAGCAGATCCCGGGCGATCCGCAGGCTCAGCGCCCCCAGATAGTCCCGGCCGGATTTTGCCAGATCATCCCGCTGGCATTCGAACACGCATTCCAGCCGGTCCGGTCCCGGCGTGCGCAGAATCATTCCCGCCACATATTCCGCCAGATCGCCCAGGGGATTCACGGTGGTCAGCACCTCTCCGTAGGCGTCCACGTCCCCGTTCAGCACCCGCGGCGCCATCCGGTGATAAAAGCTCCAGCGCTTCTGTCCCGTCAGTCCGTCCTGCGGGGTGTCCCGCAGCAGGGCTTCCGTCCAGTCCACACTTTCATCCGCGGTGATCCACAGGTTTTCCAGCGTCACCTTCGGCCGCCGGGGGACAGCGTCCTCCCGGGCGGGTGCCGCGGTCTCCTTCCGCTTCGCGGCCTGCAGCCTTTCGGCGGCGCCGCTCTTCCCGGCCAGCTCCTGCCGCCAGGCCTTCTCGATGTCCGACTCCAGCGGCTCCCCGGAATTCTCCCCCGCTGCGGGAGCGGCGCCCCACAGGTCCGCTCCGATGGATTTCAGCCTGCGCAGCAGTTCCTCCTGCGGATTCGGCGTCTGGTTCTTTTCCCCGCTCATGCCTGCGCCCCCTCTTCCTCTTTTCTGCACCGCAGCGCCGGCGGATTCGCCGCCGTATCAAATCCCTCGATCACCAGCTCCGCGTCCTGCACCACCGCGTTGTCAAACATCCACCGGCTCAGGGGATTCACCAGCAGGCTCTCCACCTGGTTGCCGATTCCCCGGCCGCCGTTGCTCAGATCAAAGGTGGCCGCCTCTTCCAGGCTCTGATAGGCAAAGTCCTCGATCCGGATGCGGATATTCTTCTGCTCCCGCAGGTTGCCCACGATCTTGTTCACCTGGCTTTTCAGGATCAGCTTGGCCGCGTCCTTCCGGATGTAGTCAAACACAACGATGTTTTCGCCGATCCGGTTCAGGATCTCCGGCCGGCCCAGCTCCAGCTTGAAATAATCCTCAATGGCGGAGCGGACCCGGGTCCGCACCTCGCTGTATTCCATGTCCATGGTCACATTGGGCTGGCGGTTCCCCAGGGCGTCCTTCACGTAAATGCCCAGGTTGCTGGTGAAAATGATGATGGTTTCGGAGAAATAGACCGTCTTCCCCTGCCCGTCCGTCATCCGCCCGTCCTCCAGGATCTGCAGGAATTTGTCCAGGATCGAGGAGTGGGCTTTTTCAATTTCGTCAAAAAGCAGGATGCAGAAGGGATTCTCCTTCACCGCGTTGGTCAGCTGGCCTCCCGCCTCGTATCCGACATATCCGGGAGGAGCGCCCATCAGCTTCTGGTCGGAGTGGCTCTGCCCGTATTCGCTCATGTCGAAGCGGATGCAGGCGCTTTCATCCCCGAAGAGCTTTTCCGCCAGCGCCTTGGCGGTTTCCGTCTTGCCGGTGCCGGTGGGGCCCGCGTAGAACAGCACGCCCTTGGGCTTTCCCGTGGAGGAGGAGTTGATCCCGTTGAGGCCGGTCACCGCCCGCTTGACCACGTCCAGCGTCCGCTCCAGCGCGGCGTCCTGTCCCTTGATCCGCTTCTCAAAATCCTGCTTCGCGGTTTTCAGGCTCTCGACGCTCAGCGTCGACCAGGGATTCTCCTTGATCCCGTATTTGTAGAGATCCACCACCGTGCACAGATCCCGGATCGGGGTCTCCTCCTGCTTGCTCAGCAGGCGCATCTCCTCCAGTTCCGTGAAGCTGAGGCCCTCCGTCAGCCCGACGAAGCGCTCCCTCAGCCGCTCCAGCTCCTCCGGGTGTTCCCGGTAGTAGGGCACATCCCGGCGGTAAACCGTTCCGGAAAAGAAACCGGCCAGGTTTTCCCCTTCCAGCATCCGCTTCCGCTCCTCCCGGCTGGGTGCGTCCAGCTCCAGGATCTTGCAGACCGGATTGTTCAGATAGAACCAGGCGGGCAGGTCGTTGAGCTTGTTGACCAGCAGGATCAGCTGGTTCTGCTTCTTCCCGTTGGGCGTCCGTACCCAGGCGCTGGACAGGGCGCTCTGCAGAAGAATATTGAAGCTGTTTACGTCCTGCTGGTCCATCCGCTCCGGGGTCGTGATGTAGTGGCTGGCCATCTCCAGCACCGTCACCGTCGCCGCCTGCTTCTGTCCCATGGCCCGGCGGATCACGTTCGGCGCGGTATTGGCGTCATTGCCCTTGAATTCCGCCTGAATCGCGCCCTGGTTCACGGAGGTTCCGGTCAGGGCGGCGTACCGGGTCAGCATCTCCGGGTCGTAGGGGCTCACGAAGCCGACCAGATTGCTGTAAAAGACGATCTGGTCATATCCATCGTCCTTGAAATAGGTATACAGATATCGACTCAGCGGCACGATCTCATCCTGCCGCAGGCTGCCCTCCACGGGATACCGGTACTGATCCAGCACGTTTCCTTCCAGAATCAGCAGCGGCTTGATCCCGCTGAAGAGCTCCAGCTCCCTGTGCCATTTGGAAATCAACGCTTCCATTCAATCCTCCCGCCTTTCCGTTCCCTTTCCTGCTTCCGCGCGGCTTACGGCGCGGAGGGAATGTTCTCCATCAGATCCCCGATGCCGCTGTCCTTCCCGACCGTTGTATGGAACAGGCCGAACGCGGCGTTGTCGTGGTCCCCGTGCACCTCGAAGGCCCAGTCCCGCTTTACCTGGCTGGCATGGAACTGAAACGCTTCCTCCGCCACCTCATATCCCGTCTTTCCGCCGAAGGCTTCCAGCGGCTCATCCCAGTCGCAGACGATTGGGTTCTTTTCGTATTCATGCAGGTACAGCTTCTTCACTTCCCAGGTTCCGTATTTCTTCGCGGAATCCGGGTATTTTTTGGCGTTGGCGGCGGCCTTCACCGCGTTCTTCGCCGCGTCCGCGGCCGTCTTGTGCGCGCCGTGGCCGTATTCGCCCTTTTCCCCGTGGGTCACCAGCACCTCGGGCTGATGCTTCCGGATCATCTCCGTCACCCGGCCGATGACCCGGTTTTTCCCCCGCCAGACGGTATACTGCCTCTCGGGCGTCTGTCCGTTCTTGTCGATGAATCCCAGCATCTCTGGATAGTATTTCACGCCGCAGTGCCAGACGGCTCCCAGCAGCTCCAGCTTTCGCATGCCGCCGGTCGGGGCCATGACCACCACCTGAATCCGGTATCCCCGGTCTCCGCCGTAGGTGGGCATCAGCCCGGCAAACCAGAGGATCTCATCGTCCGGATGCGCGCTGAGCAGCATCAGGTCGCATTTGTCCAGCGCCTCCCAGCGCTGGATCTCCGGGGGCGGCTCGCCCGGTCCGAAGATCCGGATTTCCGCGATCCGGAAGCGTTCCTTTCCGGTCGGAACGATCCGGACCTCCGTTGCCGGCTCCGGCAGCTCGTGCCAGTGGACCAGGAAGGCTCCGCCCTGCTCCACGGTTTTCCAGCCCTCCCCGTCCCGGATCTGCAGTTCGTAATCGTGATCCCGTCCGTACTTGTCGAAGGCCTGCAGGGAAATGCCCGCCATGGGTTCCGGCGAGGAAATGATCATTTCCGCCTTCTTTTCCGCAAAGGGGAAGTAGGTTCCGGGATCCCCGTCGGTCATCAGCTCATATTCCTGGCTTTTTCCGTTCGAAGCAAAGGTGCATTCCGCTGTCAGCTCCCGGGCCTCCGGCTCCTCCGCGCCGGCGGCGCTTCCGCAGCCCGCCAGGCCCATCAGAAGCAGCACGCAGAGGCCCCGCTTCCATCCCATCTTTCTCACCGCTGTTCCCCCTCTTCTGAAAAAGGAAGCGCGGGCAGATCTTCCCGCGCGTTCCCGGCTTCATCGCTTCGCCTTACGCTTCCAGTCCCTCGAATCTTCTGCACCAGGTGTATTTGCTGATGGCGCTGACGCAGGCCCCGGCGCAGTAGGTGTTGAGAAGGTCCCGGATATAGGGCGGCAGGAACTGGTTGAATTTCACTTCCAGGATCATCCAGTTCTCGTCAAAGGGCGGAACCGTCGGCACCTGGGGATTGAACAGATCCTTGCTCCACAGGCCGGTCCGCAGCTGCTTGTCGAAGGTGATCCGAACCTCCTCCGCCGGGTGCAGATAAGCCTCACGCACATAATCCACCAGAACCACCGGCCGCAGCAGGTTCACCGTCATCTCCCGGTACATGTCGTTGAGCAGACCGCTTCGGGTGGTCTCCAGCCCCGTGGGATCCCCGGCCATCAGCTGCTCGCACAGCAGCCGCGGAATGCTGTGGCTCCGCTTGGAGATCAGGCTTCCCACCTTGGTCTTGCATTCCAGCTTGATCACCCGGTCGCTGAAGTTGTAGATGCGGATCCGGAACTTGTCCCGGTTCGGGTTTCCGTCGATCTTGTCGTACAGCGCGGTGTTGTACACCGTGTCGAAATAAAGGCTGCGGATATGATACTCGTTGTACTCATCCCCGTTGGGATCCCGCTGCAGGACCTGGTCCAGGATGCCGCTGAGCACAAAATACTGCTCCTCGTTGATGAAATACTTCAGCTCATGCCGCAGGGGAAGGGTATTCATGGCCACGGCCTCACGCCCCCGCTTCCGTCTGGCATGCCACCAGCGTCGCGTCGTGGACGCCTTCCAGGTTCAGCACCGCGGCCACCAGATCCTGCTTGCTGTCCAGCCGAACCTCCACGGTCATCTCCGCGCCGGAACGGGTCACGGTCTTGGACCGCAGCTTCCGCTGCTTCACCGTCCGCCGCAGCAGCTGGGTGATATCCTGCTCCGCGTAGTCGTCATAGTGCACGACCAGCAGGTAGGCATTTCCCTTCCCCAGCCGCAGGAAGGACATCACGAACAGGATCGCGCTGATCACCAGCACGACCATCAGGGCATGGACATACAGTTCCGCCCCCAGCAGAATGCCCATGGTCAGGGCCCAGAACATATAGGCGGTATCCATGGGATCCTTCACTGCCGTCCGGAACCGGACGATGCTCAGCGCGCCGACCATGCCCATGCTCAGGGCGATGTCGCTCTTGATGCACATGACCACCGGCGTGGTGATCAGCGTCAGCATCATCAGTGTCAGCGCGAAGGTCGGGCTGTACAGCACGCCCCGGTAGCACCTTTTGTACACGAAGGCAATGATCAGCCCCACCAGGCAGCCCAGCAGCAGCCCGATCAGGATGGTCCAGGGCGTCAGGCTGGAAAACTGGTTCGTGAAGTACTCGCTCAGGCTCATCTCCTGCTTCAGCAGCTTGCTGACACTTGTGCTTGCGGCGGTTTCCATGGTTTTTTTCCTCCTCGATGATCTTGTGCGTGGTTTCTCCGCCCGGGGCCGGGAAAATCTCCCGCCCGGGCTGTCCGGGGAATGGCCGGAGTGCGTCAGACCGCGTCCGGCGGCATTTCGGGCTTCTCGCCCAGGTAGTCCACCATCTGGGCATCCGTCAGCTCAAAGGCGGCCTGCACCATCTCCCAGAGATAGGTGGGCCGCTTCCGGCAGACGTTCCGCAGACGCTCCACCCGCTTTTCCCAGTACCGGTAGGCGCCGTCCACCGTGGTGGGCACCTCGGAAAGCACCATCTTATCGTTTTCCTCGCCCCACCGGGCCCAGTGCAGCTCCATCTCCGGCGTGATTTCCTCCACCAGGGGGTTCAGGATGCTCAGCATCCGGTCCGTCGTCAGGAACTGGAACACGTCTCCCAGCTTCCGCAGGAACCGGTCCTTGTACTCCGGCACACTCAGCAGCTTCCGGAAGATCGTGTTGTCGATCTTCTGGTCGCCCATGCCCTTCTCCTTGGTATAGCTCTTCGGGCTGTTGAAGTTGGACATGAACATGCCGTAGTCCGCGTCGTACCAGATCCAGCGCCATTTGCTGTCCGTGCCCTTCATGCGGTAGAAGCGGGTGTTGCCGATATCGCTGTTGCCGACAAACATCTCCAGGGCCAGGTATTCGAACAGGTTGTCCACGTCCACGTTGTCCAGGATGTACTGCAGGTCCGCCTCGTTCTTCGCGGGGTTTCCTTCCTTGATCTTTTTGACCATGGCCTTGTATTCCTTGTTGCTTCCGTACTTGACGGAGCCGCTGGCCTGCAGGATGTCGAAGCTGTCCGCCTGGTCAAAGGTCAGGCCTTCATGCTGGGCCACGAAGAATTTGTCCACCCGCTCCCGCAGGTTCATGTGGCCCCAGTAAATCCCGTTCAGGTAGACCGCCACCGGCCGCCAGGCCTGGTGGATCACCTTCGCCCCGTACGCGTCCAGCAGCCGGCTCTCAAAGCCATCCTGCAGCCGGGTCCACATGGAATCGTTTCCGCTGTTGCGCAGCACGAAGCTCTTGTATTCCGTATATTCCCGGTCCGGGAACAGCGCCGCCGCGAAGGTTTTGGCGCCGTATTTGCTCTTTGCCCGGAATTTCATGCTCTTCTGGGGCATATCCAGGCTGTAATCGCCCATCAGGCTGAACTGCGCCCCCTGGTCGAGGATCCGGGTGCCGTCCGTTCCGTACATCTCCACATGCACGGGGAAGCGCGCGCCGCTGTTCTTCACGTTCCGGTAGGTGGAATTCTTGAAGGGCAGCTTGCCCGCCGCTTCCTTGATGATATCCCCCGGCGCCAGCATGCCGTTAACCGGATCCCAGAGGTTGACGGGATCCGTCGCCAGGGAAACCACCGGCAGCGTATGGTAGGCGTTGATCAGCCAGGTTCCGGTAATAATGTCGCTGCCCTTCAGATTCGGATCCGCCGAGAAAGCCCGGGCCCGGATCAGGGAGGTGAAGTTCAGCTCCAGCCGCTCCCCGTTGTAGGGCGTGGAAGCGGTGGTCGGATCGGAGCCGTCGGTGGTGTAATAGACCTGCTCTCCCTCCGGCACCGCGATCTCCACATAAACCGTCGAGTAATACAACCCGGGCTCCACGGTGAAGGAGGGGGCCTCCGCGAATCCGCCGAAGCCCTGCCCGTTGGCCTGGAAGGGCGTCGGGGTCTCATAATAAAAAAAACCCGACATTCCCTGGGTCCGGCCGTAGGAAATATCGGTCCGCTGCTCCGGCAGGATCACCTTGTCCAGAATCCGCCCCGACGGATCCGTCAGCGCCAGGGTTTCACAGGCGGTCCGGTTGATTTTGAAGCTGGCCCGGAGCACTGCCGTATCGGCGGAGCCCCGGGTTCCGTCGCAGAGGATCACCTTGTATTCTCCCGCGTCGATCAGCGTCCCCTGGGGAAACTGCCATTTCCGTCCCCGGGTCAGCCGGTCGCTGAGCCCGTATCCTGACAGATCCACCGTCTGCATGGAGGAATTGTAGATCTCGATCCAGTCCTCATTCCCGGCGGTGGGATAGGTGGAGATGGCATCGTTGGAGGCCAGCACCTCCGAGATGTAAACCCCGGAGGGATTCAGCGCGCGCAGGTTGGTGTCCATCTGGTTGAAGCCCTGCTGATTGTTGGGCAGGCCCGGCGTGGCCGTCTGGAAAACCTGCATGCTGCCCGCGTCGTTCCGGCCGAAACTGCAGTCCTCCGGCAGGTTGTCGATCATCACCCGGTCCACCACATGGCCCCGGCTGTCCGCCAGGATGATGGTTTCCTTCTCCGCGGAGATCCGGAAATTGGTATGGGGCACGCCCGTGGCCTGCTCCACCTTGTCCTTCCCGGAGCAGAACACCACGTAGTATCCGTTCCCGGGAATCACGGCGCCCTTGGGGAAGCGCCACTTCAGGGGCTTGCCCTCGTTGTCGCTCAGGGCATAGTTTTCCAGGGAAACCGCGCTTCCCGTGGTGTTGTAAATCTCCACCCAGTCGCTCAGCTCGTCGTCCTCGTCCCGCAGCCCCGTCAGGGGATCGGCCATGACCTCGTTGATCACCAGGGAGCCGCCGGACACCATGATGCTTTCCCGGTAGGCCTGATGGCCTTCCGGCGTGTTGGGGAAGCCGGGGCTGAAATAGGTCACCGCCTGGAAGCCGTCCTCCGTCCGGGCCCAGCTCTCATCCGTGCCCAGGATCGGATACCGGCAGCTGTCGATCAGATAGGCGTTCGGGTCGTACAGATAAACCGTTTCCCCGACGCTGGAAAGCTTGAATTTCGCGTGGAAGGGAGTGCCGGGCAGCGCCTGATTCGTATTGGAGCAGAACACGATCACCCGCCCGTCCGCCGGCAGGGTAATGTCCGGAAACAGGAAGCGAATGCTGTCGCTGCGGTCGCTCAGGCCGACGCCGTTCAGGCCGATTTCCCGGTCGGAGCTGTTCCAGATCTCCACCCAGTCGGGGTATTCCCCGTTCTCGTCCGTCACGGCAGCCCGGTTGGAGGGCATGATTTCGCTGATCACCAGGCCTTCATAGCGCGGAACCAGCCGTTCGTTTCCCTCCTCCTCGGCCACCGTATAGGTGGCGCGGCGGAGGGGCTCCTTCGGCGTCAGCAGCACGATCAGCACGATCGCCGCCGCGAAGGCCGCCAGCAGCAGCAGGTTCATCCGTTTCCGGCGCCTGCGCAGCTTCGTGGCCCGGGAAGCGGATCTGCGTCCGTGAATCCCGTTTCCGGTATGGCTGTCCATCCGCTTCCCTCCTTTCTTCGCGGCTCAAACTGTTGGATATTTTACCATACTTGCGCGGTGTCCGCAAGTTTTTCGGAAAAGTTGCTCACTCGAACAGCATTCGGATATCCTGTTCGCTCAGGGCGTCCAGGCCTGATTCGCCCGGGGTGATCAGCCGGTCGAACAGCGCCTTCTTTCTCTCTCCCAGCTCGACCACCTTTTCCTCGATGCTGTCCCCCATCACCAGGCGCATCACATCGACCTTTTTCTCCTGCCCGATCCGGTGCGCCCGGTCGGTGGCCTGATCCTCCGCTGCCGGATTCCACCAGGGATCGTAATGAATGACCACGTCCGCCCCGGTCAGGTTCAGCCCGGAGCCGCCCGCCCGCAGGCTGATGAGGAAGACCTGCCCCTCGCCCCCGTTGAAGCGTTCCGTCAGGCCCAGCCGTTCGCCGGCGGGCGTGTCCCCGTCCAGATACAGCAGGGAATATCCTTCCTTCTCCATCCGGCTCCGCAGCAGCTTCAGCATGGAGGTGAACTGGCTGAAGATCAGCATCCGCCTCCCGCCCTGAATCAGCCCCGGCAGCATCTCCATCAGCATCTCTTCCTTGCCGCTGCCGCCCTCGTATCCGTCCAGGATCAGGGCGGGATGGCAGCAGATTTCCCGCAGCTCGGTGATGGCGGACAGCACCTCCATTCTTCCCCGGCTCACGCCCTTCTCCGCCATGGCCTGCCGCACCTTCGGCCGCAGGCGCTCCATGGCCGCGAGATAGACGTTCCGCTGTTCGGCGGTCATGGCGGCCGTCAGGCGGATCTCCGTCTTCTCCGGCAGTTCCGAGAGTACGTCCTGCTTCAGCCGGCGGGTCAGGAAGGGCCGGATCCGGCTGCGCAGCTGGGCGCTGTTCATCCCGTCCTGATATCGGCGCAGGAAGGTATGATATCCCGGCAGATAGCCCGGCAGCACGAAATCGAAAATGCTCCAGAGCTCCCCGATGCCGTTTTCCATGGGGGTTCCCGTCAGGGCCAGGCGCGTGTCCGCCTGCAGCTGGCGGGCCGCCTGGGCGGCCATGCTGCCGGCGTTCTTGATGTTCTGGGCCTCGTCCAGCACGGCGAACCGGAAGGGGATTTCCCGCATCCATTCCATGTCCCGCCGGAGCAGCGGATAGCTGGTGATCGCCACGTCGATGTCCCCCTGCTCCCGCAGATGGGTCCACATCCGTTCCCGCTGGGCCGCCGTTCCGCTGATCACCGCCGCGCCCAGCTCCGGCGCGAAGCGGCGCAGCTCGCTGAGCCAGTTGTATGTCAGGCTGGTCGGCGCGACGATCAGGCTGGTCCGGTGCGGATCCCGGGTCGCCTTCATCAGCGCGATCACCTGCACGGTCTTTCCCAGTCCCATGTCATCCGCCAGCACGCCGCCCATGTGCATCCGGTCCAGCATGTACATCCATTCATATCCCCTGCGCTGGTATTCCCGCAGGGGAATATCCGTCTCCGGCGCGGGGGGCGGGTTTCTTTTCCCGCTGATCTCCTCCGCCGCCTCCCGGGCGCTTTCCTCCGTTTCCACCGGGAACCCGGATTCCTCCAGCATCGAAACGAGGTATCCCGCCCGGTATCCCCGCAGCTCCAGGGCGTCCCGTTCCATCCGGGCGCCGTCCCGCTCCGCCGCCTCCCGCACGGCCTCCGCGTCCTCCTGAAGATCCTGCAGCCCCTCCAGGTTCAGGAAGCGTCCGTCCTTCATCCGGAAATAGCTCCGGGATTTGCTCAGCGCCTCCATGATGCCCAGGATTTCCTCCGTGGGTTCCCCCTCCACGTTCAGGGTCATCAGCAGGCTTCCGTGCTCCATCCGAAGCCCGCCCCGCAGCGCGGGCCGCCGGACGTACATTTTGCGGAAGTCCCGGCTCAGGTAGACCTGGCTCACCCCGTCCAGCTTTTTTACTCCCTCGCTCAGGAAACGGAACACCGCCTCCTCCTGGCTCAGGCGGATATTGTCCTTCGTCACCCGGAAGCCCGCGCTGCCCAGCAGATCCAGTACCGCGTGCTCCTTTTCCCCGTCCCGCAGCAGCAGCCGCTCCCCCTTCTCCAGGGCCACCTTCGGCGTCTCCCGCGCGAAGGGATTCAGCTCCGTGTCCCCATACTGGAAGACCACCCGGGCAATGATGCTCTTCCCGTCCCGGTCGAGATAAATCCGGGATTCCAGGGGCCGGCGCACCAGCATCGCCCGCAGCTCCTCGCTCATGTCCACCGCGCAGCGGCTCTTCAGCCAGGGCAGCACCTCGCCCACCGCCTGCTGCATGGCCTGCAGGCCGAAGTCCATGCGGACCCGGCCTTTCTGGCCCTGCTCCGTCAGAAAGCGGATCAGTCCCCGCTGGCTCTCCGGCACCGCCGCCGCGCCTTCCGGCGTCATCAGGTAGGCATAGCTTTCCGTCAGGGGGAGCAGCCCCTCCGGCATCGCGCAGGTAATCTGCAGCCCCCGGGGGGACAGGCGGCACTCCGCGTGAACGGGGGGAACGAATTCCGAAATCCGGTGGCTGGGAATGATTTTCCCCTCCCCCGTCATGATCCGGATCTTCAGCCCTTCCCTCCGGACCAGGTCGAGCAGCTCCTCCGCCACCGGGTCCGGCAGACGCATCAGCCGCGTCCCGGCAGCGCCCGGCAGCCGGCCGCCCTCCTGCCGGACCGAAACCACGCGGTCCAGCAGCTTCAGCACCCGCTCCTCCTTTTCCGGAAAGTGCATCCATTCCGGCTCATAGACAAAGCGGCTCTGGAACGGCAGCGCGGTCCGGGTTTTCCAGGCGATCAGCAGCTGCGGAATCTCCCGGACCACGTACCATTTTCCTTCCCCGACCCGGAGCCCCGCCCGCAGCGGCTGTCCCTTCTCTCCGGGCAGCACCAGCGTCAGTTCCATCCGAAGGTTGGCCTCCGCGGGCAGCCCGTCCTCGATCATGGTGCAGAAGGCCTGGCCGCGCTCCGGCGCGCCCAGCCCCAGCTCCGCTTCCCGCCCGTCCATTCTCTCTTCCATCGCGCGCATCCTCCGAAAACTTCCTGAACAGGATAAATTTCTACACCGCAGCCGCGCTTTCCTCCCCGGTTTTCGTTGACAGGATCGGAAAAAGTGATATAATTCAGATATTCCCCGGATGAGGAGGGACACGCCGCGTGCCGTTCGCGCGCCAGAGATCAGGGGTCCCGGCTGAAAGCCCCTGTCCCGCGTTGCCCGCTGGTACCACCCTCCGACGGCGGCGGCTCATGCCCGTTATCGCGTGGTTCAGAGTGGTTAGGAATAACAAGCGGGGTGGAACCGCGGATGCGCTTTTTGCATTCGTCCCAGCGTCACATGGGACGGATGTTTTTTTATCCGTCCGAAACCGGAGAAAAAGAGAGGAGAGCAGGAGCATGAAAATCATCTACAACGACGGCCGCGTGGCGGAATGCCCGGAGGAAATGGAACTGGAGGTGCTGCGGCATTCCGCGGCCCATATCATGGCCCAGGCGGTCAAGCGCCTGTATCCGGACGCGCATTTTGCGTACGGCCCCGCCACGGAAAAGGGCTTCCACTATGACATCGATCTGGGCGATATCAAGCTTACGGACGAGGATCTGCCCGCCATCGAAAAGGAAATGCAGAAGATTGTGAAGGAGAATCTTCCTTTTAAAGTGTACTCCCTGCCCCGGGAGGAAGCGGTGCAGCTGATGAAGGACCGGGGAGAGATCTACAAGGTGGAGCACATTGCCGATCTGCCGGAGGACGCGGTGATCACCTTCTATCAGCAGGGCGACTATATTGACATGTGCGTTGGTCCGCACCTGACCTATACCAAGGCTCTGAAGGCCTTCCGGCTGACCGCCCTGTCCGGCGCGTACTGGAAGAACGATCAGAAGAACAAGATGCTGACCCGGCTGAACGGCGTTGCCTTCCGCAACGCGGAGGAACTGGCCGCCTACGAGAAGGAAGTCGAGGAGGCGAAGGCCCGGGATCATCGCCGCATCGGACGGGATATGTCCCTGTTCATGACGGACGATCTGGTGGGCCGGGGCCTGCCCATGTTCCTGCCCAAGGGCTACACGATCTGGCAGGAGCTGGAAAACTACATCCGGGAAAAGGAACGGGATCTGGGCTACCAGCATGTGCTGACCCCCTGCGTGGGCACCGTGGATCTGTACAAGACCTCGGGCCACTGGGATCATTACAAGGACAACATGTTCCCCGCCATGGAGGTGGAGGGAGAATCCTTCGTGCTGCGCCCCATGAACTGCCCGCATCATATGCGGATTTATGCCAACCAGCTGCATTCCTACCGGGATCTGCCCATCCGCATCGGCGAGATCGCGCATGATTTCCGCTTCGAGGCCAGCGGCACCCTGAAGGGGATTGAGCGCGGCCGGCATTTCTGCCAGAACGACGCGCATCTCTTCTGCACCCGCGAGCAGATCAAGGATGAGGTCAGCGCCGTGTGCGATCTGATCTTCGATACCTATAAGGATTTCAAAATCACCAATTATCGCTGCGTCCTGAGCCTGCGGGATCCGGAGGACAAGGTCAAGTATCATCAGGACGATCAGATGTGGGAGGCCGCGGAAAACGCCCTGCGCGAGGTGCTGACGGAGCTGGGCATCCACTTCACCGAGGAAATCGGCGAGGCCGCCTTCTACGGCCCGAAGCTGGATGTGAACGTGAAACCCGCTGTCGGCGCCGAGTACACCCTCAGCACCTGCCAGCTGGACTTCTGCCTGCCGGCCAAGTTCGATCTGAAATATGTGGACCGGGACGGCACGGAAAAGACCCCCGTGGTGATTCACCGGGCGATCCTGGGTTCCATCGACCGGTTCATGGCCTACATGATTGAGGAAACCAAGGGCATCTTCCCCGTCTGGCTGGCCCCGGTGCAGGTCAAGATTCTCCCGGTCTCTGACAAGAGCATGGACTACGCCGAAAAGGTTTACCGCCAGCTGCGGCAGGCAAAGGTCCGGGTGGAGCTGGATGACCGGAACGAGAAGATCGGCTACAAGATCCGCTACGCCCGTCAGGTGGACAAGGTGCCCTACATGATCATCCTGGGCGAAAAGGAGATCGCGGAAGGCAATATCTCCGTTCGCGACCGCGCCACCGACCAGACCGCTGTCTTCACCGTGGAGGAATTCGTCGCGAAGCTCCGCCGGGAGATCGCGGAAAAGATCTGATTCCTGTTTTCAGCCAGTCCCCGCCGGCTTCCGGCGGGGCTGGCGTTTTGTTTTCATGGCGGAACGCTCTGCCGGAGGGGATCCTCCCGCCTCCGTCCGGCTCCGCCCGTGCAGGAGGGATACCGCATGTTTGGAAGGAAACATCATCCGGAGCGGCCCGAAGAGCGGCGCCCCCGCCGCGGCCGGCGCCGCGGGGCCGGGCTTTATCTGCTGGCCCTGATCGGGCTCGTCGCCATTGTGTTTGTGCTGATCCGGTTCCTGATCATCCCTTTTCTGGTCATGATCGGATAGGAAGGAGGAACTGCGTTTGCGCCACTCGAAGAGTGATCCGCCTCCGCGGCCCCGCCGCCGGAGGCTTCCCGGGCCCCTGCGCTGGATCCTGAAAATCATCAGCACCGCCCTGGTCATCTCCCTGGTGCTGGTTTTTCTTCCCCATCTGACCCGGCTGGCCGGCCGGCTCTGGCCGGATCCCACCCGGACCGCCCGTGTCAGCGAGATCCTGCGCCATGAACTATCCGATTCGGCAAAGCTTGAAGTCACAACGGTGGATGACCAGGGCGTCCTCACGGCCACGGTGAACGCGGCGCTGATCGGGGAAGTGCAGCGCGTCACCATCGAATACGATTATCATGCCAGCGTCGGCCTGGATCTGGAAAAAACAGAACTGACGGTCCAGGATGGCGTGATGGTTCTGAGCCTTCCGGATCTGGAGATCATCAGCGATGACCTGTCTCCCACCCACGTGGATCGTCAGGATTTCTGGTATCCTCTGACCGAAAAGCGCCGGGCCCAGCTGCTCAGCCAGGAGAAAGCGGAACGTGCGGCGGCCGCCCTGAAGGATGCCCGCACAGAGGAAAATCTGGCCCGGATCCGCCGTACTCTTTCCCAGCTTATCGATTCCTGGCTCGGTCCCGACACCTGGCTTACCATGGTGGAGTTTCGGTTCGCGCAGGTCACATAAAAAGGCCCCGGATTTTCTGATCCGGGGCCCATTCTTTTGTAGCTTTATTCCTTGACGCCGCCCAGAGCAACGCCGGCAATGATGTACTTGGAGAATGCAAGGTACACAATGATCAGCGGCAAGGCCGTCATTGTCAGGCCCAGATAAATGGATCCATATTCCGTACGGTAGATATCGCCGCGCAGTTCCTGCACCATCATCGGCAAGGTCTTCATCTTGGAATCCGTCAGCAGCATCAGGGGGGTCAGGTAGTTGTTCCAGCTTCCGATCACGGCCATGATGCCCATGGTCGCCATGGCGGGCACCATGATGGGCAGCACGATGCGATTGAAGGTGAAGAACTCGCCCGCGCCGTCAATGCGGCTGGCTTCTACCAGGGAGATCTGGAAGTTGGCTTCCAGGTATTGCCGGAAGAAGAACACCGTGCTGGCCGCCGCGATGGACGGTATAATCAGCGGCAGGTAGCTGTTGATCCAGCCCAGCTGATACATGAACATGTAAAAGCCGGTACCGGTCACCTGGCCGGGAATCATGATGATGGCCATCACCACAGCATAGAGAAACTTGTTCCCCTTAAAGTCATACACCTTGAAGCCATACGCTGTCATGGCGGAAAAATACACGCTCAGGATGGTGGATCCGAAGGCGATAATCGCGCTGTTCTTAAATCCGATGGAAACATCGAAGTTCTTGGTTGCCAGCACATCCCAGTTGTACTTCAGGTAGGTGCCGGGAATCAGGCTCACGCTCTGCTGAATTGCCTGGCTGGACCGGGTCGCATTCACAATCATGATCCAGAAGGGAACGATCGCCAGAACGCTGAGCAGTGAGCAGAAGACGTAGATCATGCTGCGTTTGCTGTTCTGTACCGAGCTCAGATGCATGACGAAGGCCACGATGGGGCAAGCCAGCAGCATTACCACCGTCCAGGGGATCAGCTCCGCATTTCCGTAGGGCAGTTTGATCGGGAATGCGGCGAGCCGGATCAGGCTGTATGCAATCAGCAAAATCGCGCCAAGATGACAGAAGGAAGAAATGGTGTACAGCACGCTGACAGATCTGTCCCCCGTTGCAAGAACCAGCACTGCCGCCAGCACCAGAAAAACAGCCGCAGCCCAGATGCAGCCATAGTACACCGGGAAGTTGGTCTGATAGACCTTGTACTGATTAATGACGGTCTGATCAATTTCCAGATCCGCAGGCAGCTGGGAAGGAAGCAGCGCATAGCTCAGGCCGGCGCCAGATTCCGAGCTGGCTGTTTCCTGCTTGGCCAACAGTTCGTCCAGCTTGGTCTGCTCCTTGGCTACCTTGTCCCGCTGTTTCTGGATATCCTCTTCGCTCTTCTTGCCGCCGGCAATCCAGCGATCCAACTGTTTTTGAGCGCTGTCCACTTTCTCCTGCTGTTTTGTGATATCCTCTCCCATGGAAGCAGCAGAATTGTCGCTGAAGTGTGCCACCGGCAGGAACATGGCAAGGAGGGTCAGCAGCATGCAGACCAGAAAAATGATTTTCCCTGTCTTTTTCATATTACTTTCCTCCCTTCGCCTGCTTCGGCTCCCGATCGTTCAGCAAGTAACGGATCAGCAGGGAACCAATAATGATGATACCGAACAGTACAACACTGGCCGCGCTCGCCATGTTGAAATTCCGGGAACCGGTGAAGCCCTGCATATAAATGAACCGGGCCACGGTGTTGGTCGTCTCGTTAGGGTTGCCCTGGGTCATCATGTGCGGAATATCGAACATGGTCAAGCCGCCTACAAGCGAAGTGGTCAGGTTGTAGATCAGAATGGGCTTGATCAGCGGAAGAGTAATCTTCCAGAAGATCTGGCGGCTGGTGCATCCGTCCACCAGCGCCGCCTCAAACAGGCTTGGATTGATACCGCTGATACCGGCAATCATAACGATCATTGTATTGCCCGTCCACATCCACCACTGGATGAAGGAAATCAGGCCCCGGCTCCAGGCGACGGACCGGAAAAACTCGGTCGGCATGTTCGCCATGCCGGATGTCTGCATGAAGGTGTTGATTGGCGCAACGGGGAAACTGAACAAACTCATGAACAGCATACCGATGGTAGCAGCCGTAATGATGTTCGGCATAAAGATCGTCACCTTAAAGAAGCCCTGCGCCTTCAGGTGAATCCGGCTGTCCGTGAACCATGAGGCAAGGATCAAAGCCATCCCCAGCTGCGGTACAAAGTTGAAGAACCAGATGATAACCGTATTCCCCAGAGCACCCCAGAACTTGGAATAGACCAGACTGGAGGGATCAAACAGCTGGCGGAAATTTTCAAAGCCGATAATGCTGTTATTCAGTACCTTTTCCCAGCCCACCGCATCTGTCAGGGATGTCCGGAAGGTGAAAAAGATCGGATAGAGTTGGAAAATCAGGAAGGTAATAAAGAACGGCGCGATGAAAAAGTATCCGTATCTGCTGTAGCTGATGGATTTTTTTCTCACCGTTTTCGTCTGCACGTTCTGCATACATCCACCCCTTTTCATTTTTGCGGGATCGACTTCCCGCTCCAAAAGCTTTCCCCATAAGGGCCAAAATGCTTCCCCTTATGGGGAAGGCTTTCGTGTATCAATGAAAAGGGGCCGCGCCGCCGTTCGCTGCGCGGCCCCCATGACTTCAGTCAGCAGTTTCCTGACTTCAGTTCAGAATTATTCCACAGTGATCGTCGTGATCTGAGCCGCCACAGCAGCCTTGAATTCAGCCAGGCAGGTGTCCAGATCCTTCTCACCCTTGGTGTAAGGAGTGGTCACATAGTCGTTGAACAGGCTGTTGATGGTGTCATCATATTCACTCATCAGAGAACCGTTCGCCAGAGCAGCGGCCTTGGCAAAGATGGCGTAATGATCCTGTCCGCCCAGGAAGGGATTCGGATGATCGCCTTCAGCCAGATACTTCTCCACGGCAGTGGCGGAGCCCACGAAGTCTCCGGAATCATGCGCGTAGGTCAGCAGCCAGTCTTCATTCAGGGAGAAGAAGTAGATCAGGTCATGCATGGCAGCCTTCTTGGCATCATCAGCAACAGCAGCCTTCGCAGCATTGATGCCCATCCAGGTGCCGCCCCAGCTGTAGGCGGTGGGTCCTTCGACCATGCGCCAGTCGCCGTAGGTACCATTGTTCTCATCAGAAACTTTCTTCAGCTCTTCTTCGCTAAGGTCTCCGGAGGCTCCGGGAGCGCAGTTGGGCTTCAGCGTGTAATGCAGGCCCCAGGTCGGCAGCAGATAGCACAGGGTCTCGTTGACACCCTGCATGCCGGCGAACCAGGTCTCGGTCCACGCAGCACCCTTCTGGGTCAGGTCATCCTGCTCCAGGGTCTTGCACAGTTCTTCGAAGTCCAGCAGCTCGTCGTCCACAACCAGCTTGCCATCCACAACCCAGGGCTGGCTGCGCTGATACTGATAGGCGTTCCAAATGTCGCCGGAACCGGTGACCATCTTGCAGGCGCCTTCAGACTTTTCTTTCAGCTCTTCAGCAGTCTCCAGGAAGGTGTCCCAATCCTTGACCTTCTCCTGGAACTCTTCCGGAGTGGTCACGCCAAGATACTTCTCGGCCAGAGAGGCACGATACATCAGAGCGCCAGGAGTGGACTGCCAGGACAGGCCCTTCTGCACGCCAGCGGAATTCTGGCCGATCTGAGCCATGACCGGGAACGCAGTGGCGAGCTCTTCATCGGTAAAGCCGATCGTCTTCAGATCGCCCGTCCAGTCGGACTCGACATAGTGCTTCACGAAGGCAGCTTCCAGCGTGAAGATGTCGGGAGCTTCCTCACTGTCCGCAGCAGAACCCAGCAGGTTGTCCACCTTGGTGGTATAGGCGTTACCATCGGTAGGATAGATCTGGAACTCAATGTCCAGTTCGGGATGATCAGGCAGATAGTACTTCTCGATCATGCCCTGCAGCTCGTTGGTGAAAGACCAAACAACCAGCTTGATCTTCGCGTCGTCAGCGGAGGCAAAGCTCATGCAACCAAGCACAAGCGCCAGCGCCAGAACCAGTGACAGAACCTTTTTCATAGTGGTTCCTCCTTTAAAATTTGCGGCTTAGCCGCATATTTCTCCAACAGCGTTCCCGCTGTTTTCGACGCACATAACGTTCCCTCTCTAACAGGATGAAAGAAAAAGGAACGCAAAGAGACCCTAGATCCTATCCAGTGTCTCTCTCAGCTGAGGGTGAGTATACTCCTTTCGGATGTAAATTGCAAGAGGCTTCCGTATGTTCTTTTTCCATTTTGTATGTTTCTTCTTCGTTTTCTTTCATGTGCGTTATGATTCAAGGTGTTGAAGGAATCTCTCGTTATAATTCAGTCGGGATGCAGTATGTCGTACACTGTGTTTTTCCTTCACCCGCAGGTGGCGATCCGCCTTCCGTGCATCAGCACGCTGACACCGGCCTGGTGTCCCTCGGGATAGATGTCGTCAAAGGCCATCACGTTTACGCCGTGATGGCGGAAGTATCCGCGTTCTTTTTCCAGCCGGAGGCCGGTTTTGGGATCAGACATGCAGGTATTCCTCTCTGTTCGTCGTTCATGGGGCGGAAGCATCCTCAAGGGATCCGGTTTCTCAGGGGGCTGCGCCGGCGCCACGGCCGTCATTCTTCTCCATCCCTTTTCCGCGTCACCGGTTCCGATCCAGCCGCCTCTTGATCCTGCCTGCGTCGCTTGTCCTCGTACATGGCCCGGTCCGCCCGGGTCAGGTACAGGTCAATGCTGTCCTTTTCCCCGGGGATGGCCGCGTATTCGCCGAAGCTGGCGCTGATTTCCGCGATCCAGGGCTCCTCCCGGTTCAGTTCGGTGAGGAATCTCCTTGCGTTCTGCAAGATTTCCTCCGCCGCCTCCGGGGAGGATACGATGCCGTATGCCAGGAATTCGTCGCCGCTGATGTGCACGGGATGAATGCCATATTCCTGCAGCCGCTCCATGGCCCTTCCCATGCGGCAGATGGCCTGATCCCCGGCCAGATGGCCGAACTGATCGTTGATCTTCTTCATGTGATTCATGTCCGCGCTGAGCAGCAGGAAGACGGAGCCCTCCTTCCTGGCCTGCTCCAGCAGCCGGGGAGAGCGTTCCATGAAGCCTCTGCGGTTCAGCATGCCGGTCATGATGTCATGCTCGGACATGGCCTCCATTTTCCGGGCATAGTTCCGCAGGCTGTGCTGCAGATACAGGCTGGTCAGGGTGCCGTTGAGCAGCATCAGCAGGGAGTAAAGGGGCTGCCCCGCGGCCGGGCTCATCTCCATCGCCACGTATCCGAAGTTCCGGTCCCGGTAATACAGCGGGCAGAACACCAGGGCCAGCGGCGCGGCCGGCTCCCCGTCCACCGCCGGAACCAGCTCCCGGGTCGGGAACAGCGTTATCGGCAGCACGCGGTCTCCCCGGCATCCGTACAGCAGGAGCATCTCCTCCGGATAGGCGTGCTCCTGTTTTCCGGGAGAAACATCCCGGCTCAGGGCCGGATGGACGCAGAGATACAGTTCCCGGATGCCCATGGCCCTGACGAACTGATCGAGCTTCCCGTGGGCGTCCGCCTCGTCCACCGCGCCGGAAAGGCTTCCATAGAACATGCTGATCAGCATCAGCATCCCCTCCGTGCTTCGGCGGCTGGTCCGCACGCTGCGCATGACCGTCCGCGTGATGGGGCGGGGGGAGGGACAGCCGCAGCTGATATCGTATTCCGGAATGGTGGGCAGAAGCAGATCCGTTTCCGCCGGTGTTTCGCCGCGCAGGCAGGCTTCCAGGATTTCCACCGCCCGCCTTGCCGCATCCCCGATCGGCCGGCGGATCGACGTCAGGCCGCGGGCTCCGGCCTCCCGGAGGGCGTCGAAGCCCGTCACGAGAACTTGATCCGGAACATTGTAGCCGTGCTCCTGCAGGTATTCCACCACGCCGAAGGCCATGTCGTCATTGCCGCAGAGAATCGCGTCCGGAAGGCCCTCCTCCCGTTCCAGGAGCTGCTTCGCGCAATCCCGCCCGCTCTGATGAATCCATTCCCCCTCAAAGATATCCTCCCGACGCATTTCCAGCCCGTTCTCCCGCATGGCCTCCTGGCAGGCAAGCAGTCGGGTCATGGCCACCAGCTGGTTCAGCGGTCCGCTCAGATAGACGATCCGCCGGGCGCCGTGCTCCCGGATGACATGGTTCGTCAGCTGCCGGACGGAAACCGTGTCGTCAAACTGAATGGTGATCGCGCGGTTGTCCGGCACATCGATGGAAATATGCGGTTTCCCCGCGAAATGATGCAGGATCTGCTGCGCCTTGCGCAGCGTGACATCGTCCGCAAAGGTCGCCCGGAGGGAAATGACGCCGTCGAAATCGCTCATCAGCGGCAGGTCAAAGATCGCCCCTTCGCCCTGGTCGCTGGTGGAGACGCTGACGTTCATATATCCCTGGCAGTTGAAGACGCACACATCCAGATCCGCCTCCGCCGCCGCGGCGAAAACGCCGGTCACGAAATCTCTCTGATACTCCCGGTCAATGCTGGCCATCAGAACCGCAATCCGCTTTCGACTCATGCTCTTTCCCCCGCTATGCCTTTCTTGTCCGAAAGGGTCGTCAGATAAAGCCGATGATTCTCACAGCTGTACAGCAGGAACACCCGGACCTCCGCCATCACCGGCCCGCCGTCCTCCCGCCGGATTTCCATCCATCCTTTTGCCCCGTCCAGCGGATGCTGATCCGCGGCGCGGATGACGTCCCGCAGGTTTCCCTCCGCCCCGTCGCTGAACTGTCGTTCCAGCCGCCGCACGCTCTCCGCATGCTCCTGCGGGGTTCCGGTCAGCGCGCCGAACTGCTCGTTCATCTGGAGCAGCTGGAATTCTCCCCGCTCCTTCCGGAAGATCGCCGCCGGACCGATGATATGGTCCAGCAGCACATCGCTCACCATGCCCTCCCGGATCATACTGCGGAGGGCCAGATGGCTGCTCTGCAGCTGATCCTCCCGCCGGGGAGGCTGCCCGACAATTTCCGGCCGGCACAGCAGCATCTCGAAGCTTTCCTTCGGCATGGGATGATAGAAATAGAATCCCTGGGCGTAATTGTCCCCGATGGCGATCAGGTTTTCCCGCTGCTCCTCGGTCTCCACGCCCTCGGTCACCACCATCATGCCGATCATATGCGCCATGGAGACCACAGCCTCCACAATGCTGACCGCCTTTGCGTCCGCGGACTTCCGGCTCATGAAGCGGACATCGGTCTTCAGCACGTCGAGCTGCATCGTATGCAGCATGCTCAGGGAGGAGCTTCCGGACCCAAAGTCGTCCATCAGGAGGCGGAAGCCGGCGGTATGCAGCCGGTCCACCGCCTCCAGAATGCTGTCCATGTTGTCCGTGAAGGCGCTTTCCGTAATCTCGATGCCCAGCAGCGAGGCGGGAACATCATATTTCTCCAGCAGCCGGATGAAGTGCTCCGCGATATCCGTAAAATAGAAATCCACCCGGGACACATTCACCGAAACCGGCACCGGCTGAATTCCCCGGTCGATGAGGCTGCGCAGCCATTTCACGACCGATTCCCAGACCACGCAGTCCACGGCAAAGATGTAGCCCGTCTTTTCCAGCACCGGAACGAACCGGGAGGGAGGCACCACTTCCTGCCCCCGCTGCCACCGGACCAGGGCCTCCCCGCCGATGATCCGGCCGGTCCGGTCGTTGACCTGCGGCTGGATATAGAAGATGAATTCATTCCGCGGCAGCGCCTCCTTCACGTCCATCAGCAGGATTTTGTCCTCCTTCTGGTGCCGGAAGTGTTCCGCGTCATAGAAGCGGTAGTGCTCCATGTAGCTGCCCTTGATCTCGCCGAGCGCGGTCAACGCCCGGTCATACATGGTGACCATCATCTCCAGCCGGTCATAGGAAATATAAATCCCCATGACGGGAGCAAAACCATCCGCGTATTTCAGATCCGCGAAGATCCCCTCGATAAAGGATTTCAGCTTTTCCGTCTCCGTCATCGGCGCGGGCACCATCAGGCAGAAATTGTCCCCGCCCAGGTATCCGGCCACGCCGCCCTGTTTCTCCGCCTCCATCTCCAGGGAAGCGGCAATCTCCTCCAGCAGCAGGCTGCCTGCCCGCCGGCCGAAAATATCGTTGTACAGCTTGAAGTAGTTGACATCAATCACCGCCGTCAGGATCGGCTGGTCAAAGATCTGGCTCAGGAACTGATCCGCCCTCCGGAAGAAGGCATCGCCCCGGGGCAGCAGAATCCGCGCGCGGGTCTGCTCCTCTCCCCATCCCGTCTCCGGCGCCGCGTTCTCCGGCTGGCTGGTTTCCTCCTCCATCCGCTTCCGCTCGTTCATCGTCAGCAAATGGGCCTGCCGGATCATGCTTTCGATGGCCTCCTCGCTGTCCCCGCAGCTTTCGCGGTAAAGCGCAGCCATAGCGACCTGCAGATCATGCTCCCGGAAAAGCCGGCCCAGAAAATCCGCTCCGCTCCGGAAGGCATTTTCCTTCTCCTCGGGCTGGAGCACCAGAAATTCATCCCGGGAGACGCGGAATACGTTCTTTTCGCCGAAAAACTCCGTCAGCACGTTTCCCGCCTGCACAAACATCATTTCCGGCTGCAGATGAAGCGGCCGGGAATCGGCCTCGATCCAGCCGATCACCTCGCAGCTGATGACTCCCAGGCTCGCCGCCGGATTCATCCGGTCGATGATTTCCTGCAGCCCCTGCCGGTTTCCGGCGCCGGTCAGCCGGTCCGTATAGCCCACATGGCGCAGCCGGCGAACCAGCTGATCCGCGTAGACCAGGGAGGACAGAATATAGCGCATGCCCGGCAGAATGACCTCCGTGTCATCGAACATGGCTTCGTTCGGGTTTTCCAGCACAAAGAAGCCCAGGGTTTTTCCGTGAAAGGCCAGCCGGGAAAGGACGACGGAATGCACCTGCTGGGATTCGAAGAATTCAAAGAGGGGGGCGTCCTTCTCCCGGATCTCCTTCAGGTCCCGGATCCAGACGCACTCGTCCCGCTTCATCCGCTCCGGCCAGCTTCCGAAGCTGCTCAGCGGCACGCTCTGCAGCATCTCCTGCTCCGGCAGCACGTTTTCCGCGCACCATTCATGCGTATTGTCACAGGTTTCGTCATGATTCAGCTCAAAAACGGAGATCCGCCCGCATCCCAGCTCTTCCCCCAGGCATCGGAGCAGATCCAGCAGCGTGTCCCTGCTGGCCGTATAGGCAAATGCTTTCTCAAAGGCGCGATTCAGCGCGTTGTTCATAGTACTCATGAGGCGCGGGGATCTCCTTGGCTTTTTGATTTCTTTCCTTTGATTTTATCATATCTGGACGGAAATATCCATCCGTTTTGAAAACTTCCGGGCCATAAAACAATAGGGTAGAGGGAGGGCGTTAACCCTCGCCCCTCCCATTGCACCGTACGTACCGGTCTGGTATACGGCGCTACATCGAAACATGGTTTCAAGTATT
>ONCV01000023.1 GCA_900316415.1 uncultured Eubacteriales bacterium
TCTGCCTTGAGCTGTTCCGTGACGCCTTCTTGCTTAACCATCTGTGTTATCAAGCTTTCAAGCATCGCTGTCGCTCTTCCGTCTGCATAGGCAAGATGTTTGCCCATAGTTCCTTTTAGAATGAGTCGCTGATAAAGGCTCGGATGCTGCTCCTTCAGGTATTCCCTGTGCATCCGTCCCCATTTTCCAATGGAGCGCTGATCAGTTTCCTCAATCGCCAGGTTCGGATAGTACATCCCGTCTTTGCCCAGGGTATAGGTGCCGCCAAGCTCTTCAAACAGAGATTTCATTGTGTTTTCCTCCATAATTCAGTATTGACCAATCCGGCACGCAGATGCCTTTTCTGAATTTCTGGCTAATACTGTTTTATGGAATACCCCAGTTTGCGTCGATATTTCCGTTTCGTTGGTTTGTATCAAAGTCGACAGGGTTTTTTCTGTGACCAGAGCAAGTTGAGAGGGTAGAAAATGGCTGGAAACGTTGCTAGAGAACAAATCCAGCCATTTTACGTGATTTCAAAATAAAATGTACATCCACGGTGGACTGTCTCTGTAAAGAACACTACGCTGCAGCCTGATGAAGCTGCAGATGCGGTCATCAATGAGTATGTTAACAGAAGTGGAGTGAGGCTGATAGTAAAACAGTCAGACAGAGCCTTTTATCGACCTTCAACAGACAAAATTGTTGTTCCTGAACTCAGCCAGTACAGCAGACGTGAAGAATACTACTCAACAGCATTTCATGAACTGACGCATTCTACCGGCCATCTGAGCCGCCTGAACCGCATTTCTGATGTTGCTGCCTTTGGAAGTCATGACTACAGCAAGGAAGAACTGGTCGCTGAACTCGGCGCTGCGTATCTGGTTAACCATTGCGGCCTTGAAACTACATCCAGCTTCAACAATAGCGCAGCATACCTTGCGGGATAGCTGCAAGCCCTGAAGAATGACAAAAAGCTCATTGTATCTGCAGCGGGTGCAGCTGAAAAGTGTCCCACTCTGGAAGTAACCTTTTCACTTCAGCTGTTTTTTCATTTACAATTATCGGTATCGAAACGTGAAGGAGACAGAGAACCCCTGTCTCCTGTCAGCAATCCCAGATCTTATGGCCTGGGATTGCGGCGTTTCGGGCGAAAAGCACCTAAGGAATAAAACAGAACCGCGATACCCGCCAGCGTCAGCGCGAGCCACAGGACCGGCGAAGCGGAGTCCCCCGTTTTAGGGATCTCCGGCGCCGGCAGAATGATCAGAGCCGTACTGACCTCGCCGCCGTCCGAGAATGTGATTTTAACGGGATGCTCCCCGGGAGACAGGGAGTTCAGGTAAGAAGCCTTCAGGGTCAGGATCAGGCTGCCTTTCACCGCAGTATATTTTTGTTTGCCCGCCTTTTTTTCGTCCACGAGAAGGCTGTCGAAGCGTTCAAAGGTGTATATATCCTGCTCCGGATCGGTCTGCCGGACCGTAATGACCGCATCGGAACCGTCGCCGAGCACATGCGACAGGCCGGATTCGGCGGCGATGATGTAGGATCCCGGTTCGGGGAAATCGGGTTCGGGCAGGTCCGGCACCGCGTCGGGATCCCGCTGCTGCTTTACGATGAAGAGTGGATAGGAGCTGCCCGACGGGAAAACCTGGGTGGTTTGATGTTCGCTGCCGGTGAGATACAGGTTCGCGTGCTTGTCGACATACGCGTACAGCTCCTTCAGAGTGACGGTGCCGTCCCTGTCGCTGTCCGCCGGCATATATCCGGTGCTTTCGTCGAGAATGGCGCCGTCCGCCAGTGCTTTCGTAAAGACATTATATTCAAGGCTCGCATGGCTGTAGCTTGACTCGTGATACGCGGCGGCAGTCAGGATGTAGAACTTTGAATCCAGATCGGCCTCGGAGAGGAGCGCATCGGCCAGTTGATCTGCGGTGGTTCCGGGAATCTCCTGATCGTTCACGGCCGCGCCAGAGCCGCAGGAGCCAAGAATCACGATGACCGTCCCCGGAATCCCGTTCAGCGCTTCCGACAGGGGACCCAGATACAGCATTCCGCTGTCCGGAACGGAGGGATCGTAGTGGGTCACCAGTGCTCCGGCCGCCTCTCCCGTGCTTTCATCATCTCCGTGAGAGGCTATGAAAAGCAGGGATACATCGTTTTCATCCGCCCCGCCGAAAACGGAGGAAATGCCCGAAAGGATTTCCTGACTCGTGGGATCGATCAGCGCGGCGACGCTGTAGCTTCCTTTCGGTCCATCGACGAGATAGTTCAGGAGGTTGGACATGATATTCACGTCTCCCCTGTTCCGGATCGTCGTCTCGCCGTCCCCCGCGTCAACAACCCCGACCAGAAGAGCCCTGTACTTCGGTTCAGACTCCGGCGGGTTGTCCAGATGAGGAAGGGTTTCCGCCGTAATGGACGCGGAAGCCTGATTGACCTCCTTTCCGTTCCGCTTTGCCGTCACATGGAAGGTATATTTCGTCTCCGGATCCAGGCCCGTGACGGTATGACAGTTCAGACGGGTGGCATCGCAGACGACGGTTTTTCCCGTCCCGTCCGCCCGGGTCACGGACAGCGTGTACTGGGCGTCCAGAAGTCTGGACCACCACAGGGTGACGGAGGTTTCCGCGGGATCGGCTGAGGTGAAGGAGAAGGGGTTCTCCTCTCCGGTCACGGTGACCGTATCGCCTTCTGTGAATTTCTTCTCGGCTTCCCCATAGGGGCTCACGGTTGCTTCCGCGCGAAACTCATAGGTGACGTCCTTCTTCAGATCGTAAACGGTGAATTCAGTCTGATGCTGATCCTTCATGAGCACCTGCTCTTCTCCGCCGTTCATCCTGCAATAGATGGTATAGGTGGTCGATCGTATATCTGTTGTCGTCGTGGTGCCGAAGTGGAGGATGACGGAGCCGCATTCCATGTCCGCAGTCAGGTTTACATACTCCAGGTCGATCCGTGTGCTGTCGGAGGTGATCTCATGCCCGTTCACCACGACCACGCACTGAAGGAACACCGTGTTCTGCCCGCGGGAGACGGTATATTCAATTTTCCGTCCGGTCGCGCCGGGGATCGCCTGCCAGGTCTTCCTGAGATCCGTGGACTGGTACCACTGCATTTTGGTGATGTACTGAAAGATCTCCGGATATTCCCCGCATTCAAGCCGAAGCAGCAGCGTCTGGCCAGGGTTTACGCAGAATCCGCCGGCTCCCTCATCGTGCTCATCCCGGATGACAGGTTTGGCAATGAAACAGTCGAATTTGTTTTCCTTCGCCCATGTTTCCGCGTAGGAGCCGGGCAGAACAATAACATTCGGATCCTTTGAAAGGGTTGATTCGAAAGCGTCCTTCGCAATAAACTTCAGGGACATCGGAAGCTTCATATAATGGAAGCCGTGATTCCGGAAGGCGCCGGATCCGATCTCTTCCACCCCCTCCGGCAGCAGCAGAAGAATATTCTCCTGGATCGCCTTCGAGTCTGCATAGGCATTCGCGGGAATGACCTTCGTTCCGGCAGGCACGGTGAATATCGGCTCCTCCTCGGCGGAGACGGGAGAAATCAAAATCAGCAGAAACAGGAGACACAAAAACAAACCAAGGCCCAGTCTGCGGGTTTTCATACAGGCTTCTCTTCCTTTCCCTGGATGCGGGCCGTCGCATGAAACGACGAACGCGGCTGCTGCCGTATAAAACCACGACAGCGTTTATAGGTTATCACAGAAAAGACGGAAAAAGCAATATAACTCGAACTTCCCACATGCCGTTTGGCGTTATCCATCAGTCGAGCTTCCGGTCCGTAAGCCGTCCATCGGCCTACGAGAAGCCGGGGGCAGGAGTGAGACAATAAAAAATCCCCCGGCGGGCCCAGGGCCGGGCCGGCGGGGGAGAATACGCGGGGTTCCCTTACACGCTCAGGTAATGATCCATGATATAGGCGGACAGGAAGTACATGACCGCGGAATAGGCCACGGCGACGCCGGCCTGCACCAGCATCGCGGCGGTGAAGTCCATGCCGGGGGTCCGGAGCAGATTCTGCAGCCAGCCCATGAGCGCGCTCAGCAGGACGAAGAACAGGAAGCTGACCAGGCCATTGCATTTCTTTCCGTTCAGCAGGGCGGAGGACACGATGTCCGCCAGATAGGCCACGGAGACGGTGCCCAGCCAGGAAGCCAGCATGGACAGGGCGAGGAGCAGGAAGGTGCCGGTGTTCAGTTCCACCTCGGCATTCAGGGCCTCCAGCATCCGCTTGCCCATCTCCCACAGCTGATCCAGCTGGCCGAAGCGGCTGAAGAGCAGCGTCACATCCAGCATGCCCAACAGGAAGAAGGCTGCGGCGGACAGCACCAGGGACAGCCCGTTTTCCAGGAATTTGGCTCCCAGGATCTGATAGCTGTTCCGGGGCGTCATGTACAGCATATAGCCCTGCTTCGTGTTCATGTCCCGATGCAGGACCACCACGCTCTGGATGCCGATGAACATCACGCCGAAGAGGGCGATCATCACCAGCAGGGGCACGGAGGTGCCGATCAGGGCGGCGCCGGTTTTGTTGTCGTCGCCCAGGGCGACGCCGATCAGGAACGCGATTTCCGCCGCGGCGGTGATGCCCAGCACGATCAGCTTGGCGATCCAGGTTTTCCGAAATTCGTATTTCAGCAGCTGTTTCATTTCTCAGCCCTCCACATGTCCATAGATTTCACGGTACCGGTTCGCCATGGAGACTCCGTCGGTTTCCCGCATCTCCTCCAGATCCCGGACCTCCACCAGCCGGCCGTCCCGGATGAAGACGGCGCGGTCCGCGATGGCCTCCATCTCCTCCACCAGATGGGAGGAGAGGAGCAGCAGCTTCTCCGGCTTCGCCTCCGCCAGAATGCAGGTCCGGATCTGATCCCGGGCCAGCAGGTCGATGCCGTTGAAGGGTTCATCCAGCATGTACACCTGGGCGTCCCGGGCCAGGGTCAGGGCGATTTTCAGCTTCGCGGCCATGCCGGAGGAAAGGGACTTCGTCTTCAGATCCTCCGTCAGATCCATCTGGCGCAGCAGCTCCCGATACCGATCCATGGAAAAATCCGCGAAGAAATCCTGATAGTACCGCCCGGCGCTGCCCGCGGTCATCCAGGCGTAGAAATACGGCTCCGTGGACATATAGGCGATCCGGGACCGGCTTTCCACCCCGATGGGGCTGCCCTGGAAGGAAATATCCCCGGAGGTGGGCTTCATCAGGCCCGCCGCCATCTTCATCCAGGTGGTTTTTCCGCTGCCGTTGGGCCCCAGCATCGCGTAGACATGGCCGGGCTCCAGGGTCATGGTGACCCCGTCCACCGCCCGCTTGCTTCCGAAGGTTTTGGTCAGGTTTTCACATTTCAGCATTTGCGTTTTCCTCCTCTTTCATCAGCATCCTGATCCCGTCCCGGGGCGAGAGCCCCAGGCCCCGAAGCTCCTCCACAAACCGGAGGAGCGCCGCCTCCGCCATATCCCGCCGGAGGGCGGCGACGCTTTCCGCGTCCTCGGTGACGAAGGTGCCCAGCCCCCGCCGGGTCTGACAGACGCCCTCCCGCTCCAGCTCCTGATAGATGCGGGCGGCGGTGTTGGGATTGATCCCGTACTGCAGGGCCAGATCCCGGCCCCCGGGCAGCTTTCCGCCCGGCGGAATCCGCCCGGTGACGATTTCCCGCTTCAGGGAGGTTGCCACCTGGAGCCAGATGGGGATCATCGGGTCGAAGTTCATGGGCTCACCTCCTTGCTCCTTAGTGCACTATGGGAATAGTACACTATGTTTTTCGGATTGTCAAGCCCCCTTTCAAAATTTTTTTCGGCCGGCGTTTTTCCAAAATCGGAGGATCACCCGGCGTTTTTTCCAAAACCTGAGTTGTGGGCGGGGCGCGGCTGTGGTATGCTATGCGCCGGAACGCTTTCCCCGCGGCCGCGGGGAGGCGGGCGAAGGAACGGGAGGGAAACGCATGCGGATTATTACGGTCAGCCGGCAGTTCGGCAGCGGGGGCCGGGAGCTGGGCAAGCGGCTTTCGGACGCGCTGGGATGGGACTATTACGACCGGGAGATCATCGAGGCCCTGGCCCGGGAGCAGGGGATGAATCCGGAGGGGGTGCACCGGCTGCTGAGCAGCCACGGATGGCAACAGTATCAGCTGACCTACCGGAACAGCTTCCAGCATATTTCCGCCGGCACCTGGAAGGGGACGGAACTGCTGGTCCGGCAGCGGGAGATCCTCCGGGAGATCGCGGAATCCGGGGACGACTGCGTGATCGTGGGCCGGGACGCGGACGTGATCCTGCGGGATCATTCTCCCTTCCGGATCTTCGCCTGCGCGGACATGGACGCCCGCCTGGCGCGGTGCATGCGCTTTGAGGAAAAGAAGGCGCCGGAGGAGCGGCTGGGAGAGAAGGAGATTCTGCGCAACATCCGCCGCATCGACCGGGGACGCCGGCAGGTGCGGGAGGTGCTGACCGGCCGGGAAGCCGGGGACAGCAGCTCCTTCGACCTGACCGTGAACACGGCGGGATGGAGCATTCAGAAACTGACGGAGGCCGTCGCGGATTTTGCCGGACGCTGGTTTGAACAAAGATGAGCAGAAACAAATCGGAATCCATTCAGGATCTGACCCACGGGATCGTATGGAAAAAGCTGCTGCTGTTCTTCGTGCCCATCGCGGCGGGAACCATCATCCAGCAGCTCTATAACGCGGTGGACGGGCTGATCGTCGGCCGCTTTGTGGGCACCGGCGCCCTGGCGGCGGTGGGAGGCAGCACGGCCCAGATCATCAACGTGCTGGTGGGCTTTTTTGTAGCCATGACGGCCGGCGCCTCCGTGGTGATCGGGCAGATCTACGGCGCGGGGCGCCGGGAGGATCTGGACCTGGCCATCGGGAACGCCGTGGCCGCCATGACCCTCTTCGGCGCGGCGCTGATGGCCTTCGGCCTGGCGGCTTCCGGCCTCCTGCTGCGGTTGCTGCAGACGCCGGAGGAGACGATGGAGGGGGCGCTGCTGTATCTTCGGATCTACTTCCTGGGGGTGCCCCTCGTGATGCTGCTGAACATGGAATCCAGCATCCTGCGGGCCCTGGGAGATTCCTTCCATCCCTTCCTGTTCATGGTGGCGGGCTGCGTGACCAACATCGTGCTGGACGCGGTGTTCGTCATCGCCTTCGGATGGGGCATCGCCGGGGTGGCGGTGGCCACCGTGGCGGCCCAGGCGGTGAACGCGGCGCTGCTGACCCGGCAGCTGATGAAGGGCACGAAGGAATACCGGCTGTCGGTCCGGAACCTGCGGCTGAAGGGCGTCTATCTGAAGAACATGCTGCGGCTGGGGATTCCCTCCGGCCTGCAGTCCTCCATGTACAGCGTGTCCAACATGATTATCCAGGTGGCGGTGAACTCCCTGGGCATGGTGGTGGTGGCCTCCTGGGCCATGAGCGGCAAGACGGACGGCTTCTACTGGGCGGTGAGCAGCGCCATGGGCGCGGCCATCACCAGCTTCATCGCGCAGAACCACGGCGCGGGAAAGACGGACCGGGTGAAGCAGTGCGTGCGGCAGGGGCTGATCATGGACTTCACGGTGACGATCGTGATCAGCGCCGCGCTGATGCTGCTGGCCATCCCCATGCTGCGGATCCTGACGCCGGACGAGGCAGTGGTGCAGACCACCTATCAGATCATGTCCTATTTCGTGCCGTTCTACTTCACCTGGGTGCTGGTGGAGGCGCTCTCCGCGGTGCTGCGGGGGGCGGGGGACGCGGTGCGCCCCGTGGCCATCATCGGCATCGGCATCTGCCTCTTCCGCGTGATCTGGATCGCCACGGTTTTCGCGCATTTCGGCACGCTGTTCTCCCTCTGCCTGTCCTACGTGGTGTCCTGGACCATTACCAGCGCCGCGCTGGTGATCTATTACCGGCAGGGGCGGTGGATGAACCGCCGCCGGATTGTGGATCGCTGAGGCTTTACTTTTGGAAAAAGGAAGCGTATGATACGTATCAACCTACTGGACAGCAGGGTAAATGCGGAAAGGAGGGAAACGGAGTGGACTGGAGCTTCATTGCCGCCCATGTGCCGGATTATCTGGCCGGCGCCTGGGTGACGCTGCGGTTCGGCCTGTACGGCGTCGGATGCTCGCTGGGGGTGGGGCTGCTCTGCTGTCTGGCCCGCTATTTCCGCGTCCCGGTGCTCCGCGGCCTGGCCCACGGCTATATTGAGCTGGCCCGGAACACGCCCCTGATGGTGCAGCTGTTCTTTCTCTACGCGGGGCTGCCCCGGGTGGGCATCCGGCTGAGCGCGGAGGCCTGCGCGGTGATCGGGCTGACCTTCCTGGGCGGCGCCTACATGGCCGAGGCTTTCCGCAGCGGCCTGGAATCCGTGGACCGGGCCCAGCGGGAGGCGGGGGAGTGCCTGGGGCTGACCCGGGCGCAGAACATCCGCTATGTCCTGCTGCCCCAGGCCCTGGCCACCGCGGTGCCGGCCCTGTTTGCCAACGTCTTTTTCCTGATCAAGGAGACCAGCATGTTCTCCGTGCTGGCGCTGATGGATCTGATGAACGTGGCGGATACCCTGCGGACCAGCGGGGGGCGGACCGTTGAGGTGCTGTTCCTGCTGGCCGCGGCCTATCTGGCCCTGCTGCTGCCCGTTTCGCTGGCGGCGACCTTTACGGAAAGGAGGCTGCGGTATGCCGGATTTGGGAATCAGCGTTCTGTTTAGGGGCATCAATTTCCAGCGCCTGCTGCTGGGCCTCTGGGTGACGCTGCGGATCGCGCTGATCACCATCGGTGTCTCCCTGGTGCTGGGGCTGCTGTTCGGGCTGCTGATGCTGCGGAAGAACCGGCTCTCCCGGGGCTTCTGCCGCCTGTGGCTGGAGATCGTGCGCTTCATGCCCCAGCTGGTGCTGCTGTATCTGGTCTACTTCGGCTTTGCCCGGCTGTTCGGATGGAACCTGGACGGGGAGCTCAGCGCGGTGCTGGTCTTCTCCTTCTGGGGCACGGCGGAGATGGGGGACCTGTTCCGCGGCGCACTGACCTCCATCCCGAAGCATCAGCGGGAGAGCGCGGCGGCCCTGGGGCTGACCCGGGCCCAGATCAACCGCTACATCCTGCTGCCCCAGACCGCCCGGCGGCTGCTGCCCCAGGCGATCAACCTGTCCACCCGGATCATCAAGACCACCGCGCTGGTGAAAATGATCAACGTGACGGAGGTGCTGAAGGTCGGGCAGCAGATCATCGGCCAGTATTACCGGGAGCCGGCGGCCGCCTTCTGGGTGTATGCCGCGGTGTTCCTGCTGTATTTCCTGATCTGCTGGCCCATTTCCCTGCTGGCGGGATGGCTGGAGAAGCGGTATCAGGACGGACCGGCGGCCGGCGCGGCCTGACCCGCCGGCCGGAAGGACGGAGAAGCGGAGGATGAGATGGAACCGATTCTGCGGGTGAAGGAGATTCAAAAGAGCTTTGACGGAACCGGAGTGCTCCGGGGCGTGAGCCTGGAGATCCACGAGGGCGAGGTCATCGTGATCATCGGGCCCAGCGGCTGCGGAAAGAGCACGCTGCTGCGCTGCATCAACGGGCTGGAGAAGATTGACGGGGGCGAGATCTGGCTGCGGGATCAGAAGATCTCCGGCCTGGAGAAGGACCTGCATCTGGTGCGCCAGAAGATCGGCATGGTCTTCCAGAGCTATGACCTGTTTCCCCATATGAAGGTGATGGACAACCTGCTGCTGGGCCCCACGAAGGCGCTGAAGCGGCCCCCGGAGGAGGTCCGGGCGGAGGCCATGGAAATGCTGAAGCGGGTCGGGCTGGGGGACCGGGCGGACGCGCTTCCCCGCACCCTGTCCGGCGGGCAGAAGCAGCGGGTGGCGCTGGTGCGGGCGATGCTGATGCATCCCCAGCTGCTGCTGCTGGACGAGATCACGGCGGCCCTGGATCCGGAGATGGTTTCGGAGGTGCTGAACGTGGTCATCGACCTGGCGGAGCAGGGAATGACCATGGCCATCGTGACCCATGAGATGCGGTTCGCCGAGGCGGTGGCGGACCGGGTGCTGTTCATGGAGCAGGGCGTCATCGCCGAGGAGGGCACGCCGGAGGAATTCTTCCGGGAGCCCCGGACGGAACGGGCGCGCCGGTTCCTGCAGAGCTTCACCTACGCTTCCGCCCGGAAGCTGGGGAAGCGGCCGCTGGGATCCGGAGAACAGCGGGAGGAGGCGGAAACATGATTTCGACCCGCGGAAGATACGCCCTTCGGGTGATGATCGACCTGGCGGAAAACGGCCGGGGGAAATATATTCCGCTGAAGGACGTGGCGGAGCGGCAGGGCATCTCCAAGAAATACCTGGAGATCATCGTGCGGGACCTGGTGGAGAGCGGCCTGCTGGAAGGCGTCAGCGGCAAGGGCGGCGGATACCGGCTGAGCCGGGAGCCGGAGGAGTATTCGGTGGGGGAGATCCTGGACCGGATGGAAAACGGCATGACGGCCGTCGCCTGCCTGGAGCAGGGCGCCGCGCCCTGTCCCCGGAGGAACGAATGCAGGACGCTGCCCCTCTGGCAGGAATACGACCGGCTGCAGCGGGACTTCTTCTACGGGAAGAAGCTCAGCGACCTGACGGAAAACGGGGCGGAGACCCCCGCGGAATAAGGCGATCCGCCGGAGATACAGGGAAAATACAAATTACCTATTGACTTGGTAGGCGAAAGCTGATACAATCTCCGCAATTCAAACGAAGGAGGATATGGAAAATGAAACGCTGGATCAGGGGAATCGCGCTGGCGCTGGCGCTGGTGCTGGTGCTGGCCTCCGCCGCGGCGGCGGAAGGCTTCCGCACGCTGGACGAAATCCGGGAGAGCGGAAAGATCACCATCGGGCTCTTCCATGACAAGAAGCCCTTCGGCTATGTGGACGAATACGGCGAATACCAGGGATACGATGTCTATCTGGCCCGCCGCCTGGCGCAGGATCTGGGGGTGGAGCTGGAGATCGTGGCGGTGGACGCGCCGAACCGGATCGAGTTCCTGCAGAGCTTCAAGACCGACGTCATCCTGGCGAACTTCACCTACACGGCGGAGCGGGCGGAGCAGGTGGATTTCGCGCTGCCCTACATGAAGGTGGCGCTGGGCGTGGTCAGCCCGGACGGCGCGCTGATCACGGACGTGGAACAGCTGAAGGGAAAGAAGCTGATCGTGTCCAAGGGCACCACCGCGGAAACCTTCTTTGAGCAGAACTATCCGGAGGTGCAGCTGGTCCGGTACGACTCCTATACCGACGCCTATCTGGGCCTGCTGGACGGCCGGGGCGACGGGCTTTCCACGGACAACACCGAGGTGCTGGCCTGGGCGATCGAGAACCCCGGATTCTCGGTGGGCATCGAGAGCCTCGGCAGCCTGGATACCATCAATCCGGCGGTCTCCAAGGGAAACGAGACCCTGCTGGCCTGGATCAATGAGGAGATCCGGAAGCTGGGCGAGGAAAACTTCTTCCACGCGGATTATGAGGCGACGCTGCGGGAAACCTACGGGGAGAACGCGGACGCGGACGCCCTGGTGGTGGAGGGCGGCGTGATCTGACCCCGCCCGGAAACCCGGAACGGACCCCAGACGCAGGGCCGGCTGAACGCAGCCGGTCCTTTTTCGTGCCCCGCGCCGGCGGGGCCGGGAATCCGGAGGCGGCCGGCCAGCTGGCCCTTTTTTCGTATCCCGCGCCGGCGGGGCCGGGAATCCGAAGGTTGCCGAAGCGGGGGAAAAGTGGTATCCTGCAGCGGGAAACTGAAAAAGAAGAGGGGCGAGCATTTTGAACGGGGAATCCATTCTGGAGAGGCTGTCCTCGGGACCGGTTTACGCGATCTGCGGCGGGGTGATCCTCTTTGTGGCGGCCGTGTGCGTGATCTTCTGGGTGCGGGCCTGGAAGGCGGGCATCGCCATCGGCATGGACCGGACCCGGATGAAGCGGGCGGTGACGGCGTCCGCCAGCTTTTCCATCCTGCCCAGCGTCGGAATTCTGCTGGGCGTCATCGCGCTGAGCGGATCCCTGGGGGTTCCGTGGCCCTGGCTGCGGCTGAGCGTCATCGGCGCGCTGCACTATGAGACCCAGGTGGCGGCCGTGGCGGCGGAGGCGGTGGGGCTGCCGGAGCTGAGCGGCAGCGGGATGACGGCGCAGGCCTTCGCGACCATCGCGCTGCTGATGAGCGTGTGCATCATGTGGGGCATGATCCTTTCCGCCCTGTTCAACCGGCGCTATCTGAACCGGCTGAGCGGCCCGGGCGAAAAAAAGCCGGGGCAGCGGAAGCCCGGCTTCGGGGACGCGGCCATGAGCGCCATGTTCATCGGCATGGTCAGCGCCTATCTGGGCAGCTATCTGGGAGAATTCGTTTCCGGACAGGGCCGGTTCGCCTTCCGGGGCAGCTGGACGCCCCTGGCGGCGGCGGCCGTTTCCGCGGCGGCCATGGCGATCCTGACCCGGCTTTCCGCGAAAAAGGGCATGGCCTGGCTGGACAGCTTTTCCATCGCGGCCAGCATGCTGATGGGCATGTTCGCGGCGGCCTTGATCGGAAAGTGAGGGACGGGAAAATGGAGAAGAAGCAGGAATACCTGGATCAGTATATGAACCGGACCCATCAGCTGGGCCGGCTGGCGTCGGTGTTGACCCTGGCGATGCTGCTGGGGGCGCCCTTTCTGATCGGCGCGTATCTCGGCGCGATGCCGGATCTGGCCGCCGCCGCCCGGGGCTTTGTTTCCGTGGGGCTGGTGTGGACGGTTTCCAGCGTGGTGGAGTTCCTGGTCTATACGCCCATGCTGGGCGCGGGGGGGAGCTATCTGGCCTTCATCACCGGGAACCTGATCAACATGAAGATCCCCTGCGCGATCAACGCCCGGGACATGGTGAAGGCGAAATCAGGCACCCGGGAGAACGAGATCATTTCCACCCTGACCATCGCCACCTCCAGCCTGGTGACCATTCTGGTGCTGGCGGTGGGCGTGGCGCTGCTGACGCCCCTGCGGCCCGTGCTGCAGAGCCCCCGGCTGGCGCCGGCCTTCGCCAACGTGGTGCCCGCCCTGTTCGGAGCCATGGGATACCGGTATTACCGGAAGAACCTGCGCCTGGCGGCGGTTCCCCTGATCGTGATGAGCCTGCTGTTCATCTTCGCGCCGGGGCTGACCGGATCGACCAGCATGATGATCCTTCCCAGCGGCGCCATCGCCATCGGCCTGGCCTGGATGGACTACCGCCGGCACCGGAAGGAGGGACGGGCATGATCGTGCTGTGGATCCTGTGCGGCGCGGCGGCGCTGCTGCTGATCCTGCTGGGGGCGGCCGTGATCCGGACCCTGCGGATGCCCTCCCTGCGCTCCGATTACGTGCCCCATCCGGATCCGGAGCGGGTGGACCGCTACGCGGAGAAGCTGTCCCGGATGATTCAGTATGAAACCGTGTCCCGGCCGGACACGGATCTGCGGGAGAAGTTCCTGGGCTTCCACCGGGTGCTGGAGGAGCTGTTTCCGCTGGTGCACGCCCGGCTGGAAAAGACCGAAATCGACGGCAATCTGCTGTTCCGCTGGCCCGGGAAATCCCCGGAGAAGCCCCTGGTGCTGATGAGCCATCAGGACGTGGTGCCCGCGGAGGGGGAATGGAAGTATCCGCCCTTCTCCGGCGCCATCGCGGAGGGAAAGGTCTGGGGCCGCGGCGCCTCCGACACCAAATGCTCGGTCATGGCCTTCTTCCAGGCGGCGGAGGAGCTGCTGGAGGAGGGCTATGTGCCGGAAAACGACGTATATCTGTCCTCCTCCTGCACGGAGGAATGGGCCGGGGACGGCTGCCCGAAGCTGGTGGACGAGATGGAGCGCCGGGGCGTGCGCCCCTGGCTGGTCTGCGACGAGGGCGGTGGCATCATCACCGAGCCCGTGGGCGGCATTCACGGCAATTTCGCGATGGTGGGCGTGTTTGAGAAGGGCAAGGCGGACGTGCGCCTGAGCGCCCGCTCCCAGGGCGGCCACGCCTCCGCGCCCATGAAGCATTCCCCCGCCGCGCGGCTGGCGGATTTCATCCATGAGGCGGAGCACCGGCGGATTTTCCGCCGCCGGATGCCGCCGGAGGTGCAGGCCATGTTCGAAACCCTGGCGCCCTACGCCTCCTTCCCCCTGAAGCTGGTTTTCGGCAACATGTGGCTGTTCCGGCCGCTGCTGCTGCAGGTGCTCCCGATGATCTCCGCCCAGGGCGGCGCCATGATCCGGACCACCATCGCCTTCACCATGCTGAAGGGCTCGGATGCCTATAACGTCATGCCCCAGGAGGCCAGCCTGGGCGCCAACCTGCGCTTCATCCCGCATCAGGGCATGGAGGCGAGCCTGAAAATCCTGCGGAAGCTGGCAAAGAAGCATAAGCTGGAGATGGAGGTCTTCCACGCGTCGGACTGCTCCGCGGCGACGGATATCCACGGGGAGGCCTTCCAGACGGTGCAGCGGGTGATCGGCGAAACCTTCCCCGGATGTGCGGGGAGCCCCTACGTGATGACGGGCGCCACGGACGCCCGGAACTATGAGCGGATCTGCGACAGCGTGGTGCGGTTCGCGCCGGTGATCTACGGGCCGGAGCAGATGCGCGGCATGCACGGGGTGAACGAGAACATCGAAGCGAACTGCCTGCCCGGCGCGGTGGATTTCTACCGGAACCTGATCCGCTGCGGGCGGCCCTGACGGAACGGAAAGGAGCGCGGAACATGAGGGAAACAAAATGCCCCTTCTGCGGAAGGGAAGTCGCGAAGGGAAAATACTGCATCTTCTGCGGAAATCCCCTGCGGGGCACGGCAGCCGCCGCCGCGCAGAAGGCGGCGAAGAATGGCGGGGCCGCGCCCTCCGGAAAGGAGGACGGCGCGGTCTGGAATCCGGAGGAGGCCTATGCCGTTTCCCGCTTCCGGAGCATCCTGGTCTGGACGCTGATCGGGGTGATCGCGGCGGTGATTGCCGCGGTCTGGACGGGGAACCTGAACGCAGATTCCCGGCGGACATCCTCCCGGCCGGCGGAAACGCAGAATCCCTTTGACCCCGTGCCCCGGATCTCCTTTTCCATCTCCTGCGGCATCCAGCCGGACATGACCCTGGAAGAGATGAGCGTGTGCATGGAAAACAACGGGTTCGAAAGGCTGGGAAAGCCCTACCGGCACGCGGACGGCAGCTATCAGATGTTCAGCGGGCGCAAGTTCCTGGGGGCGAATACGGAATACAGCCTGGCGGTGGCCGTGGAGGAGGGGGAGGACGCCCCCGCCCGCGGCATCCTGCATTATTTCCTGGAGACCACGGGAACGAACTACCGGATGATGAACCGGGGGCCGGTCTTCAATACCGTGCTGACGAACCTGATGCTGCGCCTGGGCAGCCCGGAGCTCCGGCGGGACTGCTTCCGCTGGCAGGCGGAGGACGGAACCGTCACCCTGCGGTACATCGTGGATTCCGAGGTCGAGGTGCAGTACGTCCGGGAGGGCGGCGAGCAGGTATAGGGAACGACGCCGCCCGCGGACGGGCGGCGCGGGGAGACCCGGAAAGCGCCGGGAAACATCGGAAGAAAGCCGGAAAATCGCTTGACAATTCAACCGCAAAACGATATAATCCCATATTTGGTTAGCCCAAACTAACGTGCGCGTTTTTTTCCGCGTGCGCCGGACAGGAGAGGAAGGAATGATCCCGCTTAGCTATGCAACCCCCGGGCAGGAGCTGGTGATCCGCCGGGTCGGCGGAAGTCCCGAAGTCAAAAAGCACCTGGAGAACCTGGGCTTTGTCGTGGGAGGAACGGTCACCGTGATCACGGCGCTGGACGGAAACGTGATTGTGAAGGTCAAGGAAGCCCGCGTGGCCATCAGCGATGAGATGGCCCGCAAAATCATGATCTGACAGGGAGGAACGGAAATGAAAAACCTGAAGGAAGTGCCCGTGGGCGGAACGGCCCGGGTGGTGAAGATTCACGGCGAGGGCGCGGTGAAGCGGAGAATCATGGACATGGGCATCACCCGGGGCGTGGAGATCACGGTCCGCAAGGTGGCGCCGCTGGGCGATCCCATCGAGATTACCGTGCGCGGATACGAGCTGTCGCTGCGCAAGGCGGACGCGGAAAGCATCGAAGTGGAATAACGGGGCGCCGGGCGACACCCGGGCGCTCCGGAAACAGAAGGACGGAGAGAAACAATGGAGATCAGAATTGCCCTGGCAGGAAATCCGAACTGCGGCAAAACGACGCTGTTCAACGCGCTGACCGGCTCCAACCAGTTTGTGGGAAACTGGCCGGGAGTGACGGTGGAGAAGAAGGAAGGGCGGCTGAAGAAGCACGACGGCGTGATCATCACGGACCTTCCCGGAATTTACAGCCTGAGCCCCTATACGCTGGAAGAGGTGGTGGCCCGGAACTATCTGATCAACGAGCGGCCGGACGCGATCCTCAACATCATTGACGGCACCAACCTGGAGCGGAACCTGTATCTGACCACGCAGCTGGTCGAGCTGGGGATTCCCGTGGTGGTCGCCATCAACATGATGGACGTGGTCAAGAAGAACGGCGACAAGCTGAACACCGCGGACCTGGCGAAGCAGCTGGGATGTCGGGTGATGGAGATCTCCGCCCTGAAGGGCAGCGGCGTGAACGAGGCGGCCGAGGAGGCCATCCGGGCGGCGAAGGAAACCAAAACCGTTCCGATGCACACCTTCTCCGGCCCCGTGGAGCACGCCCTGGCGCATATCGAGGAAGCCATCGTTCACGACATGCCGGAGGAGCAGCAGCGCTGGTACGCCATCAAGGTGTTCGAGCGGGACGAGAAGGTGCTGGAGCAGCTGAAGATCCCGCCGGAAACCATGGAGCATATCGAGAAGGATATCGCCGCGGCGGAGCAGGAGCTGGACGACGACGCGGAGAGCATCATCACCAACGAGCGCTACGTGTATATCGCGACGGTCATCAAATCCTGCTACCGCAAGCACAGCGCCGGCAGCCTGAGCACCTCGGACAAGATCGACAAGGTGGTCACGAACCGCTGGCTGGGCCTGCCGATCTTCGCGCTGGTGATGTTCGCGGTCTACTGGATCTCCATGGTGGCGGTGGGCACCCCGGCGACGGACTGGGCCAATGACGGCCTGTTCGGCGACGGCTTCCATCTCTTCGGAAACGGCGCCGCCCAGTACGAGGCCGCCGCGGAGCGCTACGGCGACACGGACGCGATCCTGGCAGCCTTCGCGGAGCAGTACGGCGTGGAGATCGGGGAAGAAAACCCGGAGGAAGCGGTGAAGACCCTGCTGGAGACGGTTCCGGCGGACGCCTCCGTGACCTACGTGACGCAGGATGAGGAAACGCTGCAGACCGAGGAGCATCCCGGCGCGGGCCGGGCGGAGCTGGAGGCCGCGGCGGCGGAGTTCCTGAGCACGGAGGAGGGCTACAAGACGGCGGCCGGCGCGCCGGATCCTGCGGACTACGGCACCTGGGTGCCCGGTATTCCGGTGCTGGCGGAAAAGGCCCTGAACCGGCTGAACACGGCGGACTGGCTGAAGGGCCTGGTGCTGGACGGCATCATCGCCGGCGTGGGCGCCGTGCTGGGCTTCTTGCCCCAGATGCTGGTGCTGTTCTTCCTGCTGGCCTTCCTGGAGGCCTGCGGATACATGGCCCGGATCGCCTTCGTGCTGGACCGGATCTTCCGGAAGTTCGGCCTGTCCGGCAAGTCCTTCATCCCCATGCTGATCGGCGTGGGCTGCGGCGTGCCGGGCATCATGGCCTCCCGCACCATTGAAAACGAGCGGGATCGCCGCATGACCATCATGACCACGACCTTCATCCCCTGCGGCGCGAAGGTTCCCTTCATCTCCATGATCGCCGGGGCCATCTTTGCCGGATCGCCCTGGGTCGCCACCAGCGCCTATTTCATCGGCATGACGGCCATCATCCTCAGCGGCATCATGCTGAAGAAGACGAAGCGCTTCGCCGGGGATCCCGCGCCCTTCGTCATGGAGCTGCCGGCCTATCACTGGCCGACGCTGCGCAACGTGCTCCGCTCCATGTGGGAGCGCGGCTGGAGCTTTATCAAGAAGGCGGGAACGATCATCCTGCTCTCCACGATCCTGGTCTGGTTCCTGAGCCGCTTCGGCTGGGCGGACGGCGCCTTCCGGATGCTGGAGGAAGAGGAACTGCAGTATTCCATCCTGGCGCGGTTCGGCAGCCTCATCGCCTGGATCTTCGCGCCGCTGGGCTTCGGCACGTGGCAGGCCACCGTGGCCTCCCTGACGGGACTGTTGGCCAAGGAGAACATCGTGGGCACCATGGGCATCCTGTACGGCGGCACCGAGACCTACGCGAACCTGGCGAATGCCTTCACCGGCATCTCCGCCTATTCCTTCCTGGTGTTCAACCTGCTGTGCGCCCCCTGCTTCGCGGCCATCGGCGCCATCCGGCGGGAGATGAACAACGCGGGCTGGACCTGGTTTGCCATCGGATATCAGACCGCCTTCGCCTACGCGGTGAGCCTGATGATCTATCAGTTCGGCGGGCTGTTTACCGGAACCGCGAACGTGATCGGCGTGATCGCCGCGCTGGCGGTGCTGGCCGGAATGATCTACATGCTCTTCTTCCGGAAGTATCAGGAAGCCACGAAGCTGACCCGAAAGGTGTGATTCCATGCTTCAGATGCTCAGGGACAACGCGGGGAACCTTCTGGTGATCCTGGTCCTGGCGGCGGCGGCGGCGGGCGCCGTTCTCCAGCTGCGAAGGGACCGGAAGCGCGGAAAAAGCTCCTGCGGCGGCAGCTGCGGAAGCTGCGGGGCCTGCGGAAGCTGCGGGGCGTGCAGCGCCTGCGGCGCGGGCCGGAAGGAACCAAAATAAAAAGGAACCCGGCGGGGTGAAGGCTCCGCCGGGTTTTGGCATTCCCCGGGCCGCGCTGGGGCCGGAGGGAAGGAACGGATTACCGCCGCTTCGCGTGCAGCAGGGGGGACAGGGGCTTGTAGATCAGCCCGGTGACCGCGCTGAGCACCGCCCCCTTGAGCAGGTTGAACGGGGCAGTGATGAGCAGCAGCAGCTTCCACTCGCTGTCGATGCCGCCCACATGGGCGAACTGCAGGATCCCCTCCATGTCCATATGATAGGCGCCCATGTAGAAGGGCAGCATGATGTACTTGTTGGCCAGGACGGAGACCGCCGCCATGCACAGCGTTCCCACGGCCATGCCGGTCAGCGCGCTCCGGCGCGTCTTGTTTCGGTGATAGATCAGCGCCGCCGGAACCACCAGGGCCGCGCCCATGAGGAAATCCGCCAGCTCGCCGACGCCGGCGCTGGAGGAATGCAGGAGCCCGATGGCGCTCTTCAGCGCCAGAATCACGATTCCCGCCGCCGGCCCCATGGAGAAGGCGCCGAGGAGCACGGGAATGTTGCTCAGGTCCAGCTTGTAGAACGCCACCACCGGGATCTCGATCAGAAACAGGATGGACGCCGCCGCGGCCAGGATGGCCATGCGGGTCAGGTTCGGGGTGGAGAAGAGACGGGGTTTCCGCTGGGTCATGGAAATTACCTCCCTTGATAAGGCAAACGCCCCTGAAAGCACTTCGCTTTCAGGGGCGGAAACGATTCCTGCTCATCACAGGGGGCAACCGATCCGTTCTTCTCTCATCCAGACTGTGACTGTCGGCATCGGAATTTCACCGATTCGGCCGGGCGGGGGATCCGCTCGGTTCGCGGGCTGTGACCGCCGGTAGGGAATTTCACCCAACCCCGAAGAAGCTCTCAGCGGCATACGCCGGATTCGGGGTCATTATAATCGCCGCCGGCAGGAACGTCAAGCCCGGACGGAGAATTTCTGATTCGGTTCATTTTAAGATCCCCGGAAGGAGAATCCGATGAGAATCATCTTTGTGAGACACGGGGAGCCGAATTACGCGCTGGACTGCCTGACCGAGGAAGGAAAGCGCCAGGCGGCGGCCGCCGCCCGCCGGCTCCGGAAGGAAGGCATCACCGAAATCTATACCTCCCCCTGCGGCCGCGCCGCGGAGACCGCGTCCTATACGGCCCGGCTGCTGAATCTGCCGGTGACGACGCTGGATTACATGCACGAGATCGCCTGGGGCGGGGAGGGCATCCCCTGGGACGGGCATCCCTGGACGCTGGGGGATCTGATGCTGCAGGAGGGCTTCGACTTTCAGGGCGGGGACTGGCGGAAGCATCCCTACTTTGACGGCAATATCGCCACGGAATACGAGGAGCGGATCGGCCGGGAGATCGACGCGTTCCTGGCCGGGCAGGGATACCGGCATGAGGGCCTCCGGTACCTGTGCGAAACGGACCGGGAGAAGACCATCGCCCTCTTCAGCCACGGGGGCTCGGGGGCCTGCGCGCTGGGGCATCTGATGCAGCTGCCCTTTCCCTATGTCTGCTCCGTGATGCCCTATGACTTTACCTCCATTATCATCCTGAACTTCCCGGTCCGGAAGGGGAAATGGGTTTTCCCCCGGCTGGAGCTGTTCAACGATATCGCCCATATTCAGGGCAGCGCCGCAGGCCCCGTGCTGCAGCAGGTTTCGGAGAAGCCGGTCTGACGGGGCGGGAAGGCACGGAAAGGAAGTGCGGTCAGGGATGGAGAACGGCCCGGTGAACCCGGCGCGGCGCTTTTCGCCCGCCGAGCAGAGGGTATATGCCGTGATCGCCCGGGAGGACGGCATCAAGGCGCGGGAAATCAGCCGGCGGCTGGGCATCGACCGGACGGAAATCAACCGGCTGCTGGTGTCCTCGGCGCTGATGCGGGAGCTGTGCTATCAGGACCGGGATTACGGCTGGCACGCGCTGATCCGCCAGGCGTATCCCCACGAGGGACTGTACGAGTTTTCCGGCTGGTACGGCACGGCGGCGGAGTTCGAGCGGCAGGGGGAGGCCGAATGGCTGGCCCAGCTGGAGGAGGGCTGCCGGCGGGTGGGAAGGAACCTGAACGACACCCGGGGACTGCTCCATTCCTTCCGGGATTGCCGGAATACCATGGCCGGCCTGTTCCGTGACCTGCGGGACATGATGGACCGGCCCTTCGGGGACTGGGAGCTGGCCTTCGAGCTGCGGCTGAACCGGGCCCGGTATATCCGGATCTATACGGATGTGCTGCTGATCGCGGGAAGCAAGGCCTTCTCCCTGGAATTCAAGATGAAGGACCGGATCGACCCGGATGAGGTGTATCAGGCGGCGAAATACGTGCCCTATCTGGAGATCGTCCTGGGAAGCCGGATCGATGTGATTCCGGCTCTGGTGCTGACCGGAACGCGGGAGCTGTTCGAATACGCGCCACTGGCCGGGACGGAGTTCGAGATTCCGGTCTGCTCGGGGGATATGCTGTTCAACGTGCTGAATGAATATCTGGGCTTTCTGGCCTGAAGGCCCTGAATCAATGGATCACGGATCAGAAAGGAAGGGGATTCTGACATGAAAACGCGCGAATTCCGTTTTCCGTCCGCCACGGGAACGGGGGAGATCTTTGCCGGGGTGTATCTGCCGGAGGGGCCTGCGGAGGCGGTGCTGGTGATTCATCACGGCATGGCCGAGCATCAGAAGCGGTATCGGCCGTTTCTCGAGTTCCTGACGGAGCACGGCGTCTGCTGCTATATGCACGACATGGCCAACCACGGCGCCTCCAACCGGGATAGGACGGAGACGGGCTGGTTCGGGGAGAAGGACGGATGGAAGGGGCTGGTGACGGATTTCCGGACCGTGATCCAGCGGGCCGGCGCGGAAAACCCGGGGCTGCCGCTCTTCGTCATGGGGCATTCCATGGGCTCCTTTATCTGCCGGGCGTACTGCAGCGCCTATCCGGAGGATCCCTGCGCTGGCGCCATCTTCATGGGAACAGGCGGCCCCAACCCCGCCGCCGGGGCGGGGAAGGCCATGGCCAGCCTGATCGGCGCCCTCCGGGGAAAGAAGCACAAGAGCGAACTCCTGAACAAAATGGCCTTCGGGAGCTACAATCAGCGGTTTGAGGGCCGGACCGCCTTCGACTGGCTGACGCGGGATCGGGAGATCGTGGACCGGTATATCGCGGATCCCTACTGCGGGTTCCTGTTCACCGTGCAGGGCATGCATGACCTGGTCAGCGTCAACGCCCTGGTCAATCAGCCAGACTGGGCGGAGAAGGTGGCGAAAAAGCTGCCGATCCTGCTGATCAGCGGGGAGGAGGATCCGGTGGGCGGCTACGGCCAGGGCGTTCGCCAGGTGGCGGAGATGCTGAAGAAGACCGGGCATGACGCGGTGACGCTGCATCTGTATCCGGGCTGCCGCCATGAGATCCTGAACGAGACCAACCGGGAGGACGTGATGCGGGATCTGCTGGACTGGCTGCGGAAGGCGCAGGCAGGCGCGGGGCGGTAACCGCGGCAATGAATTCAGGGAAGGACGGGTTCTTTCCGGAATCCGGAACAGGAGACAGGAAATGAAAGCGGGGACGGCTCTTCGGATGAGCCGTCCCCGTTTCGCTGCGGGACTGGATCCTGTGAAATGTGCAGGAAAGACGAACGAAAAGTGGAACGAAAAAGACCGTCCCTCCGTTCCAAAAAGTGGAACGAAAAGACCGTCCCTCCGTTCCTCCGTTCCACACGCAAAGTATTGCGTTTCAGATTCGGAATGATTATAATACAATACAATATTTGGTATACGGAGACGGGGAGAGAGAATGCGGAAAGAATCGATTCCGGAAAAGCGTGTTCTTCACGGAATGAAACAGAACTGCTTCAGAGACGCGGCCGCAGCGGCCGGCCCGCGCAGGGGTTCCCTCGCGGCGCTGCTCTTTGCGGCCGTGTTCATGCTCTTTTTCGCGGCGGGCTTTTCGGGGATGACGGCGGCGCGGGCGGATGCCTTCGTCGAAGTTTCCAACTGGGCCCAGATGCAGAAAGCGCTCAGCAGCCGCGTCTCCGGGAAGGTGTACATCACCGTGCGGTCGAATCTGACGATCAGCGGCGGCAACGCGCACAACAACGGGAACAACGTGGAGATTGACCTGCAGAATCACACGATCGACGGGGCCAAATCCCAGCAGGCGTTCTGGAATGAAAGCGGATCCCTGACCATCAAAAACGGAACGATCCGGAACTGCAGATCCGACCGGGGCGGGGCTATCAACAACCGGACCGATCTGACGCTGGAGAACGTGGTGATCACCGGCTGCGTCGGCAACATCGAGGCCGGCGGCATCATGAACTACGGCACCCTCACGATGACCGGCGGAAAGGTCACGAACTGCGAGGGCAGCCGGGGCGGCGGCATCCGGGTCCGGCCTTATAATTCGAGCAGGGCCTCGATAGCGACGCTGACGAATGTGGAGATTTCGAACAACCAGGCGGACGGCCGGCAGGACGACGGGGACGGCCGGTACGGCCGGGGCGGCGGCATCGCCGTCACGGACGGAACGCTGACGATGACCGGGTGTACGGTGAGCGGAAACAGAAGCACGGATGACGACGGCGGCGGAATTGACTTTGACGCCTCCGGCAAAACCCTGACGCTGACCAATACAGTGTTTTCGAATAACCAGGCGACCCAGTCGGACCGGGAGGGCGGCGGCGTCAATCTGGAGCGCGGCTCGGCGGCCATCACCGGATGCACTTTCACCGGCAATTCGGCGAAGGGCGACGGCGGCGCAATTGCGATTGCGGAAAGCTTCGGCACGGCGGTCGTCACCGACACCGCCATCACCGGCAACACCTCCATAGACCATTCCGGCGGCGGCATCATGAACAAGGCGGCCCTGACGCTGAAAGGGACGAACACGATCACCGGCAACACCGCGAAGGAGAAGGGCGGCGGCGTCTATTGCGATTACAGAGCCAAGGCGATGAATATCGAGGGAGATTTGCGGATCAGCGGCAACTCTCTTTCGAACGGCTGTAACAACAATCTCTTTCTGGCCAGAAACCAAACGCTGAACGTCACGGGAAATCTGGCCGGCTCCGCCCTGATTGGCGTGACCCCGGAGAGCATGTCCCAGACGCCCGCCGTGATCACCAGCGGAGCCGGCGCAAAGGAAGCTTCCGTGGGAAATTTTGAAAACGATGACCGCTGGATCACAGAAGCAAATGGCCTTGGGGAAATTGTGATGCGGCTGGGCGAGCCCCTGCGCGGAGATGTGCTGAACAGGGCGACCGTCAGCTTCCATCCGATGAATCAGCATTCCTGGCTGTGCATCCGCGACAACGGCGGCGGAGCGGGGCAGAACGTGGTTCAGCTGTACAATCTGGGGGATTCCTTCCGCTTCTGGCTGACCAGGGCGGATTCGGATTCCTACTACATCGATTTCTTCGGCGGTGCGCATGACTATGACCCCAGCAACAAGCGGCTGGATATTTCCGACAACGATGGATACGGCACCGTCGGCAACGTGGTTCATGTGGTCCTCGGGGACAAGGAAGCCACGAACAAGCGCTGGCGGTTTTACCGGAACGCGGACGGAACCTATTTTATCCAGAACAAAAAGTCCGGACTGTTCTGGGCTCTGGAAAACAGTAATTATGACGACAAGAACAAGCTCTGCCAGAAAAGGTATGCGGACGCCCAGAAATGGCAGATGGAAATCGTGCACGCGGACGCGACGAGCGATAGCGTTGCCCCCATCGATGACCAGATAAAGATCAAACAGATCAAACACTTTGATTCCTTCTGCTTTAAATACGGAGATAAAAATGTGCAGGGCAACAACTGGATGAGCTGCCTGCCGGATGATATGCTCATCACGGATGTCTCCATCCCCGGCACCCATGACGCGGGCACGCAGCATACCTTTAATTCTAACGATTCCGCACAGTGCCAGCAGCTCAGCATCATGGATCAGCTGACCAGCGGCGTCCGGTATTTTGATCTGCGTACCGGCAACCCAACTCCTCCCGCTACGGGCGGCCTCGACACGCTCAAAATAGTTCACGGGATGGCGCTCTGCGTGTACAAAGGAGACACCCTTACTATAGGGAAGATCATGCAATGGATTTATAACTTTCTGGACCAAAACCCCAAAGAGACGGTGATTATTCAGCCCATGCCCATGCCTCAGGTGGGTGAACTCCTTGACCTTCATCAGCTGGCCTATGAGTTTTTCCGGAATGAGGTCAGAAACCATCGGAACCGGTACTACCTGGGGGATCATGTGCCGACGCTGGGAGAAGTTCGCGGAAAGATTTTGATCATCAGCCGGATCGAAAAGGCTGACAACAGCGATTTTAATAAGGAAACCGCTTCGACACGTTACCCGGCCGGCATGCAGTGGGCCATTGACGCAAAAAAGTGGGTGGCCTGGACAGAAGATTATAACAATCCGCTGGCGCTTACCTCCGGGACAGATGAATACGTGATCTGGACCCAGGATATCCACACCAAGGTCGGCGACGACAAGTGGAAGATCATCACAAACGCAACTTTCAACAAGAAAACAGGCGCGGCCGCCAAACAGACCGAAGCAAAGGAATACGGGAAAAATGCTTGGGTGATATCCTATACAAGCTGCGTGAAGTCATATCCGCAGAATGCTGCCCGGACGATTAATCCGAAGCTGAAAAACAAGCTGATGACGGATCCGAATGTGCTGGCCGGGCAGTTTCTGGGCGTAGTCTGCTCCGACTTTTCGGATCAGCAGCTGGCTTATCTGGTCTACAAGCAGAATTTCATTGAAAAGCAGGAGCTCTCTCATACCGAGCATACTCCGGAAACCCGGGAAACATCCACGACCGCGACCTGCACCCAGCCCGGAACCCGGGTGGTGGAGACCTATTGCTCGGTTTGCGGTGAGATTCTTTCCACCACGACGGAAACGATCCCGGCGCTGGGGCATGACTGGTGCAAACCGGAATATACCTGGGAGAAGACCGGCGACACGTACCGGGTGACTGCGACGCACATCTGCGACCGGGATAACTCCCATACCGAATCGGAAACGGTGCAGGCCACGTCTGACGAGGCTGTCGCGGCAACCTGCGAAGGCACGGGGGCAAGAACCTGGACCGCCGTGTTCACGAAGAAAGATTTCGGCACAGCGGGGATGATAGAGGAGATTCCAGCCCTGGGGCACGACTGGGGCCCCTGGGAGCTCGTGAGGACACCGACCACGACGGCGACAGGTCTGGAAAGGCGCGTATGCAGGCATGATGCGACCCATATGGAGGAAAATGTCCTGCCGATGCTCACGCCCAGCGCCTCCGTCTACCTGGTCCTGCAGGCCGCGGACGGAAGCTGGCCGGAGCCAGCGCAGCCGGAGAGCACGGCGTACAGCAGCTTTATGCCGGGAACTGTCCTGTATTATACCGTTTCGGGCTACAGCACGACTTTCCAGAGTACGGATACCGGCCGCGAATCTTACAGCGGCAACTCCATGATTACAATTCCCCCGAATGCTGATAAGATATATGTTTACTATTCGCGGAACACCTATGACCTGGTTTTCATGCAGGATATCGCGGGAAACGAAGTGTGGGAAACGAAGAAGGTGCGATGGGGAGCGACGCTGTCGGATTACAAAGAACAGCGTATTCCGGTTCAATACCGTCTTTATTATACCCAGCCCGGATGGTCCCTGACGCCGAAAACCAGCGGGGAATACAGCAGTACGGACAACCTGACGGATATTCTTTATAATTTCTCCGGAGAGATGCCGAAGGGAACTATGAAACTTTACCCGGTGCTGATCCCGGATCAGGTGGAAGTCGATGAACAAGACTATACCCTTACATTCAATGCCAATGGCGGAAAGTTTGATGACAACTCGGATATAAAAACGGTTACGGCTAAAGGCGGAGCCGGATACGCATTACCTGAAAATCCCACGCGGGAAGGATATGATTTTAAAGGATGGAGTTTGGATGCGCCGGGCTCATACCAGAGATTTACTCCCCCGCCGATCTATATGCCGAAAAAGAACGGGACCTATTGGGCAAGATGGATGGTACACCATACTCATACGGCAGGAGAAGCCGTAAAGGAAAACGAGATTCCGGCCACCTGCGAAACGAACGGCTCCTATGATCATGTGACTTACTGCACGGAGTGTGGTCAGGAAATGTCCCGCACACACGTCATGGTTCCGGCAACCGGGCACAAGTATGGCGACTGGGTGCGGATGAACAGTGAACAGCATATCAGAGTCTGCGCACATAGCATCTGGCACCGGGAGGTTGCGGATCACAGTTGGGGCACAGGAACGATTACAATTCCGCCCACCTGCAAGAATACGGGCCTCGTGACATACACCTGCATCTGCGGCGCGGAGAAAACGCGGATCCTTTCCGCGATGGGGGAGCATAACTGGGTGGAGGTGGAAGGCGGCCGGGAGCCGACCTGCACGGAAGCAGGAACCCAAAAATGGAAATGTACGGTTTGCGGCGCGGAACGGGAGGAAATCCTCCCCGCCAACGGGCATACCTGGGACGATGGAACGGAGACCGTCGCGCCGACCTGTACGGCGGCGGGCGTGCTGACCCGGAACTGCATCCACTGCGACGCGACGCAGACGGAAACGATCGCGCCGCTGGGGCACGAGTGGGATTCCTGGATGGTGAGCAAACAGGCCACCGATACGGAGGACGGCCTGGAGATCAGCTACTGCAGGCGGGATGAATCCCATATGCAGTCCCAGATCATTCCGAGGATGAGGGTGGTGCCGCCGGAAGCGGTGAGGGGACTGTATTATACCGGTCTTCCCCAGACGCTGGTGACGCCCGGAAGAGTCACAGGCGGAGAAATGCAGTATGTCCTGGGCAACGAAAACGAGGCGCAGACAACGGGCTGGAGCGCGATTCTGACCTCCGGAACCATGGAAGGGATCTATTATACCTGGTACCGGGTGAAGGGCGACGACCGATACGCGCACGTGGCCTCCGCAGGGCCCGTGGCCACGACGATCAGCGAGGGAGCGTTCAGCTATCAGATCGTCAGCGTGGAAAACCCGACGCACACGATCCAGGACGGAAACAATACCGTGGTCACGGTGAAGCGCAGCGTGCGGGACGAGCTGGCTTATCCGCGGTTTAAGCAGGTGCTGCTGGACGGAAACGCGGTGAATCCGGCGAATTACAGCACGAGGCAGGGCAGCCTGATCCTGACGCTGAATGATTCCTACCTGGACACCCTGGCGGAAGGGAAGCACAAGGTGACGATTGCCTTCTCCGACGGAAAAGCTGAGGCGGAGATTACGATCGGGACAATTGCTCCGACCGATACGCCCGCGCCGGTCGATACGCCCGCGCCGGCCGATGTGCCGAAGACCGGGGACAGTGCGAATCCGGCGCTGTGGATCGTGATGGTGCTGGCGGGCGCCGCTGTCATCGGAGCGCTGCTGATCCGGTCGAAGAAAAAACATCACAGGTAAAGAAAAACAGAGAAAGACAGATCAAAGAAGACATCCGGCTCGGAACCAGAGCCGGATGTCATTTTGTTATCTGCCATTCCGGAAAAGCAGATCATTTTATCGCAGCGGACGCCGCTTTCCGCCTATTTCGCCTTTACCGGAACAGGAAATGAAAGCGGGGACGGCTTCGGAAGGGCCGCCCCCTTGTGCGGTGAGGGAATCGGTCTCCTGAAAAATGCGCAGAAAAGGATAAAAATGGAACGAAAAAGACCGTCCCTCCGTTCCAAAAGTGGAACGAAAAAGACCGTCCCTCCGTTCCAAAAAAGACCGTCCCTCCGTTCCACTTGATTGCGCCGGGGAATGCGTGCTATAATTTTCACAAAAAAGAGCCCTGCGGGGCGGAAGGGATGAACGCATATGGAATTCAACCTGAATCAGGCACAGGATCTGCTGAACCGGGGCATCGCCGAGGCCCAGGACGTGATCAGCAATCCCTCCCGGGTGGATGAGCTGCTGGTGCAGCTGGAGGAAAAGCTGAAGACCGTTCCCGTGATCGGGGAGAAGCTGGCGGATCTGCCCCTGATGATCGCGATGATCAAGGCCTGGATCAAAAAGGAATACACCGTGGTGTCCCCCAAGGTGATCGCATGCCTGGTCGGCGCAATCATTTACCTGCTGAAGAAGAATGACCTGATTTCGGACCGCATCCCCGTCATCGGCATGGCGGACGATATCGGGGTTCTCGGCCTGGCGCTGAAACTGTCCGAGCCGGAGCTGAAGGCCTTCGCGGAGTGGAGGGCGCAGCAGCAGGCCTGACCGGCGGGAAGCACTTGGAAACGGAAAGGAAAGCGGACCATGGCCATCACCAAGACGGACTTTATGCGCGGGATGCAGTGCCCCCGGATGCTGTGGCTGGACAAGCACAAGCCCGGGCTGCGCGTCATCCCGCCGGAGGTGCAGGCCCGGCTCGACGCCGGGAACGACTTCGGCGACCGGGCCATGGGCATGTTCGGCCCCTATGAGGAGATGACGGTCTATCTGCCCGGGAGAAAGATTCCGGACAAGAAGGCCATGCTGGAGAAAACCCGGGACGCGCTGGAACGGGGCGTGGAGGTCATCTGCGAGGCGGCGTTCAGCAACTACAACAATTACTGCGCGGTGGATATCCTGCGGAAGACCGAAACCGGCCACGACTTCTACGAGGTCAAGAACGCGCCGGAGGTGCATGAGCAGTTCGTCCGGGATGCCGGATTCCAGAACTACATCATCACCCGCTGCGGCCTGAAGATCGGCCGGATCTTCATCGTGATCCACGGGCCGGACGAGGAGCATCCCTTTGTGCCCGTGGAGGTCACGGCGGAGGCCAAGGGTTACTACCGATGGATCAACGACCATATCTGGGATCTGAACCGGATGCAGAAGGAAAGGGAAGAGGTGCGGACGGAGCCGGGAAGGCAGTGCACCGAGCCCTATGAATGCTGGTATTACGGATACTGCCATGACCTGACGCAGGGGATTGAGCCCGCCGCAACCTGACCGCCCTATGGCGGAGACAGGGCGCTTCCAGGTTCGGCCATCCGGCTTCCGGCAGCAGGACATAAAAAGAAGCGGAGCTTTGTTCCGCTTCTTTTTATACCCATCCGCAGCTGCCGCAGGGGGAGGAGGCTGCCTTACCTGTCTGCGCTCTTCCAGGGAAGACCGTGGCGATGCACCCAGTAGGCGAGCATCAGCACGAAGCAGCTGAACCAGCCGACGGGATAGCCGAAACCGACCCAGCGCGGCGCGTTGACGATCAGGCGGGTGAGCAGGAAGAGATAAACCTGCCGGATGCCGACGAAGGTGAGCAGCATCACGATCATGGGACCGCGGGAATCGCCCTCGCCCCGCAGCGCGCTGGCCATGACATGATTGACGCAGTTGAACAGCAGGAAGAAGACGTTGGTTCGCAGGAACATCGCGCCGAAGCGGATGACCTCCTGATCGGAGGTGAACAGCCCGACGGAGGACTCCGCGAAGAGGAACAGCCCGGAGGCGATGACCGCCGTGACCCCGACGCTCAGCGCGATGGTGAGCCCCGCCCCGCGGTAGGCCCGCCTTTCCTTCCCCGCCCCCAGATTCTGGGACACGAAGGTGGTTGCCGCCATGGCCATGCTCTGCATGGGGAGCATGATAAAGGTATCCAGCTTGTTGTAGCAGCTCCATCCCGCCATGCAGGCGGAGCCGAAGAAGTTGATGTAGCTCTGGACAAACACGTTGGAGAAGGCCGTGATGACGCTCTGAATGCCGGCGGGAAGCCCCACCGAGAAGATGCGCTTCAGAATCTTTCCGTCCAGCCGAAGATCGGACCAGGAAAGCCGATAGATATCCTGGGTCCGGGAGAGCAGCACCAGCACCAGGACGGCGGAAACGAACTGGGAAAACACGGTGGCGATGGCCACCCCGGCGATGCCCATGCGGAAAACCAGCACGAACAGCAGATCCAGCGCCATGTTCAGAACGCTGGTGACGACCAGGAAGATCAGGGGACGGGTGGAATCGCCCACGGCCCGGAGGATGCCGCTGCCCATATTGTAAATCAGCAGCCCGGAGATGCCGCCGAAATAGATCGTCAGATACGTGGTGGCATCCTGAAACACATCCTCCGGCGTCGCCATGAACCGCAGCATGAACCCGACGGACAGGACGCCGACGACGGTGAAGGCAGCGCTGAGCAGGATGGTCATCAGGATGGTGGTTTCGATGGCGTCATGAAGCCCCTTCAGGTTCTTCTCCCCGAAATACCGGCTGATAACGACGCCCGCGCCGACGGAAAAGCCGTTGAAGAAAAACACGGCCATGTTGACGATGATGCTGGTCGAGCCCACCGCGGCGAGGGCCTGCGTGCCCACATAGTTGCCGACGATCAGGGTATCCACGGTGTTGTACAGCATCTGGAAGATATTTCCCAGCATCAGGGGCAGCGAGAAGAGCAGAACCTGACGGATGATGGAGCCCTCCGTCATGTCCCGGGCCGTGGTTTTCGAATGCTTCATGGCGCTCCTTTGCAAGATCCAATGCGTTGAAAAGGTCGTTCAGAACCCCGGATTCCCGGCCGGGAAACAGGGGAGGACAGGGCCATTGTAAGGGGTACCCGCCGGAAAGTCAACCGGCGCGCCGCTCCGCCGGAAAAACATCAAAAATCCGTTGCTTTCAGGCAGGATTATGCTAATCTGTCTGTGCTTTTTTGCCTGCGTGCCGGGGGAAAATCCGCGCTGGCAGGTTGATACAGGAGATGGGAAATACCCTGATATTTGACGGAAAGGGGGATTAACCGCCATGAGCTGTAAAACTGCGATCCCTGGAGCAGGGCAGAGAAGAGCAGACGGAGAAAGACCGAACGGATCTTCGGAAGGGCCGTCCCCGTTTGCGCTGCGGGAATTGATCTTGTGAAATGAGCGGGAAAGGCTAACAAAATGCGGAACGGAAAAGACCGTCCCTCTGTTCCAGAACAAAAAAGGCCGTTACTCCGTTCCAAATTGTGGTATAATCACGTGAGCTGAGAATCAGCCAATCGGACGACGGGGTTACGGGAAAAAGGGAAAGTGGAACGAAAAAGACCGTCCCTCCGTTCCACCTCCGTTCCACGTTGCGCGATGACATGGGAGGAAAGGAACATGAAGTGGGCCGCGATCGGCGATTCGTTCACGTATCTGAACGATCATCTGGACGAGACAGGGTATCGGGTAAGAAAAGGGTACCTGACAAGAATTCAGGAAAAAATCCCTGAACTGGAGCTTACAAACATCGGAATAAACGGCTCCACTTTTGCTGACTGGATTGTACAGCCGATTCCAAAGGCGGATCTGTATACGGTGCTCCTGGGGACGAACGACTGGCACGCCGGATTTCCTTTGGGCGATGACTCAGACTTTAAAATGAGACGGAAGGGAACCATTCTCGGACATATGGGAATCCTTCTGGACCATATACATGAAGCGAATCCAACAGGAAGAATCATTGTGGGCAATCCGGTGGAACGGGCTGATTTTGTTTATCTTCTCGACCCGGAGAACAATGCTCCGGGAAGTTATCAGAGGGAGAACGGACAGGCGCTGTCCGAGGCGGCGGCCGCCATTCTGAAATGTGCCGCGTCCGAAGGGCTTGAAACGGTCAATCTGCATGACCTCTCCGGTTTTGCGCAGGAGAAGCTGGTAAAATTCAAAAGAGTGAAAGGGAAAGACCTGCCTTATCCGGACTATATCGGCGTACGGTATGAGCCGGGAAAGGACGAATATCCCTATCCTCCGGAAGCAATGGCCCTGACCTATGATGGACTGCATCCATCGGATGAAGGGAACCGGATTCTGGCTGATTTGTTTGCGGCAAAAATCATCGAGACGATGAAGAGATAAAACCAGCGGTCAAACATCGGGATCCCGGTGATTTCTATAGAGGAAACAAGCAATGAAGACGATTGGAAACTTTCTGTGGTTTATCTTCGGCGGCTTTCTGAGCGGACTCTCCTGGCTGCTGGCAGGGATTCTGTGCTGCATCACGGTGATCGGAATTCCGCTGGGCCGCCAGTGCTTCAAGTTTGCGTCTCTGTCCTTCTGGCCGTTTGGAAAAGAGATTATCTATGGCGGCGGCGCACCGTCCCTGATCGCGAACATCATCTGGATCCTGGTTTGCGGCCTGCTGATGGCAATCGAGAATGCCCTTTTCGGCCTGCTTTGGTGCGTCACGATCGTTGGAATCCCGTTCGGCAAGCAGTTCTTTAAGATTGCGAAGCTGGCACTGACCCCTTTTGGGGCGAGGGTGGTGCATCTGTGAAATTTGAGCCGGATGAGCTGAGATTTGTCGCCTCATAAGCGGCCTGACTCCCGGCAGCTTCTGCTGATCGGTATATCAGCATGATCCAACTGCCATTCCAGTTCGAATTGAATCGCCTTCCGGCAGAAAGTGGAACGAAAAAGACCGTCCCTCTGTTCCGTCCGTTCCTATCAGCATGATCCAACTGCCATTCCAGTTCGAATCGAATCGCCTTCCGGCAGAAAGTGGAACGAAAAAGACCGTCCCTCCGTTCCGTCGAACGAAAAAGACCGTCCCTCCGTTCCGTCCCTCCGTTCCGAAAAAGACCGTCCCTCCGTTCCACAATTACAGCTTTCGAACCGTGCCCCTCAGGGCCGTGTGCAGATAGACGCCGAAGCAGATGAGGGCAAACAGCAGACCCAGGGGATAAGCGATGGACTGGGACAGCTGGAACCCTTCGTCCGCAATCAGGATATAGGTTGTGCTGACCGCGGACATCAGGACAGCCGGGACAGCGCTGATCAGGCTGTCCCATTTGTTTTGATTGTTTTTAAGCAGATAGGCGGTTACCACCCACAGGGTGATCATGGCCAGGGTCTGGTTGCTCCAGGAGAAATAGCGCCAGAGCACATTGAAATCCAGCTGCGTCAGAACAGCCGCTGCAGCCAGCAGCGGAAGGGTGACGATGAGTCTGTTTTTGATGGGCTTCTGATCCAGATGGGTCATTTCGGCAATGATCAGCCGGGCGCTGCGGAAGGCGGTGTCCCCGGAGGTGATGGGGCAGGCCACCACGCCGATGATGGCCAGGATGCCGCCCACGGTACCCAGCATGCCGGTGGAGATATCGTACACCGTTCCGGACTGGCCCAGGGTGGACAGAGCGTTGAAAAGTCCTCCCGTGGCGCCGTAGAAGGCCACGCCGGCGGAGGCCCACACCAGGGCGATCGCGGACTCCTTCAGCATGGCGCCATAGAAGATCCGCTTGCCGCTCTTTTCAGAGGTGATGCACTTGGAAACCATGGGCGCCTGGGTTGCGTGAAAACCGGAAATCGCGCCGCAGGCTACCGTCACAAACATAAAGGGCCAGACAGGAAGGCCTTGCGGATGCAGATCGGAAAGCGTTATTTCCGGCAGGGTATATCCGCCGAAAAAGGTGCCCCCTGCGATCCCGAGGGCCATGATCATCAGCACCGCGCCGAAAAGGGGATACAGCCGGCCGATCACCTTGTCGATCGGCAGCAGGGTGGCCAGCACGTAGTAGACCAGGATCACGACGATCCAGAAGGTCTGATTGAAAACGGACGGAGTCAGCTGGGCGAGCAGGGAAGCGGGGCTGGTGACGAACACGGTGCCCGTCAGCAGCAGCAGGAGCACGGAAAAGATCCGCATGATCCATTTCACGGGATTTCCCAGATAAATGCCGGAAAGCTCGGCGATGGATTTGCCGTCATTGCGCTCGGAGACCATGCCCACCATAAAATCGTGCACACCGCCGGCCAGCACGCCGCCCAGCACAATCCACAGGAAGACGACCGGTCCGAAGCAGGCGCCCATCAGGGCACCGAAGATGGGCCCGGTACCCGCGATGTTGAGCAGTTCCACCAGGAAGGCCCGCCACGGTTTCATCGGGACATAGTCCACGCCGTCATTCAGACGGTTGGCCGGGGTGACCCGGCTGTCCGGCCCGAAGACCCGCTCCACCACATTGCCAAAGGTATGATAGGCGATAACCAGCACCGCGAAGGACACCAGCAGGGAAATCATGGATCATCATCTCCATCCGCTACAACTGACATACAGGGAGGCACGCCTCAGCGGTTCCTCCCTGATAAAGATGAAGAAATTATATCACAGACCTGATTGGCGTGCAATGGAACGAGTGGAACGAAAAAAACCGTCCCTCCGTTCCGAATTGCATCCGGGGCGGCGGTGTGCTATAATCGGGAGACGACGAAACGCATTCGAAAAGGGATGAACGCGCATGATTAAAATCGAGCATCTGAAAAAGGAATATCCCAACGTCACCCCGCTGAAGGACGTGAACGTCGAGATCCGGGACGGCGACGTGATCTCGGTCATCGGCCCCTCCGGGACCGGGAAGAGCACGCTGCTGCGCTGCATCAACCAGATGGAGAAGCCGACCGCCGGCCGCGTGTGGGTGGACGGCGAGGAAATCACCGATCCCAAATGCGACATCAACCGGGTGCGCCGGAAGATGGGCATGGTGTTCCAGTCCTTCAACCTGTTCGGACATCTGACGGTCATCGAGAACATCATGCTGTCGCCCGTGGATCTGCTGGGGAAGAGCCGACAGGAGGCCTATGACGACGGCATGCGCCTGCTGCGCATGGTGGGCCTGGCGGAGAAGGCGCTGAACTATCCGGACGAGCTGTCCGGCGGGCAGAAGCAGCGCATCGCCATCGCCCGGACCCTGGCGATGGATCCGGACATCATCCTGCTGGACGAGCCCACCAGCGCCCTGGATCCCACCATGGTCGGGGAGGTTCAGGCGGTGATCCGGGAGCTGGCGAAGACCGGGAAAACCATGATGATCGTGACCCATGAGATGAATTTCGCCCGGGCCATCTCCAACCGTGTGTTTTACATGGACGAGGGCGGCATCTACGAGGATGGAACCCCGGAGCAGATTTTCGAACATCCGCAGCGGGAAAACACCCGGCGCTTCATCCGGAAGCTGAAGGTGCTGGAGCTGCAGATCGAGGGCCGGGACTTCGACTTCCCGGGCATGGCCGGAGAGATCCAGAACTACTGCAGCCGGAACCAGATTCCGCCCCGGCTGGCCAGCCGCATTCAGCTGGCCCTGGAGGAAGCGGTGCAGACGCTGCTCCCCGGGATGAGCATCCCGCGGATGCAGGCGTCCTGCGAATACTCGGAGGCCTCCGAAAGCGCGTCCTGGACGATCGAATACAGCGGGCCGGAGCTGTCGCCCGGAGCGGAGCGCAACGAGCTGGCATACCAGGTGCTCCAGGGCATCACCGGAGAAATGCACCATACCTATGACGTCGGCGCGGAGTATCCGAACCGCCTGACGCTGACGCTGAAGACCGACTGAACTTTTTGTTCCCGGAGAACGACGATCTGGAATGGGAGAAAGAGAGAATGAGCATAAAGTTTCTGAAGGAAAACTGGGCGGCCATGCTGATCGCGCTGTTCCTGATCGCGGTCGGAATCCTGCTGCTGGTGAACCCCGCGACCTTTGCCTCGGCGATTCTGAAGATCGCCGGCGCGGTGCTGATCCTCTGCGGAGGATGGGACATCCTCAAGTATTTCCGCACCGAAGCGGCGGACGCGGCGAAGGGCTCCGGCTTCTTCTCCGGCATCACGCTGGCCTCGGTGGGCGCGTTCTGCATCTTCAGCGGAAGCTGGATGGAGCGGGCGTTCCCGGTGATGGCGGTTGTGTACGGCATCATGCAGATCCTATTCGGCTACCGGAGCCTGCAGCGGATGGTGGACCTGCTGCGGATGAAGAAGAAGCTGTGGTGGACGATGGCCATCAGCGCCGCCCTGTCCCTCCTGCTGGGCTTCATCATCGCCCTGAATTCGGAGATGACGATGATCGGCATCTGGGTGTTCACCGGCATCAGCATGATCATCGAGGGCATTTACGACTGCTTCGCCCTGTGGATGGCCTTCCGGGACCAATAAGCAAAATCGGCAGCCGGGAGCGGAGAAATCCGCCCCCGGCTTTTTTGCGTGTGCCGGGCATGGCACAATTCTAGCGGGTGAAAGTCCCGCCACGGGTATTTACCGCCAAGTGTAGCGAACCGCAAGCTGCTGTCAGCA
>ONCV01000014.1 GCA_900316415.1 uncultured Eubacteriales bacterium
TTCACACCCAAGCGCTTCCAGATCTGCTCCTGTCGGCACAGTGGCAGAGCATCCGCATACTTCTTGATATACACATCTGTTACTGAAGATGCTGATGCACAGAATGAGGATCTACTTATGATTCTAAGAGCTATGGGAATCAAGCTGCAGCCAATGCTTTTTACTCGTGGTGATATCCGTTCTCTCAAGTCCTCTGCTTCCATCTTCTGATTTGTAGGTGCAAAATATTTTGAAAAAAGAACCTCTGATGCTTACGCTTTCTGAGGTTCTCTCTTTTCTTTGTGCCAAAGTCGGGTTATACCAGACATTGTTTAGACATCCTCCTGTCAATGATGATCCCGGGCGCCTGAACGGCATCGTTCACCGAACAGGGGATCTATTATACCCCCAAGGTGCAATTCGATGCAATCCGCCCAATAATAAAGACGAGTCAGCTCAGTGTTTTGTTCCATCTGACATAGTGTTCCGGGGCATAATGTTTTGGCAAGCAATGCAATCCGGGCCGAATTGCAAAAAGCTTGTTGGTAGGCTCCGCCCCCAAGCCCCTGAAAACCAGAGCTTGCGCTCTGTGGTTGTGTCGTATTCCTGCGTCATGCGAACAGCATCTGACACAGGGGCTCTGTTATCGTTCTGGGTTCTCTTCCCGTCGGAGATCTTTCTTTTCTGGCAGGTAGTCCCGTTCCAGAACATCAAAATTATACTTGATCAGTTCCTTTAGCAACCACATCCACAAATCAGGCCGTATCCCTTATTGCACGCGTTAATAATATCTCATAATATATGCATATTTATGCAGACTAAATCCTCAAAATACCGCAAAAGGTCAATGCGGAACTGCATGGATTTTCAAAACCACTACATTTTTTAGCTGAATCGTCCGCCGATGTTTGCAATTTGGGGAGCCAACAAAGGGGAGCGCCGTTAGAAATCCGGCAAAAAAGTTGGCAACTTGCAAACAAGGGCCCTGAATCTGTTAGTAATGTGCTCCCCGTGTCAAGGACAAATGAATTTGCAGCACTTGTCCAGTCGATCGAATCAGAATAAACTGTAGTTGCTTTACCGGAGTAACGGGAGGATAGGGCAACGCAGGGATGCGACCTGAGCGCCCGCCGGTTTCCGAGGGCGGCGCCATACGGCATCGCTCTTTTTCACGCAGCAAAAGGATGCCGGTGGCGAGCCCTCTGGAAACAAAGCGATAAATCCCGAGGTCAAGGGGCGGAGCCCCTTGAAGTAACTTAACCCCGCTTCTCCGGTTCCGGGTAGATCCCGGTTTTCAGATACTCATAGTACTTCTTGGGCGGAAGCTTTGCCAGCTTCCAGATGCAGCGGTCATTGTTGTAATAATCCATCCAGTCATCCACATCGCGTTTCACGTTCTCAAAGGTTTTCCAGGATTTCATCTTGTCCTTCAGATCATCCTTCATGTGACCGAAGAAGCTCTCCTGGGGAGCGTTATCCCAGCAATTACCACGCCGGGACATGCTTTGACGCAGACTGCTGTTGTTCACCAGCTCAATAAAACTGACACTGGTGTAATGACAACCTTGATCCGAATGGATAATTGCCTCGGTCGAGAGAGAAACACCGTGGTCGCGGATCAAGATCTGCACTGTCTCCAGTACGAAGTCAACTTCCAGGCCGGGACTCAGTACATAAGCAAGAACTTCTTTCGTAAAAGCGTCCAGGATCGTGGACAGATAGGCAAAAACTCCGCTTTCTCCACCGTACGGAATATAGGTGATATCCGTCAGTAGCACCATTCTGGCTCCGTGGGCCTCAAATTCCCTGTTCAGGAGATTATCTGCCACTCGGTTCGTTTTCAGTGCCTTTGCCATACGGCGATAGGGATTAGCTTTTCGGATCGGGCAACGCAAATCGTATTTGTGCATTAAGCGGCGGATTTTCTTCGGGTTCATCTGAATTCCAGTTCTCAAAAGCCGCATATGAATACTGCGTACGCCCTTCTTGTAACCACGGAAATTATATGCTTCCAGAATTAGTTCAAAGTCCTTCCTATCAGCCTCCTCCCGGTCCAGTCTGGTAGCCTCCGCTTTTACCCAGTTGTAATATCCGGAGCGAGACACTCCCGCGATCCGGCATAGTTCCACTACAGTCAGTCTGGGCTCCTGACTACGCAATGATGCATGAATGATCTCAAAGACAGTAGCGGGTTCACCCATACTCAGTCGCCTCGCTTCTTGGATTTGGCCAGCTGAGATATTTTTTTTAGAAAATCCACTTCCTGCCTCAGGTATACCAGCTCATTCTTCATCCGCACGTAGGATTCCTGATCCATCGGCAGTTGATCTAATTCCTCCGCTGTAAGTCGTTTCGGTTGACGTTTGGCATAGCCTTCATGAACTTCTTTTCCCTGTGTAACATCGTCCTTTACATGATATACGATGGAATCATAGCGATTCTTTCCGAGCATTTCGGTATCGTATCCCAGTTCTTTTACACATTGCCGCGCTGAGTACCCTTTTTCAAGCAGCTCTATTATTCGCTCCTTTGCTGCTTTTGTCAGGCTGATTCTTTTACTGGTAACTGTCCATGTATTTGGATTCTTCCGTATCGATTCCATCTCCTCAGGGGTGAATGATTTTGCCATCTTGATCCCTCCAGTGTTCAGTCTTGATTCTATCTGTTTTCGATTCGACTGTCCACTTTTCGGGATCCTGGCATTTTCGATGTCCACGATTTGGGATTCTCGCTTTCTCAATGTCCAGAATTCGGGATTCTCGCAAATTCACGTGTCCATTCTACGGGGAGTATTTTATAGCAGAAGGGCCCCGCAGAAAAAGAAAAGCGCCCGCTTTTGTTAGCAGGCTGCTGTTAGCAGCTTTTTGCTTCAAAAACGGGCATTTTTGGCGATCCCGGCGCGATTCCTGAGGTACGGGACCATGTCCTCGAAATCCTTGTTTTACAAGGCTTTCGAGCTTTTCGGTCTTCCTGACCGAGGGGGAGCAACCCGGGCTTTCCGCGTTAGCTGGCTAACTGCGGGCGGCGTGTTCGACTTTCACAGGCCCTTTATCTTCCGCCTCGCGTTAGCTGTTTGGCGGTAGCTCTGGGAGGGAAAATCGAACAGATTCCGGGGGATTTAGGGCACTTGATCGCTCAACTCAGGCGGCAGTCCGACTTCTTATTAGGAGGCGACCGCTCTATCCTGCTGAGCTACGGGACCAAATTCCTGCCTTTCGGCAGGATGGGTTGTATTATACCTGGATCGCAGGGGATTGTCAATTTCCTCAAAAGGGCGGATCCGCTGGGCTATACTGGGGTTTCCGGAGCCGTCTGCACGAAGGAAACCAAGTCTCCCCCACCGTCTGATTATTTCAGAGATCTCGGGGCAAAGCCAACCTTTTTCTGAACCTTGCGGAGAGTTTTCACAGCCAGATAGTTGGCCTTTTCCGCGCCAGTGAGCAGGATGTTCAGCAGATACTGCTTGTCCGCAATCAGCCGTTTGTACTCGGCCTGAAGCGGTTCCAGGGAGGCAATGACCGCATCCGCGGTCCGGGTTTTCAGGTCTCCGTAGCCCTTCCCCGCCATCTCCGCGCACAGGGATTCCATGTCCTGTCCGGTCAGGCTGGTAATGATGGACAGCAGATTACTGACGCCCGGCTTGTTCTCCGGATCGAAGCGGATTTCCGCATCGGAATCGGTAACTGCCCGCTTGATCTTGCGGCGAACGGCATCCGGTTCATCCAGCAGGGAAATAAAGCATTCCTCGGGATCGCTCTTGCTCATTTTCCGGGAGGGATCCTGCAGGCTCATAACCCGGCCGCCCACCTTCGTGATCAGGGGTTCCGGCACCGTAAACACATCCCCGTAGACGCCGTTGAAGCGCTGCGCGATATCCCGGGCAATCTCCAGATGCTGCTTCTGATCCGCTCCGACCGGAACCGCGTCCGTCTGATAAAGCAGAATATCCGCCGCCATCAGCACGGGATAGGTAAACAGCCCGGCGTTGATATTGTCGGCATGCTTCGCGGACTTGTCCTTGAACTGGGTCATGCGCTGCAGTTCGCCCATGTAGGTGAAGCAGTTCAGGATCCAGGCCAGCTCCGCATGCGCGCTGACATGGCTCTGGCAGTAGATGATGCACTTCTCCGGATCCAGGCCGCTGGCCAGATAAATTGCCGCCAGCTCCAGGCAGCGCCTCCGCAGATCCGCGGGATTCTGACGCACGGTAATCGCGTGTTCATCCACGACGCAGTAGATACAGTCATAGGCATCCTGCAGTTCCGGAAAATGCCGCAGGGCCCCGATATAGTTGCCAATGGTCAGCGTTCCGCTGGGCTGAATGCCGGAGAAAATCCTTTTCTTGGGAGCTGTCTGTTCCATTTTGCCAATCTCCTTCTGTTTCTTCAGACGGGAAAACCCGCGTTTTCCTTCCTCGCGGGCACCCTGTTATGATTTCTGATCCGGACTTGAAATTCCGGCTGTTACAGCGCGCTGCGAATTGCAGCCAGCAGATCACCGTAAGTCTCGTAGGCCGGAAGCTCCGGATGCTCCTTCTGAATCTGCTCCGTGGAGCGGAAAAGGAAGCCGGCTTTGCTGGCCTGGATCATCCCCAGGTCATTGAAGCTGTCTCCGGCAGCGATGGTTTCAAAGCCAATGGACTGAAGGGCCTTCACCGTCGTCAGCTTGCTCTTTTCACACCGCATGCGGAACCCGGTAACCTCCCCGCTTTCCGCGACTTCCAGTTCATTGCAGAACAGGGTCGGCCACCCCAGCTTTTTCATCAGCGGACGGGCGAACTGGGTAAAAGTGTCGCTGAGAATCAGCACCTGCGTTTCCGCCCGGAGCGCGTCCAGGAACTCCCGGGCGCCGGGCATGGGATCAATCTTCGCGATGGTATCCTGGATTTCCTTCAGCCCCAGCCCGTGCTCCTTCAGGATGGCAAGGCGGAAATTCATCAGCTTGTTGTAGTCCGGCTCATCCCGGGTCGTTCTCCGCAGCTCCGGAATTCCGGAAGCCTCTGAAAAGGCGATCCAGATCTCTGGAACCAGCACTCCTTCCAGATCAAGGCAGACAATGTTCATGCGTGTTTCCTCCTGTTTTCTCAGGGTACCACGCTGCATTATAGTACGTTTGGCGTATTTGGTCAAACCTGCTTTTCAATCCTGTACCAGGCAGCTGTCTTTTTCTTCCACATTCTCTTTTCTCCCTTGTTGTGCGGGGAAAAAACCATTCCTGTGCTTGAATTCATCCGGAAAATGAATATAATGGAAGCAAGTGAAAAGATGTGTGCGTGAAAACGGGAAAGGGGCGATCTGTCTCTTCCGGTTTCCGCCAGAGAGAGGAGCTTCTGCAGAATGAACAAGAAAACGGTCATTACGCTGATTGCCCTGGTGCTATGTGTAGCGGTTGCCGGATACCTTGGGATCCGGCTGAATCAGCAAAATCAGTCCCTTCAGGATACGACGATGCTCCTGACCGAGGCGCAGAATCAGACCTCCGCGCTGGAAAAGGAAAAAGCTGCCCTCACCGCCTCCCTGGAAGCGGAAACGCAGGCCAAGGATTCCGCGCTGGCGGAATCCGCGCAGCTCAGCGATTCCCTGAAAGCCTCCGAGGCCGCGGTGGAGGAAATCACCGCCGCCAGGGAAGAAGCGCTGAACAGCGTCGCCAGTCTTTCCGATTCCCTGAAGGCCGCGCAGGATGCCCTGGCAGAGGAAACCCAGGCGAAGGTTGCGGCGCTGGCGGAAAACGAATCCTTGCGCGCCGCCCTGACCGAGGCGGAAGCAACGCTGACCCGGAATGCATCTGAAAAGGATGCGCTGGAGGAAGCCCGGGCGGCGCTGGAGGCAAAGCTGAACGAATTGACGGCGGCGCCTGCCCCGGAAGCATCCGCGGAGCCCGCCGAACCAGAAGCGCAGGCCACCGGCGCGGAGAACGCCGGCGCTCCTGCGGAAACGATCGCTCCGACCGGGGAGAAGTTCCCGGATGGAACCGATGAAGCCCTGTCCGGCAACCTGACCGCCCTTGGGGATCAGATCGAAACCCTGGAAACGGCTCTTCAGGAGGCGGTGGATCCGGAGAAACTGGCGGAGCTGACCGCTCAGATCGATACGCTGCAGACCTCCCTGCAGGAAGCAACGGATGCCCTGGCCGCGGAGAAGGAGTTCCGGGAAAAGCTGGAAGAGGAAAACGCCCAGCTGACGCTTTCCCTGCAGGATACGCAAACCCGGCTCGAAACGGCGCTGCAGGATCTGGAAGCCGCTTCTGAGCAGAACCGGGAGTTGACGGACAAACTGACGGCCACGGAAGAATCCCTGAAGTCGGAGCAGGATGCCCGCTCCGCCGCGGAGACCGCCCTGGCCGAGGAAAAGGAAGCGCATGAAGCGGTGAACGCCGCCCTTTCGGAGGCAGAGGCCGCCCTGGCCGAGGAAAAGGAAGCGCATGAAGCGGTGAACACCGCCCTTTCGGAGGCAGAGGCCGCCCTGGCCGCGGAATTGGAAAAGGGTGCCGCGCTGGCCGAAGAGAAGGAAACCCTGACCGCCACTCTCGCGGAAACTTCGGAAAAAGCCGACCAACTGGCTGAGCAGGTAACCGATCTGACGGAGAGAAACGAAAACCTGCAGGTGCAGACGGAGGATCTCCGCGGAAACAATGTCCTGGCGGAGCAGCTTCCCGAAGCGGAGCCCGCGCCGAGAATGGTGCCTGTTCAGGAGGAAACCGCCAAAATCAGCTGGTGCCGCCTGCGCTATAACGAAGAAGGATATCCGCAGCTGTGGGTTGATGTCCGGGACGAAAAGGGCATCGTCGGCTTCACCTATTACCGGAAGTATGTGGACAAGGACAATACGGAACAGCAGGAGGTCTACGAGCATTACATTCTGGATGGAAAGCCCGCTGCCGTCCGTTATCGGACGCTTCGCCTGCCCGGCTCCTATTCGCTGGTCGTGACCAGGAAGGATCTGGAGAAGCAGGACTTCGGCCGCCTGGTTACCCTGGAAGATGTGGACGGAAACGGAATCGTGGATACCCTGACGGACTGGAAGGATGATGTGACTCTGCTGGAGATTCCCAACGCCTTCTCCGTGAAGAGCGGTGACTGATTCCATCATGATGCAGTCTCTTCCCCCCTGGAAGATCCCGCTCCGGGAAGAGATTCATTCCCTGTTCGCCGGCCTGGAGCTGAAAAGGAGGCCGGCGCTGCGGCGAAGTCTTCTTCCGGACTATCTCTTCGCCACTGATTTGCCCCGGTTTGCCGCGCCGGCACAGGTCGCCGCTTTTTCCGCGCTGGCGGAAAGCCTGGGATGGGAACTGCTTCTCCGGTCTGAGTGGCTGAATATGCGCAAATGCGGTCTGGTCCTTCCGGAAAACCTGCTTCCCTCCTTCCCGGGTTCGGAGAGCGACTGTCTTCGAATCCTTCTGCGGCGGCATTCCGGTTCCGCTGATTCGGACCGTGCGGTTTTTCTGCTGATGAAAGCCCGGGAAGAGGGCGGGCCGGCCATGGAGGCCGCCTGCCGGAAACTGCATCGGGAATTTGCGGCGGCGCTGCGGCGGAAAGAGGATCTTCCCTCCCTGGGCCTGGATTGAAAGGAGTGCTTGTCATGCTGATAGAGCATATCGGTCATGCGGAATTTCTGATCACGCTGGAAAGCGGTTTTCGAATTCTGACGGATCCCTACGATGCCTCCACCGGATATCCCGTCCGGAAGCTCGAAGCGGACGGCGTTCTGGTTTCCCATCACCATCATGATCACGATGCGGTCGAAAATGTCACCGGTTTCCCGCAGATTATTGACTACGCAGGCGTTCACACCTTCGCGCCGGATGTCCGGGTGACCGGGATCATGGCGGATCACGATGACGCCGGGGGGACGAAGCGCGGAAAAACGCTGCTCTTCCTTCTGGAAGCGGAAAAACTCCGTCTGGCGCATCTGGGGGATCTGGGCTGCCTGCTGGACGCGGATCAGCTGGAAGCCCTGGGGCAGGTGGATATTCTGCTGCTCCCCGTTGGCGGCTTCTTTACCATCGATGCCCGTCAGGCTGCGGAAGTGATTGATCAGCTGGATCCGCGAATCATCATTCCCATGCATTACAAAACCGAATGCAACGCGGACTGGCCCATTGCCCCCGTGGATGAGTTCCTGAAACTGTTTGATTCGCGCCAGATCCTGGCGGGCGCCCAGGCGCTTCGGGTTACCAGGGAGGACCTGGACTGCCATCCCCGTATCATTCTGCTTTAATTCTCCCGGAGGCCGGTGAATGCGCCGGCCTCCGTCTTCTGTATCTGAAAGAAAGGAATCCGTTTTTTATGCCGGATGTTGTGCAGCATCATGCCTTTGGTCAGGACGTCAGGGCCGCTCTGCCCCGGGAAATCCGCGACTGTCTCTGCGATGTTCCCTATCTTTTCGCGCAGTATGGGCCCGACCCCTGGTTTATGTATCAGCCCTGGAAGCGGCGTCAGGGAAGAGGGCGCCGGATGCATACCACAAAGACCGGAGCCTTTCTGACCGCCCTGGCCCGGAAGGCCCGGAACGGCAGGACACCCCGGGAGACCTTCTCCTATCTGGCCGGTTTTCTCTGCCATTACGCGCTGGATTCCGGAACTCATCCCTACATCATCTGGCAAAGCACCGAAACCTGGCCCACCCCCCGGGCGCACCGGGACCTGGAGCATGCCCTGGATATCGCTCTTCTGAAGCGGGAAGGCTTCTGGGGAGAACAGCATCCGGTCACGGATCATCATTTCCCGATACTGATGCTTCCCGATTCGCTTTCCGCCGATCTGGAGGCCGTCTACGGGGAGGTCTATGGCTGGAAGGAGGTCGTTCCCGCGCTGAACCGCTGTTACGCCCGGTATCGTTCCCTGTATGTCCTGATGGAGAAACCCCATTCCGTCCTGACGGGTCTGTCCCGGATCGTCCCTACCTCCCGCATCCGTTCCATCCCCTATGCCCGGAGCCTTTTTCTCGACCGGGATGTGGAAAACCTTTCCCACCATGTCTGGCATTTTCCCTTCGACAGGGAGCAGATGAGCCGGGAGAGCTTTCCGGAGCTGCGGGAAAAAGCCCTGGAGGATGCTGTCGGCATGATTCAGGCCAGCTATGCCTACGCCTGTCAGGGAATCCTCCCGTTGGACGAGCTCCGGGCAAGGCTGGGAAACCGTTCCTATCTCAGTGCGCTGGATGCGGAGGATCCGCGGAATATGGCGGTCCCGAGCCTTCGTCCGCCCGCGGACTGAATATTTTTCCGCCTTCATTGCTTTTCCGTGCAAATCGTGCTATTCTCAGAGATGGTTCAGCCGATTATTTCGGCAATATTCTTCACGAATCTGTGTTTGTGGGAGGCTTGCATGCAAAAAAAGTCCATTCCTTCCTCCCTGGCCGGCTTCCTGACCGCGAAGGGGCAGCAGCAGTTGGCTGAGGACGGGCTGTCCGATCTTGCGGGTCTGGTTCGCGTGTTCCGGGAGTCCGCGCCCTCGAAGGATTCTAATCCCTTTTCTCAGGAAAATCTGACCTATCTGACCGCTCTGCTGGACACCATTGGCGTGATGGACGAACGGCTCTATGAGCATTACCGCGCCCTGATCGATCTGTTCCGCGAGGGGATTTTCCGCGCGCCGAGGAAGGAGCTGCTGGCTTATCCCTCCTGGACCGCACTTCGCGAGAAAGCCGTTCATCTGGGGCTGCTTCCCATGGAGCTGTACGGTCAGAACCGACCCATGCCCCATGTTGGCGTTCCCGAGACCTATCTTCAGGTAAAGGAGGGAAAACGCAAATGAAACTGCTGTTTGTATCCGCCCGCAGCGCCACCGTGCTGCTGAACGGGGACGGAGACTATCTGATGCCCTCCCCTGCCTCCCTGACGCTGAATGGTGAATCGCTGGGTGAGGAAAAGCGTTCCGTTGTTTCGCTGTTTGACCTGTATCCCGATACGGAGTATACCCTGGTTTCCCTTCAGAATGGCGCGGAGGAAACCCTTTCCTTCCGGACCGAGGCGGAAACCGTTTCCCTGGATGTCCGCCGTTTCGGCGCAATGGGCAACGGGAAAACCGATGATACCCCCTGTCTTCAGGCGGCCATCATGTGCTGCCCGCCCGGAGGGCGGGTGGTCATCCCGGCCGGGGAATACCTGACCGGCCCGCTCTTCCTGAAGAGCCATCTGACGCTGGAGCTGAAAAAAGGCGCGACGCTTCATCTGCTGACCAATCAGAACCGCTTCCCCATCCTGCCCGGGGTTACCTTTCCCACCGGGGACAGTGAAGAACTGCTGCTGGGTTCCTGGGAAGGAAATCCGCTGGATTCCTTCGCTTCCGCGCTGACGGGAATTGACGTGGAGGATATCCGGATCATCGGCGAAGGCATTATTGACGGCCGCGCCCAGGAAGGCATCTGGTGGGTGAATCCCAAGGGCAAGTACCGGGCCTACCGGGGCCACCTGCTGTATCTGAAGGGCTGCCGCCGGATCACGGTTCAGGGCCTTACCTTCCGCAACAGTCCCGCCTGGAATATTCATCCGCTCTTCAGCGATGATCTGTCCTTCCTGAACATTACGGTGGAAGCGCCCTCCTACAGCCCCAACACGGACGGCTTCGATCCCCAGAGCTGCAACGGAGTGCGGATGTACGGCGCGCTGTTCTCCGTCGGGGATGACTGTATTGCCATCAAGGCGGGAAAAATCTGGCAGGGGCAGAAGTACCATACGCCGACCCAGAATGTGGAAATTGCCTGGTGCGCCATGCTGGACGGGCACGGCGGCGTAACCATCGGCAGCGAGAATGCCGGCGGCGTGCATCATGTGCGGGTGCACCACTGCTGGATGCGGGGCAATGACCGGGGTCTCCGGATCAAAACCCGCCGCGGCAGGGGGCTGAACGCGGTGGTGGATGATATCCGCTTTGAGGATGTCCGCATGGAAGGGGTCAAGATGCCCCTGGTGGTCAACTGCATGTACTTCTGCGATCCGGATGGGCATTCCGCCTATGTCCAGAGCCGGGAGCCCCAGCCCTACGATGAAACGACCCCCACGGTGGGAGCCATCGTCTTCGAGCGGGTCCGGGCGACCGGGTGCCGCGCGTGCGCAGGTTATATTCTTGGCCTTCCGGAACGCCCGGTGCAGAGCGTGACCGTGAAGGACAGCACCTTTGATTTTGTGGAGGATGCCGTTCCCCTGGTGCCGGCCATGGCGGAGAAGGTGCCGGCCCTGCATAATCAGGGCATCATTGCCCAATTCATTGATGAGCTGATTGTGGAGAACGTGGATATGGATCATATCAAGGGCGACATGGTCCAGCGGCTGTAACATGGGCCTCGGGCCGAAGACTGCCGGTTTCGCGGCGGGGATTCCCGGAGAATCCCGGAAATCGGATTTCAAATCACCATTATTGGAAAGGAAGGATCTTACCATGGACATTCGCTACTCCTGCAACCAGCGTGATTTCAAGCGCTATACCACCGAGGAAACCCGTCGGGAATTCCTGATTGAGAACCTCTTTGTGCCGGATCAGGTTCAGGCCACCTACAGCCATGTGGACCGGGCTGTCGTGCTGGGCATCATGCCTGTGAAGGAAAAGGTTTCCATTGACAAGGGCATTGATATCTGGAAGAACTTCGGAACGGAATACTTCCTGGAGCGCAGGGAATGCGGTCTGTTCAATGTCGGAGGCGCCGGAAAGGTGACCGTGGATCAGCAGGTCTATTCCCTGAATTACAAGGACTGCCTGTATATCACCCGCGGAGCGAAAACCGTTCTGTTCGAGAGCGACGATCCGGAAAAGCCCGCTCATTTCTACGTGGTTTCCTATCCTGCGCATTGCAGCTATGAAAACCGGCTGATCAAGATCGAGGATGCCGCCAAGAAGCCCCTCGGCGCGCTGGAAACCAGCAACAAGCGGACGATTAACCAGTTCATTCATCCCTCCGTGCTGAAAACCTGTCAGCTGTCCATGGGCATGACCGTTCTGGAGCCCGGCTCCGTCTGGAACACCATGCCCGCCCATACGCATGAGCGTCGCATGGAGGTTTATTTCTACTTTGAAGTGCCGAAGAACAATGTGGTTTTCCATATGATGGGCGAAGGTCAGGAGACCCGGCACATCGTCATGCAGGATCAGCAGGCCGTGATTTCTCCCTCCTGGTCCATTCACGCCGGGGCCGGCACCAGCAATTACACCTTTATCTGGGCCATGGGCGGGGAAAATCAGGCCTTTGATGACATGGACGAGATTCCCACCACGGAACTCCGGTAATTCATACAAAATTTGAAAGGAATGAAACGCTATGAACATGAAGGATTTCAGCCTGGAAGGTAAAATTGCGTGGATCACCGGCGCCTCTTACGGCATTGGCTTTGCGATCGCGGAAGCGTACGCTGCCGCCGGAGCCACCATCGTCTTCAACGACATCAACCAGGATCTGGTCAACAAGGGCCTGGCTGCCTACGCGGAAAAGAACATCCCCGCCCACGGCTATGTCTGCGACGTGACGAATGAGGAAGCCGTTCTTGCCCTGGTGAAGCAGATCGAAGCCGAGGTCGGCGGGATTGACATTCTCGTCAACAACGCCGGAATCATCCGCCGCATCCCCATGATCGAGATGAGCGCGGCGGAATTCCGCAAGGTCATCGACGTGGACCTGAACGCCCCCTTCATCTGCGCCAAGGCCGTCATCCCCTCCATGATTGAGAAGGGGCACGGAAAAATCATCAACATCTGCTCCATGATGAGCGAGCTGGGCCGGGAGACAGTTTCTGCCTATGCCGCCGCCAAGGGCGGACTGAAGATGCTGACCCGGAATATCTGCTCGGAATACGGGGAGCACAACATCCAGTGCAACGGCATCGGCCCCGGTTACATTGCCACCCCCCAGACGGCTCCGCTGCGGGAGCGTCAGGCGGACGGCAGCCGTCATCCCTTCGATCAGTTCATCGTAGCCAAGACGCCCGCAGCCCGCTGGGGAACGCCGGAGGATCTGCAGGGGCCGGCGGTTTTCCTGGCCTCCGACGCCAGCAATTTTGTCAACGGCCACATTCTGTATGTGGACGGCGGCATCCTGGCCTACATCGGCAAGCAGCCCTGAGTTGATGAAAGATTCTTTTCTCCCGCGGAAACGCGGGAGTTTTTTTGTCCCTTCCCCGCCTGTGCCGGGCCGTCTTTCTTGACAAAGCGCGGCTGAATGATACAATGGGCGGGAACGCCAAGCGTCAGGAGGAACTCCCCATGGTCCGAAGCCGCGTCACATCCATGACCAGCGGAAGCATTTTCCGCCAGCTGATCTCCTTTTCCATCCCCCTGATGCTTGGAAACCTGTTTCAGCTCTCCTATAACATGGTGGATACGATCGTCATCGGCCGCTTTGTGGGCAGTACCGCCCTGGCGGCCGTCGGAACCTGCGATCAGATCATGAGCCTGCTGATCCTCGGCGTTTCCGGCGTGTGCATCGGTGCCTCCGTTCTGATGGGCAATTTCTTCGGCGCGGGGAAAAGGGAAAAGCTTCTCGCCGAGATGAAAACCACGGTCTCCCTGGGCCTGCTCTTTGCCCTGGTCGTCATGGCGCTGGGTCTTCCCCTGACGGGAACCATCTTTTCCCTCATGCAGGTTCAGCCGGAAGCCCTGCCGGAGGCCCAGACCTATCTGCGGATCATTTTTCTCGCGCTCCCCTTCACCTGCCTGTACAATATCTATGCGGCTGCCCTGCGCAGCGTGGGAGACTCCCGGACGCCCGTGCGCTATCTGATCCTTTCCTGCGTGCTCAACATGGGGCTGGATCTGCTGCTGGTGGCCGGCCTGCATCTGGGAGTACTGGGGGCCGCGCTGGCCACCATGGCGGCGCAGGGCATCAGCGCCCTGCTGTGTATTTTGTATGTGTACCGGCAGGTTCCCCTGCTGCATTTTTCTGCCCGCTCTCTCCGAATCGACCGTGCCCTTGCCAGGCAGACGCTCTCCCTGGGCGGACTGACCGCGCTTCAGCAGTGCAGTCAGCCCATCGGGAATATCATCATCCAGGGAAGCGTCAACACCCTCGGCATCACTTCGGCCGCCGCCTTCAGCGCAGCCCGGAAGATTGAGGACATCGGGCTTCTTCCCGGGCGCAGCATCTCCAACGCCATCACCACCTTCACCGCCCAGAATGAAGGCGCCCTGAATCATGAACGGACGGAGAAGGGCTTCCGGAAGGCCATGCTTCTGGAATGCCTCAGCGGCATCGTGGTTTCCGCGATTGTCCTGCTGCTGCGGGGGCCGCTGATGGGCATCTTTTCCACGGATTCGGACATGATCCGGGAGGGTCTCCGTTACTTCGGCGTAATCGGCTTCTGCTACACCCTGCCCTGCATCACCAACGGTATTCAGGGCTATTTCCGGGGCATGAAGCTGATGCTGCCCTCCCTGCTGGCTACCCTGACCCAGATTTCGGTCCGGGTTCTCTTTACCCTTTGGCTGGTTCCCCGGATCGGCATTCCCGGTGTCGGCATCGCCTGCGTGGCAGGCTGGACTGCCATGACCCTGTGGACGCTTCCCTACCGCCGTATCTGGCTCTCCCGAAAGGGGCGGAACATGGGCGGAGAATAGTCTTGCTCCCGGGAAGGAGAGATCCGGTATTCTGCATTCCTTGTCTTTTTTCCGCACGGGGATTGCTTTTCTCCGATAAATCGTTAAAATAGTCTTTGGCGTCGTTTCCGAACCGCTGATACGGATTCTTCCGGGAAACGCGCCGCGACTTTACTCCGCACACGCGGAAAGACAGGAGGATTCTGCATCATGCAACCCATTACCCGATTTGAAGACGCTCCGGAATACCGCGAGTTTCAGGCGCGAAGGGAAGAGATGGTCGCCGCGACCGGTAACCGGGATCCATATTTTATTCGGCACGATTCCGCGCTGACCGACACCTCCCTGGTGGATGGAGTCCGCAAGCTGAATTTTGCCAGCTACAACTATGTCGGCATGTCCGGCCGCAAGGAGGTTTCCGAAGCGGCCAAGGCGGCCATCGACAAGTACGGCACCTCCGCCAGCGGAAGCCGTCTGCTGGCGGGCGAAAAAACCATGTACCGCGAGCTGGAGCATGAGATTGCCCGCTGGAAGCGTTCGGATGACGCGCTGGTGCTGGTCAGCGGGCATGCGACCAATGTGACCTTCGTGGGCAACTTCTGCGGGGAGGGCGATCTGATCGTCTATGATTCCCTGTCCCACAACTCCGTCTGGCAGGGCTGCCTTCTCAGCCGCGCCACCTGCCGTCCCTTCCCGCACAATGACATGGCGGCGCTGGATCGGATCCTGTCCACGCGGCGGGAGAAATTCGGCAAGGTGCTGATCGTTGCGGAGGGCGCCTATTCCATGGACGGGGACGTGGGGGATATTCCCGGCCTGGTGGCGATCAAAAAGAAATACGGGTGCTTCTTGATGGTGGATGAAGCCCATTCCAGCTGCGTGCTGGGGTCCACCGGCGGCGGCGTGGATGAATACTTTGACCTGCAGCCCGGAGATATCGATATCCATATGGGGACGCTCTCCAAGGGGCTCGGTGCCTGCGGCGGATATCTGGCCGGAAGCCAGGCCATTATCGATTATTTGCGCTATATGCTGCCCGGCTTCGCCTTCTCCGTTGGCATCTCTCCGCCTCTCGCGGCGGCGGTGCGCAAGGCGATTGAGCTGCTGCATCAGGAGCCCGGGATCATGGAGCGGCTCCATCACAATATTCATTTCTTCTGCGCGGAAGCCAAAAAGCGCGGCCTGAATATCTGCCTGGCCGGTGAATCCGCGATCATTCCCGTGCTCATCGGGGAGGATGTGGATGCCTATGTGCTTTCCAACGCGATGCGGGACCGCAATGTCTGCGTGCCCCCGGCCGTGTTCCCTGCGGTTCCCCGGGGCGAAGCGCGCCTTCGGTTCAACGTCATCTCCGAGCACACGGACGAGGAAATCCTCTGCGCGCTGGATACCCTGGTCGCCTGTGCGAAGGAACTGGGCATTCAGCTTCCCGCTGCAAATTGATTCGCAGCCATCAAAAACGGAGAAGGGAGTTCATTCCCCTTCTCCGTTTTGTTTTTCCCTTTCCGGATTCTACTGCACCCGGAGGGTTCGGAAGGCCGCCGCCCGGCCGAGACGGTTCATCACCGCCAGGCCCACGCCCTCCGGCGGCAACACCTCACTGTAGATCGTTTCCATGCCTTCCTGATCCAGTTTTCTCAGGATGTCGAACAGCCGATGGGCCACCTGACGCTGATCCGCCGCGGACCCGATATCGTGCGGGTCGCAGTCGGAAAGAGCCTCCAGGTGTTCCGTGAAGCACAGCACGCAGCTGCGTTTCCCCTGTTCCCGGTCTTCCCGGCAGCGGCTCCGCATCTCCCGCAGCACCGCCTCCTCCGGACCTTCCACCAGGGTTACGCTTCCTTTCGGCGCATAATGCCGATACCGCATGCCCGGGGAAAGTGCCTTCTCGTCCGGCTTCAGCGGGCGGAGAATGCTTCCGGCAAGGGCAACTTCCCGGCCCAGCACCCCTTCCAGCATCTCTTTCGTGATTCCGCCCGGGCGCAGAACGACGGGTTGTCCATGGGTCAGATCCAGCACCGTGCTCTCCAGCCCGACCTGGCATTCGCCCCCGTCCAGAATGAGCGGGATTCGCCCGTTCATATCCTCCAGCACATGGGCCGCCGTGGTGGGCGATGGACGGCCCGATCGGTTCGCGCTGGGGGCGGCGATCGGAAGACCGCACTCCCGCAGCAGCACCCGCGTGCAGGGCATGGAGGGCATCCGGATCGCCACCGTCGGCAGCCCCGCGGTCACTTCGTCGGGAATCCGCTCCGTCCGGGGAAACAGCAGGGTCAGCGGCCCCGGCCAGAAGGCCTTCATCAGCGGCTCCGCCCCCTCCGGAATGTCACAGAGTCCTTCCAGCTGATCCCGGTGCCAGATATGCACAATCAGCGGATTATCCGCCGGTCTTCCCTTTGCCGCGAAAATCGAAAGCACCGCGTCCCGGTCCAGGGCGTTGGCTCCCAGGCCGTAGACCGTCTCCGTGGGAAACCCGACCAGTTCTCCCTGCTTAAAAAGCCGGGAGGCCAGCGCAATCGCTTCCGTCGAGGAAGCGTCCATCACTTTTGTCAGCATTTTTCTCCTCAGTCGTTCGCTGCCGATCCGCCGCGGCGCTTTGGAAAAGCGTCCGTCCGGAAGGCGGTTCAATCAATCATGGAGGGACTTGAGCCGCTCCGTTTTTTCCGCCAGGCGCAGCGCGCTGATGAACGGATCGAGATCGCCGTCCAGGGTATACTGCACCCGCGGAACCGTCATGCCCAGACGATGATCCACCACATAGTCATGGTTGAAATAATAGGTCCGGATCCGCTGGCTCCGGTCCCCTCCGGCTATCTGATCCTTCCGGTCCGCATCCTGTGCGCTCTGCAGTTCCTGCCGCCGCCTGTCCAGAAGCCTGCTCCGAAGCACCGTCATGGCCTTCGCCCGGTTTTGCAGCTGACTCCGCTCGTCCTGACAGGTGACGACCAGGCCGGTCGGCAGATGCGTCAGCCGCACGGCCGTTTCCGTCTTGTTCACCTTCTGTCCGCCGTGGCCGGAGGCCCGATACAGATCCACCCGGATATCCTCCGGCCGGATCTCCATTTCGCATTCTTCCGCCTCGGGGAATACCGCCACGGAGGCGGTGGAGGTATGAATCCGCCCGCCGCTCTCCGTCACGGGAACGCGCTTTACGCAGTGGACGCCGCTCTCAAACTTCATCCGTGCCCAGGCCCCGTCTCCGGAGATCATCAGCATCGCTTCCGTGACGCCGCCCAGCTCCGTATCCGCCAGGCTGAGAATCTCCATTTTCAGGTCGCCCCGGTCGCAGTACTTCTGGTACATGCGAACCAGCTCCCCGGCGAACAGCGCGGCTTCCTCCCCGCCCACGCCGGCACGGATTTCCATCACGACATTCCGGGAATCCAGGGGATCCGGCGGAACCAGCAGCAGTTTCAGCTCTTCCACCAGGGGACCTTCCCGTCCTTCCAGCTCCGCGGCTTCCGCCGCGGCCTCCTCGGCCATATCAGGATCGCTCATCAGCTCCCGCGCTTCCGCCAGATGCTGCCGGAGCGAAAGATACTCCCCGTATTTTCGGACAATCTCCTCCAGGGAGGTTCGTTCCTTCATAATCTCCTGCAGGCGGGCATAATCCGCGGTCACCTCCGGCTGCGCCATGGCCTCCGTCAGCTCCTCGTACCTCGCTTTCAGGCTTTCCAGCTTCTCAAACATGCGTATCTTTCTCTTGCTTTTTCATTTCGTATTCCGCCAGAAGGATCCTCTCGATCCCGGCCTCATCCCTGCGCGTCTCCGTGCGGACGGCGGAATGCGATTCCATCAGTCGGCGGATCGCCTCCGCTTCTCCGAATCCCATCTCCAGAATCACAATTCCTCCCGGCTTCAGATGCTTCGGCGCTTCCTCCGCGATTCTTCGGTAAAAGTCCATCCCGTCCGGCCCGCCGTCCAGGGCCATGCGCGGCTCCCGCTTCACCTCGTCCTGCAGCGTGTCGCATTCGGAGGAAGGGATATAGGGCGGATTGGAGAGGATCATGTCAAACCTGCGGCCTTCCAGCGGGGCGAACAGATCGCCCTGCAGGATCTCACACGCGATCCCGTGGCGCTCCGCGTTCTCCCGGGCAATGTCCAGCGCGTCCGGGCTCATGTCCGTCAGCGTCAGCTCCAGCGGCGCTTCCCGGAACATGTCCTTCAGGCTGATGCCGATGCAGCCGCTTCCGCAGCAGAGGTCCAGCACCCGCAGCCCGGAAAGCGGCTTCGCATTCCCGGGGGCCTGCGTACGGAACCATCTCTCCGCCCGTTCCGCGGCCCAGCTGACCAGCCCCTCCGTTTCCGGACGGGGAATCAGCGCCCCGGGGCGCACCGCGTACTCCTGCCGGTGGAATACGGCTTTTCCCTCAATATACTGCAGCGGCTCCCGTTTCAGCCGGCGATTCATCAGCTCCCGAAAGCGGTTCAGCTGCTCCTCCGTCGGCTCCGTAAACCCCAGCCGGAGCTGCAGGGGCGGGACATCCATGACCCGGGACAGCAGCACCGCGCTGTCATATTCCGGATCCGGCACCCCCGCTTCCCGCAGCTCCCGTGCCGCCTGCTTCAGCAGTTCCCGGGTATTCAATTTGCCTCTCCCTGCGGCGCAGGTTCCTCCCCGGCCTTTGTTTCCTCCCTGGCCGGGGGCACGTATCCCTTCTCGGATTCCCGATAGTCATGCAGGATGGCCCATCCTTCCGGGGTCCGCTCCGCGTGCTCCGGCAGCCCGTGCAGCACCACGTTCACGGATACAATCGCACACTCCAGCATGCTTTCGTCCGGCTCCCGGGTCGTCAGCCGCTGCATCTGCAGCCCGGGCCAGCGCAGGATCCGTGCAGCTTTACTCGTGCTGTGAGCCAGGCCCATCAGCACCTCGTAGCTGATGCCCGCCACGACAGGAAGCATCACCAGATGGGCCAGCAGGCGCAGAAAATAGTTGTTCACATTCTTCAGCACAAAGATGTTCATCAGCAGAAAAAGAAGTATGCTGATGATGAAGACAATCAGCAGGAAAGCGGTTCCGCACCGGGGATGCAGCCGGGAAAAGGTCTGCGCGTTCCCGGGCGTCAGGTCCAGGTCGGAATCGTAGCAGTGCACGGACTTATGCTCCGCTCCATGATACTGGAAGGTTCTCCGCACATCCGGCACGAAGGCCACGGCAATCATGTATCCCACAAGAATCAGAATCTTGACCAGACCGCCGATCAGCGTATAGGCCGCTACAGACATTCCCGTTCCCTTCAGCAGGCTTTCCACCCCCGCCGGCAGCGCCATGAACAGCCCGATGCTCAGGATTACCGCCAGCACCACGGCCACGGCCATAACGATCTTGTCCACGCCTTTGCCCAGCTTTTTCGCCAGCCATTTCTCAAACTTCGTGGGCTCCTCGTCCAGCATCCCGAGCATCTTCGTGGAATCCTCCAGGGTATTCATGCCGAAATACAGCATGGTCACCATATTCACCACGCCCCGGATAAAGGGCTTTCCCATCCAGGGATGCTTTTCCTTCGGCGCCACAAAGGGCGTGCGCTTCGTCACCATGGTCCCGTCCGGCCGGCGGACCGTCACGGCCGTGGCGTTTCCGGAGCGCATCATCACGCCCTCCATCACCGCCTGCCCGCCCATATCCTTCACCGGGCACGAAGCGCCCCGGGCTATTTTTTTATCCTTGTTCATTCACTGACCTCTCTTTCCGGGATGATCCAAATCATCCCAAATTGGATGATTCGACATTCTCTTTCCGATTCCTGCCTTCAAAAATCACCAAATCAGCGCTTGCAAACCGCTTTTAAATCAGGTAAACTGAATAGGGTATCTGATAGTTCATTCGCGAATACGCGCAGGGGGGAAATCAGCATGATTCAGTGGAAAAATCTGGATGCGGAAGCGAGCTTTCAGGCGTTGAAGTCCGCTGCCAGAAAAGTCGATCTGAAAAAGGTTCTCGCCGGGGAGGCCGGAGCGGACCGGGTGAAGGAGTACGCTGTTCCCATGGGCGGCGGGCTCACCTATTATTATGGCGCCAAGCAGGTGGATGAGGAAATCCTGCAGGGGCTGGAAAAGCTGGCGGAGGAAGCCCAGCTGATGGAAAAGTATCAGGCGCTGTACGAGGGTGCCGTCATCAACACCGGGGAGAAGCGCCTCGTCCTTCACCAGCTGACCCGCGGCCAGCTCGGAAAGAAAGTGGTGGCGGACGGCGTTGACAAGCGGGAATTCTATCGGACGCAGCAGAAGCGCATCGCGGATTTTGCCCGGAAAGTGCATGCCGGGGAGATCACCAACGAGCAGGGTGAAAAGTTCACCACCGTGGTGCAGATCGGCATCGGAGGCAGCGATCTGGGCCCCCGGGCCATGTATCTGGCGCTGGAAAACTGGGCGCGGCAGAACGGCTGCTTCCGCATGGAAGCGAAATTCATTTCCAATGTGGATCCGGATGACGCGGCAGCCGTGCTGAAGTCCACCGATGTGGCCCACGCCATCTTTATTCTGGTCAGCAAGAGCGGAACCACGCTGGAAACCCTGACCAACGAGGCCTTTGTGAAGGACGCGCTGACCCGGGCCGGGCTGGATGCCGGAAAGCATATGATCGCCGTGACCAGCGAAACCTCCCCCCTGGCAAAGAGCAGCGATTATCTGGCTGCCTTCTTTATGGATGATTATATCGGCGGCCGTTATTCCTCCACCTCTGCCGTAGGCGGCGCCGTGCTGAGTCTGGCTTTCGGGCCGGAGGTTTTCAGCCGGTTCCTGGAGGGAGCGGCCGAAGAGGATCAGAAAGCGGCGCAGAAGGATGTCCGCAAGAACGCGGCCATGCTGGATGCGCTGATCGGGGTCTACGAGCGGAACGTGCTGGGCTATCCGGCCACCGCCGTGCTCCCCTACAGCCAGGCCCTGAGCCGCTTCCCCGCGCATCTCCAGCAGCTGGATATGGAATCCAACGGCAAGAGCGTGAACCGGGACGGAGAGCCCGTGGATTACGTGACCGGACCGGTGATTTTCGGTGAGCCGGGAACCAATGGGCAGCACAGCTTCTATCAGCTGCTGCATCAGGGAACGGACATCATTCCGCTTCAGTTCATCGGCTTCCGCCGGAATCAGGCCGGAGTGGATGTGAACATTCAGGGCAGCACCAGCCAGCAGAAGCTCGGCGCCAACGTCGCTGCCCAGATTCTGGCCTTTGCCTGCGGCAAGCAGGATGCGAACCGGAACAAGAATTTCGAGGGGAATCGTCCCAGCAGCATCATTATCGGCGACCAGCTGACTCCCGAAGCGCTGGGCGCGCTGCTGGCGCATTTTGAAAACAAGGTGATGTTCCAGGGCTTCCTGTGGAACCTGAACAGCTTTGATCAGGAAGGTGTACAACTGGGCAAGGTGCTGGCGAAGCGGGTTCTGGCGCATGAAACCGACGGCGCGCTGAAAGTGTTCAGCGATCTGCTCGGCATCTGATCGCTTCCGGAAATTCCGTCTTCATCTCCGGAGGAGGTCTCCGGGAAAACAACCTGTAGGAAATCGGAGGTTTGTTTCTCATGAAAAAGCTGGAGGATTATGTGCTGACCATTCCTGATTTTCCGGAGCCCGGAATCATGTTCCGGGATATTACCTCCGTGATTCAGGATCCGGACGGCCTGAAGCTGTCCATCGACGGACTGGTGGAAAAGGCCCGGGAAGTGGATTTTGACCTGGTGGTCGGGCCGGAAAGCCGCGGCTTCATCTTTGGTGTTCCCGTGGCTTATCTGACCGGGAAGGGTTTCGTTCCCGTGCGGAAGAAGGGAAAGCTGCCCCGGGAAACCGTGAGCCGGAAATATGATCTGGAATACGGCCAGGCCGAGGTGGAGATTCACCGGGACGCCATTCTGCCCGGACAGAAGGTCATCATCGTGGATGATCTGATCGCCACCGGCGGCTCCGCGGAAGCCGCCGCCAAGCTGGTGGAGGATCTGGGCGGAAAGGTCGTGAAGATGCTCTTCGTGATGGAGCTCGCCGGCCTGAACGGCCGGGAGCGGCTGAAAGATTATCCCGTGGACAGTCTGATCATCTATCCCGGAAAATAAGCAATGCAAAAGGCAGCCCGTTGACGCAGGTCGACGGGCTGCCTCCAAAAGGAGCGCAGGGTATGAGTGACCTGACCGAGGCGCTGAAAAACCCCTTCAGCCCGGAAAACGCCTGGATTACCTTCCGGAACAACATGACGGAGGCCGGCCGGCTGAAGCAGGAGGTTCTGCGGGAAAAGGATACGGGGCGGCTGACGGACCGGGAACTGGTGCTGAAGGCGACGGAAGCCCTGGGACGGCTGACAGATAATACGATTTTGCTGAAAATCGTGGAGAAAGCACTGAAAGCGAGAGATGACGCATGAGAAAAGGGATCTGCCTGGCACTGCTGGCAGCGCTGATCTTCTGCGTCCCGGTTTCCCGGGCGGAATGGACGGACGGGCTTCAGGAGGATGATTTCGTGGAACCGCTTCCGGAGGAGCCCGCTGTCCTTTTTTCGGAAGCGGATGCGGAAGACGGAGAAACGGAAGACGGGGAGGCGGAACCGGATGCCTCCCCTTCCCCTGCCGTGCCGGAGAGAATGATCCAGCTGAAAAAGGGTTCCCGGGGAGAGGAAGTCCGGATGCTGCAGCTGCGCCTTCAGGAACTGGGCTACTTCACCGACGTGGTGGACGGGGATTTTGGGCCCGCCACCCGGGAGGCCGTCCGGGCCTTTCAGCGTCGGAACGATCTCAGCGTGGACGGGATCGCCGGGAAGCAGACCCAGACCCGGCTGTATTCGGAGGACGCGATCCCCATTCCCCCGCCCGCGGATCCGGTGGATGTCCTGGCGGGAGAATGGCCCTGGCTGACGAATCTGCAGCATCCTGTCGGAGAGGACTTTCTTCCGGCGGACCTGGTGCTCCTGACGGATCTCTGCGATTCGTCCCTGGTGAAGATCAAGTATCCGGAAACGCAGGGAGTCCGCACGGCGGTGGAAGCGCTGGTCACAATGCTGGAGGCCGCCCGCGACGACGGCATCACCAAATGGCAGGTGAGCGCCGGCTATCGGAGCTATGCCCAGCAGGAACGCCTGCTGGAAAACAGCATTCAAAGCCATCTGAAGCGGAATCAGGGCTGGACCCGCAGCCGTGCCCGGCGGGCGGCCCTCCGGACCGTGGCCGAGCCCGGCGCCAGCGAGCACCATCTGGGGCTGAGCTTTGACATCAATGTGCCCGGCGCCAGTGCCTTTTCCGCCACAAAGCAATGCAAATGGCTCCATGCCCACTGCTGGGAATATGGGTTCATCGTTCGCTATCCCGAAGGAAAGCAGGACATCACAGGCTTCGCTCCGGAGGCCTGGCATGTCCGCTATACCGGCGTGGAACACAGCCTGCTCATGCGGGATGAGGATCTGTGCCTGGAGGAATACCTGGAGAAATACGGTCCCGCTCCCGATCCGGACGCGCTTTCGGACGAATTCTCTTCGGAGGAGGGATCCGGGGAAAACGTCCCCTGATCCCTGTCCCGGGAAAAATGATCGTGGAGAAGGTCCTGCCGATGTTTGATGTTTATATTGTGAATCCCGTCTCCGGAAACGGCTATGCCCTGGAAACCATGGAAAAGCTGCGGGCTGTGCTTCAGGAAAGAGGTCTCCCCTTCCGGGTGATCCGAACGGAATATCCCCGGCATGCCGAGGAACTGGCCCGCTCCTGGAGCGAAAACCCGGAGGTTTCCGCCGTCATCTCCGTGGGCGGGGATGGAACGGCATTTGAGGTGGCCAGCGGCCTGGCGGGAACCGAAATGCCCATGGGGATCATTCCCGCCGGAACCGGAAATGATTTTGTGAAAACGGCCGGAATCCCGAAGGATCCCCTGCAGGCATTGGAGATCATCCTGCGTCGAAACGTGACCCGGGTGGATCTCGGCCGGCTGAATCAGGGCAGCTTTCTGAACGTCTGCGGAACCGGCTTTGATGTCACCGTCCTGGATTACGCGGAAAGCCTGAAAAGCAGGTACCGCGGCCTCACGCCCTATTTTCTGGGGCTGCTGAAGGCCATCCTTCATTATCGGCCGGTTCATCTGAAGCTCTCCTGGGACGGGCAGGAGGAGGAGGGAGACTACCTGATCTGCTCCGTTGCCAACGGCCGTTACATCGGCGGAGGAATTCCCATCTGTCCCGCCGCGGAAATCAGCGACGGGTGGCTGGATCTGGTGCTGGTTCGGGATGTTCCCCGGCGCCGCATTCCGCTCTATCTTCCGGGACTGATGATGGGCCGCGTGCTGAAATTCGGCATCACCCGCCATCTGCGGGTGAAGGAGATTGCGCTGGAGGGCAGCGGCCTGCGCGTCAATGTGGACGGCGAAATCTTCTCCATGGACCGGGTGTGCTTCGGTCTCCGGCCCCAGGTTCTGAAACTGCTGAAATAAACGGGAACCCTTTTTCCGCGCTCCCCGGGCGTATGGAAACAGAAAACAATCGCAGAAAGGATGATTCTCTTGAAACTGCTGCTCTGTCTGCTGGTCTCCCTGTCCCTGATCGCCGCGCTGATTCCCGCGCTGGCGGACATTTCCTCCCGGGCTCCGGATGCCTACCATCCTCCCCTGCGGGAACTCGCCGGAAAAGCCGGCTTTTCCGTCGGCATCTGCCTGAGCCCGTATCAGCTGAAGGATCAGGCGTATCTGGACTTCCTGGCCTCCCAGTTCAATTCCACGACCTGCACCAACGAAACCAAGGCCTATTCCCTGTTGGATCAGGCGGCCAGCCGGCGCAGCGAGGACGGGATGCCCCGGATGAACTATGCCCTGGCGGATCAGATGATCGGCTGGGCCCGGGATCACGGCATTGGCGTCCGCGGCCATGTGCTGACCTGGGATGCCTACATGACCGGGTGGTTCTTCCACGAAGGGTATGACGCGTCCCGTCCCGTCGCCTCCCGGGAGGTGCTGCTGGCCCGCATGGAAAGCTATATTACGCAGGTCATGACGCATTTTGAAACGGAATTCCCCGGCGTCATCTACTGCTGGGACGTGGTCAACGAGGCCATGGGCGACGGTCCCGCCGATTGTCTGGCCGGCGACCCCTGCCTTCTGCGGACCACCCGGAGCGGTCAGCCGAACCTGTTCTATGAATATGTCGGGGCGGACTACGTGGAGTATTCCTTCCTGTATGCCCGCAATGCGGCGGAAGCGCTGGGAAAGGATATCCGGCTCTTCTACAACGATTACAATATGCTTTACCCCGCCAAGCGGGAGGCGGCGAAGCATCTGGTGGAGAAGATCAATTCCTTCGCCCTGGATCAATCCGGGAATCCCCGGAAACTGATCGATGGAATCGGCATGCAGGGGTATATGGGCGGCTATGGTGTTCAGGACGGATGCCTGAGCGAGGATCTGATCACCCATACGCGGGACAGCATTCGGGCCTTCGCGGACCTGGGCATGGAGGTGCATATCACCGAAATGGCCCTCCGGAATTATGAGGAGAGCCAGTCGAAGGCCCATGCCGCGTTCTATGGCCGCATGTTTGAAATGCTGGGCCGGATCAACCGGGAACTGGGCCGGAACGTGCTGACCAACGTCACCGTCTGGGGTGTGCAGGATGTGACCCCCAACGCCCGCAATGAGTATACCTGGAAGCTGAACGGTACCTTCTCCGGTCTCCTGACCGAGAAGGATGAAATCAAAACTTCCTTTGACGCGCTCTATGACGCCCTGGCCGGGGCGGCGGAGGAAGCCGCGCCCTGATTCCGCTCCTCTGCACAAAAGGAAGCCGCGCATCCGCGCGGCTTCCTTTGTTTCATTCTGAGGGAACTCCGCCGTTTCCCGGCGGGACGCTTATTTCGTTTTCTCCAGATATTCCTCGTAGTTGCAGAGGTAATCCGAGATGGTTCCGTCGTCGTGGATCTCGATGATCCGGTCCGCCACGGTGGAGATAAACTGATGGTCCTGGCTGGTAAAGATGACATTGCCCGGGAAATTGATCAGCCCGTTGTTCACGGCGGTGATGGATTCCAGATCCAGATGGTTCGTCGGCTGATCCAGCAGCAGGAAGTTGGCGCCGCTGAGCATCATCCGGCTCAGCATGCAGCGCACGCGCTCTCCGCCGGACAGAACGCTGACGGGCTTGTAGACATCGTCCCCGCTGAAGAGCATCCGTCCCAGGAATCCCCGCATGTAGGTCTCCAGCTGCTCGGGAGAATACTGGGCAAACCACTGCATCATGGTCAGGTCGCATCCGTCAAAGAAGGCGCTGTTATCCTTGGGGAAATAGCTGGTGGAAATCGTGACGCCCCATTTTACGCTTCCGCTGTCGGGCTGAATTTCCTCCGCCAGAATGCGGAACAGGGCCGTCTCCGCCTGCTCGTTTCCGTCCAGGGCGATCTTCTGTCCCTTGGTAACCAGGAAGCTGACATCCTTCAGCAACTGAACGCCGTCCTGGGTGTAATTCAGCCCGGTCACCTGCAGGATATCCTTTCCGGCTTCCCGGTCCGGCGTGAAGGCCACGTAGGGATACCGGCGGCTGGAGGCGGGCATCTGCTCAATGGTCAGCTGATCCAGCAGCTTCCGGCGGCTGGTGGCCTGCTTCGCCTTGCTTTTGTTGCTGGAAAAGCGCTGGATGAAGGCCTGCAGCTCCCGGATCTTATCTTCCCGGCGCTTCTTCTGGTCGTTCATCAGGCTCTGCATGATCCGGCTGCTCTCGTACCAGAAATCGTAGTTGCCCACGTACAGCTTCACCTGGTTATAATCGATATCCACGATATGGGTGCAGATATTGTTCAGGAACCACCGGTCGTGGGAAACCACAATCAGCGTGCCGGGGAAATCCATCAGGAAGTCTTCCAGCCAGGCCACGGAACGGTTGTCCAGGTTGTTTGTCGGCTCGTCCAGCAGCAGGATGTCCGGATTGCCGAACAGCGCCTGAGCCAGCAGCACCTTGAACTTGTCCCCCGCCTGCAGCTCGGACATCATCATGCTGTGCTCCTCTGTCGGAATGCCCAGCCCGGTCAGCAGGGTGGCGGCGTCGCTCTCCGCGTTCCATCCGTCCATCTCGGCGAATTCGCCTTCCAGTTCCGCGGCCTTTTCTCCGTCCGCTTCGCTGAAATCCGGCTTTGCATACAGGGCGTCCTTTTCCTGCATGATGTCATACAGCCGCTGGTTTCCCATGATCACGGTATCCATCACCGGATACGCGTCGTACATGAACTGATCCTGCTTCAGGGTGCTCAGCCGTTCGTTGGCGGGAATCGTAACGGAACCGGTCGTAGGCTCCAGCTCCCCGCTGAGGATTTTCAGAAAGGTCGACTTTCCCGCCCCGTTCGCACCGATGATGCCGTAGCAGTTTCCGGGGAGAAATTTCAGATCCGCTCCGGAAAAGAGCTTCTGTCCGCCGAAGGTCAGGGATACGTTGCTGACTGTTACCATCTTTCCGTTCTTCTCCTTGTCTTCTTTCTCGGGATCTCACAGATCCGCGCACAGCCGCAGCAGCGCGTTGGCATAAATCTTCATGGCCAGCATCAGGCTGTCAATGCTCTCATATTCGTTCGCCAGGTGCGCCAGCTCCTCCTCGCCGGGGAACACGGCCCCGAAGGCAACGCCCTGCTTCAGCACCTTCGCATAGGTTCCGCCGCCAGTGGACTGTGCCTCTCCGGGAAGGCCGCTTTCCTCCTCATAGGCCGCCAGCAGGCTGGATACCAGCTCGCTGTCCGCGGGAACGTGATGGGGCGCCTTCTGGGTGGTCACCTTCACCTGGATTCCCGGAAGATGGGCCGCGCAGGCTTCCTTCAGCTGCTCCTGATCCGCTTCGACAGGGCAGCGGAAGTCCAGCGTCCCGATCCATTCGCCCTGCTCCAGACGCAGGATCCCCATATTGTTGGTCAGCGGGCCGGAAACTTCATCCTCGCAGGCGCATCCCAGGCTTTTTCCGTCACTCTCCAGCCCAACCGCGTCCGCCAGGGTGGCGATGCCGCCCTGCGCTCCGAGGGCTTTCAGCAGCTTCAGCATCATTCCGATGGCGCTGCGTTTTCCCTCCGGATAGGCGCTGTGTCCGGAAATTCCCGCGGCGGTTACCCAAACGCCCTCGTCCGTGACCTCCGCCCGGTAATCCAGGCCGGTTTCCTCTGCGTAGCTCCGGACCTGTTCCGCCAGCTCTTTTCCGCCTTCCAGCAGCGCCCGGCATTCCCCGGCGATGACGTTGGGCCGCTCGCCGGTAGCCATCCGAAGGATCTTCAGCCCCTCCGCCGCGGCGGGAAAGCGCACTTCAAAGCCAAGCATCCCCTTCTCCGTGTTGATCAGGGGGAAAGACGCGTCCGGGCTGAAGCCTATTTCGGGCATTTCCGCATGCTCCGCGTAATAGTGCATGCATTCCCAGTCGCATTCCTCATCCCCGCCCATGATCAGGCGGATGCTGCGCTTCAGGGGCACGCCCGCCTCCTTCAGCGCCTTCATGGCGAACATCGCCGCCAGGGTCGGGCCCTTGTCGTCATTGGTTCCCCGTCCGTAGATCCGTCCGTTTTCAATCTCCGCGCCGAAGGGATCCTTCCTCCATCCGTCCCCCACGGGCACCACGTCCAGATGGCCGAGCACTCCCAGCACCTCCGGCCGATCTCCCAGGGTTGCGTCGCAGGCATATCCGTCAAAGAAGCGAACCCGGAAGCCCATCTTCTCCGCGGTCGCTCCGGCCAGCTTCATCATCCGGCTGATCCCGGGGCCGAAGGGAGCGCCTTCCGCCGGCTCCTCCTTCACGGAGGGCACGCGGACCCACTCCTGCAGCGTTTGGACGAACTCGTCCCGGTATCCGTCGATCAGCGCATTGATCTTCTCCCGCATTTCCATTTCCTCCCGCCTAAAACTCATTCCGATAGTCCCTGCTCTTTTTCTTCGGGGCATCGGGATCGATGTATTCGATTTCCATCCGCTGAAACGGAACCGGTTCGAAGAAAGCGTCCGGCAGGAAGCGGGTCATCCCGAATTCCTCCCATTCCCGCTGGTTTTTGTCCAGCCACACCGGCTCCGCCAGGTCCAGCTGGCGGCAGGCCTCGAGCAGCGCGTCCCGGGGATCCTCCCTTCCGCAGGGAACCGTCGCCTGACGGTCGATCCGGTGATTCACATAGGTCTTGACCCATAATGCCGTCGCCAATTTCAGATCCTCCGTTTCCGGCCGAAGCCACCGGATATTATCTCATGATTGCTCTTTGGGCGCAAGTCTTTCTTTCACGGCTTCGGCGGTTTTCCGGGTCATTCCCTTCACGGCGGCAATCTCCTCCACGGGGGCTTCCCGAAGGTTCTTCAGGCTTCCGAAGGCCTTCAGCAGCGCCTTGCGCCGCTCGGGCCCGATGCCGGGAACATCCTCCAGCTGGCTGTGGGTAAACGCCCTGGCCCGCAGCACCCGGTGATGAATGATGCCAAAGCGGTGTGCCTCGTTCCGGACCCGCTGCACCAGCTGCAGCTCCGGCGTATGGTGATCCAGCCGAATGGGATCCTCGGCTCCGGGCAGCCAGATCTCCTCCTCCTTCTCCGCCAGGCCGAACATCGTGGGAGGAGTCACCCCGAGCTCCTCCAGCGCTTCCATCGCGAAGCGCAGCTGCTGGGGACCGCCATCGATCAGAATCAGATCCGGCAGGTCCGAGAATTTACCGTTCTCCACGCCCTCCTCCCGGTCCCGGATCGCGTGGGCATATCTCCGGCCCAGCACCTCTTTCAGCGAGGCGAAATCATTCGCGCCTTCCACGGTTTTGATTCGGAAGCGGCGGTATTCCTTCCGGGCGGGGACGCCGTCGATGAACACCACCATGGAGGCCACGCTCTGCTGCCCCTGGGTATTGGAAATATCGTATCCTTCTATTCGCCTTGGATAAACCTCCATGCCCAGAATCCTGCCCAGATTCGTGGCCGCGCCGACCGTGCGCTCCTCCTGGATCGTCCGGCGGGCATTGCGCTTCTTCAGCGCGTCCTCCGCGTTCTTGACCGCCAGCAGCACGAGCTCATGCTTCTCACCCCGCTGCGGAATCCGCAGCGTGACCGCGCTGCCCTTCTTCTCCCTCAGCCAGCCCTCCAGCTGTTCCGTCATGCCCTCCGGAAGGGTCTGGCACAGAATGTTCCGGGGAATCAGCGCAGCCTCCTCGTAATACTGGGTCATAAAGCCGGCGATCACCTCGCCCGCCTCTTCTCCGCCTTCCCGGGGAAGCAGAAAATGATCCCCGCCGATCATGCGGCCGCCCCGGACGTACAGGATCTGAATCATGGCGTCCAGCCCGTCCTGGGCCAGGGCGATCAGATCCTGCTCGCTGCCGTCCGTCCGCAGCGCGATCTGCCGTTCCATGAGCCCCTGCACATCCCGGATCTTGTCCCGGATCTGAGCCGCGCGTTCATATCGCATGGCGGCAGCGGCGGCGGCCATTTCCTCCTTCATCTGGTTCACTACCGGCTGATAGTCTCCCTCCAGAAAGTGAACCACGCCGGCGATCATCCGGTGGTATTCCTCTTCGGTGCATTTCCCGGCGCAGGGAGCCTTGCACCGGTGTATGTCATAATTGACGCAGGGGCGCTTCGGCGTTTTGGGCGGCAGCTGCTGGCGGCAGGTCCGCAGCGGAAACACGCCCCTCACGGCTTCGATGACCTGCTTCACCGCGCTGGCACCGATATACGGTCCGAAATACTTCGCGCCGTCCTTCTCCAGCCGGCGGGTGATCTCCAGCCGGGGAAAAGGCTCCTTCAGATTGATTTTCAGATAAGGATAGTGCTTGTCGTCCTTCAGCAGAATATTGTAGTAGGGCCGGTGCAGCTTGATCAGGTTGCATTCCAGGATCAGCGCCTCCAGATTGGTTTCGCACAGCAGAATCTCGAAATCATCGATATGGCTGATCATGGCCGCGACCTTCGGCGTATGGGCCGTATCGCGAAAATAGCTGCGAACCCTGTTTTTCAGATTCACAGCCTTTCCCACGTAGATAATCGTGCCTTCCCGATCCTTCATCAGGTAGCATCCGGGAGAATCCGGCAGCATCCGGATCTTCTCCTCCAGTTTTTCGCCCCAGTCGATCACGTTTTCTGTCCTTCCTGATCAGTTCAGCGCGTTGATCACCAGCTGCAGGTCCGCCAGCGCGTTCTGCAGGTTGGTCTGGTATTCCCCGGTATCCATTCCGGTGGTCAGAAACTGCAGATAATTGTCAATGGAGGACTGCAGCGCGGTCAGGCTTTCCTCCTGCACCAGCAGGCCGGACGCGCCTTCCATGCCGACGCTCAGATCGTTGGCGGTGATAATGGCGTAAATATTGCTCCGCACCTGGGCCAGGATTGCGGCGGAGCTGGCTCCCGCGTTCCGGCTGAGCGAGGTCGTCAGCCGAACCGCGGTGGCAATTTCATTCTGCATCCGCTGAATAATCAGATTCCGGGAAACCGACCGGCTCTGCACCGCGGGCAGCGCCACAGCGATGGACACGATCAGTGCCGTAATCAGCAGCAGAATCAGGATATTTTTGACGCGGTTGCGCCGGCTCTGGGAAACCGGCACCATCGGCTCATTGACCTGCGAATATCTGCGATACATGGTCTCTCGCCTCCTCCAGGCCGTATTCTATCACAGTTCTTTCCGAATTGCAAAAGAGCAGTGCTATCTCTCCCACTTTTTCTTGCACTTGCGAAAGAAATCCTTCCTTCTTCCCCACTCTTCCGCCGGATTTCTCCCCCAAAGCCGCAGATAGGAAGAAAAGGAACACCAAGAAGCAAAGCAAACACAAAACCGAAACGGACGGTATTTCATGGCAAAAGAAAACCCCGGAAGCCTTGCTTCAAGCGGCTTCCGGGGATCGTACGCCCGGCAGGATTCGAACCTGTGACCTTCAGAGTCGGAGTCTGACACTCTATCCAACTGAGCTACGAGCGCCCAACAGCAGTTACTTTACCACAGACTTCAGGAATTGTCAAATCTTAATTTTGTTTTTCCGCCCTTGCCCCCCACCCGAAATCATGGTAGAATTCTCGCAGTGTACCGGTTTTCCGGATTCCATAGGAAGGAAAGGAATGAAAGAACATGGTTTATTATGTGGATATCCGCGCGGAGCGGGATGGAGACGGCAGCCAGGCCAGGCCTTTCTGCCGGATCAATGACGCGGCCCAGGTGGCCCGTCCCGGGGATGAAGTCATCGTCGCTCCGGGGATTTATCGCGAGCATGTTGTCCCCCGCTATGCCGGCCGGGAGGATGCGCGGATCACCTATCGCAGCGCGGAGAAAGGCGCGGCCCGGATCACCGGCGCCGAGGAACTGAAGGGCTGGGTTCCGTTCCGGGGCAACGTGTGGACAGCCCGGGTCAGGAACACGCTGTTCGGTTCCCGGAATCCCTATACGGAGCTTGTGGGCGGCGACTGGTATTTTGCCCCCATGGTGCGGCATGCCGGCGCGGTTTTCTGCAACGACCTGATGATGTATGAAACGGAGACCCTGGAAGCCTGCGAAAAGGCGGAAGTGGACCCCTGCGCCTGGAATCCGGAGGAATCCACCTGGAAATGGTTCACCGAGCAGGACGGGGACGAAACCGTCCTCTATGCCAATTTCCATGGCCTGAATCCCAACGAACAGAATGTGGAAATCGCCGTGCGGCGGAATGTTTTCATGCCGACGGAGAACGGTATCGGATATATTACCGTGTCCGGCTTCCTGATGGACAAGGCTGCCACCACGTGGGCTCCCCCCGCCTCCTATCAGGACGGTCTGATGGGCCCCCACTGGAGCCGCGGCTGGATCATTGAGGACTGCGAGATCTGCAACAGCCGCTGCTGCGGCATCTCCCTGGGCAAGTACCGGGATCCGGAAAACGACATGTACTTCTTCCACCGCCATGTAAAGAGCCCGACCCAGATGGAGCGGGACGCGGTTTGCCGCGGTCAGTATCATGGATGGCTGAAGGAAAAGGTGGGCGGGCACATCGTGCGCCGCTGCCATGTGCATCACTGCGGACAGACGGGCATCGTCGGCCGCATGGGGGCGGTCTTCTCCACCATTGAGGACTGCCATATCCACGACGTGAGTACCACCGGCCAGCTGGGCGGGGCGGAAACCGCCGGCATCAAGCTGCACGCGGCCATCGACGTGACGATCCGCAGGAATCATATTCATCACTGCGTCCAGGGCGTCTGGCTGGACTGGGAGGCCCAGGGCGCCCGGGTAACCCGGAACCTGTTTCACGACAACATGCGCCCCGAAGGGGTCAAACAGGGGCAGGGCACCATGTTCTCCACCGACGTCTTCATTGAGGTGGGTCACGGTCCGACGCTGATCGACAACAACGTGATGCTGTCGAAGGTATCCATCACGATCCCCAGCGAGGGCATTGCCGCGATCCACAATCTGATGCTCGGCGGCTTCAGCCTGATCAATTCCGGCGTCGACAGCATTGTCAACGGCCAGCGCGAACCCCGCTATACGCCCTATCATATCCGTCACCGGACGGAGGTCGCCGGCTTCATGACCATTCTGCATGGGGACGATCGGGTGTACAACAACATCATGATCCAGCACTATCCCATCGAGCACCCGGATTGGACGCCGGAAGCGCATGAGCACGAGGTGGTCGGAACCGCTCCCTTCGATATCTTCCCCTCCTGGGAGGAATGGATTGAACATTTCCACCTGAATGATCCGAATCCTGACATGCACGAGCTGGGGCAGTATCACTTCTCCCATCTCCCGGCCTGGGTCGGCGGAAACGCGTATTTCAACGGCGCCACGGTCGGAAAGCATGAGCATACGGGCTACGTCGCCGACGGAAAGGCGGAGATCAGCCTGGAGGAGAAGGACGGCCGCTGGATCCTGAAGACCAATGTCTATGAACTGCTGAAGGATTTCCAGACAGGGATCATTACCACCGACACCCTGGGCCAGGCCTTTGAGCCGGAACAGCGCTTCGAAAATCCGGATGGAACCGGCATTGTATTCGATCAGGATTATGCCGGAAAGCACCGGGGCGCCAGCGCCCTGCCGGGCCCCTTCGCGGAGGGCAAATCCGAAATCACCGTCTGGTAAGAGACAGTCATCCGGGAACCGGTTCCGAAATTCGGAACCGGTTCCTTTTCTGTCCGGGACAGAAAAAAAGGGGCTGTCTCAAATGAACTGCTGCGTCAGGCCGCCTTTTTCTTCAATCAGCATCACCCTGCTCTATGAATCGATGTAGGCGGAATCCTTTCGATTTTTGATATAGATAGTCGGCGTAGTCCACTAGCTCCTCTCGCCCTTCATTGTCTAACCCATTAAATACAGCCAACAGTTCCTGCTGCATTCGTTCGGTTTTCGTTTGTTCCATTTGGGATCGCGCGCTCTTTTTGTTTTCTCATCGAACAAATCCGTCAGCATAAAACGCCCGGGACAGACCTTCCGGTTCTGCCTCATGGAGCGCACGTTTTTCTCCATCCCGAAATGGATTCCGGATGAATGCAGAAAGCATCCCTTTTCCCGCTTTCTTTCTGCTATACTGCTGTCGGTGAAAAAAATATCCTGAAAACAGAATCTATTAAATCATTCCTCGGAGTAAACAATTCCCGTTGAGCGAACACCGCTGTGAAAGCAGCTTTTTCTGCTCAGCTGGCCGCGGACAGTTGATATCAGTGGGGACTTCTGTTTCCCGGAAAGGAACCTATGAACAAAAACGGAAAATCCTTCTGGAGATTCTGGAGCAAATCCGTTCATGTGGAACAGACTGTTCCGGAAAACAAAAAAAGCATTTCTCCGGCAGACCGCACAGTTCCGGAATCCGGCAGCGCTGCTCCCAGGTCTAATCAGACGATGCCGGACATGGAGGAAAGGGTTCAGGATTCCGGCCGGAAGGTTTCCCGCAGTTCCGGAAACGAAACCGTTCCCGAGTCTTTCGCCCGGCTCCCCGTGTCCCGGGAAGCCCCGGATCTTCCGTCTGCTTCGCTCCGTTTTGAAAAAGGATCGCTGCTGATGGGATCCTACCGGATCGAAAGCGATCCGATCAAAGGCGGTATGGGCAGCGTCTGGCGGGTCCGGCATACCGGATGGGCGGTTGACCTGGCCATGAAACGTCCCCTGCCGGAGATGTTCGCCAATGAATCCTCCAAGGCTGGATTCATTGGCGAATGCAGGAGCTGGATCAATCTGGGACTCCATCCCAACATCGTCTCCTGCTATTATGTTCGTGAAATCGGCGGCGTTCCGACCATCTTCTCCGAATGGATGGAGAACGGCAGCCTGGAAAACCGCATCATGGACGGAACACTCTATCAGGAATCCGAGCCACAGCTGCAGCGGAGACTGCTGGATATCGCCATTCAGTATGCCCGGGGCCTGCATTATGCCCATGAAGCGGGATTGATTCATCAGGATGTCAAACCTGACAACCTTCTTCTGACAAAGGACTGGCATGCAAAGGCCGCAGACTTCGGACTGGCGAAAGCCCGTGCGCAGCTCACGGTTCTGGAAGGGGCGCAGACACTGGAAGATGCAGGCACAACCATCCTTACACCCGCCGGCGGGTATACGCCCGCATACTGCTCCATGGAGCAGATGGACGGGAAGCAGCTGACCCGAAGGACGGATATATACAGCTGGGCTGTTTCCGTGCTGGAGATGTACTACGGTTCCCGTCCGTGGTCGGCGGGACCCGCTGCCGGCCTGAGCTGCACGGAATATTTTGATCAGTGCAGGGTTGCGCCGTCCGCGTCCCTGCGGAAGCTGCTGTCCTGGTGTCTGGCCATGAAGCCGGAGGATCGGCCCCATGATTTTGCGGCGGTCGGAGACGAACTGCTGAGGATCTGGCGGGAATCCTTCGGGGAAGACTACTTCCGTCCAGAGCCGACAGCCGCCGCTGATACTCCTGACTCCCTGAACAATCAGGCTCTGAGCTATCTTGATCTTGGAATGTGCGAAAGAGCGGAAGCGCTGTGGGAGCAGGCGCTTGCCGCGGATCCGGCGCATCTTGACTCCATCTATAATCAGGGGCTCCTGCTCTGGCGGAACGCCCGGATCACGGATCTGGATCTTCTCGATCGGCTGAATGCTGCGAATGACCGTCTCCGCGCTTCGGAACTGGCTGAACGGATCAGGATGGAGCAGGATGCTTCCCTCCCGGAACCCTTCGGCTCTGCTCAATGCTCTGATGACGCACAGATCTGTTTCAGCGCGGACGCAGGCAGGGTGATTCTTTCGGGAGCGGACGGCGGGGACTTCCGGGTTCTGAACGCGGAGACGGGCGAAACGGCAGGCTGCGTGAAAACCGGCGGCGCCGAAACCGGGCTGGCTGTTCTGTCCGGAAGCGATCCTGATATCTTCTGGTCTTCCGGAGCGGACGCGCTGGTTCGCTACAGCCTTCGGGAGCAGGAACCGACGGATTTCTTCGCCAATGATTCAGACCGGCAGCGTTACTTCTCCTTTGCCCTGGATCAGCGGGAACGCAAAGCGGTTGTGCTTCTCCGGGAGCGGCGGAAGATCGGGGAATGGGAGGTTCCGAAAGCGGAGCTCTGGGATCTGGCAGGAGACCGAAGGCTGTGGTCCGTCTCCTGCAGCCTGGGCGGCAGGGTCTTTATGTCCTCGGACGGCAGGCGTTTCGCCGCATTTTCCTCTGACCAGTTTAAACCCTCCATAGAGGTATGGGATGCTGCCCGGCACCAGACCCTGGTCTCTCTGCCGGGACACACAGGCCGTATTCTGGATCTGGCCGTGGATCAGAATTTTGAATTCGCCTGCACTGTAAGCCTGGACGGCACCATACGCAGATGGAATCTGATCACCGAAACGCTTTCCCGCCAATATGATCTGGGACCTATGAGCGGATCGGAGCAGCTGTATCTGCTTCCTGATGGAAGCCTGATGATTCTGAACTGCGGAGAACATCATCTGATTCGCTTTCTGAATCCCGGGACCGGGCGTTTCTTTTCCACCGTCGGAACCGGGACAATGCCGCTTCAGATCTGTGCCGCGGTTCATCCCCGGAACGGAACCGTGCTGGTCACCTGTGCCGATCACCGGATTTATCGGTTCCGTCTCCCGCATCCCACCCGCCGCGCGGAAGCGTCCCTGAGCAGCATCGGAAACACAGAAGCCCTCCTGGCCCGTGAAAAAGCATTCCGGCAGTATCTGGAAGAAGCCGGAAAGGCGCTGCACTCCAACGCTCCGGGGGAAGCTGCCGCCTGTCTCCGAAAGGCCCGGTCTCAGATCGGCTTTGAAGCGCATCCGGACGCGCTGGCACTCGCCAGGGAACTCGGTGCTTACTGTCGGATTGACCGGCTGCAGGGTGTCCTGAAAACAGGCGTGATGAAGGGGCACGAATCCGCTCCCCGCGCGCTGGCAATCCATCCAAATGGCCGCTATGCCGTTTCCTCCTGCGGGTTTCGAAACGACCGGCAGGTGCTTCTCTGGGATCTGGAGGAAAGCATCTGGGTCTGGCTGGTCGCCAGTCCGATCCGCAGCGGCGCGCTCGCCTTTTCACCGGACGGCGGCCGGATTCTGGTCCACACCTCGGACGACATCTCTTCCTATACATTCGTGGATCGGCCGGGGCTCAACCCGGACGGCAAAAAGCTCCGTCCGTATGCGCGTCCGGAGGAAAGCTGGAAAGTCGGCACAGCCATGGTCCGCACCCTGCTTCCGACTCCCGACGGGAAGCATTTTCTGGCCGGGTTCGGCGGAAGCTTCTCTATTTTCCGCATTGGCAGTTCAAAACCGATTCTGACCAGAGAGGTGGAAAACCTGCATTCCCTTCTGCTGTCAACCGACGGACAGACAATTCTGGCCGGGTGCTCTGACGGAAAACTCCGTCGTTACCGTTTCCCGGACGTGCATGAGCTTCCCCCGTACCATGTGAAGTCAGAAGCGCTGCGTCTCAGCCCGAACGGACATCTGATTGCGGCCGCGAACGGCAAAGAATACAGCATTCTGGATGCCGAAACAGGAAAGATTCAGTCTGTTTTTTCCGGGGCTGACGCACAGACCCCCTTCTGCTTTTCCCACGACTCCCGTTTCCTGTGGCGGATCGGAGAAGGCGGAGATATTCTGCTGTGCAGTCTGGAGGACGTAAGCACGGTCAGCCGCATTCCCGGTCCATCCGGAAAAATCACCGCCCTGGCGGCGGATCCCGGCGGAATCCGGCTGCTGGCCGGCTGCAGCGATCATCGGATTCTGAATCTGGAACTGGACTGGGATTACCGCTGAACTCGCCGAGGGAACATCCAGCACTTTCACACCGGTTCAGTCCGGCATTCATACGTTCAAAGCAAAAAAGAAGGAGGAAACACGCATGGCCAAACTGTTCAACAAAAAGAAGGAACCCGAAAAGAAAAAGAATTCCGGAGGGATCCGCTTTCTGACAGAGGAAGAGTCCCGGAAGGCGGATCGGATGAAGACAGACCTGACCAGGGAGGGGCTTCGCGACCTGCTCCGGGCCATGGGCAAAAGCGAAAAGGAAGTCATGGAAGCAGTTCCGGATCCCCTGCCGGAGGCAGAACAGCAGAAGAAGCTGCTTGAGCTGCGCAAACTTTTTTCATCCCATGACTACCGGAAAGTCATCGAAGTATTTGAGCCGGTCGCGGTGGACGGGCTGCTTTCGGGGGAAATTGATCACGAATGCCGGTTTGCGCTCGGCTTTTCCGGCCTGATGCTGAAGGACAAAGACATCATCAACCGTTACGGTCCGTCCACGATCTCCTATTTCATGGTCAAAATCGATACCCTCGGAGATGTCGGCAAAACGCTCGGAACCATGCAGTATCTGATCAATCTCGGAGAACAGGAAGTCCCCGGATGTATGCAGGATATCTGCCGAAGGCTGTATCCTCCGCTCGTCAACATGCTGGGCGAAGATCATGAGTTTACCCGGGAAGTCAAAGGGTATATGTAATTTTCCGGATTTGTTTTCTTCCATCCACTTTTCTCTCGAAAAACACTCTCCGGACAGCCTGTCTTTCCGGGAATCATACAGAGACATATCTTTTCAGAAAAGGCGCCCGCAGCCGGATCCCAAAGATCCGGCTGCGGGCGCATATGCAGGTGCTCCGTCCTGTGCTTTCCGCAGCCCAGTGGCCGGCTTGCTACAGCTTGGCTTTCAGCTTATCAAGCGCCATCGCCATAGCCACGGTGGCAACCTTCTTCTGGTTCAGCATGGAGGAACGGTCCGGATCCTCGCTGCCGGCCAGAGATGCCAGAGAAGCCACCAGGCAGGCGGCGGTTGTCGCCAGCTCGCTCCGCGTCATCTTCCCCTTCCGGAGTCCCTTCAGCGCACCGTTCAGCTCCTTTTTCATGGTGCCCCTGGTGTCCAGCATCTGAGCGACCTCCAGCGCGGCCTGTGCCGCGGCTCTCTCCGCCGAATTCAGATTGCTGACGTCATACGGTCTTCTGGTAAACAGTCCCATTGCTTCTTCCTCCTTGTATTATGGTCGCGTCTCCGCGCCGGTTTCTCTTTCCGCCCGTCCCGGTTCAGTCTTTCAGAAGCTCTTCCATCTCCTCGCCGGTCAGCTTGTTCTTCTTCATCAGTGCGTTCACCATCCGGTCGATGCGGGGTTTGTTCTGCCGGATGATTTCAACGGTCGTCTCCATCTCTCTCCGCAGAATTTCGTTGATTTTCTCCCGAACCTTCACATCCCGGACCGCATCCTTCAGATCCATGGCGGCCAGTCCGAAATCATCATCCATCCCATATGCGCAAAGCATGGCTGCAGCGGTCCTTGTCGCCTGCTCCAGATCCCCCGAGGGGCCGGTGGAGATGCCTTTATCCGCACCGTAATACGCGATTTCCGCCGCCCTTCCGCCCAGGCTGGTGCGGATTCTGTGAATCATTTCCTCCCGGGTGGAAAGCGGAGCCGCCTCCCTGGCCGAATGCTCCATGTACCCGCCGTGGTCCCCTCTGGCCACGATGGTCAGATAGGCCGGCGTATTTCCGCCCAGATAGTTCAGGAACGCGTGCCCGCTCTCATGCCTGGCAACCCGTTCCAGATATTCATAGCCCCAGTCCTTCTTCGCGCCGTGCCTCGCCAGTTCGTAAGCCTCATCAAGCGCGGTGTCGTCCAGGGGCTTTCCGGCCCTGACCGCCAGCCTGTTCGCGGATTCCATGACTCCCGTCAGCGCAGCCGGGCTCATGCCCATGGCCCGCTCCGCTGTCCGGTGAATCATGCCGCCTGTTACCTCATGATCCGGGTATTTCTTCAGCAGCAGATTCAGCAGCTGCTCCCGCTCCTCGGCATTGGGCAGATCCACCAGGATTCTCCGGTCAAACCGCCGGGCCAGCGCCGGATCGATCACCCCGGGGCCGCCCTTCCCTTCCTCCACGTCAAAATTCGTGGCCGCCATCACGAAGACCGGACGCCTCGGATCCACGGAGAATCCATCCATTTCAGTCAGCAGTGCGTTCAGTGCCATTTCCTCGCCATGAGCGCTGTTGCTCTCCCCGCGTTTGCGCCCGATGGCATCTATTTCATCGATGAAGATGATCGCCGGAGCATATCTCCGCGCGCGCCTGAACAGCTCCCTGACGGCTTCGGGGCCACTGCCCTGATACTTTGTCACGAAGGAGCTGGCTGTCGCGGGCACGAACGCCGTGTTCGATTCCCCGGCCAGCGCCCTGGCCAGCATGGTTTTTCCCGTTCCGGGCGGGCCGTACAGCAGGATTCCTTTCGGAGGCTTCAACCCCTGGGCGCAGAACTTCTTCGGATTCTGCAGATAGCTGATAAAGAACCGGAGCTCCTCCTTTGCTTCCGAGGCGCCCACCACATCGCTGAAGCGCACGTCCGGTTTCTCCGCGTCATCCAGCACAGATCCCGCGTCCTCCCCGGCCGGGGCCCGCTTCAGGGCAAAATCCCGCAGCCGGATGGTAACCTCCTTCTGATTTCTGGACAGGGACGGCGCGGATTCGAAGGACAGCACTTTTCTTTCCGCTCCCAGCCGTTCAGCCGTGCTCTGCATGTACAGCTGCCGGGAAATATCCTCCATCGTGTCTTCAAAAACGCTGAAATCCGTCACCGGCGCACTGATCTTGCCCCTTGCGCCGGCCCGGATCAGGCTCATGGTCAGTTCCTCATCCAGCGCGAAGTCCTTCGTCTCCAGCAGATAGACCGGCACCTCCGGCAGCCGCTCCCGCAGGGTTCTCAGCAGGCGTATCCCGTCCCTCAGAGCTCTGGCCGCCATCGGAGCGTAGTTGAATCCTCCCGTGGAATCAAAGATGCCGCTGCTCAGGCCGTCCATCACGGTGGCCATCCATTCCTCCGGCGAAACGCTCTTTTCCGTCACGTCCAGCAGAACCATGCGGATATTCTTCTCTCCGGCGATTTCGAGCGCTTCCTCCGTGTTCCGGGAGTCGTGAATCACATATCCCTTCAGCCGCTTCCTGCATTTCTCCGCAAAGTCCCGGTCGCCGTAAATCAGAATCTCCGGTTTCTCCTCGCTGTAGAACAGGCCTCGGATTTCTCCCGTCAGGAGCTCCGTCTCCACGGTGAAACGGATCCTTCGGATCTGCTCCAACGCCTGCAGGAAATGCTCTCCGTCCCACAGACGGCATACCCTGAAGATTTCGTTCTTGAAGAAAAGCTCCGTCTGAGCCCGGACCGTCCGCGCGTCCGCGGCGCCCTCCTGAAACATCAGAGCTGTCGCCACCAGCGGATCGAAGGCAACCTGGATGCCGTACTGCTTTTCAAACAGCGCGCCGAAACGTTCCAGTTCCCGCCTGCTGATCTTCTCCAGATCATGGGCCTGCAGATGGTTGAACATCAGCGGCCAGCCCGTAGACAGCCGGCTGGCAATGGCTGCAGGGAAGAAGGTCTGTCCTGTCCGGGGATCCTTCTCCGTCTCCAGGGCGCTGATCAGGGTCTGCCGGGTCACACCTGCCGCGCTGTACCGCTGATCCCCCTCGTAGAGGCTTTTCCCAGCGTTGGTGGTAAAGATGATGACGGTATCCCGGAAGGCAATGTCCTCGCTCATGTAGCGGTCAGCAAGGCGGCCCGCGTCCAGAATCTGAAGAAACAGGTGGATCGTGTTCAGATGCGCCTTTTCAATCTCGTCGAACAGCAGGATGCAGCGTGGATTTTCCTTCACAAATCCGGTCAGCAGCCCGGGTTTCGCGCCCTGATAGCTTTTTTCAAAGCCTACCAGTCCCATATAGGACTGATGATCTGAATAGGTTGACATATCAAAGCGCATGAAGGGCAGTTCGAGCACCTCCGCGGCCTGCTCCGCCAGAAAGGTCTTCCCTACGCCGGGCGGGCCCGCGAAGACGAAGATTGCCCGCGGCCGCTTTCTCTTCTCATCGCTGGCGGCCAGCACCTCCGCGGCAAACATGCCTTCCGCGAAGGCATGCACCGCGTGATCCTGTCCCTGAACCGTGCTCAGCAGACGGCTCCGCAGCTGCCGGACCCGTTCTGTCAGCTCCGCAAGGAAGGATGGACTCATCTCCTCTGCCAGCGCGGCTGCCTTTTCCTGTTCCTCCGCCTGCTGCTTTTCCTTCTCCTCTGCCGCCACTGCGCCCCGGATATCACAGACCTGCAGCAGGATGTTGGTCGGCTTCCGAAGGATCGCTGTCAGCATATCCTGCGCGTGTATTTCACCTTCTCCCCGCGCACCCGCGGTCTTCATCGCATTTTCCATATATTCGGCCAGCCTGTCCGCCCCGGTCTGGGGCCGGAGCTTCAGCTCGTGCCGCAGTCTCGGCCGGGCGTTGTTGGTATCCACGCCTTCTTTTTTGAAAAGTGCGCTCACTGCCTCAATGTCCGCGTCCACCTTCCTCAGCTCGGCCTCCGGCAGGCTGAACGCGTCCTTCGCGCGAATCTCGGCAAATTTCAGCAGACCAAGAAAGATGAACTCAACGCCCGGCTCTCTGACGCTCATATTGCCGGCCTCCGCCTGGGCCCGCAGCACCACATACTTCATGGAATAAGATAGTTCCATTTCGTTTCCTTCCTTTCCCGGATCCCTTCGGTTCTCGTCTATTTTCTGCCGAGCCGCTCGCGGGCTCTGCGTTCCATCTCCCTCAACATCGCGGCCAGCGGATCCTCCTTCGGCGCTTCAGGCTTCGGTTCCGCCCGGTTTCTTTCCCGGGCCCGCGCTTCCGTCTCCGCCAGCATCGCGGCCAGCGGATCCTCCTTCGGCGCCGCGGGCTTTGTTTCCGCCTCCGCCGTTCCGCTGTCCCGGAACTGTTTTCCCTGCTTCGCCGGATCCGTCGCCGGAAAACGCTCCTCCGGAACCGAAGGCCCGGTTTCCGTTTCTCCCGGCCCGCCGGTCTCGTATTTCCAGTCCAGCCAGCTCTGCAGATAGATGTTTCCAGATCTTGACCAGGTCTTGACGCACAGCACCGCGTTTCCGTCCCGACGAATATGTCCGGCGGATATGCCGACAATTTCCTCCTCAAAACGGTCCGGACCGGTCACCGCCCAGATCTTCGCGCCCTCGTTCGTATCCCACAGGAAGACCTCTCCGTCCGCGCTGATTTCCTTCAGCTCGTCACCCGCCACTCTCAGTCCTTCCTCGGGTATGTTCACCAGCCGTTCCGGATGGGTATAGTGCCTGCGGAGCACGCGGCAGGTGCGCAGATCGATGACATGAAGCTCCAGAAAGCCTGTCAGAAACTGGTCCCCGTAAGGATTCAGGACCTCACATTCCACCAGGGCGGCCGTCGCTCCCTCTTTCCGGTTCAGCGTCATTCTGGAAGGAACAAGCGCATGCAGCTCCTCCCGGTTTCCCGGATGCATGGGTAGATACGGGCCTTCCTTCTGCCCGGTTCCAATCCGCACCTCCGAAATCATTCGCCCGCTCCCCGCTTCCCGGATGGAAAAGACGCCTTCCGAGAAGAGGCAGATTCGCTTCGTTTTCGGATCCAGAGCGCCCAGGGCATTCTCCTGCACCGTCTCTCCCCGAAGTGTCGCCGCTTCCTCCCCGTCCGGGGTCAGGCAGCGGCATCCCCGCGGATCCTGCTCAAAATGAAGTTTTCCTGCGGCAGAACGGTTCCAGGGATCTCCGTCGCCCTCGGGCAGGTCATCCACTCCCGCTCTTCCCGCGAGGGCCGCGGCCATGCCGTGGTTCGACAGCCGGTATCCTTCCGCGGAATCCGGATCCGTGTTGATTTCCTTCTCCAGGTATTCCCGGTCTTTCCTGGCGCCGCGCAGCCCGGATCGGAAAACCCCGGGCAGCCTCCCCGCCCGGTTGTTCAGCCTGCGCCACTCGTCCCCGGGATTGTCCGGGGAAAGCGCGTACGCCTTCTCCAGCGCCTTCAGCGCTTCCTCCGCATTCCCTTTCCGGATGGCCTCCCCGGCGTCCCGGAGCAGGCGGTTCTTCTGCTGCTGAAGGCCGGAGGTTTCCGCGTAGGACAGCGCCCTGGAAACCGCGTATTCCGGAAGGGTGCCGAACAGCTCCGTATTGTAGATGCAGAAGGACCGCTTTTGATCTGTAAAATAGGGTTTATTGAAAATCAGGAGCCATTTTCGGTCGCGGCTTGGGCTGATGGCATACTGGCCGGACGACAGGCCGACGGCAGGCAGCGTGGCTTCCAGACCGTTGTGTTTTGCGGAGGCCGTGGGCGCTCCCCCGAAACCGAAGCCGCCCTTCCCGCGCGGCTGCTCCGAGTCCAGCCACAGCGAGGCCGGATCATGCCGGCGAACCATCACGCCGATGTTGCCCCTGCGTTCAACATAGCTCATCGGAAGCAGCTTTCTCAGGCCGTCGGGCAATGCCACATGCGGCCATCCGTCCTCCGCGTCAAAGGCGTAGCCCGGATGATGATCGCTGCAGTTTTCGTCCAGATCCGGCCGCCTGTTCAGCGTATCCGTTTCAAACCCCACCGCGTCAGCCGTAAAGGTGTTGATCAGGTAGAGAACCTTTCCTTCCAGGAGGATGCTGTCAAAGAGGGCGGAGACATCGGTCCGGCTCAGATCTTTTCTCCGGAGCTCCTTCCGGGACGCGATATCCCAGACCGCCAGAAAGCTGCAGCTCCCTTCCGCGTACTGATTTCCGCGTTCCGACCACGCGACGGCGCAACGCTTTCCGTCCGTGTCAAAACAGATTTTCTCGCAGCTGCCGGGGCGCACGGGGATTTCCATCCATCCCTTCCGAACCTGCTCCAGCTCCGCCTCATACCTTTTTCGTTCAGATTCCTGCTCGCAGTGCCTGACTGCCATCTCGAGGTTCGCCTGCGCGGAGAATCCTTCGTATCCTGTTCTGCAGAGCCTGGCCAGCAGCCCGTCCTTCCACGCGTCTGGCTTTCCCTGATTGGACATGTACACTTCCTGGGTGATCTCGTTCAGATCATCCGCAACGGAATACGCGTCCGCGCCATCCTCCGTTTTCCGGCGGAGCTTCCGCAGGCCTGAATTGTACTGCACGATCGCCGCGCCGGAATCCTCCTCCAGCGCCCGCGCCCAGATGGCCTCCGCCTCCTCGGGCATTCCCATGTCCAGATAGCTCAGCGCCCGGTTGTTCAGCGCGTCCGCCGTATCCTCCGCCGTCTCAGGCGCCGGGCGGGGATATTTTTCCCCCACGGTTTCCAGATAGATATGCTCCAGCTCCTGCCCGATGATTCCGAAATCATGGGGCCGCTCCTCCGGATCCGCCTCCAGGCATTTCGCGAGAAGCTCCCGCAGCTTCTCCGGCATGGGAATCCGGCAGTCATCAAAGTATCCCCGGCAGCTCAGTCCGGCCACTACGCCGCTGTCCCAGGGGCGCGCGCCGAGATACATCTCCAGCACGGAGACCGCCCAGGAGTAGATATCGGTTCTCCGGGTCAGCAGCTTTCCGTCCATCTGCTCCATGGAACAGTAGGCGGGCGTATATCCGCCCGACGCCGCCATGCGGGTGCCGTCCCCTTCGCCGGAAAGATCCCGCGCGGTCAGCACGCCCCTGGCTTTCGCCAGCCCGAAATCCGCCGCCTTGGCCTGCCAGTCCGCCGTCAGCAGCAGGTTATCCGGCTTCACATCCTGATGGATGATGCCCCGTTCATGGGCATAATGAAGTCCGCGCCCGTATTGAATCGCGATGTCCAGCAGCCGCGCCGCAGCAGCTTCCTCCGTCCCCGCATAGACGCTCCCATCCCTGATCCGGTCCTCCAGGCTTCCGTTCTCCATCCATTCGGAAAAGATCGTCGGAACGCCTTCCATCTCCCGGACATAGTAGCAGGAAACGATGTTCGGATGCAGGCCCAGGCCGATCCAGCTCTGGCATTCGCTGATGAAATTCTGCCTGGACGTCTCGTCCAGGAACATCCGGGGCTGAGGCCGTTTCATGGCCAGTTCCGCGTCCCATCCCATATGGCGTACCCGCCATACGGTACCCATGCCGCCGTGAATGGGGCGGCTTTCGACGCGGTAGGTATCCATCAGCAGCGTCCCCGCGGGATAAAGATTCCCTGCAGAATCCGAACCGGCGGCTGGCTGATTCAATGCTCCGGGCTCCCGGACCGTTCCGGATTCCCGGCTGCCGGAAGCTTCGTACGCGGTTCTGTCCGCCTGTTTTGCCGTCTGGTCCGGATCGTATGCAGTCTTTTCTGAATTCCTCTCCGTCCTGTCAGGCTCGTATATGGTTCTGTCCGTCCCGCTCATCGGCTTCGTTTCCTTCCCGTTATCTTTTTTCGCCGGGCGATTGCTCCGCCTGCAGCTGTGCTTTCCCCGTCATTTCTCCTCTTGCGCGGTGCTTTTCTCCTCTTCCGGATCCGGATTCCGCCCCTCGTCAGAGAACTCTTCCTCAGCGTCCGGAGCTTCGCTTTTCTTCTTCCCGATCCGGATCAGAACCACGGAGATATTGTCCCGTCCGCCCTTCGAGTTGGCCGCCTTCACAAGCTCCCCGCAGGCAGCTTCCAGGCTTTCCTCCGCCCGGATGATCTCTCCGATCCGTCGTTCCGGCACCAGACCGTGCAGTCCGTCGCTGCACAACAGGAGGATATCCCCCTCCTGAACCTCCGTCGGATAAGCCTCCGGCGTGGCCGGTTCCTCCATGCCCACGAAGGCGGTCAGCCGGGAACTGCTGGGGGACCTGGCGCCTTCGGATTTGGTCATCAGGCCGTTCCGGACCATGATCCCGGCAATGTTCATATCCTCCGTGAGCTGCTTCAGCTCCGTTTCATCCTTCCGAAGCCGGTACCCCCGGCTGTCTCCCAGACAGATAAAAACCGCTCTGTTCCCGTACAGCCACACGCCGGCCAGCGTCGCTCCGTAATCAAAGCGGGTCGGGGAGTTGCCCTTCCGGAACAGCGTATCGCTCAGAACGCCCGCGGTCTGCTTCAGCCTTTCCGCCGCTTCTTCCGGCGCTGTTCCGGCTCCGCATTCCTCCGTGAGAATCCCCATCAGCCCCGGCATGGACATGCACACATATTCCGCGGCATCCCCACCGCGGCGCAGCCCGCCCATTCCGTCACTCACGGCAAAAAAGCCATCCTTCGCATCCAGAATGATCCGGTCCTGATTCTCCTTCCGCTTCTTTCCGGTATCCGTCAGGCCCGCGAATTCAAACTCCATTTCAAACAACCTGTATCTCATTTCAGAATTCCTCTGCAATAGGCTTTCACTTTTTCAGGCAGCGCGTCCGCCAGATCCTTTCGAAGTGCGGCGGCGGAGGTATATGGCAGCGACGGTTTCTCCGTCAGCGCTCTGTCGATCACCGCTGCCAGCCCGGCAGGAATCTCCGGATTCCGCTCCCGGATGGGTACCGCACTCTCCATGATCAGCACCTGGAAAACGTTCACCCCTGGCCGGAACCGCTTTGGAAAGGTTCCCGTCAGCATATAGTAGTACGATGCCGCGGCTGCCCAGATATCCACCTCGGGCTTCGCATATTTACAGTTCTGTGCCTGCTGCCTGGGCATGAAGACCGGTGTGCCCATGACCGCGCCGCTCCGGGAAACCTGCGATTTTCCCGCCGCCGCAAAGGCTTTCGCCATCCCGAAATCCGCCACCATGGCGACAGGATGATCGCTCCTGTCCGACAGGAAGATGTTCCCCGGCTTGAAGTCTCTGTGCACCACGCCGTTCATGCTGACCTCCTTCATGCCCTTGAAGCGGCCGGCTTTGATCTCGACATTCACGTCCATGTTATGCACATAATCCAGCCCGGAAAGCACCTGCAGCATGATCCAGGTGGCCAGCTCCAGGCTCAGCTTTCCGCCCTTGCGCTTGATCAGGTCGTCCGCGCTGCCGCCCTCACACAGATCCATCAGAATATACAGAACTCCGTTGGCGCACCCGGTCTGATATCCCCGGACCACATTCGGATGCCGCAGGCAGGTGCAGATGTCCGCTTCCCGCAGGAACAAACGCTTCGCCTGTTCATCCATGGCCACGTCTGGAAGCATGGTCTTCAGCGCGTATTCCCTGCCAGTCTTCTTCTCCCGTACCTTCCAGACCTCGCCCATGCCACCCTTTCCCAGCAGGGCAATCTTCTCGAATCCTGAAAGCAGGGCGGGGCCCATAGCTTTTTCCGCCGGTTTCTGCACCTTCGCCGGGGACTGTCCCGCCTTTCCCGCCGGTTTCGGAACTCCCGCCTGAGCCTGCTGCCCCTTCTCTCCATTCAGCGCTTTGTCCTGCGCCTGCTTCGCATGGATGTTCAGCATGTCCAGCACACCGCTGAGCATCTTCGCCCGATCTGCCAGGCAGCTTCCACACAGGTTGTTGTCTGGAGCCGCCGGCGTGAACAGCTTTCCGCATCCGGCGCACTTTCTCTGATCCTTTTTCTGTTCCGCCGCAACCGCCTGACTCATCAGCAGGGTAGCCATCGGATCCGCCGCCGGCTTTTCCTCCTCAATCGCGCATCTGATCTCGCACTGCTTCCCCAGCGCCAGCACATCCCCGTCCTGCAGATCATGAACTGTGTGATCCTGATCCCGTGCCTCCTCCCAGGTCTGTTCCCGATCCCTCTGTCCGATCATGCTCCCGTTCAGATAGGTCCCGTTCAGGCTTCCGAAATCCTGCAGCCGGACCTTCGGCGGCAGAATTTCCAGCAGACAGTGATATCTGGAGACCGTTTTTTCCGGCACGACGATGGCACAGTCCTCCTGCCGGCCGATCAGCACGCGGGCCTGCTCGGTAAATTCAAAGCGCTCTCCTGCCCTGTCTCCCCTGGTGATAGTAAGCGTAACTTTTGCCGCCATTTCATTCTTCTCCTTTCTCCTTCAGCCCCTGTTCCGCCCCCCGTCGATCAGTTCCTGGCATAGATGAAGGAACCGAGCAGCGTGATCAGCAGATACACACCCAGTACGATCATGACCCACAGCTGCATCGGGAACCATCCGAAAAGCCAGTACAGGAAAAGAACCAGCAGCGGGATGAACATAAAGGTGTAAAAGGCGCGCAGGAATCTGAAAAAGCCCTTTCCTCCACCCCTGTACCAGGGAGCTTCCGCCGCCAGAGAGATGCAGGAAATGATGTTGTTCGGAATACTCCAGGCGATGATAAAGCCGAGGATCCAGAAGATCTTGACCTGCCAGTCTTCCAGCGTCCCGGTATAGGCCCACAGGCCGGTCAGCACCGCTGTCGGAAACAGCAGCTGGGTCGTCAGGTTTCGGAACACCACCTGGCCCACACATCCCTCGGAGTTTCCGTATCTGATTTTCCTGCGTTTCTGCTGATCCGTATAGTTCAGAGCTCCGTACAGCGCCACACAGGCGCTCAGCGTAAAGACAGCTGCCACGCCGCCGACAATTTTGATCCAGTTAGGGAAATCGGGGCTCGTCAGCCCCGTGCCAAAAAAGGCTTTTCCCACATTCAGCATGGTGCCGGCGATCAGTCCAAGATCCGCAAGGCTTCGCAGAAACAGGGACAGGGCCTGCCCACCTCCACCCGCGGTCACGGCGACCGCCCGGATCAGCGCGATCAGTGCCCGCACCGTCAGAAACGCTGCCAGCAGGATGAACATCCAGATGCCGAATTCCGCCCAGGGCGTCGGCGGTGCCGTCACATATCCGGTAAAATGCTCCAGCGCGGCCAGTGCCGCGACCGGAATGAGCAGGACTGTCAGAAGATACTGAATGCAGGCGGCAATCGGTCCGCCATGCCAGGTGATCAGCCCCACCTTCGTTCTCTTTTTCTGGCGCTGCCCACCCCCCCTGTTCCTCTGTTTTTCCTGTCTCCCGGCATTTTTCTCCTGCTTCTGCCGGTTTTTTGGGTTCAGCTCCTGCCGATCCAGCTGGCGGAGCATCTCCGCAATCATTTCATATTCATTCTTTTCCGGTTTTTGTTCCTGAACCGGCGCACGCTCCGGCTCCGGAGACGGCTTTGGCTGCTGAACGGGTTTCGGGGCCGAAGCGGGTTCAGGCTTCGAAGCCGGCCGGATGTCGGAAATCTGTCCTGCGCCGCGAAGCGGCGCCGCTTCATCATGCTCCTTCCTGGCCTTCGCCTGCTCTGGATGGTACAGATCATCCTCCCTCAGCGCATCAGGAATGCGCAGCCCGCTCAACGCCCGGATCGTGGGGCTCTGGTTTTCCCGGATGGCCCTGGCCAGATCCATGGGCGTTATTTCATTTTCTCCCGCCATCTCCGCCGCCCGTCCCAGGATTGCCTTTGCGTCGGTAAACAGGCTGTCATCCGTCTCAGCGTCCTGTTTCAGCTGCCTTTTCGCGCTGGCAATGCTAAGAACCCACCCCTCCAGAAATGCGCGCAGCTTTCTGGCTTCCTGCCGGTATTCCTGCGCGTTCATTGGTTCTTCCTTATAGCAGGCCATGAGCAGCAGTCCATAAAACAGATGCTCTCTGCACAGAACAGATCCATTGGCTGCCAATCGAAGCATCTGCGCCTGGGTAATCACTTCCTGTGTGCTTTGACTGAGTTCCATGGAAAGCTCCTTTCCTGCCCTGCGCTTCGTCGCGGGCCCTATTAACTTTCTGCTGCCGGAAGTATATCAAAAAGAAAGGGCCGAAAGGGATGCAACCTGCATTCGCTTTCGGCCCTCGATTCCTATTCGTACCGGATTTCGAAAGGAGGATCCTTCAGTTCCTCCGCCAGGGGTGCCATCTCGCTGCTCAGCACCACGCTTTCCAGCATGGGCAGGCTCATCAGCGGCGTAAGATCCCGAACAGGGTCGGCTGCGATATTCAGCCTCTTCAGTCCCCTGTGTCCGTTCAGCGGTGTCAGGTCGCTCACCGCGGTGTGGGAGATGTCGAGCTCTTCCAGCCGGTCCACCTCTTTCAGATCCTCCAGAGACTGTATTCCTGACCAGGAAAGCTTCAGAACCGACACGCTCTTTCCCGCGAGATAGCGGTAACTCTGCGTGTAGTTGGCAAGATCCAGATAATCAAAGTTTCCCAGCTCAGCAATGGTTTTCGGGTCGTAGTTCTGTACATCGCAAAGATCCAGAAATCTCAGATTGGGGCACTTCGTCAGCGGGGTAATGTCCGTCACCGGATTGCCGTTGATCCCAACATAGGTCAGTCTGTCCATCCCGGCCAGCGCTGAAATGTCCCTGACACGGTTGTGCTTCAGTTCGACCCTGCTCACCCGCCGCAGCTCTGCCAGAGCGGAAATATCCTCCAGCTCCTGGGCTGCCAGGCAGACCTCCTCCAGCTGAGGCATTCCGCGAATGTCCTCAAGGTTGATCACGTCTCCGCGGCCAGCCCGGCCCCCGGCATACCATTCGTTGACTGCTGCATAAAATGAGTCCGCATCGGGATAAGCGCGGTCCGCCACGACATACACGCCGCTGACCTGCGGCAGCATCTTCTCCGTGATCACAGCTCCTTCCGGAAGTCCCAGGCTCTGCCGGACCGCCTCCCGGATCAGGGGACTGGAGAAAGGGATATTTTGCATTCCGCGCCTTGCCAGCATCACTCCGCCCGCCAGCACAGCCGCCGCAGCCACCACCGCTGCGGCAGCGTGAAAAAAACGCCGCCGTCTGCATCTGCGGGGTTCAACTTTCTGCAGCGCTGCCTTCACCTGCAGCACATGATCATATCTGCGATCCGGATCGAAGGCGGTCATTCGCGTGATCACCCTCTCCAACGGCGTTTTCGCTTTCTTCGGCGGTTCGTCTTCTCCGCGAAGCATCCAGTTCAGCACCAGACCCAGGCTGTAGATATCGGATCTCCGGTCGGTCTGGGCAAAGCCATACTGCTCCGGAGGCGCGAACCCCCGGGTTCCCAGAATCGCGGTGTCCATATCCTTTCCGCTGCAGACCCGGGCGATGCCGAAATCGATCAGTACGGGAGTCCCATCTTCCCTCAGGATGATATTCTCAGGCTTGATATCCCGGTGGATGATCGGCGGCTCCGCCCCGTGCAGATGCTGCAGCTGATCGCAGAGACGGATCCCAGTTTCCAGAACCTCCTCCTCGCTCCATTTTCCCTTCTTTACCCTGGAAAGCGGCTCCCCTGGAATATACTGTCGCAATGTGCACCGCATACCCTCATTACGGTATTCTCCCAGAAAACGGGGCAGCGGCGGAGCGGTCAGGCTTCGCAGCGGCTCCGGCTCGCTCAGCCCGTACAGAGGGTGCTCCTTCAGGAAGCATTTCACCGTCACCAGATCCGTGCTCCCCTTCTCCCGAGCCAGCAGGGTTTCCGTATCCCGGGACACGGAAAGGCACTCCAGCAGCTCATACTTTTCCCTCAGCTGAAGCGGATAATCCATCTCATCCGGGAGCTCCAGGTTCCGCGGCTTCTGTTCCGTCATTTTATATCAGCTCCCCCAGCAGCGTCAGGCCGTAAGCGCTCAGCAGTTCCTGAGTTCTCATCGCGTTGAATCCGTTTTTTAAGCTGAAAAGAATCACCGCGTCCCTTTTAAGCCGCGGATACAGGGGACTTTTCCCGGCAGCCCGCAGCAGCTTTTGGGTCTCATCGATGTTCAGCCCCATGCCGAAAGCCAGCTGTATCACCTTGTCCCTGGACGGTTTTCTGGTTCCGTTAAACAGCTGGTGACCATAGGTACGGTCGATCTGAGCAGAGAGAATCACCCGTTCCGGAACCAGGCCGCGCTCATCGCAAAGCATTCGCAGCTGTGTGCAGAAGTCCGCTGTTTCCAGCTGTTTCTCATGCTGCTGCAGAAATGAGGAAAGATTTTTTGTCCTGAAAAGCCTTTTCATCAGAGAATCCGTGCTGATGGCATCCGGCATGATGTTTCCTCCGAAAATTGTAAAAAAAGTAATCCACTATGGAAAAATCATTATAGATTCTAATCGTGGTAAAAGCAAGAATGCATTTTGCATACATGCTTCAGGATAGGTTAATCTTCAAACCTGGGACATGCAGAACCGGAGACCTGGATTACTCTGGCAATGACTTTTTTTCACAGATGATCATCTTGTCCGGATGTTACTTGTTACCAAAAAACCAAAAATTTAAAGGTACGTATCTTTGGGGGGCGTCAAACCATCTCAGAGAGCATCAGCCAAGAATAACAAAAACCCCCGCGAGCATTACTCGTGAGGGCTCTTGTGCTTGTGTTTAAAGGGTTTGGCTGAACCCTCGAAATCAGAGCGGGTGATGGGAATCGAACCCACGTAGCCAGCTTGGAAGGCTGGAACTCTACCATTGAGTTACACCCGCAAAAAATGGAGCGGTAGACGAGGCTCGGACTCGCGACCTCCACCTTGGCAAGGTGGCGCTCTACCAACTGAGCTACTACCGCATACCCACACCGTGGGAAACCGGGAAATCGTGCGGACGAAGAGACTCGAACTCTTACGTCGGGGACACCAGAACCTAAATCTGGCGCGTCTGCCAATTCCGCCACGCCCGCATCGCGTTCGCCCGGAGCAGCAGAGAAAGTGACCCATTGGAGATTCGAACTCCAGACACCTTGATTAAAAGTCAAGTGCTCTGCCAACTGAGCTAATGGGTCGCAAAGCTGGGGTGGCAGGGCTCGAACCTACGAATGCGGGAGTCAAAGTCCCGTGCCTTACCACTTGGCTACACCCCAACGTAGGTAAATCTATCTGCCAATCACAGGAGCCGCAGATCGAAAAAATGGGGTGAGTAGTGGGACTCGAACCCACGGTCTTCAGAGCCACAATCTGACGCGTTAACCAACTACGCTATACCCACCATATAATGGCGCGCCTGCCACGGCTTAGAAGGCCGTTGCTCTATCCAACTGAGCTACAGGCGCAAGCCATAGGACGGCTTCTCCAAAGGGCTTTGGCGCTGACGAAGGACTCAAGGAGTCTCTCGCTGACAGAATGGAATTATATCACGGTCCGCCCTCCCTGTCAACTACATTTTTTGGCTTTCCCCCTTCGCCCCTTCCTCACTGATAGGGATTGTACTCGATGGTCTCCTGGTACGCCTTGTAGGTGGAGGTAAACAGAAGCTCCCGCCGGATCTCCTTCCCGCCCTGCTTCCACACCTTCCAGGTCTCCACCACATAGCCCTTCCGGCCCGTGACGGTCTTTTTGGTTTCCCCGGGGGACAGTTCCCCGTTGATGATGTAATTGGTTCCCTCCGGCTGGGGGATCGTTTTGGTGGTCACGCTCTCCAGGTCGATGCTGGTGTCCACGCCCAGGCTCATGCCGTATACGCTGACGGACACCCTGCGGTCCGCATAGGCAGCGATCAGGAAGATCGGCCAGTCCGTATTGTTTCTGAACTTGAAGTCCAGCCCAGGCCAGTTAACCGTGGCATCGAAGCCTTTTTCCACATAGCTGGAAGGCCAGGCGTGCGGACTGCGCTCCAGAATCTCCAGATTGGCCCGGGCCACCGCATTGAACAGGGTGGAACTCGTCTGGCAAACCCCGCCGCCGATCTCGTCCCGGCTCTGTCCGCCGGAAATGGCCGCCGCGGGCAGATAGCCCTTCTCCGCCGTCCTCTCTCCCGTCGTTCCGTTGAAGCTGAAGATCTCTCCCGGAAGGACGGTGATGCCGTTGATGGCTTCCGCGCTGAGCCGGATGTTGGTGTTCCGGTTCCGGTTGCTGGTCGTCTGCGTGGTATAGGACGAAATCAGTCCGAAGCTGTTCATCAGTTCCGTCTTCGTCACGTCGGCCAGAATCTTCTCCGGCGTCAGGAAGATGGAGTTGAAGTAATCCTCTCCGTCCAGCATCGCTGCCGTCTTTTCATAAATGATTTCCGGATCCAGATAGGCGCCGGGCTGATCCTCCGTAAAGGTGAAGGTCTTCGTCCCGAAATCAAAGGACGCGACCATGCTGTTCACCGGCTCCCGGTTCACATAGTTGGAAATGCCCTCACAGAAGCTCTTCAGTGCCTGATGGTCCCAGCTCTTGACCGTGGTCAGGCTGACCGGAAAGCTGCGCAGGTTCGAGGCCCGGTCCACCCGTTCCTGGAAGGGCGTCTTTCCGCTTCCGCGCAGGCCGGCCGTATTTCCGCGGGCCTGGCTCCAGGCGTCCGCGACGATTTCCGAAACGTTTCGGCTCACCGGAACCCGATCCGGCGTCACGTGCCAGCTCTGGTTTCCGACCGTGATCGTCAGGTCAAAATCGAACCCTTCCATATCGGCGCGGGCGCTCACCGCCTGTTCCGCTTCCTCCCGGGTCATGCCGCCCACATGCAGGCCGTCAATATAGACGCCCGGATAGATCCGGTCCGTGTAAATTTCCTTCGCGCAGGCCTGAAAGTCTTCCCAGGTCCCCGGGTTCATTGGAAGCAGCGCTCCGTTGGCAAAGCCCACATTGGGCAGGAAACGGTAGGTGCTGCCGGTCACCTGCGGAATCACCAGCCATGCGCAGAACAGAATTCCCGTCAGGGAAAGGAGCGCGCAGGCCATCCACGCGCCGCGATGCTTCAGCCTTTTTTTCTTCCGGCCGCGGCTCCGCTCCGGGAGGACCGGTTCATATCGGTCGAAATCGTCAAACAGGGGCATGGGAGCTTCGGAATCCTCCGCAGGCTCCTCGTTTTCCGGAAAATAGTGCCGGTGGGTAGCCTGCGCCGCGCGCGCCGCCTCGTCGCGTTCCCGGAGATCTTCCTCCCGTCCCAGGGGGCGCTTTCCCGGCAGCGGATCCCGCGATTCCTTCCAGCTTTCTCCGCCAATGACTTCCCCGTCGCCCTCATACAGGTCGTATCTCTTGATTCTCGCCATTCGTCATCCATTCTTCTGATGCATCAGATAGCTGAGCGTATGCAGCGAATCGCTCAGATGAAGATTGACAACCACCATGTCCTTTTCATAGGCAAGATCCACCGGGGCAAAATTCCACACCGCGCGAATGCCGCAGGCATAGACCCGGTCCAGTGTTTTCTGGGCTTCCTCCGCCGGAATCGCCAGCACGGCGATCTGCGGCTTCAGGGAGCGGATCCTCTCTTCCATCTCCGAGGCATAATAGACCGGAATCATCCCGGGTTCCTGGCGAACTTTCTCCCCGTCCACGTCGAACATGGCCAGCGTCCGGAATCCCTCCCGGGAGAAGCTGGCGTAATTGGCGACAGCCTGTCCCATGCGTCCGGCGCCGATGATAACCATCCGATGCTCCTGATCCAGCCCCATGATTTCCCGGATATGCTGTTTCAGCTCCTGAACCTGATATCCGTATCCCTGCCGTCCCGCTCCGCCGAAGCTGTTGATGTCCTGCCGGATCTGGGAAGGCGTCATCTGCATCCGATCTCCCAGCTCCTGGGAGGAGATCTGTTTTACGTCTTCCCTCTCCAGCTCCCTCAGATGCCGGTAATAGATGGGTAATCTCCGGATCACGGCGTCTGAAATATATCCTGACATGTTGATTTGTTCCTCCTGCCCGTCCCGGATGCTTTCTCCCGGAAAGCGTCACCGGCCCGTTTATTGAATGCCTCTGCTCTGATCGTACTGTTTCCACAGCGGTGCGTAGATTGCGACAGCCTGCTCATGCTCCGCCAGCGTCCGGGAAAAATACAGCTCTCCGCTTTCGGGATTCTTGGCGCAGAAGAACAGATAGTTTTCCGCCGTATACAGGGGATCCGGATTCAGGGCAGCCCGGATGGCTGCTCCGGAGGGGCTGCAGATCGGTCCCGCCGGCAGGCCGCTGACAACATAGGTATTGTATGGATTCTTTTCCTTCAGATCCTGCTCCTCCAGGGCCATCTTCCGGATTCCGGTGATATAGTGGATGGTGACGTCGCTCTCCAGCTTCATTCCCGCCTTCAGGCGGTTATGGAACACGGCGCTGACTTTGGCGAAATCATTCGCTCCGGCTTCCTTCTCGATGAGGCTGGCCAGGGTCAGAACCTGATCCATCGTCATTCCCTGCTCCTCCGCCTGCTCCTGCAGCTCCGCAGGGAAAAGCGCCTCCGTCTGGCTCAGCAGCTTCCGGATGATATCCTTCTCCGTCGCCGTGACATAAACCTCATAGGTATCCGCCGCAAGGTAACCCTCCAGGATATATTTCCTGTCCGGAGCGTTCTTTTGGGACAGTACGTCCGCAATGTAGTAGTAATCCCGGAATTCCTCCCCCGTCCGGCAAAGGTTCAGGAAGGTCTCCCCGCTTTCCAGCACGCCGTCCCGGACCAGCTTGGCAGCGAATTCCTCGATGGATTCGCCGGGAATCAGGGTAATGTTCCGCACCAGCGGATTACCGTCCCCCGTCGTCAGCTGATCGGCGATCTCCGCCATGCTCATCGTCTTCTTCAGGCTGTACTGGCCGATCTGCAGCTTCTGTCCCATCCCTGCAAAATCGCAGTAATACTTGAAGACGCTTTTGCTGCGAATGAGCCCGGCCTTCTCCAGGTTGTTGGCCACCCGGGTCAGGCTCTGTCCGCTTTCAATGGCAAAGAGAATTTCCTGATCGTCCTTCGCGTCCACGGGCCCGGCGTACTCCCTGTACAGCCTGTTCCAGAGGGACATCAGCAGGCCGACCACAATCACGCCCACCGTCAGGCTGACCAGAATCGGCCGGAGGATCTTCCATGCCGCGCTGTACCAGTATCCCCCGTATTCCCGTTCCCGGTAGATGCTGCGATAGGTCGTCTCTTCCTCTCTGTTTTTCACCTTTCCGATCCTCATCCCGGCAGCTGGATATCCAGCCCCGTCGCGTCCGTGATTATTTTCACAAGATCCGCCATGGTCTGCTGAAGGCGCATCTCCGCCAGCAGAAACTGGCTGACCTCCGGTTTTCCCATCAGCAGCGTGCTCAGCGCGGAAAAGCGCTGGATCTCCTCGGCATCGTTCTCCTTTCCGGCCATCATGTTCATCTGCAGGGTCACCTGCATCCGCCGGTATTCCCGAAGGAGGGCAGCCACGGTTTCGTCGCCCATCACCTCATCCTTCAGCTGGTGATAGGTTCTGTATTCCTCGCTCTGCCGGATCTCATCCGCCAGCCGGTATGCCGCTGAATATTCCATCATCCACCTCCAAAAAGCATAAGAGGGAGGAAATATTTCCTCCCCGAAATCATAACATTTCTGTAACGATTCCGTCAAGATCATACATCCAGAATGATGGGCAGGATCATGGGATTCCGCTTGATCTTTTCAAAGATGTAATTATGCACCTCGTCTTTGATGATATTCTTCAGGTTGGCCCAGTTCTCGCCCGCCAGGCTGTTCTGGCTCAGGATCTCCCGCACCAGCTCCTGGGTATTGTCGATAATGTCCTCGTTCTCCCGGACATAGATGAATCCGCGGCTGACGATATCGGGTCCGCTGACCAGCTTCGCGTCGTCCCGGTCGATGACGATCACAATGGCAAGCAGCCCTTCCTGGCTCAGATGCTTCCGGTCCCGCAGCACCACGTTCCCCACGTCGCCGACGCCCAGGCCGTCCACCAGGATTCCGCCGGTGGGCACCTGCTCGCCCAGGGCCAGTTCGTTCATATTCATCTCGATCACCTGGCCCAGCTCGGGGATCACGATATTCTGACTTTCGGTTCCCATGCTTTCCGCCAGCACGGCGTGCTGCCAAAGCATCCTGTACTCCCCGTGCACGGGGATGAAATATTTCGGCTTTACCAGGGCATGCATCAGCTTCAGCTCTTCCTGGCAGGCGTGTCCGGAAACATGAACCTCGGCCAGCGTGCTGTATACCACCGTGGCGCCAAGCCGGTAGAGCTGGTTGATCACCCGGGAGATGAATTTTTCATTGCCGGGAATGGGGGTCGCGGAGATGATGACCATGTCGCTTTGCCGGATCTGCAGCTTCCGGTGTTCCGCGTAGGCCATGCGGGTCAGGCCCGCCATGGGTTCGCCCTGGCTTCCCGTGGTCAGCACCAGCAGCTCGTTGTCCGGAATCTGGTCCAGCATGTCCATGTCAATCAGCCAGTCCTCCGGAATCGTCAGCTCGCCGATGCTCATGGCCACCCGGCTGACATTCACCATGCTGCGTCCGATGAAGCAGATCCTGCGTCCGTACCGGATGGCGTTGTCAATCACCATCTGCATGCGATGAATGTTGCTGGCGAACATGGCCACGATCACGCGGCCCTCCGCCTGGGCAAACATTTTGTCGAAGGTCTCGCCGATCTTCATTTCGCTCATGGTATATCCGGAGCGCTCCACATTGGTGGATTCGCACAGGAGCGCCATGACGCCCCGCTCCCCGTACCCTGCCAGGGTCTGCAGATCCGTCACCTGCCCATCGATGGGCGTATAGTCGATCTTGAAGTCGCCACTGACGATCACGGTTCCCGCAGGGCAGGTAATGGCGATGGCGCAGGCGCCGGCGATCGAATGGCTGACATGAATGAATTCGCAGGTAAAGCAGCCCAGCTGCACCACGTCCCGTGGCTTGACCACATGAATCGGGACATGTTCCACCCGGTATTCCTTCAGTTTCAGATCCACCAGCGCCATGGTCAGCTTCGTGCCGTAGATATGGGAGGGAATCTGTTTCAGAATATAAGGCGTCGCTCCGATATGATCCTCATGCCCGTGCGTAAACAGGTATCCGCGGATATGGTCCTTCCGGCTCAGCAGATAGGTGATGTCCGGAATCACCAGATCCACGCCCAGCATGTCCTCCTTGGGGAATACGCTTCCGCAGTCCACAATGATGATATCATCTTCATATTCAAAGACGGTCATGTTCTTTCCGATTTCGTCCACGCCGCCCAACGAGATAATCCGCAGCTTTCCGGCTTCTTCCTTTCTGGTGTTGCTCACTTGGATTCTCCTTTCCCCGATATTTGAACGGTTCCTCTTAAACGAAGGCATTATAAGTCAATGGCTGAATCGGTTTGTCGCTGAGTTCCTTCCGTCAGTCCCTTTCTTGTTCAATGTAACCGCACGTTGTCCTACAGTTCTGATTGATTATAACATGCATTGGATCCAAAAACCATATCAAATTCGGGAAGAATTTCATATTTTTTGACGAAATTGCACTTTTTTTGTCTTTTTGTACTACAAAAACTTCCCTCCCGCGGAAAAAGCAGCGGCCGGAAAAAGCAGAAAAAACCGGCGGACAGATCGTCCGCCGGCTGGTCTTCCGGACGTTTATGCATACAGGGGATAATGGGCCATCAGATCCTCCACCTGCTTCCTGATTTCGGGAACCGCGGCCTCGCCTTCCCGCAGCACCCGCGCAATCCAGGCGGCAACCTGCTTCATTTCCGGCTCCTTCAGGCCGCGGCTGGTGGCCGCAGGGGTTCCGACGCGAAGCCCGCTGGTCACGAAGGGGCTCCGGGTCTCGTTGGGAACCGTATTCTTGTTGGTGGTAATGTTCGCCTCCTCGAGGAGGGTTTCCATCAGCTTCCCGGTCATCTCCGTGCCGGTGAAGTCCAGCAGCAGAAGATGGTTGTCCGTGCCGCCGGAGACCATCCGTACCTTCTCCTCCCGGAACTGCTCCTCCATGGCCTTGGCGTTCAGGATGATCTGGTGCTGATAGGCCCTGAATTCGGGCTTCAGGGCTTCGCCGAAGCACACGGCCTTGGCCGCGATAATATGCTCCAGCGGGCCGCCCTGGGTGCCGGGGAAAATCGCCTTGTCGATCGCTTTGGCGTATTCCTCCCGGCACAGGATCATGCCGCCCCGGGGTCCCCGAAGCGTCTTGTGGGTTGTGGTGGTAACGAAATCCGCGTACGGCACGGGACTCGGATGCTCGCCGGCCGCCACCAGGCCCGCGATATGCGCCATGTCGATCATCAGCAGGGCGCCCACCTCGTCCGCGATCTCCTTCAGCTTCGCGAAGTCGATCACCCGGGGATAGGCGCTGGCGCCGGACACGATCATCTTCGGCCGGCATTCGAGAGCAATCCGGCGAACGTCGTCATAATCAATGGTCTCCGTTTCGGGGCTGACGCCGTAGGGCACGAAGCGGAAATAGGCGCCGCTCATATTCACGGGGCTGCCGTGGGTCAGATGGCCCCCGTTGGAAAGGCTCAGTCCCATCACCGTATCGCCGGGCTTCAGCATGGCAAAATAGACCGCCATGTTCGCCTGGGCGCCGCTGTGCGGCTGGACGTTGGCATGCTCCGCGCCGAAGAGGCGGCAGGCCCGGTCCCGGGCCAGATTCTCCGCGATATCCACAAACTGGCATCCGCCGTAATAGCGCTTTCCCGGATAGCCCTCGGCATATTTGTTGGTCAGGCAGGTTCCCATGGCGGCCATCACCGCGGGAGAAACAAAGTTCTCGCTGGCGATGAGCTCGATATGCGTCCTCTGCCGGTTCAGTTCCAGCTCGATGGCCTCCGCCACCTCGGGGTCCGCGCTGCGAATCAGATCCAGTTCCATCTGCTTTTTTCCTCCAGCCTGTCGTATTGCGTTTCGCCCTTCCGGGGCGGAACCAGATCAGTATACCATAGCCCGCCCGGAGATGGGAAAGCCCGCCCATAAAAAACAACAAAAAAACCGCCAGCGCTCAGACCGGGCAACCCCGCAGCACACCCATCCAACGCTTACTGCTGCTTCCGTCAGGACCTGACAGGGTTCACATCGATGGATCGCACAGGACCCAATCGTCATCGCACTCGCGGCATGGCAAAGTATACTGTGTTTTTCTCCAAAATGCAAGAGAAAATCTTGACCTTCGTCCCCGCACCGAATAAAATAGAATGCGTTGTTGTTTCCGGCGGGGCGGATCCGTCACCCCCTTCTTTCCTGTCCGGTCCGGAATATCCTTTATGCTGAAAACAGGCTTGGGAGGCGCGCATGAAAATCGGGTTTGATCATGACAGGTATACCCGGATGCAATCGGAGCATATTCTGGAGCGGATTCAGAAATTTGGAGGCAAGCTTTATCTCGAGCTTGGAGGAAAGCTCTTTGACGATTACCATGCCAGCCGGGTGCTGCCCGGCTTTCAGCCGGACAGCAAGGTGCAGATGCTGCTCCGCCTGAAGGATCAGGAGGAGATCCTGATCGTGCTGAATTCCGACGACATTGAAAAAAGCAAGGTCCGGGGGGATCTGGGCATCACCTATGACGCGGATACGCTCCGCCTGATCGACGCCTTCCGCGGCATCGGTCTTTACGTGGGCTCCGTCGTGCTGACCCGGTATGCCTTCCAGCCCGCTGCCGTCGCCTTTGAGCAGCGGCTGAACTCGCTGGGAATCCGGACCTTCCGGCATTATACGATCGAAGGATATCCCACCGATGTGGATCACATCGTCTCGGACGAGGGTTTCGGCCGCAATGACTATGTGGAAACCTCCCGTCCCCTGATCCTGGTCACCGCTCCCGGCCCCGGTTCCGGAAAGATGGCCACCTGCCTGTCCCAGGTTTATCAGGAAAACCTCCGGGGCATCCGGGCCGGCTATGCCAAATTTGAAACCTTCCCCATCTGGAATCTTCCCCTGAAGCATCCGGTCAACGTGGCCTATGAGGCGGCCACGGCGGATCTTTCCGATGTCAACATGATCGATCCCTATCATCTGGATGCCTATGGGGAGACCACGGTGAACTACAACCGGGACATTGAGATTTTCCCCGTCCTGAACGCCCTGTTTGAGCGGATGTGGGGCTATTCTCCCTACCGAAGCCCCACGGATATGGGCGTGAACATGGCGGGCTTCTGCATCTCCGATGATGAGGTCTGCCAGGAGGCGGCCCGGAAGGAGATTCTCCGCCGGTATTACGCCGCCCGCTGCTCCTGGATGCAGGGGCATGCCGCGAAGGAGGAAAGCGAAAAGATTCATCTTCTGATGAAGAATCTGAATATCGGGGACGAGCTTCGCCCGGTGATCGCCGCCGCCCGGGCCAAGGCGGAGCTGACCGGGCTGCCCGCGCTGGCCATCGAGCTTCCGGACGGACAGATTGTCACCGGAAAAACCACCGGCCTGCTGGGTCCCTCGGCCGCGGTGGTGCTCAATGCGGTGAAGAAGCTGGGAGGCATTGACAAGCAAACGCTGCTGATCTCCCCCAACGTGATCGAACCCGTGCAGGGGCTGAAGTGCAATTATCTGGGAAATCACAATCCGCGGCTGCACTCCGATGAGGTGCTGGTGGCGCTGTCGGTTTCCGCCGCCATGAATCCCACGGCAGCCCGGGCGCTGACCATGCTCCCCATGCTGAAGGGCTGCGAGGCGCATTCCACGGTCATCCTTCCCGCGGTGGATGACAACACCTTCCGCAGGCTGGGCCTGAACCTGACCTGCGACGCGGCTTATCAGAGCCACAAGCTCTATCACAAATAAGGAGAGATGAAAACATGTCCAACGAACCGATTCTGGTCATTATGGCTGCGGGAATGGGCAGCCGTTACGGCGGGCTGAAGCAGATGGATCCCGTGGGTCCCGATGGAGAAACCATTCTGGATTACAGCGTGTTCGACGCGCGGCGCGCCGGCTTCCGGCGGGTGATCTTTCTGATCAAGCACGCGATTGAAGCGGATTTCCGGCGTCTGGTGGGCGATCGCATCGCCCCCCATATGGAGGTGCGGTATGCCTTTCAGGAACTGGATGCCCTTCCCGCCGGATTCACTGCGCCGGAAGGCCGCACGAAGCCCTTCGGCACCGGGCACGCCGTCCTCTGCTGCGAAAGCCTGATCGATGCGCCCTTTGCCGTGATCAACGCGGATGACTATTACGGCCCCCACGCCTTCCGGCAGGCTTACGAGGCCCTGAAGGGCGCCCGGGACGATGAACTGTATCGCTACATGATGGTGGCCTATTCCCTGAAAAATACCCTGACGGAAAACGGTCATGTTTCCCGGGGCGTCTGTGAAACGAATCCGGATGGTACGCTGAAGGACATTCATGAGCGCACCCATATCATCGCCAGCAGCGACGGCCCGCTGTATACCGAGGACGGGGAAACCTACCGGCTTCTTCCCCCGGACAGCCCGGTCTCCATGAACATGTGGGGCTTTACCCCCTCCCTGCTCGGAGAGCTCTCCGCCCGTTTCCGCACCTTTCTGGAAACGGAACTGCCCTCCAATCCGCTGAAGGCTGAGTTCTTCCTTCCCTTTGCGGTCAATGAACTGCTGGAGGAGAAAAAGGCCACGGTTCAGGTGCTTCGCAGCGGAGATCGCTGGTGGGGCGTGACCTATCAGCAGGACAAGCCCCAGGTCCGGGAAGCGCTGAAGTCGCTTCAGGAGCAGGGACTGTATCCCGCGCCGCTGTGGAACTGATTCGTTTGATGGTGGGAGGAAAACGAAAATGAAATTTACCAATGGCTACTGGCTGACGCGCCTTGGATATCAGATGGTCTACGCAACCCAGTGCGTCCGCGCCTGGCAGGATGGGCAGGATCTGGTTCTTCTGGCCTCCGGGGTTCCCGTGCGCGGCCGCGGGGATGTGCTGGCGGGCGGAACGCTGGAAGTGCGTTTCTCCGCCCCGCGGAAGAATATCATCCGCGTCAGCGTGACCCATTTTGCGGGAGCCGCGGATCCCGGCCCCTGGTTTCAGACCCGGGAGGAGCCGGTCTCTCCGGAAATCTGCCTGCAGGAGGATTTCGCCTCCCTGCGCAGCGGCGATCTGACGGTTCGCGTTCCCCGGACCGGCGCCTGGGGCGTGGAGTTCCTGGGCAGGGACGGCTGCCGGCTCACCGGCAGCGGCTTCCGGGGAATGGCCCGGGCGCTGGAGGAGGACGGAGAGCCCGCCTCCATCCAGAGGCACGGAAAGAGCTATATGATTGATTCGCTGGATCTGGCGGTGGGCGAAAACGTCTATGGCCTGGGCGAGCGCTTTACCGCGTATGTCAAAAACGGTCAGTCCGTTGACATGTGGAACGCGGACGGCGGAACCGCCAGCCAGCTGGCCTACAAGAACATTCCCTTCTATATGACCAACCGGGGCTACGGCGTCTTTGTGGAGGATCCCTCCGAGGTTTCCTTCGAGGTCGCCAGCGAAAAGGTTGAGCGGGTGCAGTTCTCCGTGCCCGGGGAAAAGCTGGTCTATGATGTCATCTACGGCGGAACTCCCCGGGAAACGCTGAACCTGTACACCGCCCTGACCGGGCGTCCTGCCCTGCCCCCCGCCTGGAGCTTCGGGCTCTGGCTCTCCACCTCCTTCACGACCGATTACGATGAAAAAACCGTGACATCCTTCATCGACGGCATGGCGCAACGGGATATACCCCTCAGCGTTTTCCATTTCGACTGTTACTGGATGCAGGGCTACAACTGGTGCGATTTCACCTGGGATCCGGCCGTTTTCCCGGATCCGGAGGCCATGCTCCGGCGGTATCACGACCGCGGGCTGAAGCTCTGCTGCTGGATCAATCCCTACGTGGGGCAGGCCTCTCCCCTCTTTGCCGAGGGCATGAAGAACGGGTATTTCATCCGAAAGACGGACGGCTCCGTCTGGCAGACGGATCTGTGGCAGGCCGGCATGGCCATTCTGGATGTGACCAACCCCGCCGCCCGGGACTGGTACTGCGCGAAGCTGAAGGTGGTTCTCGATCAGGGCATTGACTGCCTGAAGACCGATTTCGGCGAACGCATTCCCGTGCGGGACGTGGTCTATTATGACGGCTCCGATCCGCTGAAGATGCACAATTACTATACCTTCCTGTACAATCAGATGGTTTTCGATCTGCTGAAGCGGGAAAAGGGCGAGGGGCAGGCGATTCTCTTCGCCCGCAGCGCCACCGCCGGCTGCCAGCAGTTCCCCGTGCACTGGGGCGGCGACAACAGCGCCTCCTATGTCTCCATGGCGGAGACCCTGCGCGCCGGCCTGAGCATGAGCCACAGCGGCTTCGGCTTCTGGAGTCATGATATTTCCGGCTTTGAGTCCACCGCACCCGCGGATGTGTACAAGCGTTGGGCCGCCTTCGGTCTGCTGTCCAGCCACAGCCGGCTCCATGGCTCCTCCAGCTATCGGGTGCCGTGGCTGTTCGATGAGGAAAGCGTGGACGTGGTCCGGAAGTTCTCGAAGCTGAAGTGCACCCTGATGCCCTATCTGTACCGGACGGCTGTGGAGGCCCACGAATGCGGCATGCCCATGATGCGCCCCATGATGCTGGAGTTCCCGGAGGATCCCGCCTGCGATTATCTCGACCGGCAGTACATGCTGGGAGACCGGATTCTGGTAGCCCCCGTCTTTGATCCGAAGGGCGAGGTCACCTATTATCTGCCGGAGGGCACCTGGTATCATCTGCTGACCGGCGAGAAGGTCGTCGGCGGCGGCTGGCGGAAGGAAACCTATGACTTCCTGTCCCTGCCCCTCTTTGTCCGGGGCGGTACGGTGCTCCCGGTCGGCGCCTGCGACAGCCGTGCGGAATATGACTTCGCGAAGGAGGTCGAGCTCCGCGCCTACGGTCTGGCCGAAGGGCAAAGCTTCTCCCTGCAGATTCCCGCGCCGGACGGAACGCCCGATGCGGAATATACGGTGACCCGGAAGAACGGGCAGTGCACCGTGGCTACGGACACCGCGAAGCCCTGGCGTCTGACGGTGATCGACTGATCCCGGAAATCAATCCGGAGCAGATCTTCCCGATCTGCTCCTTTTTTTGCGGCGTATTGCTTTTTCCGGTTGCCAAATGGAACGGAATCCCCTATAATGACGCCTGCGCGCGTTTCGCGCACGGTGAGTTCGAGACCTTCCTCACCTAAAACAAAACTAAAGGATGGTGTGTTTCCCATGAAGAACTCGGTTACCACGAAAGTTGTCTACGGCGGAATCATTGCGGCCCTCTATGTGGTCCTGACCTACGTGTCCAGCGCGGTGGGGCTGGCGAGCGGCGCGATTCAGGTGCGCCTGAGCGAATGCCTGACCATTCTGCCCTGCCTGCTGACCCCCGCCATTCCCGGCCTGACCGTCGGATGCGTTCTGGCAAATCTGCTGACCGGGTGTGCCGCCCTGGACGTGGTTTTCGGCAGCCTGGCCACCCTGCTGGGCGCCATCGGAACCCGCCTGCTGCGGAAAAAGCCCGCGCTGGCCTGGATTCCCCCGGTGATCAGCAATATGCTGATTGTTCCCCTCGTGCTGATTTATGTTTACGGCGTGCCGGATGTCTCCCTCCCCATTCCCTTCACCGGGACCACGCTCAGCGGTTCCGGCTTCCTGCCCCTGATGATCACCGTCGGAATCGGCGAAATCATCAGCTGCGGTATTCTGGGAATGCTGGTTTATCAGGCGTCGCGCAAGGCCATTCCCGCCGGGGTTCAGGACTGAATTCCCGGTGGGGCAGGGCTTTGCCCCAAATGACAAAGGACCGAAGGCGGAGGCGGTCTCCCCCCCCCTTCGGTCCTTTTTTTATTCGATGGGAACGCGCCGCAGGAGGCGGCCCCGGGCGTCCGTAACGATGCGCTGCCCGCAGGGGAAACGCCCCAGCGTTTTTCCGTCCGCCCGGATTTCCGCCGAGGAACCGTTGTTCCGGATCGCGTAGCGCCGGCCGCAGAAGGACGCGTCATATTCGCAGGGTTCGCCGCTTCCCAGGCTGAACCAGACCTCTCCCAGATGCGGATGAATGCCGTACCGGTGGGCAATATACTCCAGCGCCGCCAGCATCGTGGGGCCGTAGGCGTCCTGGATGGGCTCCCCGCTGTCTTCCCGGACCGGCTGATGGGTCACGGCGTGCACCAGGGAAGCCCGGCCGGTGAAGGGATCAAACTGCTGGGGGAAACGGTATCCGTTCTCCGCGATGGTCTGGATCAGCTTTTGCTCCAGCTTTCCGACCAGGGAATGATATCCATAGTTCTCCAGCGCCAGAATGGCCCGCTGCCAGGTCAGCCCCTCCGGCTGTCCGCTCCAGTTGTTTTCCGGCCGGTTGCGGAAGGCCGGATCGCTGACTGAAACGCTCGGCAGGGGGAAGGGCGTCCAGAATTCCCGCGGATTCAGCAGATGCTCCTTCACGAACCGGTCCGCCATGTCCTGGGAAACGGAGCCCCAGTACATGCAGCGCAGCGTGTTGTGGCACAGAATGTCGATCCGGTTTCCGTTCCGGTCGCGGTCAAAGAGGGCACCCCGCCGCTCATCCCATAGTCCGCTTCGCAGCGTTTCCGCGACCCGGGCCGCCTTTTCGCGCCATTCCTCCTCCCGCCCGTCGCCCAGGATCCGGCTGATCCGGGCCAGGGTATCCCGGCAGGCATAGCTCCAGCTCGTCACGTCCATGCTGGCCATGGGGACGACGCGGTATCCCCGGGGCGGTTCGTCCTCCGTCCACCAGCACGGGGCATCCCCATAGCGCAGCGCCAGATCCTCCCCCGTGTCGTATACGCAGAAGGATTCGAGAAGCCCGTCCCCGTTGCTGTCCCGGGTGCGCCACAGGCATTCGTCGAAGCGGCGCAGCGTGTCCTGCAGCTGAAGCAGGTATTCCCGGCTCTCCCCCGTCAGGTAATACAGATTCAGCGCATGAAACGGGAAACAGAACCCCTGATATTTGTTGAACTGGGCTTCGACCCGCCCCTCCGTGCACTGAATCGAGCCGGGGATCCTTCCGTCCGCCCGCTGATGCTTCATGAACAGCAGGCAGTTGTTCGCGGCAGCCTCCAGATTCCGCAGCGCGTACATTTCCCCGCCCATGGGCTGCGTTTCCAGCCAGATCTTTTCATATCCGCCGCCCTCCACCAGGACCAGATCGTCCCCGAAATACTTCAGGTTCTGCAGGCATTTTTTCTCCGCCCGGTCATAAACCCCCTGAAGCGTGTCGCTGCGGCAGGAAAACGAAACCCCCGTTTCCATCGTCATCATCCTGTTCTCCCTTCTCCATCCCCGGGGCGGAATGGCTCCGCCGTGCCGGAAAAGCCGGGAAGCGCTTGCTCCCCGGCGCGGTCAGCGATATAATTTCCTCCGGGAAAGAGAGGTGACGCGCGATGCGCACGGAGGAAATCAACATTCGTGACCCGTTTGTGCTGCTGCGGGACGGAATCTATTATCTGTACGGAACCCGCGGGGCGACCTGCTGGGGGCCGGCCAGCGGCTTTGATGTATATACCAGCCTGGATCTGCAGGAATGGGAGGGACCCCTTCCCTGCTTTGAAAACGACGGAACCTTCTGGGCGGATCGGAACTACTGGGCGCCGGAGGTGCATCCCTGGAAGGATGCCTGGTATATGTTCGCCAGTTTCAAAAGCGAATCCCGGCATCGCGGAACGGCCATTCTCCGGGCGGACTCGCCGCGGGGACCCTTTGTTCCCTGGTCCGATGGCCCGGTGACCCCGGACGCCTGGGAATGCCTGGACGGCACCTTTCACGTCGACACGGACGGCACGCCCTGGATGGTTTTCTGCCATGAATGGGTGCAGGCGGGGGACGGGGAAATTCTGGCCCTGCCGCTGAGGGCGGACCTCCGGGGTCCCGCCGGAGAGCCGGTGCTGCTGTTCCGGGCTTCCGAGGCGGGCTGGGCCCGGCGGGTGCGTCATTCCTCCGGCATGGAGGGATATGTGACGGACGGTCCCTTCCTCTGGCGCGCGGAGGACGGGCGGCTGCTCTGCCTCTGGTCCTCCCTGTCCGCCTCCGGATATACCCAGGGGCTTGCCGTTTCAGACACCGGGCGGGTCCGCGGCCATTTCTCCCAGCTGCCTCCCCTCTTTGACCGGGACGGCGGCCATGGCATGCTTTTTCGGGCGAAGGACGGAACGCTGATGCTGACCCTTCATACGCCCAACGAGCATCTGAAGGAGCATCCGGTGTTCCTCCCGGTTACGCTTCCGGACGGGATGTCCCGGACGTAGCCGCTTCCGCCTGCTCTCCCTGCAGCGGATCATCCGTATTGCTGATGCCGATCACGATATACTCTTCGTGCCCCGCATTCGTAATCCGGATCACCTTGCAGCAGATATGAACCGGGTTCCGGTCAAACATCAGCCGATAGGACACGGAGAAGGGTTTGCCGCCCGCGGTCTTCTCCATCAGCCGGTCCTTCTCCCAGACGGAGAGGGCCTTTTTCAGGTCGTCCGGATGAACCAGGCGGCGCACCTCCTTGCGGCATTTCTCGAAGAATCCGCTTCCTCTCCGTTCCGCCTGAAACTCCTGGTTTCCGGCGCCGCGGCTGTATTCGATGAACTCGTCGCTATCCGTGTTCACCAGATAGATGCTGTAATAATCCCGGGACAGGGCCTGGATCAGGAAGGCGCCGGTGCCGGAATCTTCGGGCTGTCCGGATACGGTCTCCGGCGGCGCGTCCGGAGCAGAAACGTCCGGATGCGCTGCTTTAACGGCCGGAGCGGAGCTTTCTCCGTTCTTCCCGTACTTTGCCGCTTTCTCCGGAATGCCGGCGGATTTCTCCTGCGGAGCCTCCCCGCCGAAACGGGCCCGGGCGCCGTTCCGGGCGGGCAGCGCCTCGGAGGCCGGGCCGCTGCCTTCCATCCGGTTTTTCTTTTCCGCCACAAAGGCGCTGAATTCCTCCGGCGGAACCGGGCGGGAGAAGTAATACCCCTGCACAATATCGCAGCCCATGGCCTTCAGGGCATCCAGCTGCTCCCGGGTTTCCACGCCCTCCGCGATCACGGGCACGCCCAGATAATCCGCGATGTCGATAATCAGCTCGAGCATGCGCACATCGCCGTTTCCGTTGAAGGCGTTGCGGACAAACATCATATCCAGCTTCAGCGCGTCGATGGGCAGGTTGGAGATCATTCCGAGGGAGGAATACCCCGTGCCGAAATCGTCCATTTCCACCTTCAGCCCGATCTCCCGCAGGGCATTCACCGCGGACACAATGAAATCCGCGTCGTCGGTATAGGCGGATTCGGTGATCTCCAACAGCAGATCCTCCGGCTCCAGGCGGTTTTCCCGTAGCAGATCCGCAAAGGTGTCGACTAGATGGGGATCGAACATGTCCACGCGGGAAACGTTGACGGATACCGGCACGGAAAGGCCGTATTCTTCTTTCCAGCGCCGGACCTGCGCCGCCGTCTCCCTCCAGACATAATGATCCAGCTTCTGGATCATCCCGTTGCTCTCAAACAGCGGAATAAACACGCCCGGGCTGACCAGACCGAGTCGGGGATGCTGCCAGCGTACCAGCGCCTCCGCGCTGCTCAGAATGGGCTGTTCCGGCCGGATGTCGAACTTGGGCTGATAGTAAACCCGGAACTGTCCTTCCCGGATGGCGGCATCGAATTCCTCCACCAGCTGCTCGGAAAACAGTTCCCTTTCATGCAGCTTTTCATCATAGAAGGAAACGTTCTGCGTATAGTTGCTGCGCACCGTATCGGCCGCGGCCTTGGCCCGGTCGAAGCGCTGCTCCAGATCGATTCCCTTGTCGGCCCGGGGATAAACCCCCATCCGGAGCCGGACGCGCTTCATGGCGTTTCCCTCATCCTCCAGCCGGGAGGACAGGTCGTCCAGGATCCGCTGATAGTCCTCCCGGTGCGGGCAATAGATCATGAAGGTATCCGCTTCGCGGCGGCAGACGATGCCTCCGGATCCCTGGACCGCCTCCCGAAGCAGTCCGCTGATCCGCCGGAGCATCTGATCCGCGTAGGCCCGGCCGTAGCGCTCGTTCAGAATATGGAAATGGTTCACATCCACGACGATGGCATCCATGGGAACGCTCTTGTGATGCTGGTCAAAGCTGGCCGCATAGCTGTAAAAGTATTCCCGGTTGTACAGCCCCGTCAGCGGATCCCGCTCCGTGCTTCGGATGATTTTGCGGTCCTCGGACAGCTCGATGATCCGGCGGATTCGGGCCAGCACGATATCCCGGCGGGGATAGGGCTTGGGAATGAAATCCAGGGCTCCCAGCTCCAGGCAGGCCACCTCCGCCTCCTGATCCGCGGTCATGACCATCACCGGAATCCGGGAGAGCGCCGCGTCCTCCGCCAGCAGCTTCAGCACCACCATGCCCGTCATGACCGGCATCTGCAGATCCAGCAGGATCAGCGCCAGCGACTCCTGATGCCTTCGGCTCTGCTCCACGGCCTCCCGGCCGTCCGCCGCATAGATCAGTTCGTAATCGTTCTTCAGCAGTTCTCCCAGGATCTCCCGGTTAATCATTTCATCGTCCGCAATCAGTACAAGCTTCTTCGTGTGCAACGGAAGCCTGGATGGATTCTTCGGCATCTTCTGCTCCTCCTGTCCCTTCATGGCCGTCTTTTCCTCCGGTGGCTCAAATCATCCGTTTTCCTTTTTCCGTTCGTCCGCTTCCCAGATCAGTTCCTCCATCGTCTCATACAGGCGCTCCGGTTCCACCGGCTTCGACAGATGGGCGTTCATGCCCACCTGCAGGGAGCGCTGTACATCTTCATCAAAGGCGTTGGCGGTCATGGCGATGATCGGGATCGTCTTCGCGTCCGGCCTGTCCATGGCGCGAATGGCGGCGGTGGCCTCCAGGCCGTCCATCTCCGGCATGCGGACGTCCATCAGGATCGCGTCATAATGGCCGATTTCGCTCTCGGCGAACCTCTGCACGGCCAGCCGGCCGTTCTCCGCGTGATCGATTTCCGCCTCCCGCATCCGGATGATTTCCTTCATGATCTCCGCATTGATCATCACGTCCTCCGCCAGCAGGATATGTCGCCCCTTCAGGTCGGCCCGCTTTTTCTCCCGATACAGGCTCAAGTTGTTTTTCCGGGCGATGCGTTCAAACTCATCCATCACATTGGAGGAGAACAGAGGCTTGGCCAGGAAGCCGTCCACGCCCGCATGCAGCGCCTCGTCCATGATCTCATCCCAGTTGAAGGCCGTCAGAATAATGACCGTGGTTTCCCGGTCGTACCTTTTCCGGATCTCCTCTGCCAGCTTCACGCCGTCCATTTCCGGCATTTTCCAGTCCAGCAGCACCAGATTGTAGGGCTCATGCTTGGTATGCTGAACTTCCAGCATCTTCAGCGCTTCCCTTCCGGACAGGCAGGTATCCGCCTGGACGCCGGCCTCATCCAGCACGATCCGGGCATGCTCGGCATCGATCTCTGAATCGTCCACGACCAGCACCCTCATCTCCCCGGGATTCAGCCGGTCAGCGGCCCCTTCCGGACGGTCGCTGTTGGTCAGCGGGATCACCACGGTAAACTCCGTTCCCCGGCCCTTCTCGGACTGAACGGAAATGGTGCCGTTCATCATCTCAACGATGCTCTTCGTGATCGCCATGCCCAGCCCCGTGCTGCCGTATTTGCTGCTGCGGCTGCTGTCCTCCTGGGAAAAGGCGTCAAAGATCTTCGGAAGGTATTCCGCCTCCATGCCGATTCCGGTGTCCCGGATCGTGAAGCGGATTGTGGACTGCTTTTCATATTGGGCGGCGCGCTCCACAATCAGCGTCACGCTGCCCGGGGCGTCCGTAAACTTGATGGCGTTGGAGAGGATGTTGATCAGCACCTGCTTCAGCTTCATGTCGTCGCCGATGTAGGCGTCGCTGACGCCGCCGATCACCTGACATTCGTACTTCAGGCCTTTCTCCCCGCATTGGGACATGACCATGGTGTTGATCTGCTCCAGCATGCCGCTGAAGGAGAACTCCTCCCTGCGGATGACCAGACGCCCGGACTCGATCCGGCTCATATCCAGGATATCATTGATCAGCCCCAGCAGGTGGCGCGCGCTTCCCCCGATCTTTTCCAGATAGTCCCGGGTGGTTTCCGGCAGGGTTTCATCCCGGAGCGCCAGGCTGTCCAGGCCGATGATCGCGTTCATGGGTGTCCGGATCTCGTGGCTCATGTTGGACAGGAAGGCAGTCTTGGCCCTGTTCGCCTGCTCCGCCGCCTCCAGCGCCTCCGCCAGCGCCCGGTTTTTGGCCAGCGTTTCCCGCATCTCGTTGTCAATCACCGTCAGGCCGAGGCCCACCGCGTGAACCAGATGATCGTCCCGGTCCTCCGCGTGCCGGACGCCGGCCATGCGGATCATCTCGTAATATTCCTTTCCCCCGCGCCGGGCCAGGTATCGGTAGGCAATGATGGGCTCACTCTCCAGGGCCCGGCGCACATGATCCGGATCGATAAAGCGCAGGAAATCCTCCCGATAGCTTTCTTCGACCGCGTGCTCCGCATACCAGGTAAAGCGCTCCAGATAGCGGAAGTGAACGCCTTCGGGGGTCTGCTCCGGATCGGTGGGGTCCGCCCGGTAGCAGACGCCGTCGTTCTGATCCAGATCCACATGGTATACGCACCGGTAGTCGGACGCCATGGCGGTGATCATCCGGTCCTGCTGCTCCCGGCGGGATTGCTGCTCCAGCAGCTTCTCCTGCAGGGTGATGCGCTCCTCCAGCTCGTTCTGCTTGGCCTGCCTGCTTTCTTCCAGTTCCGCGTTGGCCTGCTCCAGCGCACTGCGTGCCATGGCCTCATGGTTCAGTTCCCGCTTCGACCGTTTCCGGTCGCGGATCAGAAACAGAATCACCAGGGAGGCCGCCCCGAGGAGGAAGCTGCCGAAGAAGGGCATATTCTCAAGGATAAAATCCTGAGCCGTGACGGAATACAGCTGTCCCGTATACCGGAAGGCCAGATTCTGCGCGTAGTCCGAGCCGAGCACGCTGATTCCGCGGTTCAGCAGGCGCAGCAGTCCCGCGTTCCCGCCGCGGACTCCGAAGCACCGGTCGTCATTGTGCGATGTCTGCAGCAGGGAAAGGTTGCTGTATTTTCTGTTTCGCAGAATATCATTGGCCCGAAGTCCGTTGAGGGTTGTGCAGCAGGCCTTCCCCTCGCTGACAGCCTTCAGGCAGTCATCAATGGAGGGATAGAAGGAGATCTCCGCCCCGGGATAGTAGGTCAGCACAAAGCAGCGCTGCATGCCGTTGTTTCCGTTCACGGCGAAGTGCTTCACGGTCTCCTCGGTGTATTCTCCCTTGTGAACCAGCTCCGTGACGGTGGAGACCACCGGCGTGGACTGAAACACGCCGCTTTCCTCCAGATAGAACAGCCCGCCGCCCACCGGGAACGCGGTATCGATTTCTCCGCTTCCCAGCGCGGCAACCATCCGGTCATAGCTGTCATATCCTGTATAGGAAGCCCGGAGCCTCTCCAGGCCGAGCTTCTCCAGCAGCCGCGGAACAAGATCCTTCACCAGGCCGTTGGGCTTCCCGTCCTCTCCCGTATCGCTGTAGGGAAGATAATGGTTCAGATACCCGACATGCAGCTCCGTATGGGAGGAAAGCCATTCCTTCTCCGCTCCGGACAGCTCCCGGCTGAAGATGCTGGAGGGATAATACTTGCTGCGAAGGAAGTAGAAAAAGTTCGGCTCATTCAAGGCAAGCTCCGCCTGGGCCTCGTTCAGCCGCTCCAGCAGATCCGGCCGGGACCTGCTGACGCAGAGGTAATAATCCGATACGCCGAAAGAGTACAGCAACCGGGCGTGCTCCCGCCCATAGGCTCCGTCCCCCTCCGCGGCAAGAACGTCAATCTCTCCCCGGTCGAAGGCCGCGAACAGGGGGGCGTAATCCTGGAAGAACCGAACTTCCGCCCGGATCCCCTGGCGCTGCAGAAACACCTGCAGCGCGGCAGCCATGGCGCTTTCTAGCACGCCGATTTTTCTTCCGTTCAGGGTGGCCGGATCGGAGGTCAGGGAGGCGTCCGCGTCGTGGCAGACAAGAAGATAGCTCTCCGTGCCCATGGGTTCGTCGGGATATCCGATCAGCTTCTCCCGATCCTCCTGTCGGGCCAGGCCGGCCAGAAAATCGATTTTCCCCTCCGTCAGCATCTGATACAGCTCGCCGAATTCGCCGTACACATACTGATACTTCCATCCGGTGTATTCGGACAGCTTCTGAAGGTATTCATAGGCATACCCGGTTTTTACCGCGCCATCCCGGGCGCCTTCCTGGAACACCTCGTTTTCATAGTATCCCACCCGCACGGAGCGTTCCTCCGGGCCTGCCCCGGCGGCTGAACCCGGCAAATGCAGCGCTCCGATCAGCAGCGCGGCGAGCAGCATTCCCAGGAACCCCGCCCGGATACGGAACCTGATTCGGCACATCCTGTCCTTCCCACCTTCCTGTATATACGATGGTTTTGTCCCTGATTATGTCCGGGTCCCTCCGGGGATTGACTCCTCCAGCGTCCTGTGGATCATCCCCTCCAGGATGCGGATATACAGATCATGGAAGGCCGCAATCTGTTCCGCGTCAAAGATCCCTTCGGCATATTCCATTTCGGAGTCAAATCCGCCGTCTCCGTATTCGTTTTCCAGCAGCTCCAGCTCGAGCCGGGCTCCCGCCGCGGAGAATTCATCCTGCAGCGGAACCAGCGTGGGCTTCAGCGCATCCAGTTCGTCCCCGTTGATGCCCAGCTGGAGGTTAACCTCCATGCAGTCGTCCAGATATGCCTGATAATGTTCGCTCATGAAGTCATAGGTGCTGTGGGCAATCCCTTCGGCCACCTGTTCCCGGACCGATTCCAGCAGCTCCCGCACGGTTCTGAAATTCTCCATCCGCGCGGCACAGGGAAGATTCTTGATCAGCATGCCAACGGCATTTTCGGCCTCCGGGGCCAGGCGATTGTTGAAGATCCAGTTGACCATGACATGGGTTTTGCCGGTGAACCGGCTCAGCGCCAGCAGCGCCGCGGCGATGGCCATCACCGAGTGGGTCACGCCCCAGTATTGTTCCGCTTCCGCCACCTGTCCGGCATCGATGGCCAGCCGGCGCTGCCGTCCGGCCTGATGGATGCTGTCGGTCCTGCCGGTCACCGGCGGCATGTTGCACCATTCATCGTCACCGTAGCGTTCCTGGAACCAGGCCCGGTCCTGCTCGCGGCTGGAGGCGGAAATGCGCTTTTCCTCCTCGGCCAACAGGGCGAAATAGGGATCCAGTTTCAGCTCCCGGCCGAAATAGGCGTTCACCACGTCCGCCAGCAGAACGCCCAGGGATCCTCCGTCCAGCACAAGGTGATGGATGTCCATGAACAGGTAGACGTTTTCCGGAGAGCGGAAAACGCCCGCCCGAACCAGGCACGCATTCAGGATGCGGTCAAAGGGCAGCACCAGCACCTCCGGAAGAACCCGGGCGGTTTCCTCGCGGATCTCCCGGACCTCCACCTTCCGGAGCAGTCCGGGGATATACTGCTGCTCCAGCTCTCCCTCCTCATTGAAGCGGAAGGCGGTGGACAGGGCGGGATGGTTTTCCAGCGCCGCGTTGACCGCCCGGCACAGCCGCTCCGCGTCCACCTCCGGGTCAAATTTCACCAGGAAGTGCGTATTGCTCCACATGGTGGATGACGGACGGAACAGCTGGGTATCGATCATCTGCAGCTGCAGGGGGGTCAGCGCGTGCGGCACCTTCCGGGCTGCCATTTCCCGATCCTCCAGGCTTCCCTGTTTCGCCCGTTCCGCCGCCGCCGCGGCGATCGCCCGGGGCGTGCGCTTCTGGAAAACATCCGCCGCCGTCATTCCCTCCAGATGGGCCTCCGCCAGGGCCGTCATGGCCCGCAGGGAGTCTCCGCCCAGCTCGAAGAAATCATCCAGCGCGCCGACCGTCCCCTCCTCCAGCTTCAGCGCCCGGGCAAAGGCCGCGCAGACCGCCCTCTCGCCGTCGGTTTCCGGCGCGGCGTACTCAGCGCGCAGGGCGTTGAAGTCCGGCCTGGGCAGTTCCCTGCGGTTCACCTTGCCGCTGACGGTCATGGGCATGGTGTCCAGGGCCATCAGCAGGGTGGGAATCATGTATTCCGGAAGCTTCTCCTGCATGTAAGCCTTCAGGGCGGCCGGATCCACCTCTTTCTGCGTGGTATAGTAGCCCACCAGGTACTCCGCGCCGCTGTTCTTCTGCACCGTCACGGCGCCAAGCTTCACCCCCGGGTATTCGGACATGACCTTCTCGATTTCGTCCAGCTCAATGCGGAAACCGCGCAGCTTGATCTGGTTGTCCACGCGGCCGAAGATCCGGATCCTGCCGTCTTCGGTCCAGGACGCCAGATCGCCGCTGTGATAGGCCCTTCTGCCTTCATGGGTAAAGAAGGAAGCGGCCGTTTTGTCCGGAAGGTTGATATAGCCCCGTCCGACCTGTTCCCCGCAGATGATCAGCTCTCCGCGGATGCCCGGGGGCAGCGGATTGCCGAAGGAATCGGCGACATAGAATTCGGTGTTGGCAATGGGCGGGCCCACGGTCACGTGCTTTTCGCCGGTCATCCGCTCCGCGGCGCAGCCCATGGTAGCCTCCGTGGGGCCGTAGACATTGAGAATCACGCTGTCCTTCCGAAGCTCCCGCAGCCGGCTGTACAGCTGGGCCGGGAACGCCTCCGCGCCGATATCGAAGAAGGTGATCTGCCGGATGGCCTCCCGGGTGTCCGGGATGTCGAGCAGGTTCAGCAGGTACGTGGGCGTGCAGGTCATGCCGTTCACGCCGTTCTCCAGAATCAGCTTTGCCAGAAGCCGCGGCGTATGGATCTCCTCCTCCGTTGCGATGACCACCGGATTGCCGTTGCACAGGGGGACGAAGGCCTCCACCACGGACACGTCGAAGGAGAAGGATGCCAGCGCCAGATTCACGCGGCCCGGAGCGGCATAATCCATGATCTCCAGGGACTTCTCATTGCGGTGCACATAGTTGGCGATGTTGTGATGCTCGATCATGACGCCCTTCGGGCGGCCGGTCGTGCCGGAGGTATAGATGCAGTAGGCCAGATCGCTGCCCCGGACCTCCGCGGCTTCGGTCTTCTCCGTCGTTTCCGCCGTCAGATCCTCCAGGGTGAGGATCTCGTATCCCCGGTCCGCCAGGCCCTTCCGCTCCTCCTTCAGCTTCCGGGAGGTCAGAAGCCAGCGGATTTCTCCGTCCTGCATGCAGAAATCCACCCGCTCGTCCGGATAATCGGGAATGAAGGGCACAAAGGCCCCGCCCGCCTTCAGGATGCCGATCTCCGCCACATAGGCGCTCGCCTCCCGGTCAAACAGCACGCCTGCCAGGCGGTCCCGGCCCACGCCCAGGCGGCGCAGGGAAGCGGCGACCCGGTCGGACAGCGCGTTCAGCTCCCCGAAGGTCATTCTCTCTCCCGCCGCGATCACGGCGAGGCGGTCCGGCTCCTTCTCCGCCCAGCGGCGAATCTGCTCGTGAACGGGCGTGAAACCGATATCCACGCCGGTATCATTGAAGCGGGTCAGCTGCCGGCGGTCCCCGTCGGTCAGCATCTCAATCTCGCCGATGTTCTCCGCGGCAAGCAGCCCTTCCGCAATGGTAAAAAGGTCTTCGGCAAAGCGCCGCGCGAAGTCCGGGGAGAAGCGTTCATTCCGATATTCGAGGGTCATGTTGTAGAAGCCGCCGGTGGCGAAGAACTGAATCGAGAAGCAGCCGGTCACCATGCCGGTGTGGTAGTGCTCCATGAACCACTTGTCGCCCTCCACCGGCATCTCGCCGTCCGCCAGGCCCATCCTGTCGGTGAACAGGTCGCCCTGATAAATGAACTCCACGTCCTCGTTCACCGGGCATTCCCGGAGCACTTCGTCGAAGGAGTAAATATCGTTGGACATGTTGTTCAGGATCTGGCGGCTCATGGATCGCAGGAATTCCGCCACGGGCAGGTTCCGGGACAGATCCCCGTACACGGGGATACGCTTGATCAGCGTCCCGATGGTGTTCTCGGTTCCGGCCAGGGCCCGTCCGTTATATACCGTGGAGAAGGAGACATGTTTGCTGTTCAGGTATTTGCCCAGCATCAGCGCCATCGCGCCCAGGAAGAAGCTGCTCTCAGTGATCTGAAGCTTCCGGCAGAACGCTTTCACCCGTTCCGTGGTCAGCGTGCCGGGCTCGTAGCGCAGGTTCTCGCTGACCCCGGGGGTCAGCGCGCCGTCCCGGTCGCCGGAGAGGGCGGGAATGTCCTCCATCGCCCGGAATAGCTCCGCGTGATACTGACGGGCGGCATCGTGGGTCCCGTCCCGCATCCGCTGTTCCTCATACATGCCGATCTGCTGGATGGTATACTCCTCCGGCAGCAGTTCCCTGCCGCACAGCGCCCGATTCAGTTCGGCAATCAGCAGGCTGATGGAGGTGCCGTCCATAAAGATCAGGTGCCCCTTCAGCGCCAGATAGCACCGCCCGGGCGTGCGGTAAACCGCAAAGTGGAACAGCAGTCCGTCCGTGACGGGCACCACGGGCAGATAGCGGCCCATGAAGTCCAGCCGGCCCTCTTCCGTGCCATCCACCACGGGAATCTCCACCTCCGCCTCCGGCGTCATGAAGATATGCGGCATTCCGTCCGTCCCGGCCCGGATGACATATTTCATGGAGGGATGGGCCGCAACGACCTTCCGAACCGCCTGAATCAGCTGCTCCGCGGTGATTCGGGGATCCACCCGCATCAGGTAGGAGGTGGTATAGGTTGAAGCGCTGCCTCCCGTCATGCCCTCCAGGTAGATCCCCATCTGGGTTCGGGTCAGCGGATAGAAGTCCCGGTTCATCTCCGGCGCGGCATCATTCTTCGCCTTTGACTGCTGCAGGTAGGCCGCCAGGGCCCGAGGCGTCGCGTGCCGGACCACATTCTGGAAGGAAATCTCGCAGGACAGATCGTACAGCCTCGAAATCAGCACCGCCGCGCTCAGCGAGGTGCCGCCGAGGCTGAAGAAATCCGCCGTCACGCTGACGCGCGGAAGATGAAGGGCTTCGGCAAAAGCCTCGCAGATCCGCTTTTCGATCTCCGTCTCCGGGGCGATATACTCCCCCTCCTCCGTCGGGGGCTCCAGCGCGGCCAGGGCCAGATAATTGACCTTCTGCCGCTCGTTGAGGGGAAACTGCTCCATCCATACGGCGTAGTCCGGAACCATGTATTCCGGAAGGGAGGCCCGGGCATGCTCCTTCAGAACCTCCGGTTCCCTTTTCTCCCCCAGATAATAACAGCAGAGCTTATCCGCGCCGCTCACCCGGACGGAAACGCAGGCCGCGTCCGTGACGCCCGTCGCCCGCCGCATCACGTTTTCAATCTCTCCCAGCTCCACGCGGTATCCCCGCAGCTTCACCATGCGGTCCTTCCGGCCATGGAACAGCAGGCTGCCGTTCCCGTCCCAGGCCATGTAGTCGCCCGTATGGTACATGCGCTTTCCCGGCGCGAAGGGGCAGTTCACAAAGCGCTTCGCGGTTTCCTCCGGCAGGCCGATATAGCCCCTGGCCATCCAGGGGGCCGTCACGCAGAGCTCCCCGGTTCGGCCGGGTTCCTCAATGAGCTGCCCCTCTTCGTCCACCAGGTAGACCCCGACATTCCGGACGGGCCCGCCCAGCAGCCTGGAATCCCCGGGAGCCATCAGATGAATCAGGTTGGCGGGACACTCGGTGGAGCCGTACAGCTCGTACAGATTGCCGTCGTCCGCGTAACTGTCCCGGGCCTTCTCCCCCGCCACCAGGATATAATCCAGGGGAAGCCGTCCGTAGAGCTCGCGCATCACGGTGAACATCTGGGGCGGCAGGAACATGCCGGTCACCCGGCGTTTCCGGATCAGGGAGAACAGCCGATCCACGTTCTGGCGTTCCTCCTCGTCCGCGATGTAGACGCTGCCTCCCGCCGTCAGGGGCGGGATCAGATCCAGCGGCGCGGCGACAAAGGTAAACCCGGCCATGCAGCAGGTCACGTCGTCCGGTGTAAAATCGTGAACTCCCTCCAGCATCACCATGGGATAATTGAACAGGCCCTGCTGATGCATCACGCCCTTGGGCTTTCCGGTGGAGCCGGAGGTGAAGAGCAGCATGCCCTCAATGTCCGGGTCGGAGAGATTCAGCGATTCCTCCGCATCCTCCTCCTTCTCCCCGGAGAGCGCCTCCGCGATCACGAGGGTCGGCGCAGCGCCGGTCTTTTCCGCCAGCTCCGCCGTTGTCAGGCAGAGGCGGCTCTCCCCGTCCCGGAGGATGTATTCCACCCGATCCTTCGGATAGGATGCGTCGATGGGGATCATCGCGCAGCCCGCCCGGAGAACCGCGATCATCGCGACCACGTAATCCCGGGTGCGGGGCAGCAGCACGGCGATCCGCGCGCCGTCCCGGCCTTCTTTGCGCAGTGCCTCCGCATCGCACCCGCCTGCCCGGCAGGCGTCCAGCAGCTTTCGGGCCAGCAGGGCGGAGCGGCGGTTCAGCCGGGCATAGGTGAGCGCTCCGGAAAGATCCATCACGGCGGGGCGATCCGGCGTCCGGGACGCCTGGGCGATAAAGAGATCCACAAAGGTGTTCATCAGAAGCTCCCTCCCGCATGAAACATGATATCAGAGAATGTCCTTCTTCCGGTAGAGGGCGAGAATGACGATCACGGCGATCAGGGCGACGGCCTCCGCCAGCGGTGTAACGAGCCAGATCCCCATCGTCCCCAGCCAGACGGGCAGCAGCAGCAGCCCCACCAGCGGGATCGCGAAACTCTTGAGCGCGGCTACCACGAGCGAGCCGGTGCCGTCGCCCATGCCGGTAAAGAACGCCGAGGAGAAGGTCGTCAGGCCGCCGAGCAGGAAGGAGAAGGCGATGACCCGCAGCGCCTGAACGGACAGATCCATCAGCTCCAGGTCATAGCCCACGAAGATGCTGCAGACCGGCCTCGCCAGCAGGAAGCTGCCCGCGGCCATGGCCAGCCCCAGGAGGCACATCAGCCGGAAGCCAGCCTTCCGGATGCTGCGCAGCTCCGTCCGGTTTTCCTGCCCCAGGTGATAGCCCACCACGGGCGTAATGCTCATGGAGATGCCGAAGAAGATGGCCAGGAACACGCCGCCCACATACTCGCTCACCGCGTAGGCGGCAACGCCGTTCTCCCCCGCGTACTTCAGCAGCTGGCCGTTGAACAGCATGGCGATCAGCGCGTAGGAGACGGCATCCACCATTTCCGAGGCGCCGTTGTAGCAGGTCCGTCCCAGATCCCCGCCGTTCCAGCGGAAGGGACCGTAGTGCAGGGGACGCTGCCTGCCTGCGAACCAGATCAGCGGCAGCAGGGCGCTGACCAGCCAGGCCAGGCCGGTGGCCATCGCCGCGCCGCGAAGCCCCCAGCGCAGCAGGGCCACGGCGACCCAGTCCAGCAGGATGTTGGCGGAGGCGTTCAGAATGGAAACCCACAGCCCGAGGCCGGGCCGGTCGGCGGTGATAAGCAGCGGATGAAACGCGCTGCTGAGCATCTGGAAAGGAAGGAACAGCGCCAGGATCCGCCCGTACTCCACGCAGGAGGGCACCAGTTCCTCCGGCGCTCCGGTCATCCGGGAAATCCACGGCATCAGAAGGAATATCAGAACCGCTGTCAGGATCCCCAGCGCCGCCAGAATCGTCACCGTCAGGCTCAGCTGTCGGTTCGCCTTTTCCCGGTTTCCCTCCCCGAGGGACTGGGAGATCAGCGCTGCCGCGCCGCTTCCGAACATCAGCCCGATTCCCATGACCACCGCCAGGGGCGGAAAAATCAGGTTTTCCGCCGCGAAGGCGGAGGAACCGATATAATTGGAAATAAAATACCCGTCCGCCACCTGGTAGGTATTGTCCACCAGCTGCATGCCGATGCTCGGCAGGGCAAACAGCAGAATCCGGGAAGCTGTGAAATGATCTGAAATCTGAATCTTTCCCACCCGTGCACGCTTCTTTCCCTGTGAATTTCAGAAGGGATCCGTTCCCCGGCTGAAAGAAAACTTTCAGAATATTATACCTTATTTGGACGGCCTTTGGCAAGAGCCGGATCCCGTTCGCCGGCGGCGCGGAAGAGCGGAAAAAGGTTTGAAACCGATACCTGCCCTGCCCCCTGTTTTCCGCCGTTTCCCGCTCCGCGCTGCAGACCCGGCGGAACAGTTAACAAAAATGAAACAACTTTTCTCTGTACATTGTTTCTCAAAAGTTGTATAACTATTAATCAGAAATGGACAGTTTTGTCCATGGAGGGCTTTGCCCTCTTCGAACCACCACCGGGAAACCGGAATAAAACAAAAGGAGAGGTAACCATGAAAAAAATCGTTTCCCTCGTGCTGGCGATGGCGCTGTGCCTGAGCCTTGTCTCCTTCTCCGCATCCGCTGAGGATGTCCTGAAGATCACTGTCATGATCGACGGAACCGTTCTGGATCAGAACAACGGCCGCGATGCCATCGAAGCCCGCTGGGAAGAGCTCCATCCCGGTTATGACCTGGAGTTCATTCAGCCCGACCACAGCGCTTACTACGATGTCATGCAGCAGCGCATGTCCTCCGGCGACTGGCCCGATGTCCTGATTCTGAGCTCCACCTATTATGCGGACTATGCCGCTGCCGGCGCCCTGTGGGACATGACCGAAGCCTGGGAGAAGAGCCAGACCAAGAACAGCGGCCGCTTCACGGGCGATGCCGTGTTTGAGGGCCTGAAGATCGACGGCAAGCTGTACGGCTTTGCTCCCACCCGCGGAAACGGCTGCGTTACCTATGTGAAGAAGGCCTGGCTGGATGCCTGCGGCCTCGAAGCCCCGACCACCTATGACGAGTACATCGCCATGTGCAAGGCCTTCGTCGAGAAGTACGGCACCTACGCGATCTCCGCGGCCGGCTTCGTCGGCAATGAAGCTCCCTTCGTCAACTATCTGCCCGAGTTCTATCAGGATGCCTATCCCTTCTTCGTGCAGCAGGAAGACGGCACCTGGGTGGACGGCTTCACGCAGGACAACATGAAGGCGGCTCTGCAGCGCATCCAGGATGCGGTTGCGGAGGGTCTGATCGACAAGGAAACCCTGACCAATAAGACCTCCGATGCCCGCAACAAGTTCTATGATGACAAGTTCGGCGTGTTCACCTACTGGGCGGGCACCTGGGCGACCAACCTGAAGACCAACCTGGAAGCCAACGGCCGGGACGGCGAGCTGGTGGCCCTGAAGCCCCTGGAAGGCAATCCTCCGTATTATGATCGTGTGCCTCCGGTCTGGTGCATCACCTCTGCCTGCAAGAATCCTCAAAAGGTGTTCGATGCCTTCATTGACACGATGCTGGACGGCGGCGACACCCAGATGCTGTGGACCTACGGTGTGGAAGGCGTACACTGGTCCAAGGCGGCCGAGACCATCATGGCCGGCACCGACAAGGAGAAGACCTATGAAGAAGGCCAGTTCCACATGAAGGAGAACCTGGAGAAGGCCGGCACCGCCTACACCAAGAACCACATCGATCCGATGCTGGCCCTGGCGGATTTCGCGGAAGGCTATTATGATCCCAAGGCGGACAGCGTGAAGCCCGAAGCCAAGGCGGCTTCCGAGCTCTTCAATGCCAACTCCCGTCTGGCCTCCATCGTTCCCGCGACGGATGTGCTGAGCGAGCTGAACGGCGATCTGACCACCATCAAGAACCAGATCATCGCCGACATCGCGCTGGGCAACATCTCCGTGGAGGACGGCTACAAGCAGTTCGAATCTGAAGGCGGACTCGAGATGTCCAATGAAATCGTCGAGAGCCTGAACGCGCTCAACTGATTCTTAACCTCTGAATTTCCTGGGGCGACGGCAGCATACCGCCGCCCCTCTTCCGGTTTTCTGCCGGAAATCAGAACAAGAAGAAAGGTTGGTTCCACATGGCGTCAACTACATCCAATGGAACGATCCAGGTAACGAAAAAGCCCTTGGGCCAGCGCATGAAGAAGTACTGGGGTTTTTACCTGATGTTCATCCCGGTGCTGATCTTCGTCGCCGTTTTCCATTACGCGCCCATGTTCGGCATCCGGTACGCCTTCTATTCCTGGAAGATCATCGGGGATCCGCAGTGGGTCGGGCTGGCGAACTTTGAGAAGCTGTTCAGCCAGAGCCAGTTTACCGTGTCCTTCTGGAACACCATCGTTTTCTCGGTGGTCAAGCTGGTGCTCAATACGGGCATGGCGGTGCTGATCTCGCTGCTGCTGAATGAGATGATCTCCCTGAAGTTCAAGAAGCTCAGCCAGACCATCATCTACCTGCCCCACTTCATGTCCTGGGTTGTGACGGCTTCCGTGTTCTCCCTGCTGCTTTCCCCTTCGGAAAACGGCCTTGTGAACCAGCTGCTGATCAAGCTGCACATCATTGACAAGGGCGTGTATTACCTGGCGGACAAGGGGCACTGGCGCACCTGGTACTACATCATCAACCTGTGGCGTGAAACAGGCTGGCAGACCATCATCTTCATGGCCACCCTGACGGGCATCGATCCCGGCATCTATGAGGCCGCTTCGATCGACGGTGCCGGCCGCTGGCAGAAAATGTGGTATGTGACCTTCCCGGCGCTCGGCAACACGATCATCACCGTGCTGATCCTGAACCTGGCGAAGATCATGAACCTGTTCGAGAGCGTGTTCGTTCTGCAGAATGACTCGGTTCGCCGCGCAACCAACGTGCTTCAGACCTATGTTTACTATCAGACCTTCAATGCCGGAGCTTCCGCTGATTACGGTTATACCACCGCGGTCGGCCTGTTCCGCAGCCTGGTCGGCCTGGCCCTGATGCTGATCTGTAACTACGCGTCCAAGAAAGTCCGCGGACGCGGAATCGTGTAAGAGAGGGGGCGAGCAGAATGGCAAAGAATGAAAACGTGAAATTCATCACCCCCGCCGGCATCGAGGTTCCGCCGCCACCCCATGTCAACAAGCCGAAGTCCCAGTATACGGCGTTCAACTTCGTCAACGGGTTCATCTTCATCCTGGTCTGTCTGATTATCCTGATTCCCCTGTGGAAGGTGCTGATTGACTCCCTGGATCTGACGTCCGGCTACGGCATGAAGCTGCTTCCCAGCAAATTCGGTCTGGATGGATATCTTTCCATCTTCACCAACAAATCCCTGCTGCAGCCCCTGTGGGTCAGCATTTACACCACAGTCGCCGGTACCTTTATCGGCCTGCTGCTGTCCACCATGGGCGCCTATGTGCTGATTCAGTGGGATATGCCGGGGCGCACGCTCTTCGCGAACATTCTTCTGTTCACGATGATCTTCTCCGGCGGTATGATCCCCAGCTACCTGGTGATGCGCGCGGTGGGCCTGACCGATAACCCCCTGGGCCCGATCCTGCTGCCCGCCATCAACGTGTACAACCTGGTGCTGATGCGGAACTTCTTCGAGGGGATTCCGAAGTCCCTGTTCGAATCCGCGGATTTGGATGGCTGCACCCCCATGGGTATGTTCTGGCGGATTGCGCTGCCCCTTTCCAAGGCGGCGCTGGCCTCCATCGGCCTGATGTTCGCCGTCGCCTACTGGAACGACTACACGAACTTCAAGCTCTATATCACCAACCGGAATCTCTACAACTTCCAGATGAAGCTGCGGGATATGATGCAGTCCTCCGACCTGCCCGAGGCGGTCGGCGGCGCGACGGAAAACACCATCCGCAACGCCTGCATCATTACGGCGATCCTCCCCTTCATGGTGCTGTATCCCTTCCTGCAGAAGTACTTCGTGAAGGGCATCAACATCGGCGCGGTCAAGGAGTAATTCCCCGGCCCGCAGGGATTTGCCCGGTTGTTCAGGGCTGCCCCTCCTGCACTCCCTGCAAGAGGGGCAGCTTTCTATCATCATCAAAGGAGAAGCTCCATGTACGAAGAAATCAACCGGTATGTGCACCAGCTGATCGAGCAGTCCTCCACCGTGCAGACTGCCTGGAACATCGAAAAGCTCCGGAACGGCATTCCCGCCAGCTGGAACTATATTGACGGATGCATGATGACCGCCCTGCTGAGCCTGTCCGAAATCACAGGCGACCAGAGCTTCGCTGAGTTTACGGAGCATTTTATCGATGCCTTTGTCAATGAAGACGGAAGCATCCGGACCTATGATCCGGAAAAACACACGCTCGATGATATCAACGAAGGGCGGGTTCTCTTTCCGCTCTACCGGAAAACCGGAAAGGAAAAATACCGTCTGGCGGCTGATCTGCTGTATCGGGCCCTGCAGGATCATCCCCGCACGCCGGAAGGCAACTTCTGGCACAAGACGATCTATCCCAATCAGGTCTGGCTGGACGGCGTCTATATGGCCATGCCCTTCCTGGCCCTGTATGAAAGGGAGTTCGGCGCCCAGGTCAGCCCGGATATCGCCCGCCAGCTGCGGGTCATCCGCGAACGGATGCGGGATCCGAAAACGGGATTGTACTTTCACGGATACGATGCCACGAAAAAAGCCTTCTGGTCCAATCCCGAAACCGGGTGCTCTGCCAGCTTCTGGCTTCGCGCCATCGGATGGTTCTCCGTTGCGCTCGCCGATCTGGCGGAGATTCTTCCGGAGGGAGACGCGTCCCGCCTGGTGAAGGAGATTTTTTCCGATCTGATGCGGAGCCTGCTCCCCTTTGCGGATCCGGATACCGGAATGTATTATCAGGTCGTGGACCAGGGAAACCGCGCCGGAAACTATCTGGAAACCAGCGGCTCTTCCATGATCGGCTACGCCATGCTGAAGGGGGCCCGGCTGGGCGTCCTTCCCGGGGAGTTCGCCGCGCAGGGCAAAAAGACCTTTGAGGGAATCTACCGGACCTGCCTGACCTTTTCCGACGGACAGATGAACATGGAAAACATCTGTCTGGTGGCAGGTCTGGGGCCGGAGAAGGACCGCCGCCGGGACGGAACCTATGCGTATTATATCTCCGAGCCCATCGTGCAGAACGATGCCAAGGGCGTCGCCCCGTTCCTGCTCTGCTTTACGGAGATTCTCCGGCTTGTCTGAGGTATCGGGTTTCCGCCCGACAGCAAAAAACCGCCTTTCGGCAGGCTCCGTAATAAAGTACTCCCCATGTCAAGGACAATCGAATTTAACACCCTGGAAAACAGCTACCAATCATGGTAGACTTCAGATGCCAGCAATTGGAGGATAAGGCA
>ONCV01000017.1 GCA_900316415.1 uncultured Eubacteriales bacterium
ATACTTGAAACCATGTTTCGATGTAGCGCCGTATACCAGACCGGTACGTACGGTGCAATGGGAGGGGCGAGGGTTAACGCCCTCCCTCTACCCTATTTCCCGGGGAAGGGGGATCTGCGAGCGAAGGGGCCGGAACCGGGGCGAAAATACGCCAAAATTTGCCAAATTTTCCACTTGCTTTTGGAGCCGGTCTGTGATAGTATACGCATGTTGTCGAAAGACAGCTCGCTGATATAGCTCAGTCGGTAGAGCGCATCCTTGGTAAGGATGAGGTCGCCAGTTCGAATCTGGCTATCAGCTCCAGAAGCTCGGAGCACGTTGTATCAATGGGTTCCGGGTTTTTTTTATGCGCAGGATTGCCCCAAAGGAGCGAAAGGATCAGAAAAGGGAGGAACGTTCCGCTCCTGTGCCGGAGGGGGACAGCGCCAGGCTCGATGGAAGCTGTCCGGCGCGTTTCCCGGACAGGAATCCGGAAAAGCCTGCAGGCGATTCCCGGAAAGCAGCTCTTGTCCGCGCCGGAAAATTCGCATATAATATACCGGAAAGCCGGTGCAGCCCGGAACGGAAGCTGTGCCGGGAAAAGTACATCGCTCCGCGGGGCTGCCGGCCATGGCGCGGCCGCGGGAAATCCCTGTCCAGATGCGGGAAAAAAACCGGAGCGGCCTGTCGCCGCCCCGGGCTAGCCCGCCGGATGGGGAGGGACCTGTTCAGAAAAATCGAATGAAAAGCTGCCCCGGCTGCATCCCTTCGGATGCGGGCCGATGGGCCAATGGAGTTTTCCGATGGGAAGAATTGTGGTAATCGCGGAGAAGCCGAGCGTGGGACGGGACATCGCGCGGGTGATCGGATGCCGGGAACGCGGGGACGGATGCCTGATTGGGGAGAAATACACCGTCACCTGGGCGGTGGGCCATCTGGTCACCCTGGTGGAGCCTGACGAACTGGATGAGAAATATAAAAAATGGAGCTTCAGCACGCTGCCGATCCTGCCGGAGGAGATTCCCCTGAAGGTGATCCGGCAGACCAGCAAGCAGTTTCAGATCATCAAAAAGCTGATCAACGACGGAGAAACGGATTCCCTGATCTGCGCGACGGATGCCGGGCGGGAAGGGGAACTGATCTTTCGGTATATCTATGAGAAGGCCGGATGCCGGAAACCGTTTCAGCGGCTCTGGATCAGTTCCATGACGGACGAGGCCATTTCGGAGGGCTTCCGGTCCATCCGGCCCGGGGAGGACTATGACGGGCTGTATGCCAGCGCGCAGTGCCGCAGCAAGGCGGACTGGCTGGTGGGCATGAACGCCAGCCGGGCCTTCACGCTGAAATATGACACGCTGCTGAGCGTTGGCCGGGTGCAGACCCCCACGCTGGCGATCCTGGTGAAGCGCCGGAAGGAGATTGAAAACTTCCAGCCCCAGGATTTCTGCACCGTGACCGCGGGGTTTGGGGACTATTCGGGCGTATGCTTCAGCGAAAAATGGGACCCGGATACCCATATTCCCCTCCGGGCGGATGCGGACGCGATTGCGGCGGCGGTGAAGGGAAAGACGGCGGAAGTGCTTTCCGCGGAGACGACCCGGAAGACGGAACTGCCACCCCAGCTGTATGATCTGACCAGCCTGCAGCGGGACGCGAACCGGATGCTGGGCTTCACGGCGGACAAAACCCTGAAGATCGCACAAAGCCTGTACGAAACCCATAAGGCCCTGACCTATCCCCGGACGGACAGCCGCTATCTGCCCCCGGACATGATTCCCCGGGTGGTTCAGACGATGAAGATGCTGCCGCAGAGCTATCAGGCCTTTGTTCCCGGCGCCCTGCGGGACGGAAAGATTCCCGTCAGCCGGCGGGTCATCGACGCGTCCAAGGTGACGGATCACCATGCCATCATCCCCACCAACAAGAGGGTGGATCCCTCCCGCTTCAGCGCGGACGAGCAGAAGCTGTATGACCTGGTGGCCCGCCGAATGCTGGCGGCCTTCTACCCCGCCTGCGAATATGACGCGACCCGGGTGGTGACCCGGGCGGAGGGCTATGATTTCCGCACCAGCGGGAAGGTGATTCTCGTGAACGGATGGCGTGATGTGCCTCCCCTGGCGGAGGGGCTGGCGAAGGGCCGCGCCTCCGGATCCCGGAAAAAACAAGAGGAGGAGGAAGAAGCCGGGAACCTGCCGCCGCTGCATGCCGGCGATACCCGGACGGTCCGGGAGACAAAGGTCCGGGAGGATAAAACCCGGCCGCCGGCGCCCCACACGGATGCCAGCCTGCTGCTGGCCATGGAAACCGCGGGAAAGGAACTGGAGGACGAGGAGCTGGTGCGCCAGATGAAGGGCAGCGGGATCGGAACTCCCGCGACCCGGGCCGCCATCATTGAGCGGCTGCTGCAGGTGGGCTATGCGCAGCGAAAGGGGAAAACCCTGAACGCCACGGACAAGGGCGTCCGGCTGATCGAAATCATGCCGGGAGAGATCTCCAGCCCGGAGATGACCGGGAAGTGGGAGCTGGCCCTGCATCAGATCACGGACGGGCAGCAGGATCCGGAGCGCTTTCTGGAGGGCATCCGGAGAATGTGCTCCTTCCTGGTGAACTACGCCCGGGAAAACCAGGCCCCGGTTACATTCCCCGCCGAGGAGCGGCGCGGAAAAAAAGGCAGGGGGAGCCGGGCCGCGGGAACCGTGCTGGAGGGAACGGTCTGCCCGCTGTGCGGGAAGGGAAAGCTGCGGGAAAGCCCGCTGGCCTTCAGCTGCACGGAGACAGGCTGCAAATGCACGGTCTGGAAGGATATGCTGAGCCGGGGAAACGGCCCCCAGATCACGGAAAAGCTGCTTCGGCTGATTCTGGAAAAAGGCCGGGTGAAGGGCTCCACGGGAACGATAGAGCTGAAGGAGGGCTGGCTCCGGTTCTATCCGAACGGAAGCGAGGCGCCTTCCGCGAGCCGCTCCCTGATCTACGAGAAGAAAGCGGCCAAGTAGGAGAGGCGCAGCCCTCCGGAAGCGGCTTTCCCGGCAGCGGGATCATCTTGACGCCCGGGCGGGAAACCGGTAGAATAAGCTGAACAGTCAGGGGCCGGATCGGCCCGACAGGAAAAGAAAGGAACCTATCTGATATGGCGGAAAAGATGAAAACCCGGGATGAAATTGAAGCGAAGTACAAATGGAATCTGAAACATATTTATGTTTCGGACGAGGCCTGGCAGACGGAATACGACCGCGTCAGCGGCAGGGTCAATGAGGTCGCCGCCACGTTCAACGGGCGGGTGAAGGAGGATCCGAAGGGAGCCATCCGGGCGTATTTTGCGCTGCAGAAGGAGATTCTGCCCCTCTATGAATACGCCTTCCTCCGGAAGGAAACGGACAATGCGGATCCCGTCGCCCAGGGGCTGAAGGATAAGGCCACGCGGCTGTACGTGCAGGCCATGACCGCCGGCTCCTTCCTGGAGCCGGAGCTGCTGGAGATGGAGGAAAGCGCGCTGGACGCCCTGGCGAAGGATCCGGAAATGACGGATTACGACGCATTCCTGCGCACGGTGATCCTGAACAAGAAGCACACCCTTCCCAAGGAGCAGGAACGGCTGGTGGCTATGATGGGCGAGGTGATGGAAGCGCCGGACGCCATCTTCACCGCCCTGAGCGAGGCGGACATGAAGCTGCCGCCCATCCGGATGCCGGACGGAAGCGAACAGGAGCTGACGGAGGGAAACTATTCCACGTTTATTCATGACCGGAACCGCGACATCCGCCGTCAGGCATTCCAGAATCTGATGACCACCTATCGCAGCTTCGGGAATACCATTGCGGGAACCTACGGCGCCAGCGTGAAAAAGGATCAGTTCCTGGCGGACAGCCATCATTATGACAGCGCCCGGCAGGCCGCGATGGCGCCGCTGGAGATCCCGGAGGCGGTTTACGACAACCTGATCGAGGCGGTGCACGAGGCGCTGCCCACCCTGCAGGAATACCTGGCGCTCCGGAAAAAGGCCCTGGGAGTGGAGGAACTGCATCTGTACGATCTGTATGTACCCATGGTGGACGGCTTTGACATGAAGCTGCCCTATGAGGAGGCCTTTGATCTGGTGCTGAAGGGCCTGCAGCCCATGGGGGAGGATTATCTGGCGAAACTGCGGGAAGCCCGGGAGGGCGGATGGATCGATGTCTTCCCCAGCCGGGGGAAGAGCAGCGGCGCCTTCAGCGCGGGGGATCTGGCGGAGGTGCATCCCTATGTGCTGCTGAACCACAACGACAATCTGGACAGCGCCTTCACCATCGCCCATGAACTGGGTCACAGCATGCATTCCTTCTTCAGCAATACCCATCAGCCCTTCCCGAAGAATGATTACAGCCTGTTTGTGGCGGAGGTGGCCAGCATCTGCAATGAATGCGTCATGATGCGGTACCTGCTTCAGACGATGACGGAGAAGAAGGCGCAGGCCTATCTGCTGAACTACTTCCTGGAGCAGTTCCGGACGACCTGCTTCCGGCAGACCATGTTTGCGGAATTCGAAAAGATCAGCCATGACATGGCGCAGCAGGGCATTCCGCTGACGAAGGACAGCCTGAGCGCGAAATACTATGAGCTGAATCAGCTTTATTACGGGGAAAGCTGCGTGGTGGACGAGGAGATCGCCGCGGAATGGATGCGGATACCGCATTTTTACCGGGCGTTCTACGTGTACGTCTATGCCACCGGACTGTGCGCCGCGGTCAGCCTGAGCGAAAAGATTCTGAGCGAGGGCGAGGACGCGGTCCGGCAATACCGGAAGTTTCTCAGCGCGGGCTGCAGCGTTCCGCCCATCGAGGCGCTGAAGCTGGCGGGGATTGACATGAGCAGGCCGGAGCCCCTGCGAAAGGCAATGCAGGTGTTCCGGGAGACCGTGGACAGAATGAAAGAGGTTATGGCATGAGCCGAATCGGAGTTCTGACCTTTCTCCACAACGGCAACTACGGCAGCACGCTGCAGGCCTATGCCCTGCAGCGCGTGCTGCGGGAGATGGGCCATGATTGCGAGCATATCGACTACCGGCCGGATGCCCGGAGCAAGGCCCTGAACATGCTGCGGTGCGGAAACAGCCCGAAGCTGCTGCTGGACGGACTGAGAAAGCGGGAGGTCCGGGGATCGCAGGCCGGAATGCAGGAGAAGTATCAGCGGATTCTGGGCTTCTATGGCAGGCGCATGTCCCTGAGCCCGGTCTGCCGGAACCGGGCGGATCTGCGGGAAATTGCGAAGGGATATGACCTGCTGGTCTGCGGGAGCGACCAGATCTGGAATCCGGTCTGGATGAACCCGGCCTATTTCCTGGATTTCGCTGAGCCGGACAAGCCCCGCCTGGCGTATGCGCCGAGCCTGGGCGTCACCCAGGTCCCCGGAAGACGGAAGCAGCGGATCATCCGGCGGCGCACCGCGCTGTTTGACGCGGTCTCCGTCCGGGAGGAGGAAGGCGCACGCGTTCTGGTGGCCATCACCGGAAACCGTCCGCCCGTGCTTCCGGATCCGGTTTGCCTGCTGGAACGCAGCGCCTGGGAGGAACTGTGCGAGCCGCTGAAGCGGGAAAAGCCTTTCCTGCTGTGCTATTTTATCGGGGAGAATACGGCCTACTGGGATCGGGTCAGCTCGCTTCGCGAGGAAACCGGGCTGGAGCCGCTGGTGATTCCCGTGACGGGGGAGGCGTATGAACAGACCCGGTTCGAACTGCTGGACGGGGCCGGACCGGAGGAATTCCTCGGCGCGGTTCAGGGCGCGGACATGATCTGCACGGACAGCTTCCACGGGCTGGCCTTCGGAACCATCTTCGGGAAGAAGGTGGATCTGATCCGCCGGTACCGGGAGGATGACCCGGAAAGCAAGAACAGCCGCGTGGATCATTTCCGCCGCGAAATCCGGCAGAAGGGCCTTCCGGTCATGCGGCTTGAAGGCCTGCAGTGGCTGAAGGAGAACATCGGAACGTAAAGGACAAAAGGAAAGCCCGCCTGTTCGCACAAACAGGCGGGCTGATTTTCCCTTGAGAGGCTTACGCTTCTTCCTGAACCCGAATCTTGGGCAGGGCACGCTGCACATTGCCGCTGCGGAGGCAACGGGTGCAAACGTTCATCCGACGGACACCGCCGCCGACCATCACGCGGACGCTCTGCACATTGGGCGCCCAGAGACGATGACTCTTGCGGTTGGAATGACTGACGTTGTTGCCATTCATCGTGCCCTTTTCGCAAATCTCACAAAACTTACCCATGGAAATCCTCCTCCTCATGGAGCGTCACATCAAGCTTTTCGAGTTTAGCACTTTTCCCCGTAAAAAGCAAGCCTTTTTTCGATCTATCCGAAAAGAAATTGCCCCAGCCGGGTAATCGGGCTTTGCATGAGGCAGCCCTGCCGGCGAACGGACAGAACGCGGCGGATTTTCGGCATGCTCCGGGTGGACAGATAATCCTTCACGGTTTTCCGGGCTTCGGGGGGGAGCGCGTCCCCGAAAGCTTCGAGAAATGCCTCGGAATGGGTGTAGGTGAGAGCGATCCGGGCCCGGGCCTTCTGCCGCTCCTTCAGCGCCTGCATCCCCCGGCGTACCAGAGAGGCTCTGCTGGCGCCGATGGCGTTTTCCCCGTGCTGGCGGTACCGGGTCAGGGGCCTGTTCACAAAAACGATTTTGCCGAAGGAGGCCGCGGTCAGGGCGATGAACCAGTCATGCATGAACATCCGGCCGGGATGACCGAAGCGAACGACCAGATCCGCCAGGGACCGGTTCAGCAGCAGGAGGCACCCGGTGACGTTGTTCTGAACCAGCAGCCGGTTCAGCTGAACCGCCCGCGGATCCCATCCCTGCAGGGCGAAAAAGCTGGGAGCGAGCAGACGATCCTCCCCGTCGATAACCGAGGCATCCGAATGCACCAGCAGCGGGGGCTCCCCGGAGTGCGCCTCCGGGCCGGGCAGCGCTTCCCGGCAGGCCTGCAGCAGGGAGGAGAGCTTGTCCGGCTCCCAGACGTCGTCCTGATCGCAGAAGACGATCCGGTCCGCGTCTGCCTGGCGAAGCAGGGAGATGAAATTGCCCGCGGCGCCCAGATGACGGCCGGATTCGGCGGCGGCGCGAAACCGGGGATCCTTCCGGCTCCACTCCTTCAGGATCTCCGGCGTGCGGTCGGAGGAGCCATCGTCCTGATACAGCACCTGAAAATCCGATTCGGTCTGGGCGGAAATGGAAGCCAGCTGGGCGGGAAGGTATCTTTCCCCCTGATAGGCCGCCAGCAGGATGCAGCATGTCACCAGGTGATCCCCCATTTCCTGAAGTATTTGAACACGGAATGAATCTGGCGCAGACGGCCCTTCATGGTCCGGGTGTTTTCCCGGGCCCAGCGGTGGGTCACCTGCATATCCGGATGATAGACGATGCTGCCCAGATTCTGATCCAGAATGCGGCGGGACAGGTCGCTGTCCTCCTGGTAGAGGAAGAAACGGGGATCAAACCCCTTCAGCCGGAGAAACACGGAGGTCCGGATAAACAGGAAGCATCCGGTCGCAAATTCCACGGGAATGGGCGAGCGGACATCCATGTCCGCCAGGGTGAACTCCTCCCGCCAGCGGCGGAAAATCCCGCCCCGGGATTCCAGCAGGCCGCCCAGCAGATAATGAACAGAGATGCGCTTCTTCGGCAGAAACTGCTCCGAGCCGTCCTCATTCAGCACGCGGGGCGTCAGGATCGCGATATTGGGATGGGCTTCCATGTATGCGGTCATCCGGGAAAGAAGATCCGGCGGAAAGGTAACGTCCGGATTCATGATCAGATGATATTTGCTCTGAAGATGGGGAAGCACCGCGTTGTTGGCCCGGCCGAAGCCGATGTTTCCCTGCTGGGGAAGAACCGTCACCCCCGGAAAGGTCCACTGGAGCCTGTCGGCGGTGAGTTCCTCCGGGGAATTGTCACAGAGATAAACGGTGACCTCCGCGCTGGAGTTCTCCACGCATCGGAGGGCGTCAAACACTTCGTCTCCGCAATGATAGAGCACCACGCAGGCGGAGAGCAGAGAGGGCATGAGCACAGCCTCCTTTCCGTAAGAAAGATCCGGGCACGGTTCCGCGGCTTCCCGGCGCGGGCAAACAGAACCCGCAGCGGGGGAAATGCGCTTTCCGAGACCGAACAGATACCGTTATTCTACCTTCCCGGCGCGGGTTTGTCCAGATTTTCCCTTTATGTTTTCCGCAAATGGGGGTATAATTGCCCTGAAAGCCGGGGTCTGCCCCCGGGAGAAAGGGAGGAGAACAAGCATGCCCTGCACGACCGTACTTGTCGGAAAGAAGGCCAGCAACGACCGGTCCACCATGATTGCCCGGACGGACGACGGCCATTTTGATGTAAAGAAGCTGATTGTGGTTGAGCCGAAGGATCAGCCCCGAAAGTATAAGAGCAAAATCTCCCACTGCGAGGTGACGCTTCCGGACAATCCCATGCGGTACACGGCCTGTCCCAGCGTGGATCCGAAGGATGGCATCTGGGGAGCGACAGGCATCAATGCCGCCAGCGTGGGCATGACCGCGACCGAGACGATCACCTCGAATCCCCGGGTGCTGTCCGCGGATCCCCTGGTCCGGAGAAAGGAACCGAAAACCCGGCGGGAGAAGGAGATTCCCGGCGGCCTGGGCGAGGAGGACTTCATCACGCTGGTGCTGCCCTACATTCACTCCGCCCGGGAGGGCGTGCTGCGCCTGGCTTCGCTGCTGGAACAGTATGGAACCTACGAATCAAACGGGATCGCCTTCAATGACCGGGACGAGGTCTGGTGGATGGAAACCATCGGCGGACATCACTGGATCGCCCGGCGGGTGCCGGACGAGATGTGCGTTATCGCGCCGAACTGGTTCGGAATGGATACCTTTGACCTTGCGGACGCGCTGGGGGAGAAAAAGGCCTTCCTCTGCTCCGCGGACCTGCGGGAATTCATCGGGGAAAACGATCTGGATACCAACCAGGGCGGGAAGTTCAACCCGCGGGATATCTTCGGATCCCATTCCGATCAGGATCACATCTACAACACACCCCGGGCCTGGATGATGGGGCGGTATCTGACTCCCTGGAGCCATACCTGGGACGGCCCGGACGCCGAATTCACCCCGGAGAGCGACCGGATTCCCTGGGCGCTGGTGCCTGACCGGAAACTGGCGGTGGAGGATGTGAAATATCTCCTCTCCGCGCATTATCAGGGAACGGACTATGATCCCTATACCGCCCGGGAAACCGGAAAGCGGGGCATGTACCGCTCCATCGGAATCAACCGCACGGGCGTGACCGCGCTGTGCCAGATCCGGGAGAGGGCACCGGAGGAGGTTCGGGGGCTGGAATGGGTCTGCTTCGGATCCACGACCTTCGGAGCGATGCTGCCGGTCTATCCCCAGGTTTCCTCCATGCCCGATTATCTGGCCAAGGTCGATCTGACGCCCTCCACGGAGAACTTCTACTGGGCAAGCCGGATCATCGGCGCGCTGACGGATCCCTGCTATGCCGATCTGATTCAGGAAATTGACCGGTATCAGGAGGCGGTTGCGGTCCGGGGACGGCAGCTGGTCCGGGAATACGACAGGAAGATCGCGGAGACGGGTGATCCGGGGCTGGCGGCGGAGGCCAACCGGGCCCTGTGCGAAATGGCGAAGGAAGAAACCGGGAAAGTGCTGGAGAAGACCGTGCTCGAATCCTCCCGGCACATGAAAAACGGCTTTAACCGGGCCGACCACTGAGAAGGAACGCCGGCTCTCCTTCCGCAGGAACCGGAGGAAGGACAGGACAGCATGAGCGGTATGGAACGGGCGCTGCAGGAGGCGGAGCAGGCGCTGCGGGAGGGAGAGACTCCCGTGGGCGCCGTCCTGATGCGGGGCGGGGACGTGCTCTGGGCGGATCACAACCGCCGGGAGCAGCTTCACGATCCCACCGCGCACGCGGAGATGCTCTGCCTTCGCCGCGGAGCGGAGAAAAAGGGCGACTGGCGGCTGGAAGACTGCACGCTGTATGTGACCCTGGAGCCCTGCCCCATGTGCGCCGGCGCGCTGGTGATGAGCCGGCTGGGCCGGTGCGTTTACGGCGCGGCGGATCCGGAACGGGGCTGCTGCGGAAGCGTCTACGATCTGCCGGCGGACCCGGCTCTGGGATCGGATACGCGATGGACCGCGGAGGAAAAAGAGGCGGAATGCGCCGCGCTGCTGGAACGCTTTTTTCAGGGCAGAAGGAACAGCGGGGCGAAGCAGGGGACGACAGAAAAAGGAGGAGAAGCGCCATGATCAAGATGATCAGCATCCTGACGGCGATCCTCACCGGGCTGCTCTGCCTGGGCGCCGCGCCGGCCCGGGCTTCGGAGATGAGCCTGACGGTGTTCAACGTCGGGAAGGCGGACTGCATGCTGCTGCAGAGCGGCGAAACCGCCTACCTGATCGACACGGCCCGGGGGAAAAGCTGGGACGATGTGGGAAAATGGCTGCGGGGGATGAACGTCAGGCATCTCGACGGCGTGATCATCACGCATATGGATTCCGATCATGTCGGGGGGCTGAAAAAACTGCTGAAATCCGATCTGGAGACGGATCATCTTTACTTCTCCGCCTTCTTCACCCCGGAGAAGGATGCGGAGAATCCCGGCGTGAAGACGGCGAAAAAGCAGGGCAGGGAAGCGGAATTCCTCCGGGGCGGGGAGGAGCTTCCCTTCGACGGAGGAACGCTGAAGATTATCGGGCCGCTGGAGCAGGCGAAGGACAAGGAGGACAACAACTCCCTGGTCCTGTACGCGGAGGCGGCGGGAGGCAGCATCCTGCTGGCCGGGGACATGGAGTTTTCGGAGGAGGACAGCCTGCTGAAGGCGGGGGTCGTTCCCCGGGCACGGGTGCTGAAGGTGGGCAATCACGGGGACGACGACGCCACGAGCAACGCGCTCCTGAGCGCGGTTCAGCCGGAAGTGGCCGTGATCTCCACCAGCACGGAGGAGAAGGCCAGCACGCCGGCGCAGCGGGTGCTGGAAGCCCTGACCGGCTGGGGAACGGAGATTTTTCAGACCCAGGAGGCTGAAACCGGCGTCCGGATCACCTTCCGGGACGGCACCCTGACCGTGGAATATCAGTAAAGGAAAACCGTCCCTCCGGCCGGAGGGGCGGTTTTAAAGCGTGAGCGTGACCATAAGCCGGGTTCTGTATAAAGCGATCATCTATCCAGTCCCATCGTTGCCGAAGGGATCGAGCGATCGCGGGATATGCGGCGAGCAACCGACGAAATCCCGCATCTTGCACCGGGTGGGGTTTACAGCGCGGACAAGTTGCCAGGCCCGCGGGTGAGCTCTTACCTCGCCTTTCCATCCTTACCGGGCGGGGACGGATCCGGAGACCCGTCCGCCGGAGTTCCCGGCGGTTTGTTTCTGTTGCACTCTCCCTGGAGTCGCCTCCGCCGGCCGTTAGCCGGCACCCTTGCTCTGCGGTGCCCGGACTTTCCTCATGCCCACGGGGGCACGCGATCGCCTGTTCACCTCACGCGACAGGTATTGTACGCAATTGCGGGAGCTTTGTCAAATGCTGCCGGAGCTGCCCGGGGAGAACGGCTGCGGTTCAGCCGTTCGTGTAAATGACGGAGGAGAAGGGCGGCAGATCAAAGGAAAGATAGCCCTCCAGGACGGGAGCGCAATCCTCCGGCTCGACGGAATGATTCTCCGTGCCGGTCACGATCTGGCGGTGGAAGACTTCCCCTTCCGGACTTCCGGCATCCCGGACAAAGAGGCGGAAGCTGGTGCGCCCGCCCGTGTTGTTGACGGCGATGATGGCGCGGCTGCGGTCATTGAACCGGGCATAGGCCACCCGGCCGTAATCTGCCAGCAGAGGCTTCAGGCACCCATCCACCAGAACGGGGAAGGATTTCCGCAGCCGGATCACATCCCGGTGCAGCCGGATCAGGGACTGATCCTCGTGCCCCCAGGGATAGGTGCGGCGGTTATCCGGATCCGTCCAGCCCACCTGACCGGCCTCGTCGGCATAATAGACGGTCGGCGCGCCGGGCCAGGTCATCTGCATGACGACCGCTTCCCGGAAAACCCCCTTGTTGATTCCCGCGCCGGCCGCCTCGGATCCCATGGTGGTAAAACGGCCCACCATGCGGTTGGTCCGGGTCAGAAAACGGGAATGATCATGATTGCTCAGTTCGTTCATGGCGCTCATGAGGGAGGGATAGGTCAGCCGGGACATCTTGTCCCGCATGATATCGAAAAAGGCGTGCCCGTTCTGATACAGGTCATCCCGCATGGAATCGGAGTGCTTTTCCATCCCGGTCAGGAACCAGGTCAGCGGCTCCATGAAGGCATCGTAATTCATGATGGTGTCCCACTGATCCCCCTGCAGCCAGGAGCTGGGATCCCCGTAATGCTCCGCAATGATCAGTACGTCCGGGTTGATGGCCTTTACCCGCTGGCGGAAGGTCCGCCAGAACTGATGATTGAATTCCGCGCTGTGCCCCAGATCCGCGGCTACGTCCAGCCGCCATCCGTCGATGGAATAGGGCGGGGACACCCATTTTTCCGCGATCCGGTAGATCTCCTCGCAAAGAGCGGGAGATGCCTCATAATTCAGCTTCGGCAGGGTGGAGTAGCCCCACCAGCCCTCGTAGGCGGGGGTGCGCCCGTTGCTGGATTCGTTGAAATGAAAGTAGGAACGGTACGGGCTGTGCACGCTCTGGAACGCGCCGGGCTGGAAGCCGGCCTTGCCCAGGTAGATGCCCTCATAGTCCATCCATTTGTTGAAGGAACCGCAGTGGTTGAACACGCCGTCCAGAATGATCCGCATGCCCCGGGCGTGCAGTTTCCGGCACAGCTGGGCGAACAGGTCATCGCTCTTTTCCAGATTTTCCATCGAGGTGACGCGGCGGATATACCGGGGAGCGTACCCGTTGTGCTTCTCCCAGGACTGCATGGCGTAATCCACATCATCGGTGATGACGCCGAAATGGGGATCCACGTGCTCGTAATCCTGGGTGTCATATTTGTGGCTGGAGGGGGAGACGAAGATGGGATTCAGGTACAGCACCTCAATCCCCAGCCCCTGCAGGTAATCCAGCTTGTCGATGATGCCCTGCAGATCCCCGCCGTAGAAGCAGCGGATATCCGTATCCGTGGGCAGGGCGTCCCAGTTTTCCACGTGCTTGGAATGCCCGACGGTATAGTAATATTCGTTGTCCGCCACATCGTTGGAGGGATCCCCGTTGCAGAAACGGTCCGTAAAGATCTGGTACTGCACGGCGCCCTTGGCCCAGGCGGGAACATGGAAGCCCGGACGGAAGCGGAAGGCATAGGCGGAATTGAATTCCGGATTGTTCCCGTCCTCCGTGACGCGGCAGCCGCTCTTGTCATAGGCGATTTTCAGATTGTTTTCCCCTTCGATCAGGAAGCGATACATGACTTCCGAATCATCGCAGACGATGCCGGCTTCATAGTAATCAAAGAAATCATCCGACCTGGTTTTCATCATCAGCGTCCCCACTTCCAGGGATTCAAAGAGCAGAATGACCCGGACGGCGCTGCCGCGGGCAACGCGGAGACGAATCGTCACGGAATCCCCGGAATCCGGCTCGGAGGGAAAACGGTAGGTTGGGGATTCGTCACTGAAAACGGCGGAAATCAGATGGGACGGAACAGACATGGAGGATCTCCTTTCTCGGGGGATAATCAAAAAAAGTATACCTGAAAACGAAGCGGGGCGCAAGGTTGAATTCTTCCCCTGCCTCTGGTATAATTGCCGGGAAATCCAGAGAAAAAGAGGGCTTTCGGGCATGAAGATGAAGCGGAGAATTCTGGCGGGGCTGCTGGCGGGAGCCATGGCCTGCGGCATGGCCGGCGCGGGGCTGGCCGAATGGAAGGAAGAGACCCGGGGCGGAAAGGTTTCCGAGCGGACCTGGGTGGATGAGAACGGGCTGATGGCCGTTTCCCCGGAGGGGTATACCACGGTGACCTACAGCTACAGCGGGACCACGGTGACGGAGCTGTATTATGACGCGGAAGGAGAGCCCGCGCCTTCGGCCGGCGGGTTCTACGGCCGGCAGCTGACCTACGGAAACAAGCACCGCCTGGAGGAAGTGGTCTATCTGGACGGGGAAGGGCACCGGATGGCCTGTGCGGAAGGATACGCCCGCGTGAAGATCATCTATACCGCGGCGGGCGGCGTGACCCAGGCCTCCTATTATGACGAGGACAATGCCCTGGTGACGGTGCCGTCCCTGGGCTATGCACAGCTGAAAAACGATTACCGGGGAACGACGCTGACCAAAACCACCTATCTGAATGAGCGGAAGGAGCCGGTGGATACTCCGATGGGGTATGCGGTGATGATTCAGTCCGTAAACAAGAGCAACCGCGTCACCGGCATCCGCTTTGAGCATGCGGACGGCAGCCCGGCCGTCGGACCGGAGGGGTGGGCCAGCATGAAGCGGGAGCTGGATAAAAAACACCGGGAGATCAGCGTGAAATACTATGACCTGTCCGGAAAAATGACGGATCGTGGGCTGGGATATGCCTATGAGCAGAAAACCTGGGAGAGTCCGACCGCTTTCGTGATCAGCCGGTTTGACCTGCAGGACCGGCAGATCCCCCTGGGGGACGGATATGTACTCCTTCGGCGGGAAATGAACAAGGACGGCCAGGTGATCCGGGAAACCTTCCTGGATGAGAAGGGAAATCCCACGGAGAACGCGGAGGGGGTTCAGGCACGGGAATTCGAGTATGATGATCAGGGACGGCTGGCCCAGGTGCGGTTTGAAAATGCCCGGGGAGAAGCCACGGAGAACCGGTCGGGCGCCGCGGGATACCGCGAGACGCTGGACGGGGATGGATTTGTTACCAGCAGGGTGTACCTGGGAAAGGGCGGCAGCCCCGTGAATATCTCCGCGGGATACAGCGAGGTCCGATACCTGTATGACGCGGAACGCCAGGTGAGCCGGACCGAATACTACGATGTGAACGGCTCCCTGGTGAAAACCGAATAAGGAATGGGGCGGCCCATGCTTCGCCGGAGAACCCCGGAGAAGAAGGCTGCGGAAGGAATCATGATGATCGGACGAAAAAGCCGGCAGGAGGAACCGGAGAACCGCGAAGGGCTGCGCCTGCCGACGGAAAAGCCGGAGGGCTGGCGGGAGACCCCGGAGACCGGACTGGAACCGGACGGGCTCGCAGGCCGGAAACGGAACCTTTTTCCGAAGGACGACGGGAAGCCGACCGCAAAAATCATTACGGAAAACCTGTTTACCCTGTTCAACGGGCTGAACCTGCTGCTGGCGCTGGCGCTGATCTGGGTCGGCAGCTATCGGAATCTGCTGTTCCTGATGGTGGTCATCTGCAACACGGGAATCTCCATCATTCAGGAGGTTCGCGCCCGGAATACCATCCGACGGCTGAAGCTGCTCAATGCGCCGCGGGCCCACGTGATCCGGGAAGGACGGGAACTGACGGTCGCCTCCGAGGAAGTCGCGGAGGGGGATCTGCTCGTGCTGCGCAGCGGCGATCAGATCGTGGCGGACTGTCTGGTCCGTTCGGGAAGCGGACGCGCCAATGAAAGCCTGCTGACCGGAGAGAACGATGATATTCCGAAGCGGGAAGGCGACTGGCTGTATTCCGGGTCCTATCTGACGGAGGGAAAGATCTGCTGCCAGGCCGTGTATGTGGGCGCGGAGAGCTACGCGGGCCGCCTGACCCGGGAGGCAAAGCGCCGGAAAAAGGTCCAGTCCGGCCTGATGAAGGAAATGAAGCGCCTGATCCGATGGGATACGATGGCGCTGCTGCCCATGGGCGCCCTGCTGCTGGCCAAGCAGCTGTTCCTGCAGCAGCAGCCCCTGAGCCGGGCGGTGCCCACCACGGTGGCCGCCATGCTGGGCATGATCCCGGAGGGGCTGATCCTGCTCACCTCCCTGGCCATGGCTGCGGGCGTGCTGCGGCTGGGAAGAAAGCAGGTGCTGGTGCAGGAGCTGTACGGCATCGAGGGGCTGGCCCGGGTGGATGTGCTGTGCCTGGACAAGACCGGAACGCTGACCACCGGCCAGATGCGGATGGAAAAGCTGGAGCCGGTGGAATGCGGGGAGGAGGAAGCCCGGGAGGCGCTGCGGCGGTTCCTGGGAGCGTTTGACGACCGGAGCGGAACCCTGCAGGCCCTGCGGGAAGCGGTCGGCTCCGGAACGGAGGAACCCGTGGCGGTGCAGCCCTTCTCCTCCCGGCGGAAGAAATCCGCCGCCTCCTTTTCCGACGGAAAAACACTGATTCTCGGCGCGGCGGATTATGTGCTGACGGAGGACGCCCGCACCGGGGCGAAGGACATTCCGGAACGGATTTCCGCCTGGACCGCGGAGGGCAGGCGGGCCATCCTGTTGGCGGAAGCGGAGGGGGAAATCTCCGGAGAAGTGCTGCCGCCGGTGACGCGGGTGCTGGCCGTCTGCGCCCTGGCGGATGAGGTTCGGCCGCATGCGGAGGAAACCACCCGGTATTTCCGGGAGGAGGGCGTTACCCTGAAGGTCATCTCCGGGGACGATCCCGCGACGGTTTCCCGGGTGGCGAAGCTGGCGGGCATTCCGGAGTGGGATCGGGCCGTGGATGCCCGGAACCTGAGAACGGATGCGGAGATGCAGGAAGCCTGCGAGCAGTACGCCATCTTCGGACGGGTGACGCCGGAGCAGAAAAAGATGCTGGTGGAGGCGCTGCAGGCAAAGGGACACACCGTTGCCATGACGGGGGACGGGGTGAACGATATTCCTGCCCTGCGGGCCTCGGACTGTTCGATTGCCATGGCGGAAGGCGCGGACGCCGCGCGGAACGCCGCTCAGCTGACGCTGCTGGGAAGCGACTTTGCCTCCGTGCCGGAGATCGTTCTGGAGGGGCGCCGGGTGATCAACAATATTACCCGCTCGGCCTCCCTCTTCCTGACCAAGACCATCTTCAGCTTCCTGCTGAGCCTGCTGGCCCTGGTGATTCCGGGCTTGCTCTATCCCTTCCAGCCGATTCAGATGAGCCTGGTCAGCGCCTGCACGGTGGGCGTGCCCGGCTTCCTGCTGGCCATGGAGCGCAGCCGGGAACGGATTCAGGGCAGCTTCCTGGAAAATGTCTTTCGGCGGGCCCTGCCCGGCGGCGTGGCGGTGGCCCTGTGCGCGCAGCTGGCCATGATGCTGACCTGGGCGGGCTGGAGTCCGGAGGTGTGTTCCACCTTGGCCACCTGGATCGCCGGCATGATGGGCGTGACCGTACTGGTCCGCACCTGCTGGCCTTTTGATCTGATGCGGGGCTGCGTTACCGCCGGCGCGCTGGCGATGTTTGTGACCTGCGCCTCGGCCCTGGGGAAGGTGTTTTTCCTGACCGGGCTGCAGGGCGTGGAATGGGCTGCGCTGACCGGGCTGACGGCCCTGGGCGTGGGACTGTATATCGGGACGTATTTTCTGGAAAAAAGGCAGCGCGGCCGCGCAAAACCGGAAAAAATGGAAATTGCCGCGTAGGAGCATACCGCGGATAAATGAATCAAGGGAAAGGATGAGGACGGATGGAGTTGGAAAAGCTGGTCAGCCCCTATGAGATGATCCGGATCGATCCCTGGCTGGAGCCCTTCAGCGGGGAGATTGACCTGCGCATGAACCGGTTCCTGGAGCGCCGGCGCCAGCTGGTCGGAGATAGCCGGACGCTGGCTGATTTCGCGGATGGATACCTGTATTTCGGAATCCATCCGGAGGAGGACGGCTGGGTGGTCCGGGAATGGCTGCCCGGAGCGGAGGCGGTGTATCTGACCGGAGATTTCAACGGATGGAGCCATGATCTGCATCCGATGGAACGGAAGGACAACGGCGTCTGGGAGATCCGGCTGGAGGGGAAGGATGCCCTGCGGCACGGACAGAACATCAAGCTCTGGGTGGAGCGGGACGGAAAGGGCTTTGAGCGCCTGCCGGCCTATACGACCCGGGTCCGGATGGATCCCCGTACCCATCGGCTCTGTTCCCAGGTCTGGAATCCCGCGCCCTTCGAATGGACGGACGGGGGATACCGGAACCGGAAGCCGGACGCGCCGATCATCTATGAGGCGCATATTGGCATGGCGACGGAGGAGGAGCGGATCGGCACCTATCGGGAATTCGCGGATCAGGTGCTGCCCCGGATTCAGAAGCTGGGGTACAACACGGTGCAGCTGATGGCGATTCAGGAGCATCCCTATTACGGTTCCTTCGGATATCAGGTGACGAATTTCTTTGCCGCCAGTTCCTGGTACGGGGAGCCGGAGGGGCTGAAATACCTGATCAATCAGGCGCATGCCATGGGAATCCGGGTCCTGCTCGACGTGGTTCACAGCCATGCCTGCCCCAACGTGGGCGAGGGACTGCAGTATCAGGATGGAACGGACGGACAGTATTTCCTCGAGGGCGGCGAGGGACGGCACCCCGCGTGGGGAACCCGGCTGTTCAATTACCGGCGCCCGGAGGTGCTGCACTTCCTGCTGAGCAACCTGAAATTCTGGATGGAGGAATATCATTTTGACGGGTTCCGTTTCGACGGGGTGACCAGCATGATGTATCATGATCACGGCCTGGGCTCCGCCTTTACGGATTATTCCATGTATTTCAACATGAACACGGATCTGGACGCCATCAATTACCTGCAGCTGGCGGCGGAGCTGATCCACGAGGTGAACCCCAACGCCACCGCCATCGCCGAGGATATGAGCGGCATGCCCGGCATGTGCCTGCCCATTGAGCAGGGCGGAATCGGATTCGATTACCGGCTGGCCATGGGGGAGCCGGACTACTGGATCAAGCTGCTGAAGGAAGTCCGGGATGAGGACTGGTCCATGAATGCCCTCTGGCATGAGATGACCACCCGCAGGCCGCAGGAGAAGGTGGTGGGCTACTGTGAAAGCCATGACCAGGCCCTGGTGGGGGACAAGACGCTGATCTTCCGCATGGCGGACGCGGAAATGTACACGGGGATGACCAAGGACTATCATTCCCTGACGATGGATCGGGCCATCGAACTGCACAAGATGATCCGGCTGCTGACCCTGGGATGCGGCGGCAACGGCTATCTGAATTTCATGGGAAACGAATTCGGCCATCCGGAGTGGATCGATTTCCCGCGGGAGGGGAACGGATGGAGCTACAAGTACTGCAGGCGCCAGTGGTCCCTGGTGGACAACCCGCTGCTGAAGTATGAATGGCTCAACGACTTTGACAGGGCCATGATTCAGATGGCGAGGGAACACCGCCTGCTGGATGATCCGGGAGCGGTCAACCTGTGGGTGGATGAGGGGCGAAAGATCATCGCCTTCAGCCGGGGCAGGCTGATTTTCCTCTTCAATTTCCATGGCAGCTACAGCGAGCAGCGGTTCTTCCTGCCCTGCCACACGATGGGGGAGGGAAAATACCGCGTCCTCCTCAGCACGGACGAACCCCGCTTCGGCGGCCCGGGCCTGGTGGCGCATGAGTATGAATACGCAACGGAACAGGATCCGGGACGGGGAACGGGCTTCTATATTTATTCCCCGGCGCGGACGGCCATGGTGCTCGAAAAGATCTGATCCACAGAAAAAAACAGCCCGGAGACGCGCTCTCCGGGCTGTTTTCTGCAGATACAGTCCTGAATCTTCCTTTTCGGGATCCTTACCGGTGCAGGGCGTCCGGCCCTTCTTCCTGATCCAGCCAGAACCGGAGGGCACCGAGGAGGCCGGCATCGTTTCCGAGCGCCGCGCTTTCCAGCCGCAGCCCCTCCCGAAAACGGGGCATGCATCGGGCCAGCGTCGCCTCCCGCAGGGGGGAGATCAGAAGCTCCTCCTGCCGGCTGACGCCGCCGCCAATCAGGATCAGCTCCGGATTGAACAGGTGGACCAGGCCGCTGAGCCCTTCGGCGATTTCCAGGATCCAGCGGCTCAGAACGCTGCGGAAAATTTCGTTCCCCTGGGCAATCTCCTCAAAAATAATTCGGCCGTTCAGCCCGGTTCTGCCGGAGGCTTCCCCGCAGCTTCGAACCAGGGCGGTGACAGAGGCATAGGATTCAAAGCATCCCCGCTTGCCGCAGGGACAGGGAGCGCCGTCCGCCCGGAGCGAGAAATGCCCCAGCTCCCCGGCGATTCCGCGGCGGCCGCGGAGCAGCCGGCCCTCCGTGATGACCCCGCCGCCCACGCCGGTTCCCAGCGTGATCATCACCACATCCCGGACCCCTTGGGCCCGGCCGGCAAAATGCTCGCCCAGAACCGCGGCATTGGCATCGTTGAGCGCCTGAACCGGCACGGAGAAGGCTTCCTCGAGCAGGGCTTTCAGAGGGGTTCCTTCATATCCGGGAATCTTCCCGTTCGTGCCGATGACCACCCCTTCATCCGGATCAATCTGACCGCAGGCGGAGACCGCAATGCCCTCCAGCGGCCCGGAAAGGGATTTCAGGAAGATGCGGGCTTCCTTCAGCAGGGTTACCGGGGGAGGCGTCCGATATCCGTCGAAGGAGACGCTGGCGGAGGCCCGTTCCAGGATTCTCCCTTCCCGGGAGAGCCAGCCCAGCTTGATTTCGGTTCCGCCCAGATCTATTCCCAGAATCATGAAATCACCGCCATAAAGCGCCGGGCGATCTCCAGAGGCCGGGTGATCGCTCCGCCGACGACCACGGCCCAGGCGCCGATTTCCAGCATTTTCCTTGCCTGCTCCGGCGTATGCACCCGGCCTTCTGCTATCACCGGGCAGGGGAGAACCTTCACCATCTGACGCACGAGCTCGAAATTCGGGTCTCCCTGACAGTCCGCCGTTTCTTCCGTATAGCCGTTCATCGTGGAACCAACCAGATCCGCTCCGGCCTCCCAGGCATCCTCCGCCTCCCGCAGGGTGGCGCAGTCCGCCATGATGATGATGTTCGGATACTTATCGCGCACATTCCGCAGAAATTCCGCGGGAGTCAGCCCGTCCCCCCGGGGGCGGCGGGTGCAGTCGATGGAAACGATATCCGCCAGGGCCTCCATGCATTCGTCCACCTCGCGCATGGTCATGGTGATGCGTCCCGCGTAGCCGGGGTATTCCCGCTTGATCAGCCCGATCACCGGCAGCCCGGTCCGCTCCCGGATGCCCACGATATCCCGGACGGAACTGGTACGGATCATTTTCGCGCCGGCTTCCCGTGCGGCCAGGGCCATCAGGGGCATGACGGAGCGGTCCGGATCGTAAAGAGGTTCGCCGGGCGTGGCCTGGCAGGAGACGATGATCTGGCCCTTCATCAGTTTGAACAGTTCTTCCTTTGTCATGAATCCATTCCTCCCATTCTGTCAGTATTCTTCCCAGGAATCCCGCTTCGGGGTATATTTGCCCGAAGAATAGTGCTGATACATGGCGTGGGCAAATTCCAGATAATCATATTTCTCCAGGGCGGCGACAATGGCTTCGTGCTTGGAGACGGAGGAGGCAAGGTGGGGAAGCTTTTCCTCCAGATGATACCCGGTATCCACCGCCCAGATCGCGTCCAGCAGCCCGGAGAGCACCGGATTTCCGACGGAACGGAACAGGGTTTGATGGAAATCCCGGTCCTCCTCCGCAAAGACGCCGCTTTCCTCCCAGCCGGCGCGCATGCGGTTTACGACCTCCCTCATGTGCAGGATATCCTCCTGCGGGATGCTGTCGAAGGCCTGGCGCATGTATCCAAGCTCCAGCGTTTTCCGGATATCGAACATCTGGCGCACCATGCGCTCATCGTCTCCCAGATGAAAGAACAGGGCGTGCTGAAACACAAAATCCAGGCTGAATTCCCGCAGCTCCGTTCCGCGCCCGGGACGGGCGGCCACCATGCCCATCAGCTCCATGCTCTTGATGGCTTCCCGAATCACGTTCCGGCTGACGCCGATTTCCCGGGCCAGCTCGGATTCACTGGGAAGCAGATCTCCGGGCTGCAGGCGGTGCCGGACGATGTAATCATGGATTTCCCGGAAGGCGATATGAAAGCGTTTCTCCTGTGTTTTCGGCTCCACTCCTTCCCGGGCAGGGGTCTCCGTGCCTTTCATTCCGGATCAACTCCTTCCAAATGTCCTACATTTCAGACTCAATTATAAAAAAGAATCCGGGGAAAGTCAAGATGAAAACGGATAATATGGGAAAAATATTTCCAAATAGGAAATTTAATGGTTGACAGAAGAAAATAATTGTAGTATATTTTGAACAGAAGCAGCGGGATTTGGGCTGCAAAGAAAAAGCGCCGTCCCGCAAAAGATAAAAAGGAGGTATTTCCCATGAAGAAGATGATGGCTCTGTTGCTCTGTCTCCTGCTTGCGATTCCTGCCTTCGCCCCTGCGGAGAATCCGGTGGAAATCACGCTGTGGACCTATCCCATCGGCAGCTGGGGAAGCGCGGAGACGGTGGACGGCATTATTGAAGCCTTCAATCAGGTTCATCCGGAGATCAAGGTGACGGTTCAGTATCTGGATTACACCTCCGGCGATGATCAGGTGACGACCGCCATCGAGGCGAAAACGACGCCGGATATCATCATGGAAGGTCCGGAACGCCTGGTGGCCAACTGGGGAGCCGCCGGCAAAATGCTCGACATCTCGGACCTCTGGGATGACGCGGTCAAGGCGGACATCATCGCGGCCAGCCCCGCCGTGGAAGCGGCCTGCCGGAACGGCGAGGGTGTGTACTACGAGTATCCGCTCTGCATGACGACCCATTGCATGGTGATCAATTACAATGACTTCGAGGCGGCAGGCGCCCTGCAGTACATCGACGAAAAGACGCACACCTGGACGACGGAAGGCTTCCTGAGCGCCCTGGATGCGCTGGGAGCGGCCGGCTATCTGCCCACCGCGGTGGTCTACTGCGGCGGCCAGGGCGGCGATCAGGGAACGCGCGCGCTGGTGACCAACCTGTATTCCGGCCAGTTCACCAACGCGGATCATACCGCCTATACCATGGACAGCGAAGAGAATATCAAGGCGCTGCAGCTGCTGCAGACCCTGGTGAACGATGGAAAGCTGGACGCGGATCCCGGAATCGTGGCGGGGGATGAAATCGCCCTGTTCTGCAATTCCACGATCTCCATCGGCTTCTGCTGGAACGCCTCCGCGGCGGTGTCCAACAAGGCCAGCCTTGCGGAAGACGTGAAGGTTTTCCCGATGGCGTTCCCCTCCGACGACGGTGTGCCGGAGCTGCAGGGCGGCATCTGGGGCTTCGGTCTGTTTGACAACGGCGACGAGGCCAGGGTGGCGGCAGCCAAGACCTTTGTGAAGTTCGTCTGCGACGATCCGGCTCAGGCGGCGGCCAGCGTATATGCCTCCGGATTCTTCCCGACCCGCGCCTCCCTGGGGGATGTGTATGCCGGAACCGAGAAGGCGGAGAACGGCGAATATGCCATCTTCATGCCGTACCTGGGCGACTATTATCAGGTGACGCCCAACTGGGCCGCGCAGCGCACCGAATGGTGGAACCTGCTGCAGCGCATCTTCGCCGGCGGAGATGTGGCCACTGAAGTGGCGGTCTATTGCACGAACGCCAACAAATAACCCAAACAAGCCAATCTGTACAGGCGCGCCCCGTTCCGCCCGGACCGGCGGCGCGCCTGTTTTATGCAAAGGAGGTAGTCGGGATGACGACCGGCGCAATGCCCCGCAGGATGCCGCAGACCATGAAGGCGGCCCGAAGACGGGAGAACCTGGCGGCCTATCTCTTCATGGCGCCGAGCCTGCTCTTCTTCCTGGGGTTTGTCATCTTTCCCATGGGAATGTGCCTGGTGACCAGCTTCTTCAACTATACCATGACGGATTTCAGCTGGATCGGCCTGGCAAATTATGTGGAGATGTTCCAGGATGCCATCTTTGGCAAAGCCCTGGTGAATACGATCGTGATTGTGGTGGTCAGCGTGCCGCTGACCTGCATGTTCTCCCTGTGGGTGGCATCCCTGATCTATAAGATGCGGGAAATCCATACCTCCTTCTTCCGCTGCGTGTTCTATCTGCCGGTGGTGACCGGATCGGTGGCGGTGACGGTGGTCTGGAAATGGATCTTCAATAATTATTACGGCGTACTGAACTACGTCTGCAAAACCCTCGGCCTGATTTCCCGGAATATCAACTGGCTGGGCAATCCGGATTATGCCCTGGCGTGCATCATCACGATCCTGCTGACCACCTCGGTGGGTCAGCCCATTGTGCTGTATGTTTCCGCCCTGAGCAATGTGGATCATTCCCTGATCGAGGCGGCTTCCGTGGACGGAGCAACCAACATGCAGGTTTTCTGGAAGATCAAATGGCCGCAGATCATGCCCACGACCCTGTATATTCTGGTGATCACGACCATCAACAGCTTCCAGTGCTTCGCGCTGATTCAGCTGCTGACCTCGGGCGGGCCAAACAACGCGACCCAGACCATCATGTATTATATCTATTACAATGCCTTCAAGCTGTCCCGCTACGGATACGGAAGCGCGATGGGCATCATTCTGGCCGTCATTATCGCGCTCTTCAGCGCCCTGCAGTTCCGACTGGCCAAGACGGACAACGGATAAGGAGGGGAGAATATGCAAGCGACTGCGAATCTCCGGCGGGTGAAAGCCGGACCGGACAACACGGATCACAGCGTTCATCAGGTGACCCCCTATTCCGTGATCGGGGTGGTGCTGCTGATCATTCTCGCGCTGCTGTTCATGTTCCCGCTGTACTGGATTCTGACGGGCTCCTTCAAGACCCAGCAGGCCGTGAATTCCGCGGTTCCCGTCTGGTTCCCCACGGGGGACACGGTGACCATGCGGAACTATACGGAGCTGTTCAACCGTCCGGCGGTGACCTGGCTGCTGAACACGGTGTTCATCTGCGCCATGGCCATGGGCCTGACCTGCATCTCCGCCTCCATGGGCGGATACGCGCTGGCCAAGAAAAAATTCGTCGGCAGGGCCTTCCTCTTCTCCCTGTTTGTCTGCGCCATGGCCCTTCCCAAGCAGGTGATTCTGATCCCGCTGCTGAAGGAGCTGGCGTTCCTGAAGCTGCACAACACCCTGTGGGCGGTGATCCTGCCCACGGTGGGCTGGCCGTTCGGCGTCTTCCTGATGAAACAGTTCAGCGAAAATATTCCCGGAGAGCTGCTGGAGGCGGCCCGGATCGATGGGGCAGGGGAGGCGAGAACCTTCGTCGAAATCGTGCTGCCCCTGATCAAGCCCGGCATCGGTGCCCTGGCGATCTTCACCTTCATCACGGCCTGGAACGATTATTTCCTGCAGCTGATCATGCTGAATGACACGCGCGTTCTGACCATCTCCCTGGGCATCGCCAAGCTGCAGACCGAGCTCTCCACGGACTTCGGCCTGATCATGGCCGGCGCGGCGGCCGGCTCCGTACCCATTATCATTATTTTCCTGATTTTCCAGAAATTCTTTACCCGCGGCATTACCATGGGCGCGGTGAAGGGATAAACAGAAGGAGAAAGAAAATGCAGATTGAAAAGTATCAGGGTGTCATTCCGGCCTTCTATGCCTGCTATGAGGAGAACGGCACCGTGTCCCGGGATAGGGCCCGGAAGCTGGCCCGGCACCTGGTCAGCAAGGGAGTGCGGGGCCTGTATGTGGGCGGCTCCTCCGGAGAATGCATCTATCAGGAGAAGGAGGAGCGGATGGCGCTTCTCGAGGCCGTGATGGAGGAAGTCCGGGGAGAATGCACCGTCATCGCCCACGTGGCCTGCAACAACACGAACGAATCCCGCCAGCTGGCGGCTCATGCCGAAAGCCTGGGCGTGGACGCTATCGCCAGCATTCCCCCGATCTATTTCCATCTTCCGCCCCACGCCATTGCGAAATATTGGAACGATATTTCCGATGCGGCTCCGAATACCGATTTCATTATCTACAATATCCCCCAGCTGGCCGGCGTCGCCCTGACCCCGGATCTGTTCCGGGAGATGCGGAAGAACCCGCGCGTCATCGGGGTCAAGAATTCCTCCATGCCCACCTATGACATTGAGATTTTCCTCCGGGAAGGGGGAGAGGACTGCGTCGTTTTCAACGGACCGGACGAGCAGTTTGTGGCGGGACGCTGCTGCGGCGCAACGGGCGGAATCGGCGGTACCTATGGCGCCATGCCGGAACTTTTCCTGAAGATGGACCGGCTGATCCGGGAAGGACATCCGGAGCAGGCAATCCCCCTTCAGCATGAAGCCAACGCCATTATCGAGGAAATGTGCGGCTGCCACGGCAGCATGTATGCGGTGATCAAGGCGATTCTCCGGATCAATGAAGGGCTGGAGCTGGGCTCCGTCCGGGCGCCCATGCCGGAGCTGATTCCGGAGGACATGCCGAAGGTCGAAGCCGCCGCTGAACATATCCGACAGGCGGTCAGCCGGCTGTAACCGGAAGCGGCGGAAGCCATCCGCGCGGGGGAGAAAGGCATGAAAAAACATATTGTATGCTTCGGGGATTCCAACACCCATGGATACTGCGCGGATCCGAAGGACTGCGCGGAGGGCGGAAACCGCTTCAACGAATCGGAGCGGTGGACCTGTCTGCTGCAGGAAAAGATGGGAAAGGACGCGCTGATCCTGGAAGAGGGCCTCAGCGGCCGGACCACGGTGTTTCGGGATCCGCTGCATGAGTGCATGGCCGGCACGGATGCCATTTACAGCGTTCTGATGAGCCACGAGCCGGTGGACCTGCTGATCCTGATGCTCGGTACCAACGATACCAAGGAACGGTTCGGCGCCAATGCCGCCTGTATCGGAATCGGCATGGAGCGGCTGATCGAGAAGGCGAAGGGCATCCCCTGCTGGCGGAACGGAGCGCCCCGGATCCTGCTGGTCTGCCCGCCGGCCATCGGGGAAGGACTCTATGATGTGCCGGAAGGGGAACCCATGGGAGCCGGCTGTCCGGAAAAATCCCGGGGCCTGGCACGGCACTTCCGGGCAGCGGCGGAAAGACAGGGCTGCGCCTTCCTGGACGCGGAAGGCGTGGCGGAATTCAACCGGATTGACTGCATGCATCTGACGAAGAAGGGACATCGCCAGCTGGCCGACCGGCTGGCTGCCCTGCTTCCGGATCTTCTGAGGTAAATTTTTGCTTTCCTTTTTCGGAAAACCATGTATAATAAAGCAGGTATACCCCTGAATACAAATAAGGAGACGGAATAACGATGAAAATTCTGGTGGTAAACGCGGGTTCCTCCTCGCTGAAGTATCAGCTGATTGACATGGAGGGCGAGAAGGAGCTGGCCAAGGGTCTGGTGGAACGGATCGGCATTGAGGGAAGCCGTCTGAAGCACAGCGCGGGCGAGAAGAGCACGGTGGTGGAGGAGCCGATCCCCGATCACGAGGCCGCTGCGCAGCTGATGCTGAAGATCCTGCAGGACAAGGAATACGGCGTTATCCGCAGCACGGATGAAATCGGCGCGGTGGGCCACCGGGTTCTGCACGGCGGGAACAAGTTTACCGCCTCCATGATCGTGAACCAGGAAGTGAAGGACGCGATCCGCGAATGCTTCCCCCTCGGACCGCTGCACAATCCTGCCAACCTGATGGGCATCGAAGCCTGCGAAAAAGTCATGAAGGGAACGCCCCAGGTCGCCGTGTTCGATACCGCCTTCCATCAGACGATGCCCCCCAAGGCCTATATGTACGGCGTGCCGAAAATGTATGAGGAAAAGCTGCATGTCCGCCGCTACGGCTTCCACGGCACGAGCCATCGCTATGTGAGCCACAGGGTATGCGAATTCCTGGGCATCCGCCCGGAAGGAAAGCGCATCATCATCGCGCATCTGGGGAACGGATCCAGCCTCAGCGCCGTGAAGGACGGCAAGTGCCAGGATACCTCCATGGGCCTGACGCCTCTGGAAGGCCTGCTGATGGGAACCCGCTGCGGCAGCCTGGATCCCGCCGTGGTGCAGTTCATCGCCAACAATCCCCTGAATGACGACGGCACCCCCATGGGTCACCCCATCAGCGTGGATGAGGTGCTGACCATGATGAACAAGAAGAGCGGCCTGCTGGGCATCAGCGGAAAGAGCAGCGACTGCCGCGACGTGGAACAGCTGGCCGCCGAGGGCAGCGAGGACGCGAAGCTGGCCATGGACATGCTGATCTACGGCATCAAGAAGTACATTGGCTCCTATGCCGCAGCCATGGGCGGCGTGGATATCATCTGCTTCACCGCGGGCATCGGGGAGAACAACGATGTGCTTCGGGCCCGGGTGATGGAAGGCATGGAATTCCTCGGCGCGAAGCTGGATCCGGAGAAGAACCGGGGCAAGGGAGAGAAGATCATCAGCGCGGATGACAGCAAGGTAACCGTGTGCGTGATCCCCACCAATGAGGAGATCATGATTGCCCGGGATACGTTGGATCTGGTGACGACCGGCAAAGTCAGGGATAATTGAACCTGGAGCTCCTGGGGGGCATAGGCCCCCCTTTTTTTTCGGAGAAAAGTCCGGACCGGAGGCAATCCGGGAAAAACGCGGGCGGTTTCCGGAACGATCCGGGAACCGGAGCGGCCTCCCCCGGAAATGCCCCGGGAAATTGAAAATGTTGTTGACAAAAGGATTTCATACCGCTATAATATTCAGCGGTCGCATTTGAGGTGAGGACATGGAACTGGATGTTTCCAGGGCGATCGCCCAGCCAGGTCAGGAATTCCCCTTCTCCGGGACGCAGGCCATTGCGGATCAGGAGATCTACGGCACAGTGGTTCGGATTGACGACTGTGCGGTGGAAGGGACGTTCATGGCCGACGATGAAGGGAATGTTTCCGTGAGAGGACGGGTCGAAACCGTTGCTCACGCCCCCTGTGCCAACTGTCTGAAGGATGCTTCGGCGAAGATTGAAAACGATTTCGACGAGGAATTCATCCGGAACGGTGATCCCGAGGATGACGAGATTTTCGCCTACGAGGGGCATCACGTGCAAATGGACAAGCTGGTCATGTCTTACGCCGTCATGGCTCTGCCGATCCGCTTCCTTTGCAGGGAGGATTGTCCGGGCTTTGAGTATACGGACCGGACGGAAGCCCCGGAAGAAAGCGGGGTTCAGCACCCGTTTGCGGGGCTGAGGCAATTGCTTGATCAAATGGAGGAGGTGTAAACATGGCTGTACCGAAGGGGAAAATATCCAAGGCTCGCAGAAACAGCCGCCGCGCCAATTGGAAGCTCAGTCTGCCTGGGATCGTGGAATGCCCCCAGTGCCACCAGATGAAGCTGGCGCACCGTGTGTGCAAAAACTGCGGTTATTATAACGGCGTCCAGGTCGTCAACAAGGACGAAAAGAAGGACGCCTGATTGTCGAGCCCATTTTTCAGACCAGGTTTGACGGCTCCGTCCTTTCGCGGGACGGAGCTTTTTTTACCCCCGGAGGCGGGTGACGGGTCCGCCGGGAAAAACCTTTCCTTACAGACAGGCTGCTCCAGGAGGGCGGCGGAATGGAGAAAAACATGGCAAAGAAGAAGATGACCGGCGCGGATATGGCCACCCGGTTCGATCCGCAATCCATCGAGAAGGAGATCTACCAGGCCTGGGAGGACGCCGGGGCCTTTACAGCGCACCGGGTGGAGGGAAAGAAGCCCTTCACGATCGTGATGCCGCCGCCCAATATTACCGGCCAGCTGCACATGGGCCATGCCATGGACTGCATCCTGCAGGATGCGCCCATCCGGTATCACCGGATGAAGGGGGATCCCACCCTGTGGCTGCCCGGTACGGACCACGCGGCCATTGCCACGGAGGTCAAGATTGTGGATGCCATGCGCAAGGAGGGGCTGACCAAGGAAAGCCTGGGCAGGGAGAAGTTCCTGGAACGGGCCTGGGACTGGAAGAAGGAATACGGCGGTCGCATCGTGAACCAGCAGCGCCGGATGGGCGTTAGCTGCGACTGGAGCCGGGAACGCTTCACCATGGACGAGGGCTGCAGCCGCGCCGTGCGCGAGGTGTTCGTGCGCCTGTATGAAAAGAACCTGATCTACCGCGGCCAGCGGATGATCAACTGGTGCCCCAGCTGCCGCAGTGCCCTGAGCGACGCGGAAGTGGAATACCGGGAGCAGGATTCCCATCTCTGGCACATCCGCTATCCCGGAGTGGATGGCAGTGAAGGCGTCATCGTGGCGACCACCCGTCCGGAAACCATGCTGGGCGATACAGGCGTGGCCGTGAATCCCGCGGATGAACGGTATACCGCGCTGGTGGGCAAAAAGGTTATGCTGCCCATTATGAACCGGGAGATCCCGGTGGTGGCAGACGACTATGTGGAGATGGATTTCGGAACCGGCGCGGTAAAGATGACCCCCGCCCATGACCCCAACGACTTCGAGGTCGCCCAGCGGCACAATCTGGAGATCATCACCGTCACCAACGACGACGGCACGATGAACGAGAATGCCGGAAGATTCAGCGGCATGGATCCGCTGGAATGCCGGAAGGCGGTGCTGGAGGAGCTGGAGCAGCTGGGTCTGCTGGTGAAGACGGAGGATTACAAGCACAACGTCGGCTTCTGCTATCGCCACGGAAGCACCGTGGTGGAACCCCGGCTCAGCGAGCAGTGGTTCGTGAAGATGAAGCCCCTTGCCGAGCCGGCCATCGCCGCCGTGAAGGAAGGAAAGACGAAATTCCTGCCCGACCGGTTCAGCAAGATCTATTACAACTGGATGGAGAACATCCGGGACTGGTGCATCAGCCGCCAGCTGTGGTGGGGACACCGGATTCCCGCCTGGTACTGCGATGACTGCGGTGAAATGAGCGTCAGCCGGACGGATCTGACCGCCTGCCCGAAGTGCGGAAGCACCCGCATCCGCCAGGATGAGGACGTGCTGGATACCTGGTTCTCCTCCGCCCTGTGGCCCTTCTCGACCCTCGGCTGGCCGGATGAGACCGAGGATCTGAAGTATTTCTATCCGACCACCATGCTGGTGACCGGGTACGATATCATCTTCTTCTGGGTGGCCCGGATGATCTTCAGCGGAATCGAGCACATGGGGGAAACGCCCTTTGAAACCGTGCTGATTCACGGCCTGGTCCGGGATGAAAAGGGACGGAAGATGTCCAAATCCCTGGGCAACGGCGTGGATCCCCTGGAAGTGGTGGATGAATACGGCGCGGACGCCCTGCGCTTCAGCCTGGTCATGGGTGTGAGCCCCGGAAACGATACCCGCTACAGCCGGGACCGGGTGGAGAGCGCGAGGAACTTTGCCAACAAGGTCTGGAACGCCAGCCGCTTCGTGCTGATGAATGTCAGCGAAAAGGGAAGCATTGATCCCGCGAAGCTGGAAACCGCGGACAAATGGATTCTGAGCCGGCTGCAGACCGCCATTCGGGAGATCAGTGCCCACATGGAGGACGGCGACTTCGGCCTGGCGGCAACGAAGATTTATGATTTCGCCTGGAGCGAATTCTGCGACTGGTATATCGAGCTGAGCAAGGCCCGCCTGCTGGGCGAAGACGGAGACAGCAAGGATACCGCGAAGGCCGTGCTGATGTACGTGCTGGAGGCGCTGCTGAAGCTGCTGCATCCCTTCATGCCCTTCCTGACCGAGCAGGTGTACAAGTATCTGCCGGACAGCGAGGGATTCCTGATGCTGCAGAAATGGCCGGAGACCCGGGACGGCTTCGACTTCCGCGAGGACGAGAAGAAGATGCAGGGCGTGATGGAAATCATCCGCACGATCCGGAACCTGCGCAGTGAAATGAACGTGGCGCCTTCGAAGCGCACCCGCCTGATGTTGCTGGCCGGGGATGGCTGGCAGGAGACGCTGGAGAGCGGCGAGGGATACTTCCGCCGCCTGGCCGGTGCGGAGCATGTGGAGATGATCTCCGACCGGAATCAGGTGACGGAGAAGACCGTGTCCGCCGTGACGATGGCCGGCGAGCTCTTCATCCCCCTGGGCGACCTGGTGGATTTTGAAAAGGAGATTTCCCGCCTGCAGAAGGAACTGGACAACCTGGGCAAGGAGATGGAGAGAGCCCGGGGCAAGCTGAACAATCCCGGCTTTGTGGCCAAGGCTCCCGCGGCGCTGGTGGAAGGCGAAAAGGAAAAGCTGGCCGCCAATGAGCAGAAGGCCAGTGCCCTGGAAAGCCGCATCGCGGAACTGAAGGAAAACCTGTAAGCGCCAGGCACGGAAACGGGCGGCGGTACAGCGGACGGGACAATCAAAGAGGGACGAAGATGGCGAAACTGTATGTGGTGGCCACACCGATCGGAAATCTGGGAGATCTATCCCCCCGGGCGGTGGATACCCTTCGGGAGGCGGACCTGATCGCCGCGGAGGACACGCGGGTGACGGGAAAGCTGTGCCAGATTCACGGAATTCACACGCCGCTGACCAGCTGCCATCAGCATAACGAGGACACCAAGGGGGAGGCGCTGGCGGAACGGATGCTGGCGGAAGACCTGACGGTGGCGCTGACGACGGATGCCGGCACCCCCTGTGTGTCCGATCCCGGCTATGCGCTGGTAAAAGCCTGCGTGGAGCGGGGGATGGAAGTACAGCCCATTCCCGGATGCTGCGCCGCGATCGCCGCGCTCAGCATTTCCGGATTCGATACCCGGGAGTTTGCCTTCTATGGATTTCTGCCACGGGAAAAGAAGGACCTGCGGGAAAAACTGACCGCCATTGCCCGGGAAACAAAGATCGCGGTACTGCACGAATCCCCCTTCCGGGTGATTGATCTGGTGGAAAATATCGCGGAAACGCTGCCCGGGGCGGAGATCAGCGCCAGCTGCGACCTGACCAAATTGCATGAAAAGACCCTCCGCGGCAGTGCGGAGAAAGTGCTGGAAAAACTGAAGGCCAATCCCAAGACGGAAAAAGGGGAATACTGCCTGGTGCTGGACCTGCACGGGGTCAACATCCCGGAGCCTGACGCCCCCCGCGGGGAAGAAACGGTGGAGGCCCGGCTGGTGGAAACGATGATTCAGCAGGGGCTGTCCCTGCGGGACGCGCAGAACGAACTGATTCTGAACGGGGAAAAGAAAAACGCCGTAAAACAGGCGGCGCTACATCTGAAGAGGCTGTTTGAGACGGACTGAGAAGGGGAAGGGAATGAACGCTTTTCATCATGAGCCGGTGATGCTGACCGAAGTGCTGGAATGGATTCGCCCGCTCCCCGGAGGCGTTTACTGCGACGGAACGCTGGGCGGCGGCGGCCACAGCGGGGAGATCCTGCGCCTGGCCGGACCGGGTGCCCGGCTTTTCGGCATCGACCGGGATGAAAACGCCATTGCGGCGGCCACGGAGCGGCTGCGGGCATATCCCGGCTTCCGGGCGATCCATGGCAATTTCCATGACGCCAAAGCCCTTCTGCAGGCGGCGGACGCGCCGCTGCTGGACGGAGCGCTGCTGGATCTCGGCGTTTCCAGCCCGCAGCTGGATACGCCGGAGCGGGGCTTCAGCTATCATGAGGATGCGCCGCTGGATATGCGGATGGACCAGAGCCAGGGAAGGACGGCGGCGGAACTCCTGAATACGGCTTCGGAAGAGGAACTGACGGGAATCATCCGGGATTACGGAGAGGAAAAATGGGCGGCACGGATCGCCAAAATGATCTGCGAGCACCGGGAGAAGCAGGAGCTGAAAACGACCTTTGATCTGGTCGGCGCTGTGGATGCCGCCATTCCGAAGGCGGTTCGCCGGAAGGAGGACGGGCATCCGGCCCGGAGAACCTTCCAGGCGATCCGTATTGCGGTGAACGATGAGCTGAATCCGCTGGATCAGGCCCTCTGCGATCTGACGGACTGCCTGAAGTCGGGCGGAAGACTCTGCGTCATTACCTTCCATTCCCTGGAGGACCGACTGGTGAAGCGCTGCTTCCAGCGGCTGCGGAATCCCTGCATTTGCCCTCCAAAGGCGCCGGTCTGCACCTGCGGACGGAAGCCCGTGGTGAAGATTCTGGGCGGCGGAGCCATCCAACCCACCCCGGAAGAGGTGGAGCGGAATCCAAGGGCCCGCAGCGCCAAGCTCCGGGTGGCGGAAAAGCTCTGACCCCTTCTTTCTGGCTCTGCGCCGGCAGACCGGTGCAGGAGCGGAGGAGGGGATTTGATTCTTGCGTGGGGAGGGGGTTTGTGATATAATTCCCCCCGTGCCGGCCGGAGTGGCGGAATGGCAGACGCGGCGGATTCAAAATCCGTTGGCCTTAAAACCGTGCGGGTTCAAGTCCCGCCTCCGGCACGCGCCTTGGAAATCAACGTTTCCAAGGCTTTTTTGATGCTCGGAAAGGCAAGAAAAATGCCCCGAGAAGGGGCGTTGGTGCCACTTTTGGTGCCACATGCTAAGATGTTTGGGGGGGAACTCCGGGAAGACCCTGCGAACGGCAGACCCGATCCCACCGCCGTGTTATTCGGCTTTTTCCGCGGAGCAGCGGATGGAGACGGTGGAGACCACGCTGACTTTGGCCGCCTGCACTTCGGTGGCCGCGTCTGCGCTTTCCGCCATCCCGGACGCCTTCATCTCGAAACGGGAGGCTCCGGTGTCCGAATGGAAGGTGCTTTCCTCTCCGATCTGCTCAATGCCCGTAATCCGAAGCCCGGCTGCGGCAGCCAGGGTTTCCGCTTTGTCCATCGCGTCCCGGACGGCGGCCTGCAGCGCTTCCTTCCGGGCTTCTTCCGTATTCCGTGCGGAGAAGGAAATGCCGTTCAGCGTGTTGGCTCCCGCCCGGAAAGCCAGATCGACCATCTCTCCCACACGGTCCATTTCCTCTGTCCGGATCGCCAGGGTGGAGCTCGCTTCATAGGAAGACAGCTGATCTCCGTTTTCCCGGTAATCATAGATGGCGAAGATGTTGATATAGTCCGTGCTGATGTCCTCCGAGGGAATTCCCGCATCCGTCAGCACGCGGCGGATCGCCGCAATGGCTTCATTGACGCGTCCCTGCGCCTGCAGGACATCCGGATTCCTGGCGCTCACGCCCAGGGAGATCACGGCCGTGTCCGCGGGAACCAGAACGGTTCCGGTGCCGGATGCGGTGACCTCCGTATCCGCGAAGGCGGCAGCGCAGAGAAGAACCAGCAGAAGGGCGGAAATCAAGGCGGTCAGTTTCTTCATGGTCAGATACCTCCTGAATATTCTTTTCATCCGTCAGACGCTTCCGGCGGCGGAAAGTTCCGGATTCCGTAAATTTTGACTGCTTTTCCGTTTTCGGATCCCTGCCGCACGCGCCGGGCGCCGTGTCAGAAACCGTATCAAGGAGTCCGGAGAGCATTTTATCATCCCCGGCCGGGAACCGCAAGCCAGGGTTCATGCCATGGAGAAACGTCTCTCTTCTTTTGAAAAAGCCTGTAACATGATGCGGTCTGCGCCATGGATTGGCGGCGGAGCATCGGGAGGATTATTTCCGCAAACCGCTTGAAACCGGCCCCTGATTCCTGTAAAATAAAGTTGAAAAAGCCGTCCATGTGAACGGAAAAGGAGGTAGAGCCATGAAAAAAATCCTGTGTCTGGTGCTTTCCTTGGCGCTGCTGCTGGGATGTACCGCCCTTGCGGAAGAGGCGGCAACCGGTCTGCAGCGGGACCTGGTGATTCTCTTTACGAGCGATGCGCACTGCGGGATCGCTCAGGGCTGGGGCTATGCCGGCCTGTATGCGGTCAAGGAAGGGCTGTCCTCTCAGTACAACGTGCTGCTGGTGGACGACGGCGATGCCATTCAGGGAGAACCGATCGGAACCATGACCACGGGCGAAGCCATCATCAACATCATGAACACCGTGGGATACGATGTGGCCATCCCCGGCAATCATGAATTTGACTATGGCGTGGATCGTTTCCTGGAACTGACCCAGAAAGCGAATTTCCCGTACATCAGCTGCAACTTCAACAAGGAAGGCGAACTGATCTTCCCGCCGTACGTGATCAAGGAAGTTGATGGCGTGAAGATTGCCTTTGTTGGAATTACCACGCCCATGACGCTGCGCACCTCCACCCCGAAGTATTTCATGAACGAAGCGGGTGAATTCATCTACGGATTCCTGCAGGACGAAAGCGGCGAAAAGGTTTATGCGGCAGTCCAGAAGGCCGTGGACGATGCCCGGGCGGAAGGCGCGGAGTACGTCATCGCATTGGCGCATCTGGGCAATGAAACCGAAAGCATTCCCTGGACCTACAGCGATGTTCTCTCCAACACCAACGGAATCGACGCCCTCCTGGACGGGCACAGCCATGACACCGATCAGGTCATCATGAAGAACAAGGACGGCGAGGATGTGGTCCGCTCCGCCTGCGGCACCAAGCTGGCCCATATCGGCGCGCTGACCATCACCGTGGATGGGCAGATCTCCTCCAAGCTGTATTCCTGGGATCAGGACATGGCGGCTCCGGCGATGATGAACCTGCAGAACGCCGCGGCGGATGCGGTTGCCGCGGAATCCGATGTCCTGTCCGAAAAACTGAAGGAAGTTGTTGCCACCTCCACCGTCGAACTGTACATCCATGATCCGGAGGCGCAGACGGAAGACGGCAAGCCTGTTCGGATCATCCGGAATGCGGAGACCAACCTGGGCGATCTGTGCGCGGACGCGTACCTGGATCAGTCCGGCGGGGCGGATATTGCCTTCGTCAACGGCGGCGGCATCCGGGTTCCGATTGCCAAGGGCGACATCACCCTGAACGATATCCTGAAGGTGCATCCCTTCGGCAACAGCCTGACCGTGATCCGGGTGACCGGCCAGCAGGTGCTGGACGCGCTGGAATGGTCCGTGCATGTGATGCCCGGTGAGTTCGGCGGCTTCGATCAGGTGGCCGGCATCACCTTTGAGGTGAATGCATCGATTCCCTCGCCCTGCGTGCAGGACGAGGACGGCATGTTCGTAAAGGTGGACGACTCCATGGCACGCCGCGTGCGCAACGTTCTGGTTGCTGGCAAGCCCCTGGATCCCGCCGCTTCCTACACGCTGGTTTCCCATGACTATCAGCTGCTGAACAAGGGCGATGGATATACCATGTTCGAAGGCTGCGAGGTTCTTCAGGAATCCGTGAAGCTGGATAACCAGGTGCTGATCGATTACATCACCGGAACGCTGAACGGCTTGGTGGGTGAGGGCTACGAGGATCCTTACGGCGAGGGCCGGATCGTTTCCGTCGGCCCGGAAGAATAAAACGATTCCATTCCCCGGCTTCTTCCGGCAGGCGCTCAGCGCCTGCCGGTTTTTTGCGGCAGCCGCACAGTTTCCGGGGCCGCGGGGCGGAATCCGGAAACAGAAAATGAAAATTGCGGGGAAGGGAGAAATCTGCTATAATTTCCCGGGTCCAATCCGGAGGAGAGGTGCAGCGAGAATCGTGAATCAGGAAAAGATTTATTCGGGAATCGACAAAATCCCGCAGGGAAAGGCAACGGAGGAACTGACTCCGGGCTGCCTGGTGCTGGAGGGAGGAGCCTTCAAGGGCCTGTATACCCAGGGCGTGCTGGATGCCCTGATGATTTCAGGCGTCAATCTGCAGTGCGTGATCGGAATATCCGCGGGCGGTCTGGCGGGCGGAAACTATGTCTCCGGGCAGATCGGACGCTCCGCCCGGGTCAGCCTGACATACCGACATGACCCCCGCTACGTGGGACTGCAGGCGCTTCGGAACAGCAGGAGCATTGTGGATGTCGGCTTTGTGACGGAGGATCGGGGGATCTTTGAGCCGATGGACATGGAACGCTTTTCCCGGCCGGAGCAGAGGTTCCTGGTCATTGCCACCAATTGCCTTACGGGGGAGCCGGAGGTTTTTGAAAAGGGAAAATGCTCCGACATTCTTCTGGCCTGCCGGGCCTCGGCCACGCTGCCCTATCTGGCTCCGATGGTGATGATCGACGGGACGCCCTATCTGGACGGCGGATGCTCCCTGAAGATTCCCTATCAATGGGCCCTGGATGAAGGATTCGAAAAGATCCTGGTGATCCGGACCCGGGAGCCCTCCTTCCGGAAGAAAAAAAGGGAGGATCCGCTGGCGGAGAAGGTCTATCGGAAGTATCCGGCGCTCGCCCAGCGGATCAAGACCATGAATCTGGAAGCCAACCGGGAATTCGAAGAGGTGGAGCGGCTGCACGAGGAGGGCCGGGTGATGCGGATCGCGCCTTCCCGGGAAGTGAGCGTCAGCCGGCTGGAGCGGGATATGGAAAAGCTTGGCAGCCTGTACTGGCTGGGATACGGGGATGCCATGGATCAGATGGACCGGATCCGGAGCTATCTGGGAATGAAATTGTTAAAAAACTGATATTTGTTGCTGAAAACGGGAAACGATGATAGAATATCTCCGACACTGGAGAGGAGGGGCGGAATGAAAAGCGCGATGAACAACCAGACGCTGCTGTGCTGTCTGGTCGCGTGGTTTTCTGCTCAGTTGGTGAAGTATCTGATCGATGGTCTGCGCCACAAGGGATGGAGCGTCAGGCATCTGCTTTTCGGTTCGGGAGGGATGCCCTCTTCCCATACCGCCTTCGTGACGGCCCTGGCCACCCGGGCCGGCCTTCTGGAGGGCTTTGACTCGCTTGCCTTTGCGATCTGCTTTGTGTTGGCTTTTATCGTGATGACGGATGCGATCGGCGTCCGGAGAGAGACGGGGCGGCAGGGCAGCGCGATCAATATGCTGATGGACTGGTTTACCCTGGAGCACGCGGAAGCGGAAGATAACGGCGAACTGAAGGAGCGGATGGGGCATACGCCGCTGGAAGTGCTGATCGGCACGATCTGGGGGATCGGATGCGCTCTGCTGTTTCCCATGCCGTAAGGGGAGACCCCCCGGGCTTTCCCTTTCGCCGGAAAACGGTTGCAACCCGCGTTTTCAGCGCGGAACAACATATTATTTATGAGGAGGCTTCCTGATTATGAAGAAGCTGATTGCACTGGTTCTTTGTCTTATGATGGCTGCGGCGCTGATCCCCGCGAATGCGGAGGGCGCCCTGAAGACCGGCCTGGCCGCCGTGGTGGCGATGACGCCTTCCGACGCCGGCGAGAAGGACGGGCAGGTCCGCAACGAAGTGACCATCGCCGCGGTGACGGTGGACGCCGATGGCAAGATCGCGGACTGCAAGATTGATGCCTACCGCACGGACATCAAGTTCAACACCAAGGGTGAACTGACCAACACGGACGCGGAGATCATCACCAAGAACGCCATGGGAGAAGCCTACGGCATGTCCGCCATCGCGCCGAAGGGCGAATGGAACGTGCAGGCTGCCGGCTTTGCTGCGTACTGTGTGGGCAAGACCCTGGACGAAATCAAGGGAATCGCCCTGACCGACGGCAAGGCCACGGATGAGGATATCCTGGCGACGACCACCATCTCCATCGGTGATTTCGTGGAAGTGGTGGCCCTGGCTGTGGAAAAGGCGGAGGAACGCGGCGCGCAGGCGGGGGACACCCTGTATCTGACCAGCACCGCCAACATGAGATCCAGCAAGGCGGCCACCGAGAACAAGGACGGCCAGACCCAGCTGGATGTGACCTATGCGGCCGTTACGGTGAACGGTGATACCGTTACCAGCGTGGTCATCGACGGCGTGCAGCCCAAGGCCACCTTCTCCGCGGAGGGCAAGGTGACCAGCGATACCACCGAGAAGGTGCAGAGCAAGCTGGAAAAGGGCGATGCCTATGGCATGCAGGCCGCCAGCAAGCTGGAGAAGGGCGAATGGTATCAGCAGGCGGAAGGCTTCTGCGCCTACGCGACCGGAAAGACCGTGGCTGACCTGGCGGGAATCGCTCTGGGCGAGGACGGCAAGGCGACCGACGCGGACATCCTGGCGACGACCACGATCGCGATTGGCGATTTCGTGGCACTGTTTGCAGGAATTGCGAAGTAAACCGCAGAGGAAGGGGTACTCCGGGCGGGACAATTCTCCCGCCCGGGGGCTTTTTTCCAAATGAAGGATATGAGAAAACGACTGACAGCGCTGGGGCTGGGAATGCTGCTGACGGCGATTCTGCTGACGGGATGCGCCGCGGCGGAAAAAAAGCGTTTTCAGGCCAGCTATCTTTCGCTGTTTGACACGGTGACGGTCATCCTGGGCTACGAGGAACGGGAGGAAGATTTCGCAGCGCGGGCGGAGTGGATTCATGAACAGATGGAGATGTACGATCATCTGTACGACATCTATCATGAATACCCGGGCCTGGTGAATCTCTGCACGCTGAACAGCCATCCGGGGGAAGCATTCCAGGTGGATCAGCGGATCATCGACCTGCTGCTGCTGGCCCGGGAGGCGGACGCGTTTTCAGGCCATCGGACGGACGCGATGTACGGATCGGTGCTCAGCCTCTGGCATGAAGCCCGGGAGGAGGGCATCAACGATCCGGAGAATGCCCGGCTGCCGGATCCGGAGGCCCTGGAGCGGGCGGCGGAGCATGCGGGATTTGACCGGATTGAGCTGGACCCGGAGACGTGTACGGTGACAATCCTGGATCCGGAAGCCCGGCTGGACGTCGGAGCGCTAGCCAAGGGATATGCGGTGCAGCGGGTCAGCGAGGAACTGCCGGAGGGCTATCTGCTTTCCGTCGGAGGAAACGTGGCGGCCACCGGGCCGAAGCCGGACGGCAGCGCATGGTCCGTCGGGGTGCAGGATCCGGACGCGGCGGGAGAGAAATATCTTCACAAGCTGCGGCTGGAAAAGGGAAGCGTTGTGACCAGCGGGGACTATCAGCGGTACTATACCGTGGATGGAAAGCGCTATCATCATCTGATTGATCCGGAGACCTCCTTTCCGGGGAACAGGTGGCGGGCGGTGACCATCATCGCGGAGGATTCCGGGATCGCGGATGCCCTGAGCACCTCCCTGTTCCTGATGGACCGGGAAGCGGGACAGAAGCTGCTGGACCGGTTCCACGCGGAGGCCCTGTGGATTGCTCCGGACGGGACGCTGCTGTTCAGCCCGGGGTATGAGGATTATCTGATTCCGTAAAGGTAGGAAAAGACGTGAACGCCGCTTCCGGATCGGCGGAGGATCCGGGGCCGCGGCGGGTGACCATGCAACAGAACCGTTGTCGGACGGGAAATCCGTTCAGACGGGAAGGATGGGGTGCAAGATGAAGAACAAACTGCCTGCCTGGCTGGTGCTGACCGTGATCTGTATTGTTGCTGCGGGGCTGCTGGCGGCCACGAATCTGATGACGAAGGAGGTCATCGCGGACAACGCGAACCGGGAAAAGATGGCTACGCTGGGAAAGCTGCTTCCCGAAGCCAGGACCTTTGAGGAGCTGGAAAGCGGCGTTTCCGTCGGCAAGGACGCGGAGGGGAATCCGGTCGGATACGCGCTGGCGGCGGTGACGCAGGGCTTCGGCGGCGAGGTGGAGACCACCGTGGCCGCGCTGACGGACGGCACGATCAGCGGCATCAGCGTGGGCGGATCCAACTTCGCGGAGACGGCCGGGCTGGGTGCCCGGGCGAAGGAGCCGGAATTCCAGGCGCAGTTTGCAGGAAAGAAAGCACCGGTGGCGCTGACAAAGGACGGCGGTGAAATTGACGCGCTGAGTGGAGCGACGATTACCAGCCGGGCGGTGATCAAGGGCGTCAACGAAGCCATGGAAAACATCGCCGCGGAGGCGGGCTTCACGGTGGAGAGCACCAGCACGGCGGAGCACCTCGGAGAGGGCAAATACGCGGCGACGGCTCCGGGATTCGGAGGCCCCGTGAAGGTTTTCCTGGATGTGGACGAATCAAAGACCATTACCGGGATCTCCATCGGGGATAACCAGTTCAACGAAACGGAGTATCTGGGCGAACGGGCACTGGAGCCGGAATTCCAGAACCAGTTTATCGGCAGGACGATCCCGCTGAAGATCGAGGATATCGATGCGCTGAGCGGCGCCACCGTGACGACGAACGCCGTGCTGGAAGCCATCAACATGATCAGCGACGGCCTGGACAAGGGGCTGAGCGAAGCGCCCATCACGGAACCTGCCGGACAGACGGAAGCCCCCGCGAAGCAGGCGGAAGCGCCCGCGGAGGTTGTGGATCAGGGAAACGGCAAGTACAATGCCGCGGCAAAAGGCTTCGGCGGACCGGTTCGGGTGTTCCTGACGCTGGATGAGAACCGGACCATTACCGCGATCGAGATCGGTGACAATGAGTTCAACGAGACGGAGTACCTGGGGGAGCGGGCGCTGGAACCGGAATTCCAGAACCAGTTTATCGGCAAAACGATTCCGCTGAAGATGGAGGATATCGACGCGCTGACTGGTGCCACCGTGACGACGAACGCCGTGCTGGAAGCGATCAACAGCATTGCCGGATATCTGGATTCCGCCAAATAAGGAACTACCCGCATGCGGAAAAGAGGACGCTGAGATGGCGTCCTTTTTCTTTTCCCTTTTTTTCAGATCTTCAAGGTTCCTTCAAGAAACGCCGGGTATGATACGCATGTCATCAAGGAAAGGCGCCGATGACAGAAAACGGAATCCAGGAGAAACCAAAAGAGGAAAAGGAGAAAGGAAACATGAGAAAGAATACGAAAAAGATCCTGGCGGGAGCCCTGATGATTTCGATGATGCTGACCGCCCTGGCCCTGCCGGCTCTGGCGGACAATCCGGGAAGCAGCACGGAAGGGACCGCGGCGACCCTGCAGGCCAGAGGCGGCAGAAATCAGGGGGGCCCGCAGGGCCGGATGCCGGGCAACGGACAGAACGGGAACGGCCCGCAGGGGCAGATGCCCGGAATGCCGGGGAACAATCAGAATGGAAATGGCCCGCAGGGGCAGATGCCCGGAATGCCGGGGAACAATCAGAATGGAAACGGACCGCAGGGACAGATGCCCGGAATGCCGGGGAACAGCCAGAACGGGAACGGAGCGCAGGGGCAGATGCCCGGAATGCCGGAGAATAATCAGACCGAACCGCAGGCTCCGGACAGCATCACCAGCAGCACGCCGAATGCGCAGAGCCCGAACAGCGAGCCCAATGACAGCGCCGCGGATCCGCAGGCGCAGACTCCCGACAGCGGCACCAACAGCACTGCGGATCCGCAGACGCTGATTCCCGATAGCGGGTCAGTAAAGCTGCCGAAGGACAACCGGAAGCAGGCGCCTAACGGCCGGTGCGGCCGGCAGATGAACGGACACGAAATGAAGGGAAGAGTGGACTTCCAGGCGATGGTGACCGCTGGAATCCTGGATCAGGAAACCGTGGATAAAATTGAGGAATACCTCCGGAACAACACGCCGCAGGCGAAAAACGCGCCTGCCCCCGGTGCCGGAGGCGGAACTGCGCCGGCAGACACGGCCCCGCAGGAACCGTCGGAAGGAAATCCGGAGGAGGGAAGCAATTCGCCGGAGCAGCCCGCGGCGGGCGACGCCCTGCCCGAAGATGATCTGATGGCGAAGCTGGTGGAGGCCGGAATCCTGACGCAGGAGCAGGCGGATGCCATTCAGGCGGCAGCGCAGGCGGCGGAAGTGCTGGATACCGCGTCCGCGGATACGGAGACTGCGGATACAGCGGCTGATTCCTCCGCACTGTAATTCTCCGGGGCCCGCGGGACCATGCTGTCCCGCGGGCCTTTTTCCCATAAAGCAGTTTGAAAACGGGAAGAAAACATGGTATGCTTTCCAACGCAGAAGGGAAGGATGAAGCATGCGCGTTTTGCTGGTCGAGGATGAGAAGCGGCTTTCCGCCGCCCTGCAAAAGCTGCTGCAGAAGGAGCGGTATGAGGTGGACGCCGTCTATACCGGGACGGACGGGCTGGATTACGCCCTGACGGAGAACTATGACGCCGTAATCCTGGACGTGATGCTGCCCGGGATGGACGGATTTGAGGTGCTGCAGCGTATGCGGACAGAAAAGGTTGCGACCCCTGTTCTGATGCTGACGGCAAGAGGCGGCGTGGAGGACCGGGTGCATGGCCTTACCGCCGGGGCAGACTACTACCTGCCCAAGCCCTTTGAAACGGCGGAACTGATGGCCTGCCTGAAGGCCATCACCCGCAGGGGAGACGCCGCGCCGAGAATGACGCTCAGCGCGGGGGATATCGAACTGGCCGAGGCGGAGGCGAAGCTGCGCTGCACGGCCTCCGGAAAGGAGATCCGGCTTGGCGCCAGGGAGTATCAGCTGATGGAGTTCTTCCTGCGGAATCCCGGACAGATTCTTCCCCGCGAAACAATTCAGGAACGGGTCTGGGGATACGACAGCGATGCGGAATACAACAACCTGGAGGTCTACGTCTCCTTCCTGCGAAAAAAGCTGGCTTTCGTGGAATCCGGGGTGAAGATCAAGGCGGCGCGGGGAATCGGTTATTCCCTGGAGGCGAACGGGGAGATGCGGGGGAATCAGCATGATTAAAAAGCTGCGCAGACGGATGAGCCTGCTGGTGATCGGAGTGCTGATCATCGTTTCCGCCGGCATTGTGCTGGCGATTTACGAGGTGAACAACCGGAACATTATCCGGCAGGCGGAAGCCGCGCTGGACGCGCTGGCGCAACGGCCGCCGCTTCCGGACGGAACGGACGGAGGAGAGACGATCCCTCCCCCCAGCGAGCCTCCGGACGCGGAGAAGGCAGGAGAAAACACCCTCCCGCCGGATGGCATGACGACCGGGGAAGGACGGGACAGGGGCGATCCGGGAAGATTCGGTCCGGGAAGAGACGGCGGCGACCCGCGCCAGAATCCCGGATTCCGGGGAGAAGACAGGGGCAGGGCGCTGAGCATCGAAGAGGTCGCCAGCCTGTCCAATTATTACACCATGACGCTGGACGGGGATGGAACGATCCTTTCCTGGGAAAGCGACCGGGAAAAGCTGTATAATCAGGAGGAGCTTCAGAAATTCGCGGATCGGGTCTGTGCCGGGGAAAAAAGCAGCGGCCGGATTGACACGCAATTCTACCGCCTCGTCGAGCAGGGAGATACCCGGAAAATCATTGTGCTGGACGCCCGGCTGGAACTGATGGCGGGGCAGCGCGTGCTGTGGGCTACCGCCGCCGTCGCGGGCATCGCCTGCCTCGTGTTGAGCGGGGGGGCCTGGCTGCTGATCCGCCGGATGGTGAAGCCCGTGGAGGACGCCTTTGTCAGGCAGCAGCAGTTCGTATGGGACGCGAGTCACGAGCTGAAAACGCCGCTGGCGGTGATTTCCGCAAACGCGGATGTGCTGGAGGGCGAAATCGGGGAGAACGAATACCTTGGCTATATCCGCTCCGAGGTTCAGCGGACGGACAGCCTTGTGAAGAATCTGCTGACACTGGCGAGGATGGATCGGGGCACGGTGAACCGGGACATGACGGAAATCGATCTGAGCGAGGACCTGCTCGGGGTACTGCTTCCCTTCGAGAGCACCGTGTTTGAGGCAGGAAAGGAGCTGGACACCGAAGGCGTTCAGGAGCACATCCGGGTCACCGGCAACGAACCCATGCTGCAGCAACTGGCGGTGATCCTGCTGTCCAATGCGCTGAAATACTCCAATGAACACGGGAAAATCACCGTCTCCCTGACGCGAAAGGGCAGAGGCGCGGAGCTGCGCGTCCAAAACACGGGAGACGGCATCGCGCCGGCGGACCGTGAGCGCATTTTCGACCGTTTCTATCGGACCGATTCCTCCCGAAACAGCGAGACCGGCGGAGAAGGACTGGGGCTGGCCATCGCAAAATCCATCGTTGAAATCCATCACGGAAAAATCCGCGCGGAGAGCGTGATCGGCGAAAGCGCGACCTTCATTGTGGAAATCCCATAAAAATCTCCATGCCGGTGCGGCACCGGCACAAATAGTGATGAAAACGAGGCGCCGCAAATTTGCCCGTTTTCTGGTAAAATCAGCTTGAGAGAG
>ONCV01000007.1 GCA_900316415.1 uncultured Eubacteriales bacterium
GCCAGTTTCAATGATCCTCCTTTCCTCGGAGCTAAGATGGGTTACCTCTTTATTGGAATCCATAATAACCTTCCTTTCTGAAGGCATCGTCAGGGATTCCAATTATATGAAAATGAAGGACTTATTTCCATATCGAATGAACTGGATTCTCATGTAAGACTTACGTCAAGATGCTGCCCCCGGTACTGGAAGCAAACTTTTCACTTCAGCTTATACTTAAAGTGCTAATGGTATACTACTAAACTATTGACAAAACATATTAAGGGCTGTATAATTTGTTTAGTGCTAAAATGTTTAATAGTGAACTTAATGTAAGGAGGTTAACAGACGATGATTCTTTCAACAAATGAGACGCTCTTTCAAGAATTTGGAAAAATTCAGCGTAAAATGCGGCAAATGATGCCCCCACCATATGATGCTGAACAATTTCCAAATCCGGATAGACCAGAAGATGCGAAGTATTCGCCGCCACATCCTCCAAGAAGAGGCCGCATATTAGTGATTCTGCATTCCGCGGAAGAAGGAATGCGGCAAAAGGAAATAGCAGAGATCATGGAGATAGGAGCGTCTGCAACGTCTCAAATGATAGACAAATTAGAAAAGGATGGTTTCGTAAAACGAATTCCCGATCCCGATGACAGACGGGCAACACGGATCATCCTGACAGAAAAAGGGACAGCAAGAGCATATGAGGTTGATAACGAGCAGGAAAGCGCTCTGGAAAGGTTCTTTGTAAATTTGCAGGAGGAAGAAAAGCAGCAGCTTATTGCGCTGCTGCAAAAAATAGGGGGATAAATGTTTTATCTTTATCAAAGCATTCAAGCATTCAATGGGCAGAGGGCTGATAACCCATGTTTCGGGATATTGTCATTGCTGTTTCGCATAGGTCATGGATCATTGCATTGTCGTTCAATTCTTTTCCGTCATAAATATCCGATAGGGAGATGCTTGCGATTACTTTTCCGGTATAGTCAAAAATCGGCGCACCATAGCAAATGGTGATGTCTGCTAATTCTCCCTGTTCACGGGAATATCCACGATTTTTCGTAATACGCATTTCATCCATAAAACGTTCTCTGGAGGTGATGGTATTTGGGGTAACAGCTCGGAATTCAGTATGGGAGACGACCTCTTTTTGTTCCTCAGGGGACAGGAAAGCAACGATCGCTTTACCTAGAGCTGTGGCATAAGCCGGTCGCGTGGAACCAATCGCACAGGTGGCCAATCTGGCATTTTGCGCAGCATACTTGTACATATATACTACGTCGGTATTGTTCAGAACGGCAGCAAAGGCAGTACGATTATATTTCTCCGCCAATGAAGGAAGGTAAAGTGAGCACTCCCGGACGTAATTCAGACGGTTAACATACTTCATACCAAGCATAAAAGTTTCTACGCTCAAGCAGTATTTCTTTTCATTGTTCTCCATGGTTTTAATGTAATGAAGCTCAAGGAGCGTATGAACAATTACCGATGCACTGCTCTTCGCCATATGAAAATGATTAGCAATTTCCTGTAAAGTGATCCCGTTGTCATATTCAGCAATCAACTGTAAAATTGCCATTGTTCTTTCAGTCGTTTGATTCATAGTTTCACTCCTCTTTACGTAGATTCCCATAAAATAGTACTATCATAAGGCAAAAAAAACAAGCAATCCTGAAAATAAAAAAAGCTGGAAATGAAAAAAAGTATTGACAGTGGAAAGTGTTTAGCCTATACTATGAATGTGAACTGAGTTCATATATATGAACAAAAGAACACTAGGAGGCGGAAAGATGAGTAATCAAAGAATCCAAATGCGGCAGCCGAAAGGCAAGAAGATCATTCTGGCTATTCTAAAAGATTGGCGGTTGTATGCATTATTGATGCCGCTGATCGTTTGGTTTGCGCTGTGGGCGTATAAGCCCATGGGCGGACTGTTGATCGCGTTCAAACGATTCGATTCCAGCCGTGGAGTATGGGACAGCGAATTCAAGGGATTGGATAACTTTATTTCCGTCATGACCGGTGTAAACAAAGAGCAATTCTGGCAGGCGTTTCGGAACACTTTTGTCATCAATGCTTACAGCTTAGTGTTCGGCTTCCCAATTCCCATCATTTTGGCGACCCTGTTCTCTGAAATCGGCAATCAGTATGTTCGGAAGTTCACACAAACCGCCACATATCTACCCCATTTTCTCTCTGAAGTTACAATTACTGGCATTACACTGATGCTGGTGTACAGTGGGGTTCGTTCCACAGGTGTGATTGCGGCTTTATTCCAGAATTTTGGCTGGATAGAAAAAGGTGTTTCCGTGCTTTCGCGCGCAAACTACTTTAGACCTCTGTACATCGCAGTGGGAATCTGGAAAGAAAGCGGTTATAATTCCATCGTTTATTTCGCAGCCATCATGAGCATTTCACCCACATTGTATGAAGCCATGAAGGTGGATGGAGCCAACAAACTGCAGGAGATCCGGTACGTCACCTTCCCTGGCATGGCTCCCACACTAATCATCATGATCATCATGCGTATCGGCAATATGCTCTCCGTAGGCTATGAACGCGTGCTCCTTCTCTACAATTCCAACATTTACGTCACTGCAGACGTTCTGAGCACCTTTGAACAACGCATTGGCATTCTAAACGCTAATTATGGCATCGGCGCTTCTGTCAGCTTATTCAATTCACTTGTAGCGTTTGCTTTGGTAATTGGTGCAAATTCAATCAGCCGAAACATTTCTGACACTTCGCTGTGGTAAGGGGGGAAGCAAGATGAAACTTATGAATAAAAGTGAAATCGGATTCAAAATCTTTTCTTACCTCATCGTCATCCTCTTTGCCCTAATGGCCCTCTATCCCGTTGTTTACGCTTTCAGCGTATCCATCAGCGGGCGTATAGCTTATGAAAGCGGTCAAATTGTCCTGTTGCCCAAGGACGTCACATTCACGGCATATGATATGGTGCTCCACAGCAAAGGCTTCTGGATCGCTTACGCCAATACCCTGTTTTACACGGTGATTGGGACCGCGTACAGCATGGCCATTTCCCTGGCGGGCGCTTACGCGCTGCGCAGTCGGAAGTTGAAATTTCGCCGTCAATTCAATTTCCTGCTGGTGTTTACCATGTGGTTCAGTGCCGGTATGATTCCCCTCTATTTGAACTACAAGGGTATGCATGTAGACAATCGATGGGGCATGATTCTGGCCTTCGGTGTCCAGGCGTACAACATCATTCTGCTGCGCAACGCTTTCAGCAACGTGCCCAAGGAAATCGAGGAGGCGGCCATCGTGGATGGCGCAAACGAGTTCCGCCTCTTCGGGCAAATCTATATCCCCATGGCCACAGCCAGCATCGCCACCGTTACCCTATTCTATGCCATCAGCCGCTGGAACGGCTACTACTGGTCCCGGATACTGTTGACCGATCCCTACGAGCAGCCCCTACAGGTGTATCTGCGGCAGCTCATTGAAAACTACCAGAAGCTATATGACGAATCGCCGGTTGTGCTGGATTATTCTGCGGATAGCCTGGCATACGCCATCATCATTTGCTCTATCCTGCCCGTGCTGGTAATTTACCCTTACATCCAGAAATACTTCTCCAAGGGCGTCAACATGGGCGGTGTAAAGGGATAACATCCAAGCTTACAGCATTAAGCGCGGTTGAACGGAAAGGAGGGATGTTTCTGAATATTGAATGTCGGCCTTCATGCAATCCATGGACAACAATTTAGAGGAGGAAAAACATGAACATTCGTAAACTGTTGAGTCTGGTGCTTTGCACTATCCTGCTTGTATCGACATTTGGCGCTTCTGCCATGGCTGAAAGCCTGGATCTGAGCGAACAGGTCACGTTGCGCATCAATGTTGCCAACGGCAACAAGTCCAGAACCATCACCTATAATCAGGAATCTCCCCTGACTCTGCCGGATGGCACCATCGTGACCGCTGGCATGCTCAAGCCCGTGTGGTCCACCATCAGCGGTCTGCTGAACGCTGATATCAAGGACGTTACCGTTCAGGATCAGAAGGCTACTGACATGATCCGCACTGCTTCCACCAATGCTTTTGCGGATGCCAACATTTTCGGCGGCAACTCCATCGCCAATGATCTGATGTACTATGGCGTCGATGGCAAACTGGTCAATCTGACCGATATGATGGAAAAAGGATATATGCCCAATTTCAAGGCGTACCTGGACGCGAATCCCGACGTGCGCAGCGCCATCACTGCTTATGACGGCAATGTATACTATGTCCCCTACATCGCTGAAATCAACAATTTTGCCCGCGTGTTCGTGATTCGGCAGACGTGGGTGACTGCCCTGCTGGACGCTCAGGATCCCGCTTATGATACTGATGACTTTACCACATACTATGGCGGCTTCTATGTAGGCGACAATGTCCGCACCGGTGAAAACGGCGGCACTGTCACCCCTAAGGAGGGTGTGGAAATCGTTAAAAAGACGGAACAGAGCATCATTGAAATCCAGAATGCCCTGGAAGTGAAAAACGGCGCTACCTTGACGCAGGCTTTTATCCAGTACATTCGGGACAACTATGATTATGAAAATCCCTCTGAATTGTTCCTTGGCGAAAAGGCTGCCTATGACATCGACGAGTTGATCGCGCTGATGCGCTGCATCAAGGCCAATCCTGCCTACCTGACGGAAGGCAAAGCGGATACTGTGTGGCCCATGTTCACCCGCCAGTCCTCCTATCGTGAGGATCTGCTCCGCCTGAGTACCTACTTTGGCGGCGTCAAGTGCCACGGCGCGGATTCCTATGAAGCCCGCTGGTATATCGATGAAAACGCTACTCTGCAGTATACCTACTCCACTGAAGGCATGTACGATGTGTTGAACTACCTGTCCGCCATGGAAGCGGAGGGCCTGATCTATTCCGACTGCTACGATCTGACCAACAAGACCAACTTCCGTACCGCACTGTGGGGCACGGACAACAGCGAAACCCCGTCCTTCGGCTTCATTACCTACGACTGGAAAGCCTCTTCCACAGCGGATACGCTGAATTCCGATACCGTGGTGGTGCTGCCTCCTGTGGCGAAGATTAATGGTGTGTGGCAGTATTACATTGACAACGGCCGTGCCATCAAGAACGATGGCTGGGCCATCTCCGTAGCCGGCTGCAAGAGCGATGCAGAACTGCAGCGTTCCTGCGCGCTGCTGGATTTCTTCTTCACCAAAGAAGGATTCACCATGCAGAATTACGGTTTGCCCATGATGCTGGAAGAAAACGAAACCTTCCTTGGCCCGGACGGTATCGAGTATCCCAAGTTCACCGCATGGGTCAATGAAACCTGCGGTCTGGTGGCCAAGGGTGATCTGTCCACCTTCCTGCGTGACTGGATCGGCAGCCTGATTCCCATCGGCTATCAGAAGGAAATTGGCTTCGAGTATCAGTACACCTCTCAGCGCGGCTTTGACGGCTGGGCGCTGCTGCAGAATTCTACCACCGGATTCGCCACCTATGCAGGCGAGGGTCCCGAAGGCGACAATCCCAACTATTACAAGATGACACCTCCTGTCTATTCCCTTACTCCCCGTCAACAGGAAGATATTGCTGCCAATACTGCGATTGAAGCCGATGATACCGTGGAATACATGTTCAACATCATCCGCTACGGCGTCAAGGGCAACGCGCCTTCCGGTGTCACCCTGCCTTCCAACTATGAAGAGTATCTCGCTTTCTTCCAGGCCAAGGGGCTGGACATCTATGTGAAAAATTACCAAACGGCTTACATGATAATGACCATGACCAAGTAACCTCCATCTTATTTCCCCTCCGGGAGGGGGGCATCCCCCTCCCGGCCAACAAAAGTCAGGAGCGTAAGTATGATGCAGAAACAGTTTCTCACGCAAAAAATCTTGCTGATCGCCTTTATTGCTATGGTGCTTCTCGCCTTTATTTATGCCCTGACGTTCATGACAGAGTATCAGAACCTCTTTGGACTGCACCTGCCATTGAATAAAGATGTATCCGCGTTTCACGACGTGGCGCTGCAATCCTTCAACCGGACCATTCTGGCATGGGCATTAGGTGGGATCGGGCTCATCGCCCTTGCGTTCGCGCTGGAAACATTCTCTACGCTTCCGGATCGCTTTGCACTGTTCATGATGCTGATCGGGCTTGCAGTGCTAACCTATGGATGCATATCAAATCTCCAGGCAATTCCGCCTCTGGAAGAAACCTATCGGAATATGGACATAACCTACCTTGAACTAGAAGGCCTGAGCGATTATCAATTGAATTTTTTCCCGTTTAACATCGGGAAAGCGATATATATCCTCCATATTGTTGTGAATGTTTGCCTGGGCATCGCGCTTGTGTTGAGCCATCTATATGGACTGCGTGAAAAGAAGGAGGCGCTGGCATGAATACCGCTGAAATGAGCGTGCAAGAGAAGAAAACGCGGATCACCTTGTATAAAAAGGACAGCGCTTCCTATGCGCTGATACTGCTGGCCGCAGCGGCAGAATTCGTGTATGTGGTCAATGTGCTGGATGCCATGCCCGTCAGCTTCTGGACAGGCATCACAGTCATGGTGAATATTTTCCTGCTCTTTATGCTCTTTACCTGCGCGGTAAAAGTAAGCGCCTATCATAAACGTTGGACGCTGGTTTCGATCTGTGCGGGTGTGTATATGCTGCTCCGGCAGTTCATCCTCGTTCCGCTGGTGTTAAAGCCTGTGGAGAGGGAAACGGTGATTCTGTTAGCCAACGTGATCGGCGCGGTGCTGCTGCTGTTTGCCGGATACGTGAGTCTTGGGAAAATAGCCCGACGTGACCGTATCCGTCAGTAAGGATGGAGGAAGAAAATGGGTGCGATTCAATTCAAAAAAATCAACAAAGTCTATCCCAATGGCTTTCATGCTATCCACGATTTCGACCTGGACATTGCGGACGGGGAATTCATCGTGTTCGTGGGACCCTCTGGCTGCGGGAAATCCACGGTACTACGCATGTTGGCCGGACTGGAGAAAATATCGGGGGGCGATTTGCTCCTGGACGGCAAGCGCATCAATGAAAAGCCGCCTGTGGAACGGGATATCGCCATGGTTTTCCAGGATTACGCGCTGTACGGAAATATGTCGGTTTACGACAATGTGGGCATGAGTTTGCGAGTACGCCACGCCAAGCAGACGGATATTTACGATAAAGTAATGCAGACCAGCGAAATCGTAGACATTCTTCCCTATCTGAAGCGGTTGCCTGGTCAACTCTCCGGTGGGCAAAAACAGCGTGTTTCTTTAGGCCGTGCCATTGTACGGGAACCGAAAGTTTTTTTAATGGATGAACCGCTGTCCAATCTGGATGCTAAGTTACGCAATTCCACGCGGGTGGAATTGATCCAGTTGCAGCGTAAACTGCGCATCACCACAGTATATGTCACCCACGACCAGATGGAAGCCATGACCATGGCGGATCGGATGGTGGTGATGAAAGACGGCGTTATCCAGCAGGTGGGCACGACCATGGAAATCTACAACGAGCCCAATAATATGTTTGTGGCGGGCTTTATCGGCACTCCGCCCATAAACTTTATCGAAGGCGCAATCGCAGAAGATGTTTTCGTGTTTGAGAATTACCGTATGCCGCTGGATCAAATCACTGCAGCTGCACTGGCCCGCTATGAAGGAAAGAAAATTACCATCGGCATTCGTCCTGAAACAATGAGCGTTTCAAGCCAAGGGGGTTCTGGAGCATTGGAAGGTAAGCTGGATAGCAGCGAATATCTGGGAAATTACTATCTGCTGCACATCCTGCTTGGAAATCACAATATTACCTGTCGGACAGAACATGCGCCGGTAAAAACTGGTGAGACACTCTTTGTCCGTATGGACATGAAGAAGGTGTATTTCTTCGATCCAGATACCACAGTAATGGTTTTCCACGCAAAGGAGGAAAACAAGCATGAGTGAAAAACATTCTTTGCTCACCTTATCCGCAACGGGACTGATCGGTATCGCAGCCATCTCCCATCTCATCTTCACCGCGGTGCAGACAAAAGCGCTGTTGCTTCTGGAAAATGAGATTTGCGGCTTCATCATGTTTGTATTCGTGCTTTTCGGCCTGGTAGCACTGTTTGAGGCTACGCAAATTAAACCGAATAAGCGGTTTCCAATGCTGATTACCGCGTTATTCGCTTTGATGGCATCGGGCACTGGTATTCTCCTGATTCGGATTTACCGCCAGGCAATTGCCAATCAGCAGCAACTGAATGTGGATACAGTGAATCTTGCGGCAGGATTCAGCACGGCGCTGGTGATCACCTTTACTGCCGCGGCTGTATTACTTGTGATTGACTTTGTGCGAAGGAGAGGCAAGCAATGATCATGGCTGAAAAAAGAAGTCGTTATCATGTGAGCGACCGTTTCAAAGCCGGTCTGCTTCGCTGGTGGCTGGCCGGAATGTGCTATTTCCTGGTTGGATTCGGCACACAATCCGGTCTTTTAGACAGTCCGCTGGATCTAATTTTCTTTCTGGGTGTCGCAGTGGGTCTCACTACGGTTTATATCTATAATCCCATCGCCTACAGCATATTCTCGTTGGAATATCAGGGTGAAAGCCTGAACCTGCGCCATTGGCGCAGAAAAGGATGGCGAAAGGCCCTCTATAATTTGGGCGTGGTCGCTCAAAGCCTGGCGCTGGTCGCCCTGATCTATCTGACCTACCAGAACATCAATCTGTTCCTGGTCCGGGCAGGCGATCTGCCGGAGGATACGGTGATCGTGGCGGGCGAACCCTTCGGGTTTGCTACGCTTTACCTGATTTTCCACACGGCGTTTTCCGGGCTGGTCAGAAAAGTGCGGAAGCCTCGGCAGGAGGATCAGCCATGAGCTATGTCTTCATCGGTGACCTGCACCCTTATCAAGAGGACATCAATGGAAAACACAAAGCCCAATACCAGCGCCTTTTGACGGAAGCGGATCGCTGTTCTCAATTCACGCTGCCCAAAGTTCATCCCTCGGAAAGCACCACCTATATGGGCATCGCCATCGTGAACCTGGCTCTGGCTTACCGCCTGAGCGGAGAAAAGAAATACCTGGATCACGCGCTGCGGTTTATGCGCACGGTGCTGAGCTATGAAAAGTGGGGAAATGCACATCTTGTCAATGTGGACTTGTCCGCTTCCTGGATTCTGTTCGGGTTATCCCTGGGCTATGACTGGCTGCGGGAGGATTTGGACGCGGGAGACAGGCGGCGGATGATAACAAAAATTCACCATCACGCTGATATCATCTTCCAATACAGGCGCAGTACCTACGGCGAAGGCTGGGCAACGAATTTCTACCAGAATCATAACTGGATCAATATGACTGGCCTGGCTGCTGCGGGATATGTTCTGGAAAAAGAAGGTATGGACGGAAAGAAGTATACCCAGGAAGCCAGAAAAAATTTCGACCGGGTGTACAGTTTACTGCCGGAAGACGGCTCCAATTACGAAGGCGTAGTCTATTGGCGATATGGCGGTATGTGGCTCTTTGTCTATGCGCATCTGCTCAAGACGCAGGAGGGTATCAATCTTTTTGCAAGCTGCCCATACTTGAAAAACACCTTCTATTACCGTCTGTACCAATCTGCCGGCGATTTGCGGCAACAGCTGAACTTTGGCGACTGCCATGACCGTCATAGTGGGCATACTGCTTGTGTGTACTATAAAACAGCCGCAGAATACAACGACGGGTATGCCCAGAACCTGGGCAATCTGGTTGTCAGGGAGTTCTTGACGGAGGAAGCCGCGGAAAGCAAGGTGAAACCTGGTATCTTGCCGGAAGCTGCCTTTGAATTTCTGTGGTATGATCCGGCCGTGCAGGAAAAACCGCTGGAAGAGCTGCCGCTACGCCGATTCTTCCCCGATCTTGGCCTCCTGGCTCTCAGAAGTGGGTGGGATCAAAACGCCAAGGTGCTGACCATCAAATGCTCTGCCCCCGGCGGAAACAAGCAATGGCGGTGCGGATGGCAAATTCAGCGGGAGGAACAGATCAATCTGTTTTCCCTTTCGCATCATCACCCGGACAATCTTTCCTATATTTATGCAGAGGGTGGAGATTTTCTGACTTGCGAGGATGGATACAACAGGAACTTGATGCCGGACAATCACAATGTATTGCTGGTGGATGGACAATACTGCGATGCGGTCAATGTGAATGACGCTTACATGGCCAGCGTCCGCATCAGGGAAAAGAAGGAGCCCTTCCAGCCTTCGGATTTCACCGGTATTGTGACTGGCTGCATCGAAGACGGAGATGTGACGCTATACCGGGGAGAAAACCACTTGATTTGTCCGAAAGCTCTTCGCATGACGGAAGTGAGCAGGCTGCTGATCACGGACGGGCTCAAATACTGGGTGTTTGTGGATGTATTCCGGAGCAGCATCCCCCACATGTACTCCATTTTGAGCAATACTGACTGCCGCGCCACAAGATCAGGAAGCGCCTGGCGCTATCCTATGCCCCAGGGAGAAATCGTCTATCAGGTTTTTTCCGATCATCAAATCACCGCTCGCCAGTATCCACAGACTGTCAGCAGCGTCATGACCACCCAGGAACCGGACAAGGTTTGCAAAACGCAAATCAGCACCTTAGCCCATGATTCGGAAGAAAAGCAAACGGAGCAAATCTTCATTGAATGCTTCACCAGGAATCAGGATCAGGCGCAAGTCCACCGGAATGATAACATCTGGTGTTTATCCCTGAATGGGGAAATGCTGGCCGTCCGGCCCGGCGAAATCAAACAGGGTCTGCGCAGCATCCAGGTATGTTTCACTCGGAACGGGACAGACAAAACGTATGAAATGTGAGGTGAGAAGGTTGAAATATGTCAATGATCATTTCAAGCGTCTCATGCTTGCTTCGCCGGTCAATCAAAGCGTTCTGGAACACATGAAGCAAGATGTGGACGCGTTTCTCCCGCAATTTTCAGATCGAGTTTCTAGCCTGAGCCGCTGGGGGCACTATTACTTCTGCGACGAGGACGGAGGCCGCCTGATCTTTGATCCAAAACAACCCCATCGGCATCAATGCTCCATCTGCGGAAAGGTTTACCGGAATGACGTTCTGGATGGCGTATGGATCACGTTTTACCGCAACCGGGCGGTGGTGCTGGCCCAGGTATCTGCGCTGATCTACTGCGTCACGGGAGAAGAAAAATACCGTCGCTATGCCCTGAATGTCATCGAATTCTATGCTGCCCATTACACGGAATTCCCACTGCATAACAAAGAAAACGTCATGGGAAGCTCCTACGACGATATGAAGTGGGGCTGCGGACGCATCATGCCGCAGAATCTGAATGAAGCGATCGTTGCCATTCGGTTCATTGCTACCATCGAAATGCTGCGTGATACGCTGGACGATAACTGGATCGCCTGGGTTCATCAAATGCTTTTTCGGGAAATCTTCTGTTTGCTTTGTCCGCAGGTGCGGGAAATCCACAACATCAGTTGCTGGTGCTTGGCGGCCATTGGCGTGATGGGATTATCTCTGCATGATGAGGAAATGATAAGGTTTGCCTTTGAAAGCCCTCTCAATATCCATGAGCAACTTTCCAAAGGCGTCACAGCAGATGCGTTCTGGTATGAGGGATCCATCCATTATAACTTCTTTCTGTTAGAAGGAGTATCGTATCTGTTCCTGTTCAGCCGCCTATATGATTACGATTTTGGTAAGAAAAGCACGGCTATCTTTGAAAGAATGCTAATCCAGGCCTATGGCTACGCTTTCGATAATCAGTATTTACCCAATCCAAACGACGGTTGGCCCAATTTGAATCTGCGCACCTTCAGCTACGTATACCATACCGCCGCCCGGGCCTTCGGGGAGGATTCGCCGGTAGGGAACATGGTGAAGCTGATCGAGGCCGATCCATCACCGCGCACCATCCTTCCCCTTAGCGAGCCATACTATTGCGGGAACAGCATTTGTATGGAGCAGCTGCTGTTTAATCTTGATTTCGATTACGCCCATTACAAGCCCGTCCCCAGGCAGTCCGCCCTGTACCCAAGGTCAAATTTCGCCATGCTGCGGAACAAGGATTGGAACGTGTTTCTCAAGTACGGCTTGAACGGACGCTCCCATGCGCATCCGGACATCATGGAAATCGAAGTGATGTGTCGTGATCAAAGGATATCCAGGGATTTGTCCAACGCGGGCTACCAGGCGCGGCTGTGCAAGGAATGGCATCGAAAGACCATCAGCCACAGCACGGTTTGCTGGAACGGACAGGATATCACGTCCGTAAGCCCCGGAAAGTGCCTGCACTTTGATTCCAGCCAGGTGACGGCCAAGGCGGAAAACGTCTATGACGGGGTGGATTATTGCCGCTCGCTTTCCATTTTCGGTTCTGAACTTCAGGATCGGTTTACGGCAGGCGGCAAGGAAGGTGTGTATGATTATTTCTTCCATCTTGAATCCGGCTTCCGACTGTCCCATGATATGAAGATACAAGAAGCGGAACTTGGCTTCAAAGAAAACGGGTATCAGCATATTCAGCAAGTAAGTCAAATGCTCGTTGAAAAGGAAGCGAATCTGAAAGCAGAAACAGATGATCTGTGTTTCACGGTTCACATTGATCTAGCTCCTGGGCAGAAATTGTTTCTGTTGAAAACCCTGGATAATCCGGTCAATCAAACCCGCAGCACCCTGCTTGTTCGCGGGAGAGGAAAAGAACAGCATTTCCAGATGAAAATCACAATTCATGAAAAGGAGAGAAAGGTATGAAAGCAGTCATTACAGGGGGAACAAGGGGTATTGGTTTGAGCGCGGCGATGGTTTTGGGAAAAGCGGGATATGACATTATTCTGACGGGCATCAATCCGGAAGACGGTGAAAAAGCCATCCAGGAACTGGAAGCGTCGGGTGTCAATGCCGAACTTTATATGGTAAATGCCACCTGTGAGGAGGAAGTCAATCAGTTCTTCGCTAAGATCGGTGAGAAATACGGCACGCTGGACGTGCTTGTCAACAATGTTGGCGGTCTGGGTGGACGGCAGCGCTTTGAGGGGATGGAAACTTCTTTCATGCGGAGTGTCATGGCCCTGAATTTTGACAGCGCGTTCTTTGCCAGCAGGGCGGCGATCCCGCTACTGAAAAAGGGCAGCCATCCGTCGATCATCAATTACAGTACCATTGCCGTTACCTCAGGTGGAGGTCCTGGTGCGGGAATATATGCAGCCAGCAAGGCGGCCATTGAGGGCTTGACCCGCGCTATGGCAAAAGATCTGGCCGAATATGGTATTCGTGTCAACGCAGTATCTCCCGGCACAATCGATACACAATTCCATGCCGCTACTAAACGAGAAATCGTGGAATCTTGGAAAGACTCAATTGTAATGAAGCGTTTAGGGGAACCCAGCGAAGTCGCAAGCGTAATCGAATTCCTTGCTTCAGAAAAAGCGTCCTTCATTACCGGTGAAATCATCCAGGTAAATGGTGGACAGGCTTTCATTTAAGAAGGGGGCTGCCATAATGATTGTTTCACTTGATTCAGTTCTTTCCACTCATCCAGATGAGGGCGTCACACGCCGCGTCATTGCGCATGGTGGCAATATCATGGCTGTGCATGTAACTTTCAAGAAAGGTGCGGTAGGTAGTATTCATAGACATATTCATGAACAAATCAGCTATATTGTTTCTGGTTCATTTGAATACTATGAAAATGGAGAAAAGCACTTGCTTAAAGCAGGAGACAGCTATTTTGTGCCATCAAATGTTGATCATGGCGTTGTTGCCTTGGAAGATTCGGTAATACTGGATTTTTTCACACCACAGCGTCTTGATTTTCTGACATAAGCTAAGCGTCTGCGAGGACAGAAAGAAAAAAGCTTTCCTGTCCTCTTCCTTTTTCCAAATGAAAGAATATTTGTAGATTTGTTGCATAACACATCAATACAGACAGTGAGCGAGAGATGCCTGATAAACAGAATTAATCTTGAATAATCTGAATAACGGGAGGATATTATGGCGCTTCGCATCATTACAGAAGCAAACCGTTGCCTGCAATGCAAGCGGCCTCAGTGTCAGGCTGCTTGTCCAATTCATACACCTATTCCCCAGGTAATTCTTGCTTTCCGGGAAAACCGATTGTTGGAAGCCGGAAGAATTCTTTTTGAAAATAACCCCATGTCAGCAATATGCTCCATTGTCTGTGATCATGAAGCGCAATGTGCGGGCCATTGTGTATTGGGCAAAAAAAGTAGCCCAGTTACATTCTATAATATTGAAAAGTTCATATCTGACGCATATTTGGATCGAATAAGAATAGATAGACAGCCTGCGAAGGGAAAGAAGACAGCGGTTATTGGTGCCGGTCCAGCAGGCCTGGTTGTTGCAATAGAACTCGCATCGGCAGGCTACAATGTTACACTTTTTGATGATAATAATCATATTGGTGGGATGCTATATTACGGTATTCCAGAGTTTCGGCTTTCAAAGACGAATCTCGAGAAATACCAAAAGATACTCAATGCATTGGATATTCAATTTCGCCCAAACACTGCTTTTGGTGAGGCACTTTCTATTCAGAATTTGTTCCGGGACGGATATGCTTCAGTATTCATTGGAACTGGTGTATGGAGACCAAAGTCACTGGGAATCAAAGGTGAAAGTGAAGCAAATGTTCATTTTGGCGTTTCTTACTTAGCAAACCCTGGAGCATACCATCTGGGCGAAAAAGTGGCTGTGATCGGAATGGGAAATGTGGCCATGGATGTTGCGCGGACTGCCCTCCGCCATGGAGCACAAGAAGTAACACTTTATGCCCGGTCGAAAAGAATTGCGGCCAGCCGTCATGAAATGGAGTATGCGATGTTGGATGGCGCTGAATTGATGTTTGGTTATGCCATACAAGAAATCACAACAAATGGCCCCTTGTTCAGGGTTGCATGCTTCGATGAAAATGATATGATCATTGGCTACAAAGAAGAACTTGTGCAGATCCATGCGGATTCTACAATTCTGGCAGTCAGCCAAGCGCCGAAAAACCGTCTTCTGCTAACCACCCAAGGTCTTGAAGCCAATGAGCGAGGATTACTGATCACTGATGAAAACTGCATGACAACAGTAAAAGGCGTTTTTGCTGCTGGAGATGTCGTTCATGGTTCCAATACCGTTGTTGCCGCAGCGGCTGAGGCAAAGCGAGCGGCAAAGGCAATGATGAACTATATGGAAAGAGCTTGAAACTCTGAACCGAGGCAGGTTCTGATACGGTCTACCGGGACGCTGTCCATCTTCAACGGTCGCACAAGGTAATTTGTTCTAGGTTGCTGTTACCTTATAATCGACCTAGAATCACGATACTACATGGATATATAAGACGCATCAAGGAACCGCCTGCACGCCGCTGTGCTGCGCTCATGCTTTTGAAATATGCTCGATGAAAACACATCACCAATATTGAGGAGGAAATCACCATGCCGAACCTGAATTTGAAGCCTGCCAATGAATGCAAGTACGACGCCGTATCCCTGGGCGAAATCATGCTGCGGCTGGACCCCGGCGAGGGTCGTATCCGCACCGCCCGGGAATTCAAAGCCTGGGAGGGCGGCGGCGACTCCTTCGCCTCCGGCCTGATCTACGGCCTGATTACCACCGGCGATCCCGAACTGGCCGTGAATTACGGCGCGGCCCACGGCGCTTTGGCCATGACCACCCCCGGCGATACTTCCATGGCCAGCAAGGAAGAAGTGGAATCCATCATGAAGAATGGCAGCGCCCGGGTGAAGCGCTGAGCAATAAGGAGGGAAAGACCATGGCAAACGCCATCGTAGGACAGAGCGGCGGCCCCACCTCCGTGATCAATGCCAGCCTGGCGGGTGTGTTTCAAGCGTGCCAGACGCGCGGAGCAAAGCACGTATACGGCATGCTCCACGGCATCCAGGGCCTGCTGGATGAAAAGGTCTGCGACCTGACGGAACGCCTTAAATCCAATATCGACATTGAACTGCTCAAGCGCACGCCTTCTTCTTTCCTGGGCTCCTGCCGCTATAAGCTGTCCGCCCCGGAAGAAGACGAAGCGACCTTTGAAAAGCTGTTCGCCATTCTGAAAAAGCTCGACATTGAATGGTTCTTCTATATCGGCGGCAACGACAGCATGGACACCATCAACAAGCTGGCCCGGTACGGCAAGCAGATCGGCAGCGAGATCCGGTTCATGGGCGTACCTAAGACCATCGACAACGACCTGATGCTCACCGACCATACCCCCGGCTACGGTTCCGCCGCCAAATATATCGGCGTGGTCATGAAGGAGATGATCCGGGATGCTACGGTGTACGGCACCAATTACGTGACCATCGTGGAGGTCATGGGCCGCAACGCAGGCTGGCTCACCGCCGCCGCCGCACTGGCCCGGGGCGAGGACTGCGAGGGCGTCGATCTCATTTGCCTGCCTGAACTGCCCTTCCATACCGACCGCTTCCTGGAAAAGGTGGAACGGATACAGAAGGAGCGGGAAAGCGTGGTCGTCGCTGTTTCCGAAGGCGTGAAGCTGCCGGATGGGCGTTTCGTATGCGAGCTTTCCGATGACGCTCGCAGTGTGGACGCTTTCGGACACATCAATCTGACCGGTACGGCCCGTTACCTTTCCAATCTGGTAGCCCGGAACCTGCCCACCAAGACCCGCGCTGTGGAGCTTTCTATTCTCCAGCGCTGCGGGGCACACCTGGCTTCCCGCACGGACATTACCGAAGCGTATCAGGTGGGCGGCGCGGCAGCCAAAGCGGCTTTCGAGGGCGTCACCGCCAAGATGGTGGCTTTGAAACGCCTTTCCAACGATCCCTACCAGTGCACGACTGAATTGGTGGATATTGACAAGGTAGCCAACTTTGAAAAGAAAATCCCCGTGGAATGGATCAATGAAGCCCGCACGGATATGCTGCCTGAATTCCTGACCTATGCCCGCCCCCTCATTCAGGCGGAATTGACGCCCATCTATATCAACGGTCTCACCCAGCACATCGTGGAAGCGTGAAAGGGGCAATGCTATGAGAAAGCGTGAAACCCTGAATCAGGGCTGGCTCTTCATTGGGCTGAATCCCCGTCAATCTCCCCCACACATGGAACGCGGTGGACGGCCAGGACGGCGGCAACGATTACTGGCGGGGGAGCTGCGTATATACCAAAACCTTCGACGCCCCCGCCTATTGACCCAGCAACGGAATGTGTGTACTTGGAATTCCGGGGCGTCAACGCCACCGCTGACGTATCGCTGAACGGCGAAAAGTGCATCCATCACGACGGCGGATATTCCACCTTCCGTAAGGACATTACCTCCCTCCTGCGGGAAAAGGGAGACACCTTGGTGGTGATCGCCGACAACAGCGTGAACGATCATGTGTACCCCCAAAAAGCGGACTTCACTTTCTATGGCGGTATTTACCGGGACGTGTACCTGATCGTGGTGAACAAAAAGCACTTCGATATGGATCATTTCTCCGGCCCCTCTATATGGTGCTCTCTATATGGTTGCATTTCTTCTGTTGCATGTAAGCGCTGAAGGTGATATAATTTTATTAACTAAAGCAGACGTAATGAGGTCTGTAATATACTTATGGAGGAATCGGAGTATGTTTGAGAACATAGGTGGAAAAATAAAAGCACTGGCTAAGGTCTTGTGCTGGGTCGGCATTATTGCCTCTGTCATATCAGGAATTGTTATGATTTCGAATGGCTCTCGTAGCTATGGCTATTATAACAGCGGCGCTGGTGCGGTTGCAGGAATTATCACAATTATTGTTGGCAGTTTAGCATCTTGGATTGGCTCATTTTTTACTTATGGATTTGGACAACTAATTGAAAACACTGATGCTATGAAACGCATATTAGAGAATGTGGATAGAAGAACAAAAGACTAGACGTTCTGCTTTCCCGGAGCCATATGTGCTCCGGGCTTTTTGAAAATATACATAGCAATCCTTTAGCAGAAAACGTCAGAATAGCCACGTCCTTTCATATCTCGGTTCATGTCGAGTTTGCTGGGTTAAATGGCTCTGGATAGTTGCCCAGAGCCATTTTTTTCCTCCATGGATTATGCTATCTGGGATGACTTTTTAAGTGGAGGACGATCGCATGATTATTTATGATGACGGAATTGAACTGAGCGCGGAGCTGGAGGTGCCGGAAGGACATGACGGACACCGGCTGGTGATCCTGCTGCACGGCTTTACCAGCGCGAAGAACCGGCCACACAACCTCCAGGCGGCGGCTGCCATGCGGGAGGCCGGCTTCGCGACGCTTCGGTTCGATCTTTACGGGCACGGCGAGAGCGGGGGAGAATTCCGGAATCATACGCTCTACAAGTGGATCTCCAACACGATGACCGTCATCAACTGGGCGCTGGAGCAGGGATACGACGAACTGTATCTGTCCGGGCATTCCCAGGGCGGGCTGGTGGTTGCGCTGGTGGCCGGGATGGAGGCGGACCGGATCCGCGGGCTGATCCTGCGCGCGCCGGCGTTTTTGATTCCCCGGTGCGCCAGGGAGGGACAGATGCTCGGCGGAACCTTCGATCCGGATCATCTTCCGGACGAAGTGAATGTGATCAAGGGGAAAATGCTGCGCGGAGACTATCTGCGGGTGGCGCAGACGATCCATCCGGAGGAAGCGGCGGAGCGCTACGGGGGACCGGTGCTGATTCTGCACGGCGATGAGGATGATCTCGTTCCCCTGAAGGATTCGGAGGAGTATGCCAGGCGCTTCCGCCGCTGCGAGCTGAAGGTGATGAAGGGAGAGTCGCATCATTTCGACCGGAAACCGGAGGAGATGCGGACCCTGATCCGGGAATGGCTGAAGAAGCAGCACTGAGGCGCGTACGGAAGAACGCGGCGCGGATGAAAAGGGGAGGAAAACGATGGTTCGGCCGATTGTTCATGATCCCATGTTTCTGGGACTCAAATCCGAGCCCGCCGGGGAGGCGGACCGGCAGGTGATCACGGATCTGCAGGATACGCTGCGGGCCAATCTGGACCGCTGCGTGGGCATGGCCGCCAACATGATCGGCGTACGGAAACGGATCATCGTGTTCTGCGCCGGCCCGATGCAGACCGTCATGATCAATCCGGAGATTACCTCCGCGTCCGGGGAATACGAGACGGAGGAGGGATGCCTCTCCCTGGCGGGAGTCCGTCGGACAAAACGCTATCGGACCATCACGGTCAGCTATCAGGACGCGGGGTTCCGGACGAGGACGGGAACCTTCAGCGGGTTCACGGCGCAGATCATCCAGCATGAAATCGACCATTGCAACGGAATCCTGATCTGAGGCGGCGCGGAAGGAGAAAGAAGGGCATGATAAAAAGGTCCGCGTGAACGGGATGACCCCCGGAGAAATAAAGAAAGCGCCTCACGCAGGAGACGCTTTCCGAAAGGTAATTCAAACGGGGATTAAATCGTGTAGATATAATCCGCTTTCCGGGGAGCCGCTGCGCCCGCCGGCTTGGCGGCGTAGCCAAGGATCAGGTTGCCGATGCCCTCATAATTGCCTTCGATGCCCAGCTTTTTGAGGATGGCCTTGCCTTCCGCGGACTCGAATTCTTCCCTGGCGCGGTGGATCCAGCAGCTGGCCACGCCCAGATCGGCGGCCGCGTTCATCATGTTGCCCATCACCAGGCTGCCGTCATAGATGTAGGTCGGGATGTCCCGGTTGGCCAGGACGACCAGCAGGTCCGGCGCACCGTAGAAGGGATCGATGTCCATGCCCATGGCGGCGGCATTGATCTTCCGGAGCTGTTCCTTCACCTCGGGGTCTCTGACGACCAGGATGATCGGCGACTGCTTGCCCATGCCGGTGGCGGCATAGGTGCCCGCCTCGATGATCGCGTTCAGCTTTTCCTCTTCCACATGCTCGGGCTTGTATGCGCGGCAGCTGCGGCGCGTTTTCAGGGTGGTCAGTGTTTCAGCCATGATGTTTTTTCTCCTTCAAAATCTGTTTATAATGGAAGCTTTCCCCATTCCCGGCGGATACTTCTCCGGATGGGAACGGAGAGGCGGCCTGCATACGGACCCGGTTATGCTTCCTGTTCTTCCTGCATCTGCGCAATGTATTCGTTTCCCCAGGCCTCCATGGCGGCGATGACAGGGTGAAACTTCTTCCCGATCTCCGTCAGGCTGTACTCCACTTTCACAGGGATGCCGTCATACTGCCTGCGGCAGACCAGACCGTTCGCCTCCAGATCCTTCAGTTGCACGGAGAGGGTGGCGTGGGTCATCTTCGGCATCTTCCGCAAAAGCTCATTGAAGCGGATGGGCCCGGCTTCCAGATACAGGAGGATGAGCACCGCCCACTTGCCGGAGATCAGGCTCTGCGCGGTGGCATAGGGACATTTGCCGAACCGCTCTTCCATTGTGGTCTGGGGTGCCATTACACGTCAAACTCCTCTTTCAGATCCAGAATGCCGCGGATTTCGGCATGGCCGTTTTCCAGATGGAACAGGCCCATCTCCCAGCCGTTCTTGTCATACAGATCCATGATCTGGGGCATGGCTTCGCGCACCTTCTGAAGCAGGGCGTCGTCCTTGACAACCTTTGCGGTGCCGTCATAGCGCAGGAACTCGCCGCCGTTCAGCGCCAGCACCTCCACCTTGGGGTTGGCGGTCAGCTGCTTGAACACATTCTTGAAGGTGCCGCAGCCAAAGTACAGCACGCCGTCCACCAGCATCTGGAAGCCGAAGGGGCGGCCTTTGGGCTGGTCACCGTCGGTGGTGAGGAAATAGAAGGTCTGGGCCTTGTTCAGAAACTCATGGACTTTTTCAGCATTGGTCATGGAATGATGCCTCCTTTGAAATAGTGGTCGTTTTATCGAACCGAGACAATTATACGACCTGAATAAATATCTGGCAAGTACGCTTTTTCAGAATACCAGGTATCCTCCGGAATACCGCCAAAAACAGATAGCCCCTGCCGGCGGCGCGAAGACCGGCAGGGGCTTTCATGCCCGGATCAGGCAATGGATTGCTTCTTTTTCAGGTTCCGTTTTTTTGCTTCAGCCTTCGAAGGCCTGGGCCGCTTTTTGGAGCAGTTCCCGAATGGAAAGATGCTGGGGGCAGACCTTCTCGCACTTGCCGCATCGGATGCATTCGGAAGCTTTTGCGTGGCCGTCCCGGGTGACGATGCCGTAGTACATGCTGCTGTTCCAGTCGTGGAAGGCTTCCCGGGCATTCAGCGCCGCAAACACATCCGGGATGCGGATGTTCTTCGGGCACTGGCTCTCCTCGATGCAGTACCGGCAGCCCGTGCAGGGAACCAGGCTCAGGCTGCGGAAGACATCACAGACCCGGCGGATGGCTTCCATCTCCTTTTCATTCAGCGGCACGAAATCCCGCATGGCGCTGAGATTGTCCTTCATCTGTTCCAGATTGCTCATTCCGGAGAGCACCATGGCCATCTTCGGGAAGCTGGCGGCAAAGCGCAGGGCATAGCTGGCGTTGCTGCCGCCCTTCAGATCGCGCAGGATCTGATCCGCCTCCGCCGGCAGATTCACCAGGCTGCCGCCCTTGACCGGCTCCATGACGATGACCGGCTTGCCATGCTTTTCACAGACCTCATACACCTTGCGGCTTTCCACCGAGGCGTTCTCATAGTCCACGTAGTTGAACTGGATCTGCACGACCTCGATCTCCGGATGCTCGGACAGGATCATGTCCAGCACGTCCGCCTTGTCATGGAAGGAGATCCCGAAGTGGCGGATTTTTCCTTCCTGCTTCAGGGCCAGCGCCGTTTCATACGCGCGGCAGCGCTTGTATTTGGGATAATTGTTCTTGTCCTGGGCGTGCATCAGGTAAAAATCGAAATACTCGACGCCGCAGGCCGCCAGCTGGCTCTCGAAGAAGGGCCGGATGTCCTCCTCCTTCTTGAAGTAGGGCTCGGTCAGCTTGTCCGTCAGCAGGAATTCGCCGCGGTCGTGCCGCTTCACCACGCAGTCGCGGAAGGCGGTTTCGGACTGCCCGCCGATGTAGCCGTGGGCCGTGTCAAAGTAATTGAGGCCGGAGGCGATAAAGGCATCCGCCATCCGGCAGAACTCGTCATAATCCACCCTGTCGTCCTTCATGGGCAGGCGCATGCAGCCAAAGCCGAAATTGCCGTGGATTTCCGGGAAAAAGGGATTCTGAATCATGTCTTTTCTTCCTCCTGTTCAGCTGCCTTGCACAGCGCCGCGTCAGACCTTTGTTCTTCGTTCCGCGAGCCCGTTCGGAACGGCTCCGGAATCACAATGGAATCCTATCATATGCGCTGAATGATGTCCAGAGATTTCTTCCAAAGCAAACCTGCGGCCCGGGAGTGCCGGAAAACAGGGATCCGCTTGTCATTTTCAGATCCGTATGCTATACTGAGCGCGGATAATATATGATCCATTATCGGCATTTTTATCCCAAATAGATCATATTTGATCCGCTTGGAGGAAGAGATGAGCTTTATCTGGGAAACCCCGGAAGAAATCAATTACGCCCTGGCGCAGAGGCTTCGCGGTATCCGCAGGCGGAAAAACCTTACCCAGCAGCAGCTGAGCAAAAAGAGCAATGTCAGCTTCGGCAGCATCAAGCGGTTTGAAACCACGGGACAGATTTCCCTGATTTCGCTGACCAAGCTGGCCGCCGCGCTGGACTGCACGGAGGAGATCCGGCGGCTGTTTACGGATGTAAAGTACGATTCCATCGAGGAGGTCCTCCGTGAAAGATCATAAGGTGGATGTTTTTCTGGATGAGAAGCCGGTGGGCACGCTGGCGAATTGGATCACCGGGCGTATACGGAAAATATACGTCGCCAAAAAGAGAAACGGAGGATTGAACCAATGAAAAAATGGATGATGCTGCTTCTGGCGCTGTTGATGATGGCCGGCATGCATACAGCCTTCGCGGAGGAAGAAATGATTTACGCAGACGACGCTTCTGGTTTTGTGCTTTTAAGCGACGCGGTGCCTGACGCGATCCTGGAAATCCGCTATTATTCCACCTATAACTTCATCGGGGACCGCATCGACGGCTATGAGGAGCCCATTGCGCTGCTGACCAAGGAAGCGGCGGCAGCGCTGAAGGAAGTCAGCGACGAGCTGGTCTCCAAGGGCTACCGGCTGAAAATCTACGACGCTTATCGGCCCCAGATGGCGGTGTCCCATTTCATGCGCTGGGCCCTGGATTTTGAGGATACCCGCATGAAGGAATACTTCTATCCCGAGCTGGAAAAGGACGTGCTGTTCCCCCTGGGCTACATTGCCGAGCATTCCGGCCACAGCCGGGGCAGCACCGTGGATCTGACGCTGTTTGACATGACCACGGAAAAGGAAGTGGACATGGGCGGCACCTTCGATTACTTCGGCGAACTGAGCCATCCGGATTATACGGGCATCACCGAGAAACAGTACCAGAACCGTATGATCCTGCGGGAAGCCATGCTGGCCCACGGGTTCAAGCCGCTGGCGGAAGAATGGTGGCATTTTACATTGGAAAACGAGCCGTATCCCAACACCTATTTCACTTTCCCGGTGAGCAGAGATTCCCTACAGTCAAATGCGAATGCGATGGTAGGCATTGCCAATCCATGGACGGATATGACCAAAGTGGGGCTTGAACAGGTATCCGGCGTCGCGCTGAACGTGCCGGAGGATGCGGAAGACGTGGTATTTCGCTGGCTGGACAGCGAAAACCTCGCGGAAATGCAATTCATGTTGGACGGCGACGAATACTGCGTTCGCGTCAAGCCCGCCGCGTTGGAGGCAGGCCAGCTGGAGAACATTTCCGGGATCTATTATGACTGGGAGAATGAGCGGAATATCACCATCGGCCACTGCGATGGGACCATCGGCCAGTATCAGACGGGCAGCGAAGAATGGATGGAGCTGTGTCAATGGTATGATCTCGCTCCGGGCCTCATGTATTCCATTTCCGTATATACCACCAAGGGCCTGGACGGGCTGGACCTGACCGCCGTCGCGGAAATGGTGTATATCCCCATGCAGGGCGATGCGGAACCGACATCTGCCGGGAGCGAGAAAGAAAACGTCTTATACGCCGCTGTTCAGCGGGAAACAGATTCTCCCGCCTGGGTGACGATGCTTCCGCAGGCCCAGGACGCGGAGCAGCTTTTCGTGGTCGCCGCCATGGGCATGGACAAAACCACAGCCTATATCACCATGCATCAAAAGGATGAAAACGGCAACTGGAAACAGATCCTTTCCACGCCCGGTTTCGTGGGCCGGAACGGGCTGTGTTTTGATGCGGATCGTGCGGAGGGCTGCGGCCAGACGCCCATCGGCGTCTATCACTTCAACAAAGCCTTTGGAATTGCCGCCGATCCCGGCTGCAAGCTTCCCTATTTCCAGGTGGATGAAAATACTTATTGGTCCGGCGATCCGAACCGGCATTATAACGAGATGGTGGATATCCGGGACGTGCCGGACCTGGTCATGGACGACAGCGAACACATCATCGATTACGAATACCAGTATCAGTACTGCCTCAACATCAGCTTCAACGAGGACGGCACGCCCGGGCGCGGCTCAGCCATTTTCCTCCATTGCTTTGGCCCGCAGAAGCCCTTTACCGGCGGCTGCGTGGCGCTGCCTGAAAACATCATGCGGATGGTGATGCAGCAGGTGTCCCCTGATTGCGTGGTGGTCATTGATACCATGGAGAACCTGGGCGGCAGTTTCTGAATAAGGGAAGAATCAGTCGTCATCGAAAAGCATATCCAGTTTCTCTTCCTCGTCGAACCACTCGTCCTCGTCCTTCACCGTTTTTCCGGTCATCCGCGCTCCGCAGCGGGGACAGACCGGTCCTTCCTTCGGAAAGCGGGCATGGCAGCGGGAGCAGGAGAAGAAAAAGCCGGGGCATCGCATTTGCGATGCCCCCGGCTTTTTTTGACTCCCCACTGGGGAGACGCTTCTCTCAGTCGCCAAAGCTGATGCCGATGTTGCGGGCGGTGGTGACCACCTGATCGTCCAGGGGAACGGGCTTGGCAACGCCGGCGATGTCCTTCAGGGCATTGTGGGTGATGCTGTTGCCCTTCAGGGCCACGGTGACGCCGTAGACATCGTCCCGGATGAGCTCGGCCGCGTGGACGCCGAATTCCGTGGACAGCACCCGGTCATAGGCGCTGGGCGTGCCGCCGCGCTGAATGTGTCCGGGCACGACGCTGCGGGCTTCCACCCCGACCAGCTCCTGCAGCTGACGGGCCACATAGGCGCTGGAGGAGAAATGCTCCGCCGCGCGCTTGGATTCCCGCTCCTTCTTCTTCATCTTGGCTTCTTCCTTGTCCATGGCGCCTTCCGCCACGGCGATGATCGTGAAGCCCTTGTTGTTCTCCGCGCGCCGCTTGACCACCTCGGCCACCTTGTCGATGGTGTAGGGGATCTCGGGAATCAGGATGACGTCGGCACCGCCGGCCACGCCGGAATACAGGGTGAGCCAGCCGGCCTTGTTGCCCATGATCTCGATGACCATGCAGCGGCCGTGGCTGGCCGCGGTGGTGTGGATCCGGTCGATGACGGAGGTCGCGATGTCGTTGGCCGTATGGAAGCCGAAGGTGAAGTCCGTTCCGTACAGGTCGTTGTCAATGGTCTTGGGCAGGCCGATCACGTTCAGGCCTTCCTCGCTGAGCAGGTTGGCCGTCTTGTGGGTGCCGTTTCCGCCCAGGGTGACCAGGCAGTCCAGCTTCAGATTCTTGTAGGTCTTCTTCATGGCCGCGACCTTGTCCACATTGTCGGACTCAATCTTCCGCATGTTGCGGAAGGGCGTCCGGCTGGTTCCGAGGATCGTGCCGCCCAGGGTCAGGATCCCGGAGAACTGGCTGCGGCTCATCTCGGAATAATCCCCTTCAATCAGGCCGCGATAGCCGTCATGAATGCCGATGATTTCCGCGTCAAACATCTCATAAGCCGCGCGGGCGACGCCGCGAATGGCGGCATTCAGCCCGGGACAGTCTCCGCCGCTGGTCAGGATACCAATTCTCTTTTTCATGAAAGACCCCTCCTTGCTGCACGCGCAGTCTGCATTTCTGATTTGTATCTGGATTATAGCATGACCGGGGGACTCTTTACAATCTTTTTTTCGGAAACCTATATTTCCCATGGGTAAGAAGGTATTTTCCCGAATCGGGACAAAAATCTCCGGCGAAAGGTCCGGGGCAAAGGAAGAGGGGAGAAACCGGGGGAGAAAAATCGTATAAAACGATACATATGGTTAGCCAAAGCTAACTAAAATTCGGCCCGAAGCTCTGTTAAATTTTCGTCAAAAGCACTTTTCTTTTCCTTCCTTTTATGTTAAGATGAATCGCAGAGCAATCAAGCTTTACGCTTTTTTGTGTGCCTCAAAACTGACAAGGAGGTTGAATTCATGGCGGACAACAAGGAAAAGTATGCACAGCTGCAGGACTCGATCGCCCGGCACAAGGGGGAGCGCGGCGCGGTGATGCCTGTTCTGCAGGAAGCGATGAACATCTTCGGATATGTTCCGCAGGATGTTCAGGAGATGATCGCGGACGGACTGGGCGTGACGCTGAGCGAGGTGTACGGCGTTTCCACGTTCTACAGCCAGTTCTCCCTGGAGCCCAAGGGTGAGCACGTGATCGGCGTATGCCTGGGAACCGCATGCTACGTGAAGGGCAGCCAGAAGGTGCTGGATCGCCTGTGCGAGGAGCTGAAGATCGAAGTCGGCCGCACCACGAAGGACGGGAAGTTCACCCTGAACGCCACCCGCTGCCTGGGAGCCTGCGGCCTGGCGCCGGTCATGATGATCGGGGACGAGGTGTACGGACGGCTGACGCCGGATCAGGTGCCGGAGATTCTGGCGAAGTACTAAGGGCTGGAGGAAGGGCTGATGCGGGATTTAAGCCTTCACCTGCTGGATCTGGCGCAGAACAGCATTTCCGCCGGGGCGTCGCTGGTGACCATCCGGATCTCCGTGGCGGAGGACGGGTGGCTGACCATGGTGCTCCTCGATGACGGACGGGGCATGAGCCCGGAGCTGCTCGCCCGGGTGACCAGCCCCTTCGCCACCACGCGGACGACCCGGAAGGTTGGGCTGGGCATTCCCATGATGATGGAGAACGCGGAGAAGGCCGGAGGCACCCTGACCCTGCGCAGCGAGGTCGGGAAGGGGACGGAGATGACCGTGACCATGGACACGCGGAACATCGACTGCCTGCCCCTGGGCGATCTGAGCGGCACCCTGCTGAGCCTGATGATGACCAATCCGCTGCAGCCCGAATTCCGTTTCGAGGGGAAAACCCCGAAGGGGGAATGTGCCTTCGACACGCGCGAAGTCCGCGCCGCCCTGGGGAGCGACATTCCCCTGAACGAGCCCGAGGTGGCCGCCTGGCTGCGGGAGGCTCTGCAAGAAGAAGTGGATCCGATATTTGGAGGTGTGTAAGAAATGAAATCTTTGGCTGATCTGCAGGCGATTCGCGCCAAGACCCTCGAAAACATCAACATGCGCAAGGAAGACGAGAACGCGGCCCGCGTGGTCATCGGCATGGCTACCTGCGGCATCGCGGCCGGCGCCCGTCCCGTGATGCTGAAGTTCCTGGAGGAAATTCAGAAGCGGGATCTGAAGCATGTGACCGTGAGCCAGACGGGCTGCATCGGCATGTGCCGGCTGGAGCCCATGCTGGACGTCATCCTGCCCGGGCAGGAAAAGGTGACCTACGTGAAGGTGAAGCCGGAAATGGTCGAGCGCATTGTGACCGAGCACCTGATCGGCGGCAAGCCGGTGGAGGAATACACCATCGGCGCGGCGGAACAATAAGGAAACAAAAGAAACCAGAGGAGGAATACCCATGGATCTTTATCGCGCACATGTGCTGGTCTGCGGCGGCACCGGCTGCACGTCTTCCGGTTCCGCGAAGCTGATTGAACGCTTTGAGGAGCAGATCGCCGCCAATGGACTGGACAAGGAAGTCAAGGTCGTTCGGACCGGCTGCTTCGGTCTCTGCGAGGCCGGCCCGGTGGTCATCATCTATCCGGAAGGAACCTTCTACAGCCGCGTCAAGGTGGACGACGTGGACGAGATCGTCACCGAGCACCTGCTCAAGGGCCGCAAGGTGCAGCATCTGGTTTACGTGGATCACAAGACGCATGAATCCTCCGTGCAGAAGAGCCTGGCCGAGATCGGGTTCTACAAGAAGCAGGAGCGCGTCGCGCTGCGGAACTGCGGCGTGATCGACCCGGAGAACATCGACGAGTACATCGCCTTCGACGGTTATCAGGCGCTGGGCAAGGCCCTGACCGAGATGACCCCCGAGCAGGTGATTGACGAAATCCTGAAGAGCGGCCTGCGGGGCCGCGGCGGCGCCGGCTTCCCCACCGGGAAGAAGTGGCAGTTCGCCCGGGCCAGCAAGGCGGAGCACAAGTACTTCGTCTGCAACGCTGACGAGGGCGACCCCGGCGCGTTCATGGACCGCTCCCTGCTGGAGGGCGATCCCCACGCGGTCCTGGAAGCCATGGCCATCGGCGGATACGCCATCGGCGCGGATGAGGGCTGGATCTACGTCCGGGCCGAGTATCCCATCGCCGTGAAGCGGCTGGAGAAGGCCATCGCGCAGGCCCGGGAATACGGCCTGCTGGGCAAGAACATCTTCGGCACGGACTTCAGCTTTGACATCCACATCCGTCTGGGCGCCGGCGCCTTCGTCTGCGGCGAGGAGACGGCCCTGATGGCTTCCATCGAGGGCAAGCGCGGCGAGCCCCGGCCGAAGCCCCCGTTCCCGGCGGTGAAGGGCCTGTTCGAGAGCCCCACCAACATCAACAACGTGGAAACCCTGGGCAACGTGGCCCAGATCATCCTGAAGGGCGCGGACTGGTTCCGCTCCATCGGCACGGAGAAGTCCACCGGCACCAAGGTCTTCGCCCTGGGCGGCAAGATCAACAACACCGGTCTGGTGGAGGTGCCCATGGGCGTTCCGCTGCGGACCATCATTGAGGACATCGGCGGCGGCATTCCGAACGGCAAGAAGTTCAAGGCCGTGCAGACCGGCGGTCCTTCCGGCGGATGCATTCCCGCCAGCCTGCTGGACATCCCCGTGGAATACGACACGCTGACCAGCGTGGGCGCCATGATGGGCTCCGGCGGCATGATCGTCCTGGATGAGGACAACTGCATGGTCGATATCGCCCGCTTCTTCCTCGACTTCACGGTCGACGAGAGCTGCGGCAAGTGCACCCCCTGCCGGATCGGTACCCGCCGGATGCTGGAAATCCTGGAGCGGATCACCGAGGGCAAGGGCGAGGAAGGCGACATCGAGAAGCTGGAAAATCTGGCGGAGAACATCAAGAACAGCGCCCTGTGCGGCCTGGGCCAGACGGCCCCCAACCCCGTGCTGAGCACGATCAAGTTCTTCCGGGATGAGTACGAGGCGCACATCAAGGAGAAGCGCTGCCCCGCCCATCACTGCCAGGCCCTGCTGAACTACGTCATCACCGACAAGTGCCGCGGCTGCACGCTGTGCGCGCGGAAGTGCCCGGTCGGCGCCATCACCGGCACCGTGAAGGAAAAGCACGTGATCGACACCAAGAAGTGCATCAAGTGCGGTCAGTGCATGGCCAACTGCAAGTTCGGCGCCATCATCAAGGACTAATCGCGCAAGGAGGAAACAACACATGGAGAATCTCGTGAAGCTGACGATTGACGGCGTCAGCGTGGAAGTTCCCGCCGGCACGACGGTTCTGGAAGCCGCGAAGCAGGCTGGTATCAATATTCCGACGCTGTGCTACCTGAAGGACATCAACCAGATCGGCGCCTGCCGCATGTGTGTGGTGGACACCGGTGCCCGGGCCTTCGGCGCGGCCTGCGTGCTGCCCGTTGCCAATGGTATGAATGTCAAGACCAACACCCCCAAGCTGCGGGACGCCCGCCGGGTGAACCTGGAGCTGCTGCTGTCCAACCATGACAAGAAGTGCCTCTCCTGCCACCGCAACCAGAAGTGCGAGCTGCAGCAGATGTGCATGGACCTGGGCGTCGAGGACGAGGGCGCCTTCGCCGGCAAGATGAACGTCTATGACATCGACGATCTGAGCCCCTCCATCGTCCGGAACAACAACAAGTGCATCCTGTGCCGCCGCTGCGTCGCCGCCTGCAACAACACGCAGGCCGTGGGCGTCATCGGACCGGTGGCCCGCGGATTCAAGACCCAGATCAAGAGCGCCTGGGACCAGAGCCTGAACGAAGTGGCCTGCATCAACTGCGGCCAGTGCATCGCGGCCTGCCCCACCGGCGCGCTGTACGAGAAGGACGGCACGAAGGAAGTCTGGGATATGCTGGCGGATGACGAAGTGATCACCGTTGTGCAGCCCGCTCCCGCCGTGCGCGCCGCCCTGGGCGAAGAGTTCGGCATGCCGATCGGCACCTGTGTGACCGGGAAGCTGGCCGCCGCGCTGCGCCGCCTGGGCTTCAACAAGATCTTTGATACCGACTGGGGCGCCGACCTGACCATCATGGAGGAAGGCACCGAGCTGCTGGGCCGCATCCAGAACGGCGGCGTGCTGCCGATGATCACCTCCTGTAGCCCCGGCTGGATCAAGTTCTGCGAAACCTACTATCCGGACTTCATTCCGAACCTGAGCTCCTGCAAGAGCCCCCACGAGATGGAAGGCGCCATGATCAAGAGCTACTGGGCGGAGAAGGAAGGCATCGATCCCCACAAGATCCGCGTGATCTCCGTGATGCCCTGCACCGCGAAGAAGTTCGAAGCCAAGCGGCCTGAGCTGGGCCGCGACGGCATGGCGGACGTGGATGCGGTCATCACCACCCGCGAGCTGGCCCGGATGATCAAGGAAGCCGGCATCGACTTCACGAACCTGCCGGACGAGGACTTCGACAGCGTGATGGGCGAGAGCTCCGGCGCGGGCGTCATCTTCGGCGCCACCGGCGGCGTGATGGAAGCGGCCCTGCGCACCGTGTATGAGAAGGTGACCGGCAAGAACCTGGATCCCGTGGAATTCCACGAGGTTCGCGGCATCAAGGGCGTCAAGGAAGCCACCATCAAGGTGGGCGACCTGGATGTGCCCGTGGCCATCGCCCACGGAACCGCCAACGCCGCGAAGCTGCTGGACAGCATCAAGGCGGGCGAGAAGAAGTACACCTTCATCGAAGTCATGGCCTGCCCCGGCGGCTGCGTGACCGGCGGCGGACAGCCCATCGTCAGCGCCCAGAAGCGCATGGAGCTGGATCCCAAGGTGCTGCGTGCCCAGGCCCTCTACAACGAGGATGCCGGCAAGCCCGTCCGGAAGAGCCATGAGAACGAGTCCGTGATGGCCGCCTACAGGGATTACCTGGGCGAGCCCAACAGCCACAAGGCCCATGAGCTGCTGCATACCACGTATGTGGCCCGGGCGAAGTACACGAAGTAATTTCAAACATCACCCCAAAAGGGAAAAACTCCGGCGCGGACGCGCCGGAGTTTTTTCTCTGCAAACCCAAAATATAATTTTCCCGATCGGGTATGATTATCGATTTGTTCCTTGATTTTTTCCCGATCGGGTATTAATTTTGAGCTGTTCCTTGATTTTCTTCCCGATCGGGAGTAAAATTAATTGCATTAAAGCGGGATAGGAGGCTTACCATGTCAAACCCCATCGGAGAATATATCAGGAAAAGCAGAAAAAAAGCCGGCCTGACGCAGGAAGAATTTGCGATGCGCTCCGGTTTGGGGCTCCGTTTCGTACATGAGCTGGAAGCAGGGAAACCCACAGTCAGGCTGGATAAGGTGAACCAGGCGCTGGCCATGTTTGGCCAGGAAGCGGTTCCCGGTCCCATGCCCCGCTCACGGGAGGAGGAATTCTGATGAGTGTTCTCCGGCAGGGCCGTGTAATGGTCTATGGGCGTTTCGCCGGTTTTCTTCAGGAAACCGATTCGGGATACCTGTTTCAATACGATCCCGATTATCTCCGGAGCGATTTCCCGCACGCAGTTTCACTCACGCTTCCGCTCCAGTCAGCCGCGTATCAATCCCACACCCTTTTTCCCTTCTTTGACGGGCTAATTCCGGAAGGCTGGCTGCTGAATGTAGTCACTCGGAATTGGAAAATCAGCCCTGTGGATCGTTTTGGTATCCTGCTGGTCGCCTGCCGGGACTGCGTTGGTGCCGTCTCCATTGAGGGGGTGAGCGAATGAATTGCTTCTGCTGCGGAAAGCCGCTCCGTTCTGTCTCCGCCTCCGGTTGGCACGCATCCTGTATCCAGCGTTTCTTTGGCACAAAAGTCCTTCCAGATCTCGATTTAAACGATGAAGTTCTCGCCCTGCTCGCAGAAAGAAATGTAAGCCGGGGATTCACGGTTCCCGGGGTACAAAAAAAGCTCTCCCTTCACCTCTCTCAGGAGAAGGAAGCCCGGCTTACCCTGGTGGACTATCCGTCCGGTTTTATTCTGAAGCCGCAGGTCGATGAGTTCCCTGCTCTCCCCGAATCAGAGTATCTGGTCATGCAAATGGCCAGCCTTGGAGGTCTGTCCGTTGTACCGCATGCGCTCCTGAAGATTAACGGAAGCTTTGCCTATATTACAAAGCGAATCGACCGGATCATCAATCCATCCAGTGCGCCAAAGCAGCTCGCGATGGAGGATTTCTGCCAGTTGAGTCTCCGGATGACCCAGGATAAATATAAGGGATCCTATGAGCAATGTGTGAAGGTGATTCGGCAGTACTCCTGCCAACCGGGCCTGGATATCTCGGAATTGTTTCTTCGCCTGGTCTTTTGCTTTCTCACAGGAAATTCGGATATGCACCTGAAAAATTTCTCACTGATTGAAACAGCGCCTGAATCCGGTTCCTTCATCCTGTCTCCAGCATACGATCTTCTCCCCGTCAATGTCATCATGCCGGAAGATTCCGAGGAATTCGCCTTGCAGTTGTCGGGAAAAAAGCGCCGGCTCTCTCAAAAGCACTTCATTTCCTTCGCCGAATATGCCGGGATCCCTCATCACGCCGCTCTGTCTATGATCCGGCAAATGCTCCGCAAAATACCCGCTTGGGAGAAAATGTGTCAGGAATCCCCGCTGCCCCCTGATCTGAAAGCCGCGTTGTCCGATCTCATCCATCATCGTGCCGCCCGTCTGGAGGCGTAGTTCAGTCCTTATGTCAGATTGACGGTTACAGGCAGTGTCCATGAAAATGGCCGGTTTGCCGGCCGATTGGATTATTTGAGAAGGAGGAATTTACCATGAAGGAGAAGATTGTACAGACTGCGGGCAGGCAGCAGTTGGGCGAATTCGCGCCCATGTTTGCCCATCTCAACGACGATGTGCTGTTCGGAGAAGTGTGGAACGAGGATGCCATCGACACGAAGACGAAGTGCATCATCACCGTCGTGTCCCTGATGGCCTCCGGCATCACGGATTCGTCCCTCACATATCATCTCCAGAACGCCAAGGCCCACGGCGTGACGAAGGCAGAGATCGCCGCCATCATCACCCATGCCACCATGTACGTGGGCTGGCCCAAGGGCTGGGCCGTGTTCCGCCTGGCGAAAGAAGTCTGGAACGAACAGGAATAATACCTTCATGAAAAAAGGAAATACTGCAGGCGGCGTCTTTTCGTCCAACCAATTGAATTATCGTCCAAAAATCGGATGATTTGGACGAAAGGAAGGAATGCCCGAAAGACTATTGACACAACCTGTTCGTCATCAATACATCTATTCCTTTTTATAAAATGCGCAGCTAAGTGCTGTACGGGCAGTGGGCGCATACTACTTCTGGCCGCGCATCTCGTTCACCAACGGTTCGCCTTGCTGGTTTTCAACAAGGGGCTTGACAGTTTCCTGATCCTGTGCTACATATTCCATAGATGCATTACGCAGGAATGCAGTGGCCGGGTTTTCCCCGTACAAGCTGTGTATATCCTGCGTAATGTTTTTTAACTTAGTGACTGATCTGTTTGACTGGATATCTGAAGCAAATCATGTTTGACTTTTTTCGCCTTCGAACGAACTGCTTCTGAGAGGCATCCTATCTCATGGCAGAGAATCGGCACAGCGCAAGCACGGTTTCTTAAACCCTTTCATGTCAGTCCGATGAGACAGCTTCATAGTTCAGGCCATAATACTTGGCCTTCTCCTCTGTGCTGGAGCCCTCATGACAAAGTATTTTCGTCTTTTTTATATTGGGGATGATCTGAGAATCGAATTCAGCATCATCCGGGATATAGACGGCTTTCAGCTTCTTGCAATTCAAGAACAACTGGGAAGAGGAAATCTGCTTTGTCTCCTCACCAAAGGCGACTTTCTCCAAATTCTTGCAGCCAAGGAACATGGACGATTCTATGAGATCAGATGAAGGAAGGCTGATCTCTTTCAGAGCGGTACACTCCGCAAAGGTGAAGCCACCTCGAAACCATGAACCATCAGATGTATACTCCTCCGCAGAAAACTCCATATGGTCGCCCTGGAATACGATTTCCTTTAATGCGGTGCATCCCCTGAAGGCACTCTCGCCGATTCTACAGCAGGATGCCGGAATCGTTACGGATTTGATAGCACATCTGTAAAAAGCTTCAGACCTGATTTCCTTCAATGTTGAAGGAAGCTGGATTGATTTAATCTTGCTGTTGGCAAAAGCACCTTCACCGATTATCTCTATGCCTTCCGGAACTACAACATCCTCCGCTTTTGTCCCCAGATAATAGTATAGCGTTGTCTTCGCTCGATTAAAAAGCAGGTTCCCCTCCTGCAGATAATCCGCTTCCGGGTTTTCAAATGTAATAGTCTCCAAACGGCTCAGAAAATATGCTCCTCCTATAAACACAGGGTTTTCACTTGTATAGACTGCTTCTTTAATTTTCTTTCCCTGGAAAGAGCTCCAGCAAAAATCAGTATTATAAATCACCTTAGTCAGAGCAGGGAAATGAGAAAGGACATCCCAATTAACACGATCCGGGAATGAACCCTCTAGCACCAATTGCTTTGCTTTTTTCATATACTTGGTCCACGTGTCGTCGGAACGCAATGGACCTTCGCCTTTCAGGGTAAGTACCCCGTTTTCATATGTCCAGGCTACTCCACCTCTTTCGCCGGAGTCCGTCTGAGCTATGGCACACGAAATCAGCAACGCCGTCAGAATTATAGTGAGAATTAATACTGTCCACTTCCTCATGGAATCCCTCCTACATACTCCTCCGGATTATCTCTCGTATTGCAGCAATCAAGGTATTGCGGATGAACGCTTCACTTTCACCAACATCGGCGGCGAACTGACTGTGGCAATGAAATAATCAATATAATAAGTATATTATGCCAGCGCCTTACAGAATGGCGGAGAGGCCCTGCATGATGCCGGCGGCGACGTCGGGCTTGTTCATCGTGTAGACATGGATGTGGCGGATGCCGTTGGCCAGCAGATCGATGATCTGCTCCGTGGCATAGATGATGCCCGCCTGCTTCATGGCGGCGGGGGAGTCCCCGAAGAAATCCACGATGGCCCGGAACCGCTGGGGCACCTCCGTGCCCGACATGGCGGCGCTGCGGGCCAGCTGGCGGGGGCTGGTGATCGGCATGATGCCCGCGATGATCGGGATCTGAATGTCCTTCTCCCGGGCCCGGTACAGGAAATTATAGAAAATATCGTTGCTGAAGAACATCTGGGTGGTCAGGAAATCCAGGCCCGCGTCCACCTTCTCCTTCAGGTGCTCCAGATCCTCGGATTTGTGCGGGCATTCGATATGCCCCTCGGGATAGCAGGCGCCGCCCAGGCAGAAATCCCCCTGCGCGCGGATATCCCGGATCAGGTCGATGGCGTGGGCGTAATCGGTGGAACGGCTGCCGTCCGCCGGCAGATCCCCCCGGAGGGCCAGGATGTTCTCAATGCCGTTTTCCCGGTACAGCTTCAGCATCCGGGCCACATGCGCCCGGTCGGAGGAGACGCAGGTCAGGTGCGCCAGGGTGGGCACCCCCGTTTCCCGCTGGATCTCCGCGGCGATCTGGGTGGTGAAGGCGCTGGTGCCCCCGCCGGCGCCGTAGGTGACGCTCATGAAGGCGGGATTCAGCCGGGCGATGGCCTTGGCGGCCGCGGCGGTTTCCTCATATTTCTCCGAGGTTTTGGGCGGAAACACCTCCAGCGAAAGCGTGGGACCGGGCTGACGCAGCAGATCGGAAATGCGCATGGGGATCGCTCCTTTGTTTTTTCCCGGAAACGGGTTCTGAAGGGAATTATACCCCCGCCCGGGGCAAAAGGGAAGCGGGCGAATGTTCCGAAGGTGTTTTTTCGTCCCGATGCCTGTCATATCCGGTCAGAAAACTCAGAAAAATCAGGGGTTGAGGAAAGATTGACAGATGTGATAAAATAATAGAAACCTTTAGCGGGAGGTCGCTCGGATGCCGGAGATCAGGGAACTCATTCGGGAAGGCAAGGGAAAACGGGTCTACGCGACGGAGGATCCGGATCTGGCGGTGGTGTACTACAAGGACGAGGCGATCGCGTACCACGGGCTGAAGCGCGGCCGCATCTACGGCAAGGGCGAGCTGAACAACGCCATCTGCGAGCATCTGTTCACCCTGCTGGAAAAGGAACAGGTGGAAACGCATTTCATCCGGAAGCTGGACGCGCGGCAGAGCCTGGTCCGCCGGTGCGACATGATGATCTTCGCGGTCAAGATCCGGAACCGGGTGGCCGGGGATCTGCACACGCGCACGGGGCTGCCGGTGGGGATGAAGCTGGAGCAGCCGGTGATCGAGTTCGTGCTGAAGGACACGGATCTGGAAGCCGATCCCCTGGTGAACCATACGCATCTGCTGGCTATGAAGGCCGCCACGATGGAGGAGATCGAGGAGGTCCGCCGCATCAGCAAGCGGATCAACGATATCCTGTCGGCGTACATGAGCGAGATCCACATCGAGCTGATCGACTTCAAGGTGGAGTTCGGCCGATACAAGGGCCGGCTGCTGCTGGCGGATGAGATCAGCCCGGACACGGCCCGCTTCTGGGACAGCAGCACCCACGAGCCGATGGATATCGACCGGTTCCGCCGGGATCTGGGGGACGTGAGGGAAGCCTATCAGGAGGTGCTTCACCGCATGATGGGAACGGACCGGAATGAAGAGTGAGGAACGGGAAGCATGAGGCTGAAACAGGTTGCGTCGGGGCTTGCATTCGTGCTGGCCTTTTTTCTGTTGACCGGAGCGCTGGCCGCGGAGGCGGACTTTCCGGAGATGAATGAGGCGGGATTCCTGGATGAGGGGGAATTCCTGTACGAGAACGACGAGGAGGGCCTCTGGCGCTACGCCAGCAGCACCCTGTGGGTCGAGGTCCGGCGGATCATTCAGGCGAAGCCGGCCCGAACCTGGTACGAGGCGGAGATCCGGTGCGCGGAGGGGGCGGAGACGCCCCGGATGATTCCCCTGGATCCGGACAACTGGATGAAGAAGCGGGATTATCCCTACAAGGTGGCCCGGGTGAACCGGACCGTCATCGCCGTGAGCGCGGATTACGCGTGGCACCGGGTGATCAACAAGACCCGGGTGGGCATCCTGCTGCGGGACGGGAAGGTCTGGTCCGAGCGGACCTGGAAGAAGGGCGCGAAGAAGTTCCCGAACCTGGACACCCTGGCCCTGTTCCCGGACGGGGACATGCAGGTTTTCGACAGCGACGAGAAGACCGCGCAGGAATACCTGGACATGGGCGCCCGGGACGTGCTGGCCTTCGGGCCCTGGCTGATCCGGGACGGGGAGCTGAACGAGGCGGGCCTGGCCCAGTACGGCAAGAGCAGCGCGGAGCGGGTCGCCGTGGGCATGGCCGAAAAGGGACACTACTGGTTCATGATGCTGGAGGGCCGGATCAAGCGGAGCCGCGGAGACGGGATCGACTTTCTGGCGGAGAAGCTGCTGGAGAAGGGATGCGAGACGGCCTTCAACCTGGACGGGGGACAGACCGCCGGCATCGTGTTCATGGGGCATCAGCTGTGCAAGATGGACGACAAGCCCCGGAACCTGTCCTCCCGGCGGACGGCGGAGATCCTCGGCGTCGGCACCAGCGAGCTGGTCCGGACGCTGGACGACCCCTGGTGACGTTCCGGCGGACGCCGCCGATGACGTTTTGGATATTGCAAAAGCACGGAGAGGTATGCTATACTGACAATTGGTGCGCCGGGCGCATCAGAAGGATTTGCGCAGAGGCGCAGGAGGGATTGAAACCGATGAATTATTCGTACGAGAAGATTTCCAGCAACAAGGCGAAGCTGAGCTTCGTTTTTTCCGCCGAGGAATTTGAAGAGGCCATGGGCAAGGCGTTCCTGAAGATCCGCCGGAGCATCAACATCCCCGGATTCCGCAAGGGCAAGGCGCCCCGCCGGATGGTCGAAGCCATGTACGGCGAGAACGTGCTGTATGACGACGCGATCAACATCCTGTTCCCCGACGCGTACGACGCTGCGGTGAAGGAATATGACCTGTTCCCGGTGGATCAGCCCGACTTCAGCCTGGATCAGATCGGCTCCGGGAAGGAACTGAAGTTCAGCGTCGAGGTTTATGTCCGTCCGGACGTGACCCTGGGCGACTACAAGGGCCTGACGGTGGAGATCGACAAGCAGCAGGTGACCGACGCGATGATCGACGCGGAGATCGCGCGGGACGTGGATAAGGTCAGCCGCACCGTGGATGTGGAAGACCGGCCCGTTCAGGACGGCGACATCGTGAACCTGGACTACGCGGGCACCGTGGACGGCGTGGCCTTCGACGGCGGCACCGCCCAGGGACAGACCCTGACCATCGGCAGCGGAAACTTCATCCCCGGCTTCGAGGAGCAGATGGTGGGCATGGCCCTGAACGAGGAGAAGGACCTGCACGTGACCTTCCCGACCGAATACCATGCCGCGGAGCTGGCGGGCAAGGACGCCGTGTTCCATGTGAAGGTGAACGGCATCCAGAAGGTGGAGAAGCCCGAGCTGGACGATGATTTCGCCCAGGATGTCAGCGACTTTGACACCTTCGCCGATTACAGGGCGGACGTGGTGAAGCGCCTGACCGAGCGGGTGGAGAAGAACAACGAGAACGCCGCGAAGAACGCGCTGGTGGCCAAGGCGGTGGAAAACGCCCAGGTGGACATCCCCCAGCCCATGATCGACCGGCAGGGCGATTACATGCTGCAGGAGATGGAGATGCAGATGGCGTACCAGGGCCTGCGCCTGGACGACTACATGAAGTACATGGGCATGAACCGGGATGCCCTGAAGGCCCAGAATGAGCCGGAAGCCATCCGCCGGGTGAAGAACGAGCTGGTCATCGACGCCATCCGCAAGGCCGAGGGCATCGAGCCCACCGAGGAGGACATCGAGAAGCAGATCGCCGAGCAGGCGGAGCGGTACAGCCGGGATGTGGAAGACTTCCGGAAGAGCCTGACCGAGAGCCAGAAGGAATACCTGAAGGACGACGCGGCCATCGCGCTGGTGCTGGACCTGCTGATGAAGGACGCGACGATCAACGAGAAGAAGCCCGAGGAGCCCGAGGCGAAGGCGGAAGCCGCCGACGCGGAGAAGGCGGAGGAGAAGCCCGCCGAGAAGAAGACCCGGAAGCGCACGACCCGGGCCAAGAAGGAAGAGAAAACGGAAGAGACCGGCGAGGAAGCCTGATTTCCTCCCGGAGGGACCGAACCAATGGCGCCGAAAGGCGCCATTGGTGAAATCAGGGGGAAAAACAAATGCAGATGATACCTTACGTCATTGAACAGACGAACCGGGGCGAACGCTCCTACGATATCTACTCCCGCCTGCTGAAGGACCGGATCGTGTTCCTGGGCGGGGAGATCGACGACATGACCGCCAACGTGGTGGTGGCGCAGCTGCTGTTCCTCGAGATGGAGGATCCGGACGCGGACATCAGCCTGTACATCAACAGCCCGGGCGGATCCGTGACCGCCGGCATGGCGATCTTCGACACGATGCAGTACATCCGGCCCCAGGTGCGGACGGTGTGCGTGGGCATGGCGGCCAGCATGGGCGCCTTCCTGCTGATGGCCGGCGCGCCGGGCAAGCGGCTGGCCCTGCCCAACAGCGAGGTCATGATCCATCAGCCCCTGGGCGGTGCCCAGGGCCAGGCCACCGACGTGGCGATCCGGGCGGAATGGCTGATGAAGACCAAGGAAAAGATGATCCGGATGATGGCGGAGATGACGGGGCAGGACCTGGAGAAGGTCCGGGCCGACGTGGAGCGCGACTACTTCATGAGCGCGCAGGAAGCCCTGGATTATCACATTATTGACGAGATCTACCAGCCCCGGAAGCAGGCATAAGGAGAAGCATGGCCAATTATACGAGAAACCAGAGCCCGCGCTGCAATTTCTGCGGAAAGGACGCCTCCATGGTGGAGCGCCTGATCGCCGGCCCGGGCGTCTATATCTGCAACGAGTGCGTCGAGCTGTGCAACAGCATCCTTGAGGACGGGGAGCTGGCCCCGGCGGGGAAGGGAAAAAACCCGGCCCGGAGCGCGAAGGCCGCGGGGGCCGCGAAGCTGATGACCCCGGCGGAGATGAAGGCGGTGCTCGATGAATACGTCATCGGGCAGGATGCCGCCAAGAAGGCGATGTGCGTGGCGGTGTACAACCACTACAAGCGCATCAACCGCAAGCAGAAGAAGGACGACATCGAGCTGCAGAAGAGCAACATCCTGATGCTCGGCCCCACGGGAAGCGGCAAGACCTATCTGGCCCAGACCCTGGCGCGGGTGCTGGACGTGCCCTTCGCCATCGCGGACGCCACCAGCGTCACCGAGGCGGGCTACGTGGGCGACGACGTGGAAACGATCCTGCTGCGGCTGATCCAGGCCGCGGACTGGGACATCGAGCGCGCGCAGCGGGGCATCGTCTATATCGACGAAATCGACAAGATCGCCCGGAAGGGCGAGAACATGTCCATCACCCGGGACGTCAGCGGCGAGGGCGTACAGCAGGGCCTGCTGAAGATCCTGGAGGGCACCGTGGCGGCGGTTCCGCCCCAGGGGGGACGGAAGCATCCCCATCAGGAGATGCTGCAGATCGACACGACCAACATCCTGTTCATCTGCGGCGGCGCGTTCGACGGGCTGATTCCCATCATCGAGAGCCGCATCGGCAAGAAGATGCTGGGCTTCGGCGCGGAGATCCAGAGCGACCGGGCCCCGGAGCGGGTGGACGCCCTGAAGCAGGTGCGCCCGGAGGATCTGACGAAGTTCGGCATGATCCCGGAATTCGTGGGACGGCTGCCGGTGGTCGTGACGCTGGACGGGCTGGACGAGGAAGCGATGGTGCGGATCCTGACGGAGCCCCGGAACGCCCTGTGCAAGCAATACGCGAAGCTGCTGGAGCTGGACGGCATCCAGCTGACCTTTGAGCCGGACGCGGTGCGCGAGATCGCGCGCCGGGCCATCGCCCTGAAGACCGGCGCCCGCGGCCTGCGGGCCATCATCGAGGGCTGCATGCTCGACACGATGTTCGACCTGCCGGGCCGGACGGACGTGAACGGCTGCGTCGTGGACGTGGACGCGGTGAACGGCGGGAAGCCGAAGCTGACGCTTGGCCCTCGGCGCAGGGCGCTGAAGCGCAGCAGCGAACAGCAGGACGACCTGCCCGAGAGCGAGGTTTCCTGAGAAACGGGACCCCCCTTCGGAAGGCCGGGCCGGCCTCCGGCGCCGCCGGCGTCCTCCGCGAAGGAAAAGCGGGCTTTCTCCGAGGATTTCGGGGAAGGCTCTTTTTTGACTTGCAAAAAGAATGAATTTCGGTATACTTGAGGAACATCGGGAAGACAGGAGGAGAACCAGGTGAATCTGAAAACGATGGAACTGCCGGTACTGCCGCTGAGGGGCATCATGCTCTTCCCCGGAATGGTGCTGCATTTTGATATCGCCCGGCCCCGGAGCATTGCCGCCCTGGAGCAGGCCATGGAGGCGGGCCAGAAGATCTTCCTCGTGGCCCAGAAGCAGGAGGAGCAGGAGGAGCCGGCCCCGGCCGACCTCTGCCCCGTGGGCACGGTGGCCGCCGTGCGCCAGATCATGAACCTGCCCGGGGAGAACATCCGCGTGCTGGTGGAGGGCGAGGTCCGGGGAACGATCCAGGAGGTGCTGTCCGAGGAGAACTACCTGCTGGCCCGGATCGAGCTGCACCGGGACCGGGTGCCCCGCAGCGCGGAGAGCAAGGCGCTGGTGCGTACCGCCCAGGACCTGTTCGACGAATTCGCCCGCAGCAGCCAGCGCGTGAGCACGGAGATGGTCGAGGGCCTGCGGCAGCAGGAGAAGCCCGGCGAGATCGCCGACCTGCTGGCCTCCAGCATCCTGCAGAAATGGCAGGAACGCCAGGAGATGCTGGAGGAAATGGACCCCGTGAAGCGGCTGGAGAAGGCCTGCGCGCTGCTGATGCGGGAGACGGAGCTGGCGGACACGGAGAAGGAGATCCAGAGCCGCCTCCGCAAGCAGGTGGAACGGAGCCAGAAGGACTACTACCTGCGGGAGCAGATCCGCGCCATCCAGAACGAGCTGGGCGAGGGCGACGACGCGGACGACCAGAGCGGATACCGGAAGCGGATGGAGGAAACCCCGCTGAACGAGGAGGCCCGGGCGAAATGCGAGAAGGAAATCGAGCGCATGGGCCGCATTGCCCCCGGAAGCCCGGAATACATCGTTTCCGAAACCTATATTGACTGGATCCTGGACCTGCCCTGGGGCAAGGAAACCGAGGACAGCCTGGACCTGGCGAAGGCCCGGGAGGTGCTGGACCGGGAGCATTACGGCCTGGACAAGGTCAAGGAGCGGATCATCGAGTACCTGGCGGTGCTGCGGATGAAGAAGAACATGAAGGGCCCGATCCTCTGCTTCGTGGGCCCGCCCGGAGTCGGCAAGACCAGCATCGTCCGGGCCATCGCGGAGGCGGTGAACCGGAAATTCGTCCGGATGAGCCTGGGCGGCGTCCGGGACGAGGCGGAGATCCGCGGCCACCGAAAGACCTACATCGGATCCATGCCCGGCCGGATCATCACCGGGATGAAGCAGGCGGGCAGCATGAACCCCGTGTTCCTCTTCGACGAGATCGACAAGATGGCCAGCGATTTCCGGGGCGATCCGGCCAGCGCGATGCTGGAGGTGCTGGACGCGGAGCAGAACTTCGCCTTCCGGGATCACTACATGGAGATTCCCTTTGACCTGAGCAAGGTCATGTTCATTACCACCGCCAACAGCGTGGAGACGATTCCGGAGCCCCTGCTGGACCGGATGGAGCTGATCGAGGTGCCCAGCTATACGGAAGAGGAAAAGCTGCAGATCCTCAAGCGCCATCTGAAGCCCAAGCAGGAGGCGGAGCACGGCATGGCCGCCGGCACGATCCGGATGAGCGACGCGGTGATGCGGGAGATGATCGAGAAATATACCCGGGAGGCGGGGGTCCGCGGCCTGGAGCGCGTCATGGCCAAATGCTGCCGGAAGAGCGCGGTGTATCTGCTGGAGAATCAGAAAAAGCGGATCACGGTGACCTCCTCCCGGCTCCATGAGTTCCTGGGCGCCGCCCGGTATACCCGGGAGCCCCTGGAAAAGGAAGCCCGGGTGGGCATCGTCAACGGCCTGGCCTGGACCAGCGTGGGCGGCGAAACCCTGGAGGTGGAATGCGTGCTCATGCCCGGGAAGGGGAACCTGAAGCTGACCGGGCAGCTGGGCGACGTCATGCGGGAGAGCGCGGAGGCCGCCTTCAGCTGGGTCCGGGCCCACAGCGCGGAGCTGGGCCTGGAGGAGGATTTCTACACGAAGGTGGATCTGCACATTCACCTGCCGGAGGGCGCCGTGCCCAAGGACGGCCCCAGCGCCGGCGTCACGATGACCACGGCGCTGGTCAGCGCCCTGACCGGACGGAAGGTGCGGCAGGATGTGGCGATGACCGGCGAGATGACCCTGCGGGGCCGGGTGCTGCCCATCGGCGGCCTGAAGGAGAAGACGCTGGCGGCCTACCGGGCGGGCGTCCGGACCCTGGTGATCCCGAAGGAGAACCACAAGGACCTGGAGGAGATTCCGGCCTACGTGCGGGACCATTTCCGCATCGTGGAGGCCGAGGAGATCCAGCAGGTGCTGAAAACCGCGCTGGTCTGAACCGAAGAAACCCGGAGGCGGGGGAGGAAGAAACCGGAAGATGGAAATCAAAAAGGCGGATTTTGTGACGTCCCTGGCGGACTACGGCCCCTTCGAGGGAATCGGACTGCCGCAGATCGCGGTGGCGGGCAAGAGCAACGTGGGCAAGAGCACCCTGATCAACCGGCTCTGCCGCCGGAACAAGCTGGCCCGCACTTCCTCCACCCCGGGAAAGACCCGGCTGATCAATATTTTCCTGCTCAATGAGGCGTTCCATCTGGTGGACCTTCCCGGATACGGCTTCGCGAAGGTGGACAAGAAGGAAAAGGCCCGGTGGGGAAAGATGATGCAGGACTATTTCACGAAATCGGCGGAGCTGCGGCATGTGCTCTGCCTGGTGGATATCCGGCACGAGCCCACCGAGGACGACCTGACGATGAACCGCTTCCTGCGGGAGACGGGCATTCCCTTCACGGTCATCGCCACCAAGGCGGACAAGATCAGCCGCGGCGCCCGGAGCAAATACCTGGCGCCCATCTGCCGGGGGCTGCTGGTGCAGCCCTGGGAGATCATCTGCTTCTCCGGCGAGGACGGCACCGGCCGGGAGGAACTGCTGTCCCGGCTGGAGCAGATTCTGGCGGAGGAGCCCGGCGCCCCGGAGGACGGGGCGGAGGCCTGAGCCCATCTTTTTTTCCGCGGGGCTTGCGCATTCCGGAGTGCCGGTGTATAATCACGGCAGCCGCGGGGGTGACCCCGATGAAAGAATGGAAGAGGAAAGGCGAAAAGTGGCGTGGCGTCCCAGAAAACGGACAAAAATGGGCTGTTTGCCTTGCGATTTCATTCTGTGCTGCCCGTAAATAGCAATAAATGTGGGAAATGTGCCCAAAATGAGGAATTCCAAGGAGGAGAGTCTGACATGACCCTGATCAAATGTCCGCGCTGTGACCTGAATTATATCACCCCGGATCAGAAATACTGCAAAATCTGCCTTCGGGAGATGAAGGGGGAGAACGACGCGGAGGAAGTCGAGCTGTGCAGCATCTGCAATGAGGCTCCCGCGCTGCCCGGAAAGGACGTGTGCCTGTTCTGCCTGAAGGAAATGAACAAGAGCAATCAGGACGGGCCGGAAGGAACCGAGCCGGAGAGCGTGGACGCCGCCAACATCGGCGACATGGATTCCGTCAGCAGCATGGATGAGATCATCCCGGAAGAGGACGGGGAGATCGACGATCAGGAATACGGCGAGATGGAGCATGAGCTGAGCCTGGAGGAGGTTCAGGAGAACGAGGAGAAGGAAGCCCTGGACGAGGAAGAAGAGGACGGGGAATGAACCTGTTCGCCGTGGGAGATCTGCACCTGCCCGGAGGCCAGGAGAAGCCCATGAGCGTCTTCGGCCCCCAGTGGGAGGGGCATTTCGAGCGGATCGCGGAGAGCTGGCGGGCCCAGGTCGGCCCGGAGGACACGGTGCTGATTCCCGGGGACATCAGTTGGGCCATGCAGGCGGAGGACGCCCGGCCGGATCTGGAGGCCATCGGCGCCCTGCCGGGCCGGAAGGTGCTGATCCGGGGCAACCATGATTACTGGTGGGGCGGGATCACCCGGGTGCGGGACATGCTGCCGGAGGGCATGACGGCCCTGCAGCAGGATGCCGCCGATCTCGGGCCGCTGGTGGTGTGCGGCACCCGGGGATGGCTGATCCCCGCCGAGGGGGCGCCCCTGGGGGAGCAGGATCAGAAGATCTATCAGCGGGAGCTGGGCCGGCTGGAGATGGCGCTGGCCGCGGGCCGGGCGCTGGCCGGGAGCCGGCCCCTGGCCGTGATGCTGCACTACCCGCCGCTGCTGCGGAACCAGCCGGAGAGCGGCTTCACGGAGCGGATGGAGGCGGCCGGGGTTTCCCTGTGCGTCTACGGCCATCTGCACGGCGCCGGCATCCAGGCGGGCTTCCGCGGCACCCGGAACGGCGTCCGGTACGAGCTGACCTCCTGCGACAGCCAGGATTTCCGGGTGCGCCGGATTATCCCGGAGGAGATCCCGGAAGCCCCGGGGGAGACCGGGACGGCCGGCGGAGCGGAGAAAAATTAACTTTTTATAACAAAAATTCCCCCGGCGGGGACAAAGAGCCGGGCCCAAAAAAGGGCCCGGCTTTTTGTCGTACAAAATATGGGGAGAGCGACCCGGACGGGATACAATTCAAAGCGCAAAATGTTACAAATATATTAACATAATATTAAGAAATTATATCTAAAACAATACAAGAATGATAAGAAATGGAGCGGAAAGGGGCTTGAAACATCGGAAAAGTTGTGCTATTTTTGTGGGGCACAGTGGAAGAGCATCCCAAAATTGAGTAAAAAAGTGGGAGAAAGGGGGCGGTATCGGTGGACGGGAAAAACCCGGAGGAAAAGGACCGCAATACCGCAGCCGACGATCCCGCCGTGCAGGAACCGCCCCGCGTGCGGTTTATCGGCAGCTTCAATCACAGCCTGGACAGCAAGGGACGGCTTGTGATCCCCCAGACCTTCCGCGAGAAGCTGGGCGAGAAGTTCTGCATCGCGCCGAGCTTCGATTTCCAGTCCATCGCGGTGTATCCCACGCCGATGTGGGAGAAGCGGAACCAGTCCTACGAGCGGCTGGGGAACCTGAATCCCGCCCTGAACCGGTACCTGGAGCAGTTCTACGCCCTGAGCTTTGACGACCAGAGCTGCGACGGCCAGGGCCGCATCCTGCTCCCGGCCGGCATCCGGACCAAGATCCTGCAGGAGGAGCGGGATGTGGAGATCACGGGCGCCAACGACCATGTCCGGATCGTTTCCGCCGCGGCCAGCCGCAGCGGATGGGACAGCTTCCGTGCGGAACTGCCCGGACTGCTGGAGATGATCGCCTCCCTGGAGCGGGGAGAATAAATACAGATCCCCCGCGGGGCGCGGGCGTCCCCGGAGGGGAACGGAAACTTTATCAGGAAAGAAGTGAGAAAGGATGACGACGGCAGCGCCGGAGAGAATTCGCAGGAGCGTTCGCTTTGCCCGCCTGGATGCCCAGGCCGGCGCGGCCGTCCGGACGGCTCCCCAGCGGCGGGAGCGGTTCAGCGGAACCGGGAAGCTGGAGACGCTGTCGCTCCGGCATTCCCAGGACTGGACCAGCGGAGCGGGCGTCAGCCCCAGCGGCCGGTTCCAGGTGGTGGAATCCCCCCGGGCGAGGCAGAAGGCCTTCGGCCCGAAGGGCATCCGGGCCGACGCGGCCCGGGTCCTGCTGTGGATCCTGATCGCGGTGCTGAGCGTGCTGCTGCTGGTGCGCTTCGCCTCCATCGGCGCCTCCGAGGCGCAGATCCGGAGGCTGGAGACCCGGATCACCGCGGCGGAAGGAAAGCAGAAGGAACTGCGGGACCGCCTGACCGCCACCGGCGGGGACATCAGCGTGTGCACCCGGGCGGTGGAGCTGAACCTGATCAGCTCCGGCGGGGCGCCGACCATCCAGCTGACCGCTCCGGAAGGGGCAACCATGAATCTGATGACGGAGGCCAGCGCCACCGCGCAGCCGGAGCTTCGGGCTTCGGCGAGGACCTCGGAATAAGGAATCGGGGAGACTGAAACAGCCGGTCTCCCTGTTCGTGTTTCTCTCCTGACCGTTTTTGACACTGAATGAATCGAGGTTGGATTCCATGAAACTGCGGGAACTGATTGCGGATAACCCCTATGTGCTGGAAACCCGGGGCAGCCTGGACACGGAGATCCTGGAAATCACCTCCGGAAGCCGGGACAAGACCGCTTCGGGGCTGTTTTTCTGTATCGTCGGGGCGCGGTTCGACGCGCATGACTACGCCTTCGAGGCGGTGGAGAACGGGTGCGTCGCGCTGATCGTGGAGCGCTTTCTGGAGATGGACGTTCCCCAGGTGCGGGTGAGCAACGGCCGGGCCGCCATGAGCCGGATCGCCATGGCCTTCTACGGCTATCCCTCCCGGTCCATGCGGATGATCGGGATCACCGGCACGAAGGGGAAGACCACCACCACCTACCTGCTGAAGAGCATCCTCGAGAAGGCGGGCCTGAAATGCGGGCTGATCGGCTCCACGGGCTCCATGATCGGGGACAGGCACCTGGACGGGAAGCTGACGACGCCGGATCCCATCGACCTGCAGAAGATGCTGCGCCGGATGGCGGACGAGGGCGTGCAGGCCGTGTGCATGGAGGTCAGCGCCCACGCCATCGACATGTTCCGGCTGGACGGCATGGAATTCGAGGCGGGCTGCTACACCAACCTGAGCCAGGACCACCTGGACTATTTCTACACCATGGAGCGGTACTTTGAGACGAAGAAGCAGTTCTTCACCTCCGGCATGGTGCGCAACGCCGCGGTGAACGTGGACGACGAGCGGGCCGGCAGCCTGATCGCGGACCTGAAGATCCCCTTCGTGACCTATGCCATCGCCGCGGACGCGGACGTGTTCGCGCGGGACATCGAGATCACGGAGGAGGGCGTGCACTTCTCGATCCAGATGCAGGGGCTCAGCGACCTGCGGATCCACATGAAGATGACCGGCATGTTCAACGTCTACAACGCGCTGGCCGCCTCCTGCTGCGCGCTGATCCTGGGCATCGAGCCCGCCCGGATCCGGGAGGGGCTGGAGGCCGTGGCCTCCGTGCCCGGGCGCATCGAGATGCTGCAGACGGGAACGCCCTACAAGGTGATCCTGGACTATTCCCACGCGCCGGAGGCCCTGCGGAACATCCTGAAGACCGTTCGCCAGTTCACCCGGCACCGGGTCATCGCGGTGTTCGGCTGCGGGGGCGACCGGGACAAGGGCAAGCGCCCCATGATGGGCGAGATCGGCGGCAAGCTGGCGGATTACTGCATCCTGACCTCGGATAACCCGCGGACGGAGAACCCGCTGGTCATCCTGGCGGCCATCGAGAAGGGCATCAAGCCCACCGGCGGCGCCTACGAGGTGATCGAGAACCGGCGGGATGCCATCCGCCGGGCGCTGGAGATGGCGGAGGACGGGGATGTGATCGTCCTGGCCGGCAAGGGACACGAAACCTATCAGGAGATCATGGGCGTGAAGCGCCCCTTCGACGAGAAGCTGATCGTCAGCGAGATCCTGCATGAGATGAAGACACGGGAGGAAGGCGCATGATTCTTCGGATGATGGCGGCGCTGCTGATTTCGCTGGGCATCTCCCTGGGCGTGGGGCCCTGGCTGATCGCCCGGCTGAACCGGCTGCATTTCGGAACGGTCATCTACGACCTGGGGCCGGCCCACCAGCAGAAACAGGGAACGCCCGTGATGGGCGGGCTGATGATCGCGCTGGGCGTGGTCTGCTGCCAGATCGCCCTGCATCCCCTGCCCTGGCGGGGCGGATGGGATCCGGGCCTGGGGCTGCTGGCGGTGAGCCTGCTGAGCATGGCCGTGGGCTTCGCGGACGACTGGATCAAGGCGGTCAAGAAGCGGCACGAGGGCCTGACCCCCTGGCAGAAGATCGCCGGGCAGGTGATCGTGGCGGCGGGCTTCAGCTGCTGGTGCTATTTCCATCCGGAGATCGGCAGCCGGATCCAGGTGCCCTTCCTGCACACGGAATGGGATCTGGGGTTCTGGTATCTGCCGGTGATGACGCTGCTGGTGATTTTCTACGTCAACTCCACCAACCTGCAGGACGGCCTGGACGGCCTGCTGGGAACCATCAGCGTGATCACCTCCGCCGCCTGGGCGCTGGTGATCCTGCTGGCGGTTTCCGCCGGGGCGGACCGGCAGGCGCTGGCGCCGGCGGGCATCTTCGCCCTCAGCCTGATGGGCGGCTGCGCGGGCTACCTGCGCTTCAACCGGTATCCCGCAAAGGTGTTCATGGGGGATACGGGCAGCATGTTCCTGGGCGGCGCCACGGTGGGCCTGGCCATGGTCACCCGGCAGCCGCTGCTGCTGATCCTGATCGGCATCTGTCCGATCCTCAGCAGCGTCAGCGTGATCCTGCAGCGGTACTACTTCAAGCTGACCCGCCGCTTCAGCGCGGACCATCAGGGACGGCGCCTGTTCCGGATGAGCCCGATCCATCATCATTTTGAAAAGAAGGGCTACAGCGAAACCCAGATTGTCAGCATGTACGCGGGAATCACCTCCATCGCCGGGATGATCGCCCTGCTGAGCCTGCTGTGAGAGGACGCCCGGAGCGGGCGGACTCCCGGAAGGAGAAGGGGACATGAATTACGAGCAGAAAAAGGTTCTGGTGGTCGGGATGGCGCGGAGCGGCATCGCCGCGGCACAGCTGCTGCGGTCCGTGGGCGCGCAGGTGACGGTCAACGACAGCAAGCCCGCGGAGCAGCTGGAGGGGCTGGAGGTGCTGGAAGGCCTGCAGCTGGACTGGCAGCTGGGCTGCCGCGCCGATGAGCTGCTGGAGGGCAAGGATGTGCTGGTCATCAGCCCGGGCATCCCGGCGGACGCCCCCTTCGTGCAGAAGGCCCGGGACATGGGCCTGTACGTCACGGGGGAGCTGGAGCTGGCCTGGCAGCTGGGCCAGGGAACCCTGGTCGCCGTGACCGGCACCAACGGAAAGACCACCACCGTGTCCCTGCTGGGGGAGATCTTCCGAAACGCGGGAAAGGTGACCCACGTGGTGGGGAACATCGGATATCCCTACTCCCTGGCCTCCATGGTCAGCCGGCGGGAGGACGTCATCGTCTGCGAGGTGTCCAGCTTCCAGATGGAAACCGCGGACACCTTCCATCCCCATGTGGCGCTGCTGACCAACATCACGGAGGACCATCTGAACCGGCACGGAACCATGGAGGTTTACACCGGGATGAAGATGCGGATGTTCCGGAACCAGACGCCGGACGACTGGGCCGTTTTCAACGCGGATGATCCGGGGCTGAAGGGGCTTTCCTCCCAGGTCCATGCCCGGGTGATGAAATTCAGCCGGAAGAAGGAGGTCCGGGAAGGGGCCTTCGTCCGGAACGGCGAGGTCATCATCCGGATCCGGGGCGAGGAGCGGACGGTGTGCCGGACGGACGAGATCCGGATTCCCGGCCCCCACAACCTGGAGAACGCCCTGGGCGCCGTGTGCTGCGCCGCGGCGATGGATGTGCCCGTTCCCGTGATCCGTCACAGCCTGCGCACCTTCCCGGGCGTGGAGCACCGGATCGAGAATGTGCGGACCCTGGACGGGGTGACCTATTACAACGACAGCAAGGGCACCAACGTGGATTCCACCATCAAGGCGGTGGAAACCATGACCCGGCCCACCGTGCTGATCCTGGGCGGATATGACAAGAAGGTCAGCTTTGATCCGCTGAGCCGGGAGATCATGGAGCGGAAGGAGATCATCCGGGAAACCGTGCTGATCGGCCAGACCGCGCCGCAGATCGAGAAGAGCCTCCGGGAGGCCGGGTATGAGAATATCCTGCATGCCTCCTCCCTGCGGGAGGCGGTGGAAACCTGCCGGCAGATCGCCGAGGACGGGTGGAACGTGCTGCTGAGCCCCGCCTGCGCCAGCTTCGACATGTTCCGGGACTACGAGGAGCGGGGACGGAAATTCAAGGCCATCGTGCAGGAACTGAGCTGAGAAACGGCGCGCGGCCGCGGGAACGGGCTCCGGAACCGGAGTTCCCTTCCCGGGGAGAAGGCGCGGAAAGAAACGAAACAGACCGGGGTCTGTCAGGAGGTGGAACGCTTTGGAGAGGGACCCGCGTCAGGGGACCGGATCGCAGAAACCGCTCCGCGACTGGCAGAGAGACACCTGGTACGGCCCCTGGCCCGATCAGGAGAACCCCTTTGACGAGCCGGACGACGCGCCGGAGCTGCGGGATCTTCGCAGCGAGGAGCTGAACAACCGCAGCGGCGAATTCTGGGAAACCCAGACCGGGGGATACCGCTACGGACGGAAGCCGCAGCCCGCCGGGGAGCCGGAGCAGGAGCCGTCCAAGCCGAAGCGGGAGAAGGTCCGGAAGGGGCCGGTGGTCCTGGGGGCCCTGGCCGCGGCGGTGGCCGCGGCGCTGCTGCTGAACTATGCGGTCTTTACGGTGCGGACCATCCGGGTCGAGGGCAACCGACAGGTCGCCGCGGAGGAGATCATCCGCCTCAGCGGGCTGAAGACGGGAACGCCCCTGAGCGCCGTGAACAGCGCCGAGGTGGAGCGGGCGGTGGAGCAGAACCCCCTGCTGAAATTTCGCTATCTGGAAAAGGAATACCCCAGCACGCTGAAGCTGGCCGTGCGCGAGCGGGAGGCCTGCTGCTGGATGACGTGGAACGGCATCCTGTACACCATGGACAAGCAGCGCTACGTGCTGTATGAATCCGAGATGCTGCCCGAAAGCATGTCCGAGCGGAAGATCGCGGAGGACAATCCGGAGGAGGAGCAGGCCGTCGCGGAGGCGGACTACATCGAGGGAACCCTGGTGCGGGTGGACGGGCTGAAGGTCCGGGCCGGCACGGTTCCCGGCCAGCGGCTGGCCCTGGAGAGCGCGGAGCAGCAGGAGATCTTCCATGCCCTGTTCCTGGAGATGAAGGTGCTGGACTGCACGGGGCTGATCCAGCAGGCGGACCTGAGCAATCCGGATTCGCTGCTGCTGACCACCCGGGACGGCTACACCGTTTCCATGGGGAACGCCATGAACATCCACGCCAAGCTGCGCAGCATGCTGCTGACCCGGGAGGAGCTGATCCGCCGGAACGAGCGGGGCGGCATCATCAACGTCAGCCTGCCCGAGACGCCGATCTATTCGCCCAGGGGCGGATAAGGCCTGCAAAATGTAAGAAAAAAGCAAAGATTTCGTAACAAATTTATCGAAAATGCTTGCAATTCAACGAAGTTGGCGCTATAATGCAGAAGGTTAAACAGTTTAACGCTTCCTCCGGGCGGGCCCGGGGGACGGGGGGTTGGAGAGAAGATGAAGACAACCGTTGCCACCATTGATTTCGGAACCAGCAAGATCGTGACGCTGGTGGCCGAAAACAGCGGAAGTCAGCGCTGCGACATCGTGGCCGCAGGCATCTCCAGATACGACGGCTATCTGGAAGAGGGATGGAACAATCCCGAGGGGCTGGATGAGGCGATCCGCCGTTCCCTGGCGGACGCGGAGTCCCAGTGCGGAACGAAGATCAAGGAAATCAACGTCGGGGTTCCCGGCGCCTTTACGCGGGTCTATGCCACCAAGGCGACGGTGTCCCTGTCCGGGACGGATCCGCGGGTGACCTCCAGGGATGTCCGCGCCGCGTTCAGCCAGGCCGCGGAAAAGCTGGAGGACATTCCGGGCGTGGTGATCCACTCCAGCCCGGCCTGGTTCATGGTGGATTCCAGCAAGAAAACCCTGGAGCCCGTGGGCATGAAGGGCCGGGAAATGACGGCCTTCATCAGCTTCGTGGTCGGGGACCGGGGCTTCATTGACGACGTGACGACCCGGATGGCCGAGATGGGCATCCAGGTGGCCGGGTTCTTCTCCACGACCGCCGGCGAGGCCATGCTGTATCTGGACGAGCAGGCCCGGGATCACACCAGCGTGCTGATCGACATGGGCTATCTGAATACCGAGATCATCGGCGTCGAGGGCGACGCGGTGATCTATCACAAGGTGCTTCCCGCCGGGGGCGGGGACATCGCCGTGGCCCTGGCGGACGAACTGGACATCAGCCTTTCCGCCGCGGAGGAGATCAAGCGCAAGTTCGTCTACGGGATCGACTCGGGGGACGACAAATACGAGGTTCCCGCGGCGGACGGGGAAAAGCCCGCCGTGTTTACCCGGGAACAGGTCAAGCCGGTGATCTGCAAGGCGGTGGACGAGATCGCGGAGCAGATCAAGGACGCGATCGACAACGACTTCGGCGGCCTGGGCAACTGGAGCCACGTGCTGATGACCGGCGGCGGCCTCAGCTTCAACCGGGGCGGGAAGGAATATCTGGGCGGCCGGCTGGGCCGGGCGGTGGAGGACATTCCCCGCAGGACCACCAAGCTGAACAGCCACAGCTTTTCCAGCAGCCTGGGTCTGATGGACCTGATTATCGACACCATCGAGCAGCAGAAGGCGCCCGGCGGCGGCGTCGGCAGCAAGGTGGCGGGATTCTTCAAGAGCCTGCTGGGAGGTTGAGCCGAAGGCGGTCCGGCATGCAGAGTGAATAACAACGGAGGGAAATGACCATGATCGAATTTCAGAACGACGAACAGGACACCTTCGCTTCCATCAAGGTCGTCGGCTGCGGCGGGGGCGGAAACAACGCGGTGAACCGCATGGTGGACGCCGGGCTGCGGGGCGTGGAGTTTATTTCCGTGAACACGGACAAGCAGGCCCTGAACCTTTCCGATGCCCAGGTGAAGATCCAGATCGGCGAAAAGCTGACCAAGGGACTGGGCGCCGGCGCGGTGCCCGAGGTGGGCCGCCGGGCGGCGGAGGAAAGCCGGGAGGAGATCGCCCAGGCGCTGAAGGGCGCGGACCTGGTGTTCATCACCGCGGGCATGGGCGGCGGCACCGGCACCGGCGCGGCGCCCATCGTGGCGGAGATCGCCCGGGATCTGGGCTGCCTGACCATCGCGGTGGTGACCAAGCCGTTCAATTTCGAGGGCAAGCAGCGGATGAAGAACGCGGAGAACGGCATCAGCGAGCTGAAGCAGCATGTGGATACGCTGGTGGTGATCCCCAATGACCGGCTGCTGCAGGTGGTCAACAAGGGAACCACCATGATCGAGGCCTTCCGGATCGCCGACGACGTGCTGCGCCAGGGCATCCAGGGCATCAGCGACCTGATCGCGGTGCCGGCCATGATCAACCTGGACTTCGCGGACGTCAAGACCGTGATGGAATCCGGCGGCATGGCGCATATGGGCATCGGCGTGGGCAGCGGCGAGAACAAGCTGGTGGATGCCGCCAAGAACGCGATTTCCTCCCCGCTGCTGGAGACCAATATCGACGGCGCGCGGGCGGTGCTGATCAACATCACCGGCGGCGCGGACATCTCCATCGTGGATATCAACGAGGCGGCGAACCTGATCATGGAGGCGGCCGATCCGGACGCCAACATCATCTTCGGCGCGGGCATTGACGAGAACATGGGCGACGATGTCCGGATCACGGTCATCGCCACCGGATTTGAGAAGACCCCCTTCCCGGCCCGGGAACCGGCGCGCAAGCCCCGGGAGATCGAGCATGACCGGCTGTTCGGAAGCTTTGGCACCGGCGGGCTGAGCCAGCGGGACAGCGGCGCGGCGCAAAATGCTTCCGCCTCCGGATCCCTGTTCAGCGCCACCGGGGAGACCCCGGCCTTCCTGGGAACCAGCCGGCCCAGCATGGGCGTTCCCGGAGCGGTGAACTCCGGATCCTTCCAGACGGGCTTCAGCTATCAGCAGCAGCCCGCCCAGACGCCGCAGAGCACCCGGCCCTTCCAGGCCCAGAGCGAGCAGGCGCCCTACGGACAGGGACAGGTTTTCCAGTCCGCCGCGCCCCAGCAGCCCTATCAGCCGGCCTTCGCGAACAACGGGCAGGTGACCAGCGGCTTCACGCCGATTCCCCAGACCCAGGCCATGTCCACCGACAGCCACGGGGTGCAGGGCTATCTGCGCAGAAAGAAATAAAATCCGATTCCGGTTTTCCGCGGCGGCGCTTCAGCACCGCCGCTTTTTCATGAAATCCGGTTTCCCCCATGGAACAGGGGGCTGTCTCAAAATGATCTGAGAGGTTCATTGCTTAGTGAGACAGCCCCCTGCCTGTATCTGAAAACCTGCCTCCGTTTCTGTTATTACGGATGCCGATTGCTGCTTCCTTTCACGGGTTACGATCAGGCCGTATGAGGCCATGCTGCAGCAGACCGAAAATGCGGGACTCCGCGGAGCATATGCTCTACAGGGTAAACGCCCATTCAGCCGCACAAAAGGCAAAAGCCATAAAGCGGCATTTCTCTGCGGCTCACGTTTCAGACGCGCTGCGGCAAAAAAGTCAGGCGGAACCGTCCCCAAAGGCGCTGAGGACGCTGAGAAAGCGGTCCAGGGCCGGACCCGGACGTTGCTTCGACCGGACCAGAACACTGAGGTCATACTGGCGCATGCGGATGTCCGTAAAGACAGGGAAAAGCTTTCTTTCCGCATAGTCCCGCCGGAGAAAAAGAGAAGGGAAATAGGTATAGCCGTGGTTGAAGCGAACCAGGGACAGGCGGGACAGTGCGCCGGATACAGGGAGACTGACCGAGGAGGGCTTTGCAAGCCGACTGAGGATGGCAGTGTAATACTCCGAGCCCTGGACTTCGATGGTGGGATAAATCAGCGGTACCTCAGCCAGCCGGCCGATGGGCGTGTAGCCCCCGGAGAGCTCGGCGTACTTTGGACCGACGACGAAATCATCCACCAGGCTGGTGATGGGATAGGCGGTGAAGGAACCACTCCTGATCTGGTCCCGATACTTCTCATGCCCGTCAAAGGGGGCCTGTATGGTGCACAGGACCGCGCAGTCGATCATGCCCCTGTCCAGGTCCTGCAGGATTTCCGGCAGGTAGATCTTGCTGAGAATGAGGCTGACGCCGGGATGGGCTTCCCTGAAAGCGGCGAGAGCGTCCTTCAGAATCAGCGAGGAGACCAGTCCGTCAAAACCGATCCGAATCACGCCGGCCTGCAGCTCCTTCATCTCCTGAATCTGAGCCAGGGCATGCTCAATATGGCTGAAGGCAGGCTGCAACCCCTGAAAGAGAACCGTGCCTTCCGGGGTAAGCTCGGATCCCCTGGCGGTACGGATCAGGAGCGGACAGTCCAGCTGCTTTTCCAGCGCCTTGATGCTTGCGCTGACCGCGGGCTGGGATACCTCCAGCACCCGAGCCGCCTGGCTGATGCTGTTTCCTTTGGCAACCTGATAGAACGCGCGAAAATACGTGAGACTGTCGAACGTGGACAAGGGGATGCCTCCTCTCTGTCAGAAGATGGGCTGCAGAAAGAGATCCAGGAAATAATTCAGCGCGCCGGAGACGGAGTACTTTTGGCTGGACAGGGCGTACAGGACGGATGAGCCGGTAGGGAAATCCCCCGGCAACCTGCTGATCCGCCGGTTCCTGACCTCCTGACGGACAAAATAGTCTGGGAAATAGCTGAAACCCAGGCCCATGCGGGTGAGCTGCAGCCGATGCCGCGGACCGTCCACCGGAAAATCCCGGTCGGTGAGCCCCTGCGGCCGGAGCAGGCGGAGATAGCGGGAGACGGTAGGAGAAGGAGAGACAGGGCAGATGAACGGCAGGGCTGAGAGTTCCTGCAGGCTGACAGTCCTTTCCGCGGCTGTGTCAGATGCCGGTCCGGTATAGAAGCTGTCCTGAAACTCGCCGAAAAAAGTGCGGCGGATTTCCAGATTCTGGATTCTGCTGTCGGTGAAGGTATAATCCCCGTTATTCTGTTCAAAAATGATGGCCACGTCCACATAACCCGCGTCCAGAATTCGGAGCATATCCTTCAGGTCAAGGGTACTTACGGCCATGGCGAAGCCAGGATACTGGCGGGCAATATGATCCCGGACAAGAGAAACAATCCACTCCGCCGCCAGGTCATTGACAGCAACCCGAAGGGAACCGGATGAGACATTTTTCCTTTCAGTGACGGATCGCTCCGCTTCCTCCATCATCTCAAAGGCCGGGATGAGCTTCTGATAGAGCATTTCTCCTTCGGCGGTCAGCTTCAGGCCGGTGGAAGAACGGATGAAAAGCTGGAGGCCCAGCTGAGATTCCAGCTGCTTCAAGGCACGGTTGACGGAGGAAGGCGAAACAAAAAGGGCTTCCGCAGCCTGGGAAGCACTGCGGCAGCGCGCTGTATGGAAAAATAACTGATACAGATCCGGATTGCTCACCATTTTTGAATGCTCCCATAAATATTTTTTATATCCATCTCATTATAAAGCCTTTTCCCGGCCAAAAACAAGTGGTTTTATCCGGGACATATAAGCAAATCTGATGAGGCAGTCCGCATTTCCGCTCAGCGAAAATGTGTTTTTTTTGCTATTCTTCAACCATCAGCAAAAGGTGCTGAAGTGAACAAGGCAGAAAACGACCCAAAGAAAGGAAGGTAACATCCATGAAAAAGACCCGGATCATCGCCCTGACCCTCGCTATCCTGATGGCCCTGCTCGTCCCGGCCTCTGTGCTGGCGGATGTCCGCACCACCGCGGATGGCAGAACCCAGATCAACATCGGATGGAACTACGCCATCACCAGCATGTCCCCCTTCCAGGCGGAAAGCCCGGCCAAGAACCTGTTCTACGCGACCAGCGTGTTCGAAACCCTGGGCCGCTTTGACCAGGAAGGCAACGTGGTGCCCCTGCTGGCCAAAGAGTGGAAGCAGATTGACGAAGACGGCTACCGGTTCCAGGTGACGCTTTTCGATAACATCTACGACACCGCCGGCAACCACATCACCGCGGACGACGTGATCTTCAGCTATGAACAGATCCAGGCGAGCGGCTCCCTGAATGCCTACTACAACAAGGTGACAGGCGTGGAGAAGGTGGACGACTACAACCTGATTTACAACCTGACCTCCAACGAGTTCGGAGACTTCGACATGGTTCTGAACTACGCGGCCGTTGTTTCCAAGAAAGCTTTTGAGGACAGCGGCGATCAGATGGCGACCATGCTCACCGGCACCGGCCCCTATAAAGTAACCGGGTTTGTGAACAGCGCTACCGTGACCCTGGAGAAGAACGAGGATTACTGGCAGAAGGACGACAGCCTGAAGGGCCCCTATGCCGCCCAGAACGTCGACGTGATCGAAATCAAGTGCATCCCGGAGAACTCCCAGCAGGAAGTCGCGCTGGAAACCGGCAGCATTGACTTCATGTTTGACATGGCTGCCAGCTCCATCCAGCAGCTGGCCGGATACAGCAACATCACCCACGCGATTGTTCCCGGAACCAATCAGTACTTCTTCTACCTGTCCTCAGCCGGCCCCCTGGCCAATGACAACCTGCGCCGGGCTGTTGGATACGCCATCGACAAGGACGCGGTGAACGAGATCGCCTATGAAAACGCCATGGTTCCCTGCGACCTGGGCATGCAGATCTTCAGCGATTATAACCCCGCCTGGGCGGAACAGGACTACTACGGATACGACGTTCAGAAGGCCCGGGAGCTGATCGCCCAGGAAAACGCCCAGGGAACCCACATCCGCATCGTGGCCACCGGCACCGGCGTGACCATGGATGAAGTGATCCAGGCTTACCTGATTGACGCCGGATTCGACGCTGAGCTGGTAACTGAGGAACTGGCGACCTACCTGACCGACGCGACCAATCCCGAAGCCTACGACATCATCTGCATCACCCCCTTCGCCACCTGCAATGTCCAGATGTGGAAGATCATGCTGGACAGGCGCAACTGGGAGAACGGCGGCACCGTGAACGGATTCAAGGATGACCATCTGCAGGAGCTGCTGGAAACGGCCGCCAGCATTGAGGGCCACACCCCTGAAAACATGGATGCCCTGTACCAGTACATCGCGGACAAGAACTACGTCTACTCCACCTTCGGCACCAGCGTTACCAACATGTGGCGGACCGACAGCGGCATTGTGGAGACCTGCTCCGCGTTCGGCGCCCTGCCTTACCTGGGCGGCTTTACCTACAGCTGGAACTGACAGAATAAAAAGAATGGAGCGTTAAGATGGCAAGATATATCCTGCGCAGACTGTTCTGGATGATTCCGATCATCCTGGGAGTTTCCCTCCTGGTCTTCACGCTGATGTATTTCTGCCCTGGCGACCCTGCCCGAATCATCCTCGGGCAGGGCGCCACCCAGGCGGAAATTGAGAGCCTGCGGGAAACAATGGGTCTGAATAAAGGTTTCTTTCCCCGGCTGGGAGAATTCCTGGTGAATACCTTCATCCGGTTCGACCTGGGAAGCTCCTACATATCCAAGGCGCCTATCGTAACTGAAATCGCGGCCCGGCTGCCGCAGACGCTGATCATCGCAACGCTTTTCATGCTGACCGGCGTAATCGTAGGGGTCCCGCTAGGAATCGCCGCCGCGGTGAAACAGGATTCCATTGTGGACCGGATCTGCATGGTAATCGCGATGCTGGGCGCCTCTGTCCCGAACTTCTGGCTGGCGCTGCTGCTGGTGCTGCTGTTCGCGGTGAACCTGGGCTGGCTGCCGGCCATGGGCATGGGCGGAATCGAGTACTACATCCTGCCGACGCTGGCCGGGGCGATGGGGTGCATCGCCGTACAGGCCCGGCAGAGCCGTTCCTCCATGCTGGAGGTGATCCGGTCCGACTACGTGACCACGGCCCGGAGCAAGGGCGTGAGCATGCGGAATATCATCTTTAAGCATGAGCTGCCCAATGCCCTGATTCCTGTAATTACCTGCGCGGGCAATGACTTCGGAAACAGCCTGGGCGGCGCGCTGATCATCGAGCAGATTTTCGCTATCACCGGCATGGGCCAGTACATGGTGCAGGCGGTCTTCAACCGGGATTATCCCGTGATTCAGGCTTCCGCCATCTTCCTGGCCATCGCGTTCAGCCTGATCATGCTGGTGATCGACCTGCTGTACGCGTTCGTGGATCCCCGCATCAAGGCCCAGTACGAGGGCAAACCCCTGTTCAAGCGCTCCGGAAAGAAGGTGACCGCATGAAATCCAAGGGCAAGTTCCGCAACAGCATGTTCGGCCAGGTGGTGTACCGCCTGAGCCGGAACAGGATGGCGATGTTCGCGCTGGCGATCCTGCTGATCGAGGTGATTCTGGCGATCATCGCTCCGCTGATCATCCCCTACGACATCGCGGCGATCAATGTCAAGGAACGGTACCAGGAACCCTCGGCGCAGCATCTCTTCGGCACGGATAAAATGGGCCGCGACCTATTCAGCCGGCTGCTGTATGGCGGCAGGTATTCCCTGCTGATCGGCTTCCTGTCCACCCTCTTTGGAACCCTGCTGGGGATGCTGCTGGGCGCTGTTGCCGGATACTTCGGAGGCCGGGCGGATAACCTGATCATGCGCGGACTGGACATCTTCCAGGCGATCCCGGGCATGCTGCTGATGATTGTGCTGGCCGCGGTGCTGGGAACCGGCGTCGAGGTCACGATCATCGCACTCACCATCGGCTGCGCCGCGGGAAACGCCCGTCTCTTCCGGGCTTCCATCCTGAACATCCGTTCCATGGAATACATTGAGGCTTCCCAGTCCATCAATTGCTCCCCCGCGAAGATCATTCTGTCACACATTGTGCCCAACGCGATGTCTCCGATGATCGTTTCCTTTACGATGGGCATGGCCATCAACATCGTGGTGTGCGCCGCGCTGAGCTTTATCGGTCTGGGCGTGCAGCCGCCGACGCCGGAATGGGGCGCGCTGCTGTCCGACTCGAGGGCGGACATGCGCATGCATCCCTACCTGGTCATTTTCCCCGGACTGGCCATCATGATCACGGTATTCGCGCTCAACATGTTTGGCGACGGGCTGCGGGACGCGATGGATCCCAAACTGAAGAATTAAGGAGGAAGCAGAAATGGAACAGAAGCAAGCCCCTTTCCTGGAAGTGAAGGATCTGGCCGTTGAGTATTCCTCCGACGGAAAGGCCGTGCACGCGGTCAATGGAATCAGCCTGACTCTTGAGAAAGGCAAGACCATCGGCCTGGTGGGCGAGACCGGCGCCGGAAAGACATCCATCGCCAAGTCGATTCTGCAGATTCTGCCGGACCGCTCGGCTAGGATCACCGCTGGAACCGTGAAGCTGGAAGGGCAGAACCTGCTGGACCTGACTGAGAAGGATATGCGGGAGATTCGGGGAAAGCGGATTTCCATGATCTTCCAGGATCCGATGACCGCGCTGAACCCCACGATGCGGGTTGGTCAGCAGATCGCCGAGGTCGTCGCGCTGCACAACAGCTGCACGAAGGCGGAGGCGGAGGAGCGGGCCAAGAAAATGCTGGAGATGGTTGGCATTCCGCGGGATCGCTTCCGGGAATATCCCCATCAGTTTTCCGGCGGCATGAAGCAGCGTGTGGTGATCGCTATCGCGCTGGCGTGCGAACCCGACCTGCTGCTGGCCGACGAGCCCACCACCGCGCTGGATGTGACCATCCAGGCGCAGGTGCTGAAGCTGATCAGCGACCTGAAGGAGAAGAACAATACCTCCATGATTCTGATTACCCACGACCTGGGTGTCGTGGCGGAGACATGCGATGAAGTCGCTATCGTCTACGCCGGGCAGATTATGGAGACGGGAACCCGGGAGCAGATCTTTGATCATCCCACCCATCCCTATACCATCGGTCTGTTCGGCGCGATTCCGGATATGAACGAGGACGAGGAATGGCTGCATCCGATCGACGGCATGCTGCCGGATCCCACGGACCTGCCTCCGGGGTGCCCCTTCGCGCCGCGGTGCCCCTATGCGACGCATAAATGCGAAAGCGCGGTGGACTTCACCATGACACCCGATGGACATGCCTGCAGATGCTGCAACCTTGAGAGGGCGGAGGGATAAAAGATGTCAACTTTAATTGAAACCAAAGGGCTGAAGAAGTATTTTCCCACGCCCCACGGCATGCTGCACGCGGTAGATGATGTCAACATCAAAATTGAGGAAGGCCATACGCTGGGCGTTGTCGGAGAAAGCGGCTGCGGGAAATCCACGCTGGGACGTACCCTGATCCACCTGCACGAGTCGACGGATGGACAGATCTTCTTTGAGGGCAAGGACGTGACCCATGTGGGCAAGAGTGAGCTGAAGGCTCTGCGGGAGCAGATGCAGATCATCTTTCAGGATCCCTACTCCTCGATCGACCCCCGCATGACAGTCAAGGAAACCATCAAGGAGCCGCTGCAGATTTCCGGGCGCTTCTCCAAGGGCGAGATTGAGGACGCCGCGGAGGAGTTGATGAACCTGGTCGGGCTGGATCAGCGGCTGCGGAATGCCTATCCCCACGAGCTGGACGGCGGACGCCGCCAGCGGGTTGGTATCGGCCGGGCCCTAGCACTGAACCCCAAGTTCATCGTGTGCGACGAGCCGGTCTCCGCGCTGGACGTCTCCATCCAGGCCCAGGTGCTGAATCTGCTTAAGCGCCTGCAGCAGGAACGGAAGCTGACCTACATGTTCGTGACCCACGACATGTCCGTGGTGAGGCATATTTCGGACGAGATCTGCGTAATGTATCTGGGACAGGTGGTGGAGCTGGCTCCCTCCAAGGAGCTGTTCAGAAATCCCCTTCATCCCTACACCAAGGCACTGCTGGACGCCATTCCCTCCACGGATATCCACCATTCCCGCAAACGGGAGCTGATCCGGGGGGAGCTGACGTCTCCCATCAATCCCAAGGACGAATGCCGTTTCTGCGCGCGGTGCAAATATGCCTCCGAATGCTGCCATAAGCCCCAGAAGCTGGTGGAGGTCAGCCCGGGACATTTCGTTTCCTGCACGCGGGTGGACGAGGTCAACGGGTGACCGCCGGCTTTCCCCTAAAATAAACAAGAAAGAAGGAACGCAACATGACAGGCAGCTACAGAGTCAACGGACTGACCTCCGTCGTCTCCTTTCTTACTGGCGGGATTCTGACGGTCATGGCCGTCGTGGCTTTTACCCTCGGCCGGTACTGGCTAGCGGCCCTCTTTCTTCTGCTGGGGATCGCCTTCCTGGCGGTGGGTTTCCTGAATGCGTCCCGGATCCGTCTGGAGGACCGGGGGGTGACCCGGACCCTGCTGGGCAGAAAGCTGCGGGAGATTCCCCGCGGCTGCCTGCGGGAAGTCGGAGTGGTCGGACTGCGGGTCTTCGGGGACAAGGAGAAGACCGGAACCAAATACATCTATTTTTCCGACCATGAGATGGATGAAAAGGAACGCTTCCAGATGTGCCTTTCCTGGCCACCGAAGGACGCGATCTACATGGCCTGGAGCCCGAAGCGCCAGAACGCCGTCCAGATGTTCTGGCAGGGAGAGCTGGCCTTCTGCAACGCGGGCGAGGAAGCATGAGGAGAAACGAAAAAGGAAAGGAAGAAGCCATGTACAGCGAACTGTTTCAGCCCATTCAGATCGGCACCCTGACGGTGCCCAACCGGCTGGTGATGCCGGCGATGAACTCCAACCTGGCCGGGACGGACCACGTCTTCACCGAACAGGCGGCCCGGTATTACGCCGAGCGCGCTAAGGGCGGATACGGCCTGCAGATTACCGAATTCCTGTGTGTCAGCGAGGAGGGCATCTCCGCCGACCGGCAGGGAGGCATCTGGGACGACCGATTCATTCCCATGCTGGCGAAAATCACCGGGGCGGTGCATGCCGCCGGCGGCCGGATCTTCGCTCAACTGCAGCACGGCGGCCGGATGCAGGCGCCGGGCACGACGGAGCTGGAGCCGGTCGGCGCAAGCGCGCTGCCCTTCATGGCGACCGGACGGATCATCCACGAGCTGCGCACAGATGAGATTCCAGGAATAAAAAAGAAGTTTACCGAAGCTGCCGTGCGGGCCAGGAAAGCCGGATTCGATGGGGTGGAGCTCCACGGCGCGCACGGATACCTGCTGAACCAGTTCATGAACAAGGCGACCAACAAGCGGCCGGACATCTACGGCGGCAGCGTCTCCAACCGGGTTCGGATCGTATGCGAGCTGGTGAAGGAAATCAAGGAAGCCTGCGGTTCGGATTATCCGGTTTCCGTGCGGATGAACGGACAGGAAACCTGCGAGGACGGAAATACGATTGACGAATCCGCCGCGCAGGCGATGCTCATCGCGGAAGCCGGGGCGGATGTGCTGAACGTCTCCTATGGCAACCCGATCGAAACCTACTACAAGGATGCGGCCTTCAATGTGGAAAACGTGCGGCGGGTGAAGGAACTGGTGCACATACCGGTGATCGGCGTGGGGCGGATCAACGATCCGGTGCTGGCGCTGATGGCGCTGCGTAGCGGCGCGATGGACCTGGTGGCGACCGGAAGACAATCTATTTGCGACCCCCATTTCCCGGAGAAGATCCGGGAGGGACGGCTGGATGAGATTCTCAGCTGCACAGGCTGTCTTCAGCGCTGCCTGTTCGCGGAGAATTTTGAGGAAGGATACGGCGTCTCCTGTATGAATAATCCCTTCAGCGGGAAGGAGGGACTGTGGGAAATCACGCCTGCCGGAGCGTCCCGGAAAATCGCCGTTGCCGGCGCTGGCCCGGCGGGGCTGCAGGCGGCCTGGATCCTGGCTGCCCGGGGACACGATGTTACGCTGTTTGAGAAGGAGGAAGCTGTTGGCGGCGCATACCGTCTGGCCTGCATCCCTCCCATGAAGCAGGATCTGGCCCGGACGGTGACAACCTTCACCCAGTGGTGCCGGAAATACGGGGTGCATTTCCGGATGGGAACGGCAGCGACACGGGAGCTCCTGGAGCGGGAAGCATTCGACGTTATCGTGGATGCGACCGGCTCCGTCCCGGTGATTCCCCGTATCGAGGGAATCCAGGATGAGCATGTCTGCACGGCTCAGCAGGTGCTGCGCAGCGAGAAACAGTTCATGGGCAAAAAGCTGCTGGTGCTTGGCGCGGGCCTGGTAGGCGCGGAGACAGCGGAGATGCTGGCAGAGGATGCCAATCAGGTAACACTTGTGGATATGCTGAGCGAGATCGCGCCGCTGGCCCCGTACTTTATCCGCCTGAAGCTGGAGGAAAGGCTGCGGGCCAAGGGCGTATCCTTTGTGCTGAACAGCAAGGTAGCCCGGATCCGCCCGGACGGCATTGACTGCGAGCAGAATGGGGAAGCGAAGCGGCTGGAAGGATATGACGGCATCGTCCTGGCCTTCGGCTCCCGTTCCAGCACCGCGCTGGCCGACGAGCTGAAGGGCTGCGCGATTCCCGTACATGCCATCGGGGACGCGGGCCGCGCGGGGGACGCCCGCAAGGCGATCTTCGAAGCGACCCGGCTGGCCCTTGACCTGTAATCCGGAAAGACGGCAACAGAGAGGACCGGGATGGCGAAGATGGTTTACACGACTGAAAAAGGAGCTGACGAGGCCATGCGGGATTCCAGAAAGCGCCAGATGCTGCAGACGATGATTACGGGCGCGCTGCTGATCTTTTTTACAGGATTTGTGCATGTATGGTCCATCTTCACTCCATATGTGATGAAGGAGACAGGATGGGCGGAAGGTACCGTCAGCCTGGCCTTTTACCTGGCCAACTGCAGTTTCGTGCTTGGTAATATCCTGGGCGGAAGGCTGAACGGCAAGCTCGGCGCGAAAAAGGTGGTTGCCCTGGGTGGCGGGTTATTTGCCGGGGGCATCGCCCTGTCCGGCCTGGCGATCCGCCTGGCGCCCACCGCGCTGTACCTGACCTATGGGCTCGTCATGGGGGTGGGCTCAGGGATGGCCTACGCTGTGATCCTGGATACGGCGCAGAAATGGTTCCCGGAACGGACCGGCTTTGCTTCCGGGGTGGTGGTGACGTCCAACGGGCTGTGCGGCTTCTTTATGGCGCCGATGAGCCGGATGCTGCTGGCGCGCTTCGGCGTGGGAACTTCCTTCCTGGTTACGGCTGCGCTGACCGCGGCGGCCTGGCTGCTTTCGGCCTTTTTCCTGCGGACACCTGAAAACACGGGGACCGGCAAAGCGGCTGCCGCGCTGAAAGGAAGACAGTACACCGCTCCGGAAATGCTGAAGACAGGAATGTACTATGAACTGACGCTGGCCATGTTTTTCGGGCTGATGCCCTATTACCTGATTTCCCCGGTTTCTCAGACCTTCCAGATGGAGCATGGCGTGCTGGAGAGCGTAGCGGTAGCCTCTGTCATGATTGGCGCACTGCTGAACGCTTCACTGCGGCTGCTGCTGCCTACACTGGCGGACAGGCTGGGCCGATTCCGCTGCGTGCGGGCTCTGCTGGCGGTCTCCTTCGCGTCCATGCTGCTGCTGGCCAGCGGAAATGGAACGATGGTTGTGATCGGAGTGGTGCTGGCATACGGATGCTTCGGCGGAGTCATGGGCAACTTCCCCTCCCTGACCAGCATGGTTTTCGGGTTGAAGCATGCGGGTGAAAATTATGGGTATGTGATGATCGGCATGATCCTTTCCGCGCTTGGTGCCCCGCTGATCCGATCCTGGCTTTCTGCTCTCGGCCTGACCGGCGCGGGAATGTATTTCGCCGGCGCTGTGTTCGCGGCCGCGGCGATCCTGCTGCTGATCCTGCTGGAAAGGGAAAATCATCAAACGGAAAGGAAAGGTGCGACGGCATGAACGAACAGGAACTGCAGGCTCTGTTTGCCCGGATCGATGAACAGTATGACCGGGTACGAAAACCATTGACACAGCGGATCAACATCGAGGAACGGATGGTACCGGCCACGGAGGAATACCGGCTGCGTACCGTGATCACCCGGCCGGTGGACTTGCCTGGCCCCTTCTCCACGATCGTGATCCGGAACTGCTACCCCGAGAGTGAACCGCTGTGCATGCACCAGGCACAGGAACTGGCAAAGAGGGGCTTTGCCTGCGTTGTGCAGTGGACCCGCGGGCTCAATGGCTCGGAAGGCGTCTGGGAACCCTACATCTATGAGCGCAATGACGGCAAGGCCCTGATGGATTGGCTGCAGGAACAGGCGTGGGTCCGGAACATCGGGCTGATGGGCGCCAGCTATCTGGCGCTGGTGGGATGGGAGATCGCGGATATCCTGCCGGAAAAAGTCAGGACGATGTATCTGACCGTGCTGGGCACAGAATGGCACACCTCCCTTTGGCAGGAAGGCGCTTTCCGGCAGGATGTCTATACCTCCTGGCTGATGTCTAACGCCAGGGATGACGTGCAGGCGGACTATCTGACCTCCGCCCGGTACCGCCCGCAGATGCAGGTGGATGAGGATCTGTGGAAGGCCCGCGTGCAGGTATACCGCGATTTCATCGGTCACCCTGATCCTTCGGACGCATACTGGCATACGGGTCTGTGGGGAACGCTGGAGCAGGTGCCCGGGAAGATGAACATTCCCGTGTTCATGGGAGAAGGCTGGTACGACATACACCTGGGGAATATGCTGAAGAACTACACCCGGCTGTCCGAGACCTCCCGGAGACACACTGTGATGCAGGTGAACCCCGGGAACCATCCGCTGATTCCGGTTATTCCCGGGCAAAAAAAACAGGAACACGCGGCGATCCAGGAATATGAGCAGCAGATCCGCTGGTTTACGGAGATCCTCATGGAGAACAGGCTGCCGGAACCGGGCGTGCACTTCTATCTGATCGGCGCGGATGAATGGAGAACTTATCCCGGTTACCCCGTCCCCGCGAAGGAGGAAACATGGTACCTGGATGGACGGGATCTCTCGCGGGAACCCGGAGAGGACGGACGGCGCGGCTATGTCTATGATCCGGATGATCCCGTACCCTCCCACGGATCCGGGACGCTCTTTTATACGGCGGACGGGGTCGGAAGCCTGAAACAGCCGGAACCGGACTGGCGGCCGGATGTTCTGAGCTACGTCTCCGAACCACTGGAGGAAGCAAGAGACATCGTGGGCCGAATCCAGGTGAAACTGTGGATTGAAACGGACGCGCCGGATACCTGCTTCACGGCCAAACTGATGGAAGTCAACGCGAATGGTGAGGCCTACAACATCCGGGACGGCATCACAACCCTGGCCTACACCAACGGTGCACAGACCCGGCAGCGCTACGCAGGGGGACCGGTTGAAGTGACGATTGACTGCTGGGAGATCGCTTTCCGGGTGCAGAAGGGATCCCGCCTGCGGGTGGATATTTCCTCTTCCAATTTTCCGGAATACTCCATCCACCCGAATACGGAAGAGCTGTGGTCTGAAGCAAAGGATGTTCGAAAGGCGAGTCAGACGATTCTGACGGGGAAAGACTATCCGTCCAGGGTGATTCTGCCGCTGGACACCCGCACTGAGCAGACCGGGCGGGAAAACGGATATAACAGGGGGGAGCAGCATGACGCGCACGGTTCGTTTTGAACACATGAGACCCGGGGAAATCCTTGCGGAGAAGGCCAGAAAAAGCCTTGCTTTTCTTCCAATCGGGCCGCTGGAATGGCATGGTCCCGCGATGCCTTTCGGTACTGATCCGATGATTGCGGAATACATCGCGCTCGGGACGGCGAAGGAGATCGGCGGCGTGGTACTGCCGACGGTGTATATCGGCACGGAGCGTGAACGCGGCGCGGACATGCTGGATGCCATGGGCTTTGAGGATACATCCCAGTATATCGTGGGGCAGGATTTTCCCGCCAATACCGTGAAGAGCCTGTACTTCAAGGAAGATATTTTCTGTACGATTCTGCGCGCCTGGCTGGATCTGCTGGTCAGGCAGGGATATGAGACAATTGTTATTATCAGCGGCCATGGGGCGGAAAACCAGGGAGCCGCGCTAGAGCGCATGGCGCGGGAGTATTCCTGCGAAACGGATTCCCGGGTGATCGCCCTGACCGCGGGACCCATGCCGGACGGGCTGACCGAAGAGCTGGGACACGGCAACTGCGCCGAATGCTCCATGGCCATGTTCCTGTCGGATGACGTGGATCTGTCTACCTATCCGGCGGATCAGGAAAGACTGAAGAGCAACGCATGGGGCATTAACGATGTGTTTACCTTCATGCTGCAGCCCAATGAGGACAAAACCGTCCGGGGGGATCCACGGACAGCGACCGCGGAAAAGGGAAAGCGGTACATGGAATGCGCGGTGCGCACGATCGTGGAAAAACTGAAGGAAATCCTGTGACCCCAAAACGAATAAAAGGGGCTGTCTCAATGTGAGACAGCCCCTTGTTCTGCCGCTTCGCCCGGAACGGCCCCGCTTTTCCGGCGCCGGCATGGTTGAATTTTGCCGGGATTTTTCATATAATGGAAGGAGTTTTGACCGAAGGAGGGGTTTCCGTGCGGAAATCGTTTGGAATTCTGATGGCGCTGATCCTGCTTTTCAGCGCGGCGGGGGCCGGTGCCGAGGGGCTGAAGGCGCCGGACTATGTGCTGGAGGGCTGCGACGCGGCCAGCGCGAACCATGACTGGGAGACGAACCTGTTCTTCCAGCGGATGCAGGAGGACACCGGCATCAGCTTTGAATTCCGGCAACATACGGAGGAGGAGCAGTGGAAGCTGCGGAAGGAGGAAATCGCCCGGGGCGAGGACCTGCCGGACGTGCTGTTCAAGGCCGGGCTGACCGACGCGGAAACCCGGGCCATGGCGGAGGCCGGCGTGCTGCTGGACCTGAAGCCCTACCTGGCGGAATACGCGCCGGATCTGTGGAAGATGCTGGAGGCGAATCCGGCCTGGCTGGAGGCCATCACCCTGCCGGACGGGACGATCCGCGCCCTGCCGGCGATCAACGAGCTGCCGGCCAACGAGCTGATCTGGATCAACCAGACCTGGCTGAAGAACCTGAAGCGGGAGATGCCGAAGACCGCGGAGGAGCTGACGGAGACGCTGCGGGCCTTCCGGAAGGACGATCCCAACCGGAACGGGCAGGGGGATGAGACGCCCCTGAGCGCGCTGAGCATGTGGGAGCTGCGGTTCCTGGCCCACGGCTTCGGGATCATCGACAATGACTACTACCTGTCCGTGAAGGACGGGAAGGCGGTTTCCTCCCTGACCACGGAAGAGAACCGGGCCTTCCTGACCTGGCTGCGCCAGCTGTGGGAGGAGGGCCTGCTGAGCCATACCTGCTTCTCCACGGTGGACAGCCTGCGCCAGGTGACGGACGCCAAGGCCGCCATGACCTACGGCGTGTTCCTGTCTTCCTCGCCGCTGACGGTGGTGCCCGCGGAATCCATGGAACAGTATACGACCCTGGATCCGCTGACCTGGGAGGGAAAACAGGTGTACCGGGATCTGCTGGGCCCCCTGACCCGGGGCACCTTCGCGCTGACCCGGAACTGCCGCGAGCCGGAGCGCCTGATCGCGTGGGTGAACCGGCTGTACACCGAAGAGGGAAGCATCCTGATGCAGGTGGGCCGGGAAGGCGAGGAATATGAATGGACCGAGGATGGCACCTGGGAATGGACGCAGGATCTGTCCACCGTCGCCAGCGAGGTGCTCCCCAACGCGACCCTCAGCGACGGCGGGATCGCTCCCGGCATCGTGACCAGCGCCTTCCAGGAGAAATACGCGGAGACGAAGACCCAGAACATGATCGCCGCCATGAAGAAAGTTCAGGACGCGGCGGTGCTGCCCTTCCCCCAGGTCATCCTGACGGAGGAGGACGCCGCGGAGGCGGCCCGGCTGCAGGCGAAGATCGCGCCCTTCGCGGAGAAGCGCATGGCGGAATTCGTGACGGGGGACGTGCCGCTGGACGATGAACAGTGGGCGGAATTCGGAAAGGAACTGGAGGAACGCGGCCTGGGCGACATGATCGCCCTGTGGCAGAAATATATCCGGTAATCCCCCGCGGCGGGAAGACCCCGCCCGGAGGGGAGAAGCGGCGTGAAAGCGGGAGGAACGGAAATGAACACGGAGAAACTGTATACGCCGGAGACGGCGGCCCATCTGGAAAAACTGTACGGCGGCGGGAAGGAAATGCGGGAGAAGCAGACCGCCCGCTACGCGGCCCTGCTGGGGACCCATGAGGAGGCCTTCGGCCCCCGGGAGAAGGTCTGCCTGTTCAGCGCGCCGGGCCGGACGGAGATCGGCGGCAACCACACGGACCACAACCGGGGCCGGGTGCTGGCGGCCAGCGTGAACCTGGATACCCTCTGCGCGGCCTCCCCCCGGAGCGACCTGACGGTGAATTTCCGCAGCGAGGGCTATGCCCCGATCACGGTGGAGCTGAACGACACGGAAGTGCGGCACACGGAGGAGGGCACCACGGCGGCCCTGATCCGCGGCGTGGCGGACGGGATGAAGCGGGCGGGATACCGCATCGGCGGATTCGACACGGCGGTGACCTCCACGGTGGCCAGCGGCAGCGGGCTTTCCAGCTCCGCGGCGCTGGAGGTGATGCTGACGGCGGTGTTCGACGGCCTGTTCAACGGCTTTGACATGCCCTTCGAGATCCGGGCGCAGATCAGCCGCCGGGCGGAGAACCTGTATTTCGGGAAGCCCTCCGGGCTGCTGGACCAGATGGCCAGCGCCGCGGGCGGGCTGGTGACGGTGGATTTCGCCGACGACGCCGCGCCGAAGGTGGAGGCGCTGCAGTTTGACTTCGCGGCCCGGGGCTATGCCCTGGTGGTCACCGCCACCGGCGGCAGCCACGCGGACCTGACGGATCATTACGCCGCGATTCCGCGGGAGATGAAGGAAGTCGCGGCCTGCTTCGGCCAGGAGACCCTGCGGGGGCTGACCCTCTCCGACCTGATGGACCGGATCGGCGAGCTGCGGGGCAGGGTGTCCGACCGGGCCCTGCTGCGGGCGTTCCACTTCGTGACGGAGAACGACCGGGTGCCGGAGCAGGTGGCCGCGCTGAAGGAGAACCGGATGGAGGACTTCCTGCGGCTGATCACCGAAAGCGGCCGCTCCTCCTGCATGTATCTGCAGAACATCTATGCCGTGAGCGACGACCAGAGCCTGAGCCTGGCCCTGTGCATGGCGGAGCAGATGCTGAAGGGCCGGGGCGCCTGGCGGATCCACGGGGGCGGCTTTGCCGGCACGACGCTGAACTTCGTTCCGCTGGAGAGGGTGCCGGAGTTCGTGCGCCGGATGGAGGATGCCTTCGGCGCCGGCGCCTGCCAGGTGCTGAACATCCGGCCCGTGGGCGCGGACATGCTGGCGCTCTGAGGGCGGCGCGGCGGTCAGAAAGGATCACGGACATGAGAACAAACAGCGCGGAGGAGACCCGGGCGCTGGGCGAAAGGCTGGCGGAGGAGCTGCGGGCGGGGGATGTGATCCTGCTCGAGGGGCCCCTGGGCGCCGGGAAGAGCGAGATGGCCCGGGGGATCGCCCGGGGCCTCGGGGTGAAGGAAACGGTGACCAGCCCCAGCTTTACGATCCTCAACGTGTATACCAGCGGGCGGCTGCCCCTGTATCATTTCGACTGGTACCGGCTGGAGAGCCCGGAGGAGCTGTACGAGCTGGGCATGGAGGAATACCTGGGCGGGGACGGCGTGGCCCTGGTGGAATGGCCGGGCCGGTGCGCAGAGGCGCTGCCGGAGGATTTCGCGATGATCGAAATCACGCCGGAGGGCCCGGAGGAACGCGGCTTCCGGCTGCAAAGGCACGGCGCGTTCCGAAAGCTTGCATGGGAAGGAAAGAACGAATGAGATTGCTGGCGGTGGATACCTCGGGGCCGGTCTGCGGCGTGGCGGTGATGGAGGACGAACGGGTGCTGAGCGAGTTCGCCGTGCAGAACCGGAACACCCACAGCGCGAGCCTGATGCCCCTGGTGGAACAGAGCCTGACCTGTGCCGGGCGGAGCCTGGCGGACATGGACGCCCTGGCCGTGGTGGTGGGGCCGGGCAGCTTCACGGGGGTGCGGATCGGCGTGGCGACCGTGAAGGCGCTGGCCCACGGCAGCGGAAAGCCCTGCATCCCGGTGGACGCCCTGGAGGCGCTGGCCATGAGCACGGGCCGGATGCGCGATGGAGAGGGGCTGATCTGCCCCATTCAGGACGCCCGGGCGGGCCAGGTGTACGCGGCCTGCTTTGCGGGGGGCGAGCGGCGGATGGAGGACCGGGCGATGAAGCTGGAGGAGTTCGCGGCGGAGGCCGCGGGGCTTTCCCCGGGGCCGCTGCTCTTTACCGGGGACGGCGTTCCCGTGCACCGGGAGCGGATCCGGGAGCTGCTGGGCGGCCGGGCGGTCTTCGCGGAGGGCCCCTTCGCGTTTCTCCGCCCCTCGGCGGCGGGGGAGCTGGCCCGGACGAAGGGGACGCCAATCGATTACCGGAACCTGAAGGAATTCTATCTGCGGCCCCCGAACGCGGAGAAGAACAAAAAGCTGCTGGAGGCCATGCGCCATGAGTGAGCCGGTACTCCGCCGCATGCAGTACCGGGACGTGAAGCAGGTGGCGGCGCTGGAGAAGGCGACCTTTGCCCGGCCCTGGAGCGAGGCGAGCTTCCGCCGGGAGGTGGAGGAGAACCGGGTGGCCCGCTACCTGGTGGCGGAGGAGCAGGGGGAAATCATCGGATACGCCGGGGCCTGGATCGTGCTGGACGAATGCCACATCACCAACATCGCCGTGGCGGAGCAGGCCCGGGGCCGGGGCGTGGGCCGGCGGCTGCTGGACGCGCTGCTCCGGTACATGAGCAATCTCGGGGCCGCCTGGGCGGACCTGGAGGTCCGGGTCAGCAACCTGCGGGCCCAGGGCCTGTATACCGGCGCCGGCTTCGTATCCGTGGGAAAGCGGAAAAAGTATTACGAGGACAACGGGGAGGATGCCTTCCTGATGGTCTGCGAGCACCTGCCCCCGGCGGATCCGGATTTCGAGGAGGAACCGGTGGAGCCGGAGGACGGCGCGGGGAAAGGAAACGAATGAAAAATGCATGGACCCGGGCGCTGGCGGCGCTGCTGGCGGGGCTGATCCTGACGGCGGCGGCCGGGGCGGAAAAGGCGGCGCCGGCCGGGGCGGAGACGGCGGCGCCGGCCGGAGCGGAGACGGCTGCATCGGCCGGGACGGAGACGGCGGCCGACATTACGAAGGCCTGCACCTTCCGGCTCTGCTCCACGAAATGGAACGAGTCGCTGATGACGGACGGGAAATACACCTCCTACTGGGAGAGCCAGAACATCCGGAATCCCTACGTGATCATCTCCTCAGAGACCCCGATGCACGGGCTGTACCTGTGCTTCCGCCAGCTGCCGGAATCCTTCGAGCTGCAGGTGCCCGCGGGGACGGACGAAAAGGGACGGGAGATATGGGAGACGCTGCTCCCCGGGGAGACCCGGTTCCACCACTCCTTCTATGAGCTGGGGGGCATCTCCACGGTCCGAATCTGCTCCACCCAGAAGAAGAGCCACAAGCTGGGCATCAACGAGCTGTTCGTGTTCGGCGAGGGGGAGATCCCGGACTGGGTGCAGCGCTGGGAGCCCACGGAGGAGAAGGCGGACATCCTGTTCTTCTCCGCGCATCCGGACGATGAGCTGATCTTCCTGGGCGGCGCGATTCCCACCTATGCCGTCGAGAAGGGGAAGCGGGTCGTGGTGGCGTACCTGTCCTTCAGCAACACCACGCGCCGGTCCGAGGCGCTGAACGGGCTGTGGGCCATGGGCGTCCGGCACTATCCGGAGTTCGGCGGATTCCGGGATTCCTACAGCAAGACCGCGAAGGCGGCGTATCAGCACCTGGGGAAGAGCAAGGTGCTCGCCTGGGTGACGGAGATGTACCGGAAGCATCAGCCGGAGGTGGTGGTGACCCACGACCTGAACGGCGAATACGGCCACGGGCAGCACCGGATGATCGCGGACGCGGCGGTGCAGGGCTATGAGCTGGCCGCGGATCCGGAGAAGTATCCCGATTCCGCGGCGAAATACGGCACCTGGCAGGCGAAGAAGCTGTACGTGCACCTCTTCGGGGACGAGACCAGCCAGACGCGGTTCGACTGGAACGTGCCGCTGGAAAGCCTGGGCGGAAAGACCGGGCTGGAGGCCGCGGCGGCGGCCTACGCGCTGCACGTGACGCAGGAGGGGGCCGAGGTGAAATACGAGGGGAAGTGGCACCGCCTCAGCGTCGAGGAGACGGGCAGCATCTGGCCCAACACGGTGTTCGGGCTGTACGCCTCGGAGGTGGGGCCGGACGAAACCCACACGGATTTTCTGGAGCATATTCCGGAGGAAGCGGACGCCGCGGAGGCCGGGGCGGAATAAACGGGCCGGCCGGGGGAGCCCGGCGGCCGGAAACAAGGAGATACGGGACGGATGAAAAGAATCTGGATACTGGGACTGCTGGTGCTGCTGCTCTGCGGGGCGGCGGTTTCCGCGGGGGCGGAGGAGGACGCGCTGGAGCTGACGGCCGCCTGCGAAATGAGCCTGGCGGGGCAGAAGAACCCCAAGAACCTGACGGACAAAAAGTTCACCACCAATTCGGAATGCAAGCCGGCGAAGAACCCGGCCCTGACCATCGGATGCAACCAGCCCATGTACGGGCTGTACCTGTGCTTCCAGAAGAAGCCGGAGAGCTACGAGGTGCAGGTGAAGCGGGACGGCAGCTGGGAAACCCTGTGCGAGGGGAACGAATACTATCACGCCTTCTATGACCTGCAGGGGGCGGAGGACGCCCGGGTGCTGGCCCTGGGGGACAGGAAGCAGACCATGGGCTTCAACGAGGTCTATGTCTTCGGGGAGGGCCGGCTGCCGGAATGGGTGCAGCGCTGGGAGGCCACGCCGGAGAAATCCGACCTCCTCTTCGTGGTGGCGCATCCGGAGGAGGAGCTGCTGTACCTGGGCGGCGCGATTCCGTGGTACGCCGCGGAGCAGGGGCGGACGGTGGCGGTGGCCTGCATGACCTACGGCAACACCACCCGGCGCAGCGAGCTGCTCAACGGCCTGTGGTCCATGGGATACCGGAACTATCCCGTGATCGGGGAATTCAAGATCGCCAAGTCGAAGAGCGTCAGCGCCGCCTATAAGGCCATCGACGGGAAGAACGGCGAGAAGACGCTGGTGGCCTGGCTGACGGAGCTGCTGGGCCGCACGAAGCCGGAGGTGCTGGTGGGCCCGGACGAGAAGGGAGAGGGCGGAAACGCCCAGCGGATGATGCTGGCGGACGCCTGCCGCAAGGCCTTCGACGCCGCGGCGGACACCTGGCAGGTGAAGAAGCTGTACCTGCACCTGTACGGAAGGGAAGACGAGCAGACGGTTTTCGACTGGAATCAGCCGATGAGCCGCTTCGGCGGACGGACCGGCATGGGCCTGGCCTATTACGCCTATCTGTACCACAAGACTCAGGACGATCAGGAGAAGAGCGTCTACGACCAGGGGATCACCTATGCCAACAACCGCTTCGGCCTGGCGGAGAGCCTGGTGGGGGAGGATGCCCTGCGGCAGGACTTCCTGGAAAACATCCCGCTGGAGGACCTGACGGAAAAAGCGGAGCGGGAGGAGGAGAGCCGCTGGAGCCTGGCGGAGGTGCCCGGGCTGCCGGAGCTGAATGACCGGGGCTTCCTGGACGAAGGGGAGTTCATCTGGAGCGACGACGCGCGGGGGCACTACGTCTTCGTGAGCACCGACACGAAGCTGGCCATCACCCGGCATTTCGACGGATCCCTGCCCCTGACCTGGTTCGAGACGGAGATCTGGTGCGACGTGGAGGCCGGGACCCGGATGGTCAACGTGGAATACACCCCGGAGAAGGCCGTGGGAAAGAAGAGCCGGGTGGACGCGGCGAAGAACGCCGCCGCCAACAAGCTGGTGTTCGCCTGCAACGGGGATTACTACACCTACCGGGTCGGCAGCAAGAACGGGCATCCCGTGGGCGTCGAGATCCGGGACCGGGAGGTCTATTTCGACGACCGCTACGAGGAGCTGGAGAAGAAGTTCTTCCCGAACCTGGACACCCTGGCCTTCTATGAGGACGGGTCCGTGGACGTGCACGCCAGCATGGAGCTGAGCGCCCAGGAATACCTGGACCGGGGCGCCTACATGGTGTTCAGCTTCGGTCCCTATCTGATCCGGGACGGCCAGCTGAGCGAATGGGTGCAGGATCCCACCAAGAGCCGGGCCAAGAACCCGCGGCACGCCTTCGGCATGGTGGAGCCGGGGCACTATGTGGACATCATGTGCGAGGGGCGGCTGGGCAGCCGCAGCGAGGGCGTCACCATGCCCCAGCTGGCGCAGCTGTGCAAGGGCGCCGGGCTCACCGAGGCCTGCGACCTGGACGGGGGCCAGACCGCCGTGGTCATCTTCATGGGCAGGCAGCTGAACCGGATCGGCAAGTACGACGGGAAGACCGCGGCGCGGGAGACCTGCGAGGTGCTGGGCATCGGCTTCAGCGAACAGGTCGGCTCCTGGGACATCCAGTAAGCCGGGAGAAAGGATATCCCGGAGGCAGGGAAAAACCCTGCCTCTTTTTTTGCCGCAAGGTAGATTTTCGGCGGCGTTTTCGTGTATAATTCAGGCAACCGACAGAGGAGGATCAAAGCCATGGCAATCAATGAAGAGGGAAGAAAGCCGCGCTCCCGGGAAAAGAAGGTCGTCCAGGAAGGCCGCGGCGTGGAGAAGCGGGGCGAAGGTCTGGGAACCGGCCCCCTGAACAATACGGGAAACTATGCCGACCGGCAGGAGCAGGAGCGGACGCCCGCCCGCCCCGCGCCGCAGCGCCCCGCGGGAGGCGCGTCCCGGCCCCGGCCGGCGCAGACCGGGGGCGGC
>ONCV01000006.1 GCA_900316415.1 uncultured Eubacteriales bacterium
GTCAAGCGTTTTTTCAAAAAAAATTGAAAAAAAGTGAGGAAAATCAACGCCTCCGGACGTTGCTCTCCCCACCTTTTTCAATCGTTCGGGTTTTCTACGTCAATTTGGGGTTCCCGCTTTCCCCTTCCACAATTTTGTTCGCCGCCGCTTTCGGAGGGCTTATTCGGCAGCCGCCCTCCGGATCACCTCCGCGGCGCGGAGAAGCAGCTCGTCCGGGATATTCAGCGCGGGCAGAAGCCGCACCCGGTCCTTCGCCGTCAGGCAGAGCACCCCCTGCTCCATGCAGGAGGCCACAACCTCCCCGGCGGGCCTGCGGGTTTTCAGTCCGAGCATCAGCCCCAGGCCGGATACCTCGCCGATGCCTTCCGCGCCTTCCAGCTCCTGGCGAAGCAGCGTTCCCTTCCGGCGCACCTCCGCGAGAAACTCCTCCGTCAGGCGGTCAACGACCGAAAGCGCCGCGGCGGCGGCCACCGGATTTCCGCCGAAGGTGGAGCCGTGGTCCCCGAAGGAAAGGACGTCCTTCACCCTTTCCCCCAGCAGGGTCGCACCCATGGGCAGGCCCCCCGCCAGCCCCTTGGCCGTGGAAACCACATCCGGATGCAGGCCATACTGCTCATAGGCGTACAGCGTGCCCGTGCGTCCGTTTCCGGTCTGCACCTCGTCCACCATCAGCAGGATGTCCCGCCTGCGCAGGAACTCCTCCAGCTTCGCCGCGAAATCCGGCTGCAGCGGCACCACGCCGCCCTCTCCCTGGATGCATTCGATCAGCACGGCGGCCACCCGATTCCCGTCGCACAGGCGCCCCAGTTCCGTCAGATCCCCGGCGGGAAAGGACGCAAAACCGGGCGTCAGGGGCTGAAACAGTTCATGATAATGCGCCTGCCCGGTGGCGGCCAGGGTCGTCAGGGTGCGGCCGTGGAAGCTGTTTTCCAGCGTCAGAATGGTGGCGCAGTCCGGCCCCTTCCGCTCCGCGGCCCATTTCCGGGCCACCTTGATGGCGCACTCGTTGGCCTCCGCCCCGGAGTTGGAGAAAAACACGCGGGCCATTCCCGTTCTTTCGCACAGCGCCTGTGCCAGCCGCGCGCAGGGAGCCGTGTAGTACAGATTGGACATGTGCTGGACGGAATGAATCTGCTCCTCCACCGCCCGGATCCATTCCGGATCCGCGATTCCGAAGGAGGTCACCGCGATTCCGGATCCCATATCGATGTATTCCCTTCCCCGGGCATCCCGCACCAGGGAACCCCGTCCGGAAACAATTTCCAGCGGAAAGCGCCGATAGGTCCCCGCAATATAGGTCTGATCCAGCTCCATCGTATTCATGCCGCGTGTTCCTCCTTCCGTCCCGGTTCCTTACGGCTCGCCGCGGGACACCATGGTGCCCGCGCCTTCGTCCGTCAGCAGCTCCATCAGAATCGCATGGGGCACCCGCCCGTCCATAATGACCACATTGTGCACGCCCCGCTCCAGGGCCATGGCGCAGCATTCCAGCTTCGGAATCATGCCGCCGGAAATGACGCCGCTTTCATACAGCCCCGGCAGCTCGCCCAGGGAGATCCGCGGAATGAGGGTGGAGGGATCCTCCCTGTCCCGCAGCACGCCGGCGATATCCGTCATCATGATCAGCCGCTCCGCGGCCAGGGCGCCCGCGATATACGCCGCGGCTGTATCTCCATTAATATTGTAGGCATTTCCCTGCTTGTCGCAGCCCACCGTGGAGACCACCGGAATATAGCCCCGGTCCAACAGGTCGGTCACCGGCTGGATATGCACCTTCTGAATCTCGCCCACATATCCCAGCCGCTCATCCTTCACCGTGCACTGCAGCAGCCTTCCGTCCATGCCGGACAGGCCGACGGCCTTTCCGCCCTTCATCTCCAGCAGGTTCACCAGCGTTTTGTTGATCTTCCCCGCCAGCACCATCTGCACGATGTCCATGGTTTCCCGGTCCGTCACCCGGAGCCCGTCCACGAATTCCGGTTTTTTCCCCAGCCGGTTCATCAGGTCGTTGATCTCCGGCCCGCCGCCGTGAACCAGCACGATCCGCACGCCGATCAGCCGCAGCAGCACGATATCCTCCATCACCTGCTGCTTCAACTGCTCATTGATCATGGCGTTTCCGCCGTATTTCACCACGACCACCTTGCCCGTATAGTGCCTGATGTTGGGCAGGGCCGCCGTCAGAACCTCCGCCCGTTCCATATTGGTCAGTTCGCTGTGCATGTGCGCGCCTCCTCCGCATTTCCCGTTTTCCGTCCTCCGGCCTCCCCGAAGGGCTGCCCGGCCGCGCCGGTCAGCTGCGGTAATCCCCGTTGATCCGGACGTAATCGTACGTCAGGTCGCAGCCCCAGGCCGTGGCCTCCGCCGCCCCCATGCCCATGTCGCAGGTGAACCGGACCTCCTTCGCGGACAGCAGACGCGCCGCCCGCTCCTCATCGAAGTCCAGCACCTGCCCGTCCCGGTAAAAGCACAGGCGGTCCTCCGCGCCTTCCAGATACAGCTCCAGCTTCTCCGGATCGAAGGCCGGCCCCGCGTAGCCCAGCGCGCAGAGAATCCGGCCGCAGTTCGCGTCCCTGCCGTAGATCATGGCCTTCACCAGGCTGGAGGATACGACCGACCGGGCCAGCAGGCGCGCGTTCTCCTTCGTATCCGCGCCGGTGACCCGCATCTCGATCAGATGCGTGGCGCCTTCCCCGTCTCCGGCCATCTTCTTCGCCAGATTCCGGCAGACCGTCTCCAGCGCTTCCCGGAACACCGCGCAGTCCCCGTCCTCCTCCGCAATCATCCGGTTTCCCGCCTGCCCGTTGGCAAGGAGGAGCAGGGTATCGTTGGTACTGGTGTCCCCGTCCACGGAGATCATATTGAAGGTATCCTTCACCACTTCGCCCAGCAGCTTCTGCATCAGCGCCGGCGCGATGGCGCAGTCCGTCGTCAGATAGGCCAGCATGGTGCACATGTTTGGATGGATCATGCCGGAACCCTTGCTCATTCCTCCCAGGCAAACGCGCACCGTTCCGTTTCCGGAGGCGGCCGGCAGCTCGAAGGAGACCGCGCACTCCTTGTTCACCGTATCCGTCGTCATGATCGCCCGGCTGGCGTCCTCCGCCGCCGCGGCCGTGTCCGAAAGCCGTTTCTTCATGATCCCGATGCCGGCCCGGATCTTCTCCAGGGGCAACTGGGGACCGATCACCCCGGTGGAGCCCAGCAGCACGGCGCCGGCATCCACGCCCAGCGTCCGCCCCGCATGCTCCGCCGTGGCCGCGCACAGCGCCATGCCCTTCTCCCCGGTGGCGGCGTTGGCAATGCCGGCGTTCATCACCACCGCCCGCACCGGCGTCCCCGCCCGCAGCACCGCCTGGTCCCATTTTACCGGAGCCGCCTTCACCTGATTGGAAGTAAAGGTCGCCGCCAGCGCGCAGGGCGTTTCGCTGAAGATCATCGCCATATCATCCCGGCCCTGATACCGGATGCCGGCGGCGCAGCTGGCCGCCCGGAATCCCCGGGCCGCGTTGATTCCTCCCGAAATGGTCATCATGCTCCTATTCCCTCCCAATAAAGCGTGTAATGTTCTTCTCGTTCAGGACAAATTCGTAATAGTTCACGTTGCCCCGCTTCCATCCGATCTGCTTCCAGAAGGCGTTGCCCCCATCGTTGTCCGCAAAGGCGATCAGCGCGACCTTGTTGATCCCCATTTCCCGCAGCGCCTTCATGCAGTATCCCACCATGCGGCTTCCGATGCCCTGCCGGCGGTATTCCTCCGCCACGCAGACGTGGTACAGCGCCCCCTGTCTTCCGTCCGATCCGCAGAGGATGGATCCGACGATCCGCTCCCCCGCCCGGGCGACCACGCTGGTGGTGGGGTTCCGGTCCAGGAACCTCATGATATCCTCCCGGGAATCATCCAGCGCGCGGATTCCGAAGCCCCGGATGCTCATCCACAGCGCCCGGACGCCGTCATAGTCCGCGATCTCCATCGGCTGCAGCGTAATCTCTTCCTTCATCCGTTCCCGCCCTGCTCCCTGTTCTTCGCGTTCCCCGCCGCAAGCCCCGCCGTTTCCGGCATGCCCAGCACGAGGTTCATGTTCTGAATCGCGGCGCCGGACGCGCCCTTGCCCAGATTGTCGAAGCGGGCTGTCAGCACCATCCGGCCCGGCCGGCCGAACACGCCCACTTCCATGTCGTCCCGGCCCGCCAGCGCGCCGGCGGAAAGGAACCCGTCCTCATCCGCCCCGTCCGATACCCGGATCAGCCCCGCGGGATATGCCGCGCGGTAGATTTCCCGGATCTCCTCCGGAGAGGCATCCGTCTCCGCCGCCGTCAGGGGCACGGTCACCTCCATGCCCGCGTAATAGGGCGCGACCACGGGGCAGAACACCGGCGGCTCCCGCAGCCCCGTCATGGCCGCCATCTCCGGCAGGTGCTTATGGACCTGGGACAGCCCGTACTGCCGGGGCGCCGCGTACAGGGGGGATCGGTCCGGCGCCTCATAGGCCTCGATCATCTTTTTTCCGCCCCCCGAATATCCCGTCAGGGAAAAGCAGCTGAGCCGCGCCTCCGGCTTCACCGCTCCCGCTGCGACCAGCGGCGCGAGCAGGGCGATAAAGCCGCTGGCATGGCATCCGGGATTCGCGATTCGCTTCGCGGACCGGATCCGATCCCGCTGACCGGGCAGCTCCGCCATGCCGTAGACCCATCCCGCGGCCACCCGGTGCGCGGTGGAGGTGTCAATCAGCACCGCGTCCGGATTCTTCACCATCCCGGCCGCCTCTTCCGCGGCCGCGTCCGGCAGGCAGAGGAAGGAAACATCCGCCCGGTTCAGCATCTCCGCCCGGGCCGCCGGATCCTTCCGCCTCTCCTCCGGGAGCGTCAGGACCTCCAGATCCTCCCGCGCCGCCAGCCTTTCCCGGATCCGCAGTCCCGTGGTGCCCGCGCTGCCGTCAATAAATATCTGCTTCATACCCCGCATCCTCCCGGATTTCATCCGATGCCCACCCCCTCCCGGGGGATCCGTGTCCGCTATGTGCGCATAAATATACGTTTCCTACTCCGAAGTGTCAAGTATTTTCTCCGTTTTCTTTTGCATTGTATATGTATATATGCACAAATAATGAATAATATGCGGATCTATTTCTGCCGTGCGGCATGGGTCGCGGTCAGCACCAGAATCTCCCGGGCGCCCGCCTCCCGCAGCGCGGCCACGCAGCGGCGCGCCGTGGTACCCGTGGTCAGCACGTCATCCACCAGGAGCACCGGAGTCCGGATCTGGCCCACGGGCTGGAAGGCATTTTTCAGGTTCCGCTCCCGCTTCTCCCGGCTCAGCCGGACCTGCGGCCGGTCGTTTCCCCGCCTGCGCAGCAGCTGCGCACAGGGGCGGTTCGCCTCCCGGGCCAGGGCCTCCGCCAGCGCCCTTCCGTGATCCACGCAGCGCTCCCGGATCCGGCTTCCGGGGGACGGCACCCAGGTCACCACCAGGTTTTCCGGCAGCTCCGGAAAGATCCCGGGCCTTTCCCGGAAAACCGCCGCCAGCTCCCCGGCCGCCCGGGTTTCCGCCCCGTGCTTCAGCCGCAGAATCAGCTTCCGGCTGATGCCCCGGTGCGGACGCATGCTCCAGGCGGGAACCCCGTCCAGATCCCGGGTTTCCCAGGATTCCAGCAGATCCTCCTGCAGCAGCTCCCGGCGGCATTCGGGGCACAGGGCATTTCCGTCGGATCTTCTTCCGCAGCCCAGGCAGATCGCCCCCTCCGGATAAACCACCTCCCGGAGGGCCTGCCGGAGCCGGATCAGCCGTTCCCTTCCTCCGCTCATGCGCCGCTCTCTTTCCGGATTTTTTCCTGAAGCGCTTTCTCCGACATCGCCGGGTTGACGGTTTCCTCGCCCTCCACCGCGATGGCGGCCGCCGCTGCCGCGATGCGGGCGGATTCCTCCAGGGGCGCTTCCCGGGTATGGGCATAGACCAGCCCGGCCATCAGGGCGTCCCCGGCCCCGGTGGTATTCCGCACCCGGGCGGAACAGCGCGGAATCAGCGCCTGCCGGCCCTGTTCCGCCGCAAAAACGCCCTTCTCCCCCAGGGAGATAAAGACCCGCCGGACCCCGCGATCCAGCAGGGCCTCCGCCGCCCGGGAAAGATCCTCCCCGCCGCGGATCCGGACCCCGCTGAGCAGCTCCGCTTCCAGCAGGTTCGGCTTGAGGGTATGCACCCGTTCCAGGATTCCCTCCAGCCGGACCGCCTTCTGCACGGATACCGGATCGGCAAAGAGCGGCGCGGGGCAGCTCTCCGCCAGGTATCGAAGGCTTTCCTCCGGCAGGTTCGCGTCCGCCACGACGGCGGCCGCCCGGGCGAGGAGCTCCCGCTGCTCCTCCAGATAGGCCGGGCTGATCAGCCGGCAGATCTCCATGTCCGATATCGCCAGGCGCATTTCCCCCGCCCCGTCCGAGATATACAGGTAAACCGAGGTGGCGCCTTTCTCCGTCCGGAGGATCCGTTCGCAGTCCATCCCGGCCAGCGCGCATTCCGCGGCAATCCGATCCCCCCGCTCATCCCGGCCCAGGGCCGTCAGAAAGGTGACCGGCAGGCCCAGCAGCCGCAGGTTATGGGCGATGTTCCGCCCAACGCCGCCCACGGAAAAGCGGACCCGGCCCGGATTGGAATCCCGGTCGATCAGCGGTCCGGCCGGCATGCCCCCGATATCCATATTCGCGCCGCCGATCACCACGATCCGCGGCCGCTCCCTCGCTTCCTCTTTTTCCACGCCTTTCCGCTCCTTTTCAGAACAGCACGCTCATTGCCTGAAGCACCGTATCCACCCCGACGATCTTCACGCCCTCCGGGGGCTGATGAATCCGCCGCGCGTTCTCCCGGGGAATCACCAGCGTGGTGAAGCCCAGCCGGGCGCACTCCGCCACCCGCCGATCGCACTGGGGAATCGAGCGGATTTCCCCCGCCAGGCCCACCTCGCCCATGACCGCCGTTTCCGCGCCAACCGCCTGATCCTTCAGGCTGGACACCACCGCCGCGCACAGCGCAAGGTCCGCCGCCGGCTCGCTCAGCTCCAGACCCCCGGCCACGTTGATATAGACATCCTGATTATAGGAGCGCTGGCCTGCCCGCTTCTCCAGCACCGCCAGCAGCATCGCGACCCGTCCCGGGTCGGCACCGTTCACCGTCCTCCGGGGAGAATTCAGATAGCTCTGGCTGGTCAGGGCCTGCACATCGCACAGCAGGGGCCGGCTGCCCTCCATGCCGCAGAAAACCGTGCTTCCGCTGGCTCCCTGCGCCCGGTGGCTCAGCAGTTCCTCGCTGGGATTGGGCACCACCTGCATGCCCTTCCCCGTCATGCGGAAAACCCCCAGTTCGTTCACGGAGCCAAAGCGGTTTTTGACCGCCCGCAGCAGCCGGTAATCCTGCTGGCGATCCCCCTCGAAGTAGAGCACCGCGTCCACCATATGCTCGAGCATCCGGGGGCCGGCGATCGCGCCGTCCTTCGTCACATGGCCCACCACAAACATGGCGGTTCCCGTTTCCTTGCAGATCCGCATCAGCAGGCTGGTGCTTTCCCGGATCTGCGAAACGGAGCCCGGCGCTGAAGCCATCTCCGGCCGGTACATCGTCTGGATCGAGTCGATCACCGCCGCGTCCGGCTGCAGCTCCCGGATCCGCTCCTCCACCGCGTCCAGCGCGTTTTCAGCCAGGATATAGAGCCCCGGCGTCTCAATCCCCAGCCGCCTGGCCCGAAGCTTGATCTGCCGCGCGCTTTCCTCGCCGGAGATATACAGGATCCGCTTCCCGGCCGCGGCCAGATTGGCGCAGACCTGCAGCAGGAGCGTGCTTTTGCCGATGCCGGGATCCCCGCCGATCAGCATCAGTCCGCCCTCCACGATGCCGCCGCCCAGCACCCGGTCCAGCTCGCTGATCCCGGTGGGGGTCCGGAGGGTCACATCCTCCGGAATATCCTTCAGCAGCAGCGGCTTTGCCCCGGTGCCCGGGCGCTGGTTGGCCGCCATCCGCGGCGCCCCCTTTTCCGGCTGGGCGACGATGCCCTCCTCCAGGGTGTTCCACGCGCCGCAGCCGGGGCACCGTCCCACCCAGCGGGGGGATTCGTACCCGCAGGCCGTGCAGGCATAAACGGATTTCACTTTCGCCATACTGTTCCCGCCTTCTGTTTTATATCATCTGCTCCGGATGGAAAACGCCGTCGAACTGTTCCTCCGTCATCAGCCCCAGCTCCACGCAGGCCTCCCGCAGCGTCCGGTTCTCCCGGAACGCCTTTTTGACGGCCCGCGCCGCGTTCTCGTATCCGATATACGGATTCAGCGCCGTGGCCAGCATCAGGGACCGGTGCAGGTTCTCCCGCATCTTCTCCCGGTTCGCCTCGATCCCCTCCGCGCAGCGCTCCGTGAAGGAAAGAATGGATTCCGTCAGCAGCCGGGCGGACTGCAGAAAGTTGTACGCGATCACCGGCAGGAATACGTTCAGCTCAAAATTGCCCTGGGATGCCGCGATGCCCACCGCGGTATCGTTTCCCATCACCTGCACGGCCACCATGGTCACCTGCTCGCACTGGGTCGGATTCACCTTTCCGGGCATGATGGAGCTGCCCGGCTCATTTTCCGGAATCCGGATTTCGCCCAGCCCGCACCGGGGTCCGGAGGCCAGGAAGCGCACGTCGTTGGCGATTTTCATCAGGTCGCACGCCAGCGCCTTCATGGCCCCGTGGGCAAAGACGATCTCGTCCCGGGAGGTCAGGGCGTGAAATTTGTTCGGCGCGGTCCGAAAGGCTTTGCCCGTCCTTTTCGCCACCTCTTCCGCCGCCCGCTCCGCGAAACCCGCCGGGGCGTTCAGCCCCGTGCCCACCGCTGTTCCGCCCAGGGCCAGCTCCTTCAGGGGCCCGCAGGCCAGGCGGATCATCTCCGCGTCCCGCTCCAGGGAAGTCCGCCAGCCGCTGATCTCCTGGCCGAAGGAAATCGGCACCGCGTCCTGCAGGTGCGTCCGGCCGGTCTTGACCGCGTCCGCGTTCTCCGCCTCCAGCCGGCGGAACACCGCCATGAGCTTTTCCACCGCGGGAAGCAGCTGATCCTCGAGCGCCAGCGTTCCCGCGATATGCAGCGCCGCCGGGAAGGTGTCGTTGCTGGACTGGCTCATGTTCACATCGTCATTCGGATGGCACAGGCGCCTGCCCGCCCGCTCGTTGGCCCGGTTCGCGATCACCTCGTTCGCGTTCATGTTGCTCTGGGTGCCGCTGCCCGTCTGCCAGACCACGAGGGGAAAATGCCCGTCCAGCTTTCCGGAAAGCACCTCCTCCGCCGCTTCGCAGATCCGTTCGCATTTTTCCGCCGTCATCCGCTCCGGCTTCAGGGCATGATTCGCCCGGGCCGCCGCTTCCTTCAGGATGCCGAACGCCCGGATGATCTCCTCCGGCATCTGCTCCTTTCCCCTGCCGATCGGGAAATTCTCCAGGCTCCGCTGCGTCTGCGCGCCCCAGTACTTTTCCTCCGGAACCCGGATTTCCCCCATGGAATCCCGTTCAATCCGCTCTCCCATTCTTCTTCCTTTCCGGGGGCGGCCTTCCGTCCGCCCCGCTCCCCCGTATCGCAAAAGCCCGGGGTGGATCCGAAATCCTCCCCGGGTTCTTTCTTCGGAGTTATTCACAGTATTTCATGATGGCCGCCAGGATCTCCGGGTTCACGCAGGCGCCGCCGGTTCGGTCAAAGAGCCCGAAGCGCTCTCCCTCCCCCTGGAAGATGTTGTTGTCCCACCAGCAGCAGGAGATTCCCCTGGCCCGGGCGCTGGCCACATACCAGCTCGCCCAGTCCACCCGGTCCTGCAGGTTTCCGTTCTTCTCCATGGCGCCGAATTCGCCGATCACCACGGGAATCCCCCGGCTGACGAAGCGGTCGCACAGCCGGTTCAGGAAGGTGGCGATCTCCGACTTCTGCCGGGTGCTGTTCAGGGAATAGCGGTCCGTTCCGCCGTCCTTCATCTGCTGCAGCGCGAAGTCATAGGGCGTATACGCGTGGACGGAAACGATGATCCGGTTTTCCGCCCGGTCCTCCGGCAGGGTGAAGCTTTCCTCGCAGGCATAATAGGGGCTGGCATCGTAAGCCGGCACCATCAGGTACCGGGTTTCGTTCTGTCCTCCCTGGGCCCGCACCGTGTCCACGAACACCTGATTCAGCGCCACAATCACCGCCATGGCGTCCCGGCATTCCGCGCTGGTCCCATCCCATACCCATTCATGGGCGGGAGATTTCGTCAGCCGGGGCTCGTTGATGCTCTCGAAGATCAGGCGCCCGTCCCAGTCCGCAAATTCCCGGGCCAGCTGCGTCCAGATGCTCCGGATATATTTCTCCGAGCTTTCCCGGTGCGCGCTGTCCGGATAATAGTACGCGGGGTCGCAGTCATGGTGAATGTTCAGGATCACATACATTCCCCGTTCGTAGGCCCAGGAGGCCACCTCCTTCACCCGCGCGAGCCATTTTTCGTCAATCCGTCCCTCCGCGTCCAGGTGATTGTGCCAGCTGACCGGGATGCGCAGGGTGCGGAATCCCGCGTCCTGCAGCGCCTGAATCAGGCGCTCCTCCGTCCGGACCCCGCACCAGCCGGTTTCATAATCCAGCGGATCCGTCAGCCAGAAGCAGTCATAGGCGTCAAACGTGTTGCCCAGATTCCATCCGGTCTTCATCTCCCGAACGGTTTTCATCGCCTCGTTATCGGGAATATCCTTTGCCGGAACCTTGATTTCGGGAATCAAAACTTCCCCCTCCGCGGCCAGCGTCCATCCCAGGAACAGAAGGATCGCCGCCGCGCATGCCAGAATTCTGCGCATCTGTTCTCTCCCGTCCGTCCGTCAGATCCGTTTGCATTCCATGTAATACCGCTTTTCCTCCGCCTCTCCCATGGAGAAGGTTTTCCGGGGAAGCACCCCCAGCGTCTCCACGTCGGAGAAGAAGGTGTTTTTGTCAATCTCCGGCAGCAGGAAGCCTACCGCGTCCTTCTGCTGCGCCAGCTTCCGCAGCGTCCGGTCCCCGTGAATGTAATCGATGGCGGCGCCGGGATGCTTTTCCAGAAAATCGTCCAGGAACAGCTGGATGGTCTCGCAGGGAATGGCTCCCTCCGGATTCCGGACCACCACGGGATATTCATCCTTCCGGATCGCCATCTGGAAGGTGTGCCCTTCCCCTTCTTCCCCCAGGCCCATGCCCCTGGCCTCGGCATACCGCTCCCAGCAGTCGTACAGCTCCTCCGGGGTGGTGCCGGTAATCAGCCGGTGAATGGGCTCAAAGCGCAGCGCTTCCTCGTGGATGTTCTCGATCTCACAGAGGGCGAACCGGGCGGGGTGCTTTTTCCGCTCCTTCTCCGTCAGCGTCTCCCGGATCTCGTTCCAGCAGGCCTTCGCGGTGGCCAGGGAATGGTTCCCGTCGCCCACGGCCATCAGCATGGAATGGTCGCCCTGCTTCCGCTTCAGGGCCTGCAGCGCCTCCTCCACCCCGCTGACCGCCTTCGGATCCTCCACCGCGTATCCGGCCAGATGGCCGCCCTCCTGCATCAGGTCAAAGTCATACAGCTTCCGCAGGGCGTCCTTTTCCCGGACCAGGGGCGGAAGCACCGTTCCCTCCGGATCGTCGATCAGAATCAGGATATGCGTCATTTCCAGCGGCGCACCGCGGCGGATCCTTGCCCGGGCGGGCAGCCGCTCCGCGATCGTCTGTTCCGTGGGCCGGACCGGGGATTCCGCTCCGGGAGTGTATTCGTACTGCTCCAGGTCCACCGCGCCGACAAGACCCGTCCGGACGCCGGAGGCTGTGGTTCTCTCGCAGAGAACAAATCCGTTCCGGACACCCGGAACCAGGATTCCCCGCTCCAGATAATCCCTCATCGCCGCGTGAATTTCCGGTATCCGCTCGTCCGCCCGGGCCAGATCGCATTCCGGCAGCATCAGCCGCAGGGTGGACGGGTTGCTTCCCACCAGTTCCTCCGTCCTCTCCCAGTATTCCGGCTGGGACGTAAACTGATCGCACGCGACGCATGCCCAGGTTTCCCTCGGGATTCCCTCCGCCGGGAGCAGCATTTCCGTTGGATAAAAGGGCGTATGCTTCTCAGACATGAAATTATCTCCTTACATTTGCTGCGGGCACAACAAAAAGCCATCCTTATTCGAAAAGGATGGCTTCAGTTTACACCAAACAGGCCTTCTTTGCAATGAGATTTTATCCCTTCAGACCCTGCTCCTGGCGCTCCATATTCTCCACCACGATATCGTAAATCTCTCCCTTGGTGGCCGCATATTCCAGCACCTGCCAGGGCTCGTTGGTGTGAAAATGGATCTTGATCAGTTCCTCGTCCCCGACCGCCAGCAGGCAGTCCCCGCGAAAATGCTCCGTAATATAATCGTTGATCTCGTCCTCATCCAGATCGGTTCCCTCGATCAGCAGCTGCGTATCAAACTTGTATTCCAGCATCCTGTTCCACTCCTTTCCCCGGTCCGCTTTCCTCCGCCGGGACGGACGCATTATACCACACCTTTCTGCCGGTGTCATCCGGCTTTTTCAGGCCGGGGAGCCGCCGCCCTACTTGGCCTCGTACCAGTTTCCGCCCCGGTGAACCTCCGCCACCAGGGGAACCCGCAGCTCAATTACCTGCTCCATGGCCTCCCGCAGCAGCCGGGCCGCTTCCTCCGCTTCCTCCGGCGGGCATTCCAGCAGCAGCTCGTCGTGCACCTGCAGAATCAGCCGGCTCTTCATCTGCCGCTCTCTCAGGGCTCCATCCACCCGCACCATGGCCTTTTTGATGATATCCGCCGCGGTTCCCTGAATCGGCGTATTCATGGCAGCCCGCTTTCCGAATTCCCGGACAACGGCCCGGGAGCTCTTCAGCTCCGGCAGATATCTGCGGCGGCCCATCATGGTTTCCGCATATCCCTTCCGCGCGCCGTCCTCCGCCGTCTTCTCCATGAAATCCTTCACGCCGGGATATTTCTCAAAATAACGGGAGATAAAATGCTCCGCTTCCTTCCGGCTGACGCCTGTATTCCGGCTCAGGCCGAATCCGCTGATGCCGTAGATCAGCCCGAAGTTCACCGCCTTGGCCCGGCTCCGCAGCTCCGGCGTCACCTGATCCAGGGGAACCTCAAAGATTTCGCTGGCCGTCCGGGCATGAATATCCTCCCCGTTCCGGAAGGCGTTCACCAGGGCCGGGTCTCCGGAAAAATGCGCCATCAGCCGCAGCTCGATCTGGCTGTAGTCCGCATCCAGCAGAATCCAGTTCTCCGCCGGTATAAAAACCTTGCGAAGCTCCCGCCCCTCCTCGGTCCGGACCGGAATATTCTGCAGGTTCGGCTCGGAGGAGGAGAGCCTTCCCGTGGCCGTCGCCGCCTGATCGAAGGTGGAATGGATTCTTCCCTCCCGGTCTACCAGGGGAAGCATGCCCTCCACATACGTTCCGTTCAGCTTGTTCAGCTTCCGGTACCGCAGCAGGGGCTCGATCACCTCCGGCGCGTCCCAGCGGAGGCCCTCCAGCACCTCCACCGCCGTCGAATACCCCTTGCTCGTCTTTTTGCCGTGGGGCAGTCCCATTTTGTCGAACAGCACCTCGCCCAGCTGCTGCGTGCTGTTCAGGTTGAATTCTCCCTGCCCGCAGGCCTGGATGACCTCTTCCCGGCGCAGGGCGATCTCCCGGGCGTATTCCTTTCCCAGCACCTGCAGATAATCCGTATCCACCCGGAAGCCGGCCTGCTCCATGCGGAAGAGCGTGTGGCTCAGGGGCATTTCCACCTCCCGCATCAGGGAAGTCATCCCCTCCCGCTCGATTTTCTGCCGCTGCCAGACTTCCAGGGAACAGACGGCGGACGCATCCTCTGCCGCCCCGGGACACAGCGCCTGCAGCCGGTAGCTCTTCTCCTGCGGATTCAGCAGATAGGCGCCCAGCATGGTATCCCACGCAAACTCTTCCGGAACCCCGGGATTCATCTCCGCGATCCGGTGCAGCAGCTTTTTGCCGTCATGCACCACGAAGTTTCCCCGACGCATCTCCGGAAGCAGGACTTCCATCACTTCCTCCGGCGAGAGTCCCGGCGTCAGCAGGTCCCCGCCCAGGGAGATCCTCGCCCGGTCCCCCTTTTCGGTGGCCAGGGTGATTTCCGTTTCGCCCATCCAGAGGCAGATTTTTTCCCCTCTCCGGACCCGGAGCCATTCTGCTCCTTTTTCCGGGCTTTCGATTTCGTCCCACGGCCCGAAGGAAATCATCCGGAACGGCTCCTCCCGCGGCTCCTCCGCCGGACGGTTTCCCCCTTCCTCCGGATCGTTCTTCAGCCGCCGGATAAAGGAGAACAGCTTCAGCTTTTCCAGCACCGGAATCCCCTGACTCCAGTCCGTTATTCCGCATGCTTCCAGCCGGAAGGAGACCGGGGCATCCCTGCGAATCGTCGCCAGCTCCTTGCAGAACCGGGCCTGATCCGCCCACTGCGCCAGCTTCTCGCCCAGTTTGCCCTTGATCTCTCCCGCGTGATCCAGGATATTTTCCAGGCTGCCGTATTCCTGCAGCAGTTTGACCGCCGTCTTGTCGCCCACGCCGGGCACCCCGGGAATATGATCGCTGCTGTCGCCGGCCAGTCCCTTCCAGTCCGTCACCTGATCCGGACGGAACCCGTATTCCTCCATCACCTTTTCCGGCGTAAAGCGAATCGTTTCGCTGATGCCCTTCCGGGTAAAAAGAAGCTCCGTTCCGTTTCCGACCAGCTGCAGCGCATCCCGGTCCCCGGTCAGAAGCAGCGGCGCCGCGCCCTTCTCCGCGCCAAGCAGGCTGAGGGTGCCCAGCAGGTCGTCCGCCTCCCATCCCTGCAGGGAAAAGCGCGGAATTCCCATCCCGTCCAGCACCGTCCGGATGGTCTGCAGCTGCTGAATCAGCTCCGGGGGCGTGGGCGTTCTTCCCGCCTTGTATTCCGGATAGATCGTATGGCGGAAGGTCGGCCCGTGCTCATCGAAGCAAACCGCCAGATACTGCACGTTCTCCTCCCGAACCACCTTCAGCATCATATTCAGGAAGCCGTAAACCGCGTTGGTATAAACCCCGTCCGCGTCCATCAGCGGCAGGGCGTGAAAAGCCCGGTGAATCAGGCTGTTTCCGTCCACAATCAAAAAGGTATCCTTCATTTGTCTTCCCCTCCGGCAGCCATTATAATTTTTTTTCTTTTTTCTGTCCATTCTTTTCAAAGGGGAACTTTCATGGTATACTTTTTCCCGCATATTTATGGAAGGAGAATTGCTCTGATGCCCTTTTCCGTAGGCGCCGTTTCTCTGGGCTGCAACAAGAACCGCGTGGACACGGAAACCGCTCTGGGACTTCTGCGGGACAGAGGTTTTCAGATCGTTTCCGACCCCGCGACGGCGGATATTCTCCTGGTCAATACCTGCGGGTTTATCGACCCGGCGAAGGAGGAATCCATCAACACCATTCTGGAAATGGCGGAATACAAAAAGACCGGCCGCTGCCGTCTGCTGGCGGTCACCGGCTGTCTTTCCCAGCGATATGAGAAGGATCTGATGGAGGAGATTCCGGAGATTGACCTGCTCCTGGGGGTCAATCAGTACGCCTCTCTCCCGGATCGCATCCTGGAAGCCCTTCAGGGCGTCCGGATTCATGCCTGCCAGGATGATTATTCCTATTTCGAGCATGACCGGGTTCTGACGACGCCCTCCTATTCCGCCTATATCCGGATCGGGGAGGGCTGCTCCAACCGCTGCACCTTCTGCGCCATTCCGATGATCCGCGGACCCTACCGCAGCCGTCCGGAGGAGGAAATTCTCCGGGAGGTGCGATCCCTGGCGTCCCGCGGCGTCCGGGAGCATGTGATGATCGCGCAGGATACAACCCGCTGGGGAACGGACGGAGGCGGACATTCCCGCCTTCCTTCCCTGCTGCGGGCGGCCGCGGAGATCCCCGGGGTGGACTGGCTCCGCGTGCTGTACTGCTATCCCGACGAAACCAGCGACGAACTGCTGGATCTGCTGGCGGATCATCCCGTCCTCTGTCCCTACCTGGATATTCCGGTTCAGCATATCAATTCCGATATTCTGAAGCGGATGCACCGTCTCGGAACCCGGGAGGATATCCTCCGCTGCGTCCGCGGCGCGAAGGAGCGGGGGTTGACCGTCCGGACCACGCTGATCACCGGGTTTCCCGGGGAAACGGAAGATCAGTTCCGGGAACTGCTGGATTTCGTCGCCGAAACGGAATTCGACCGGCTCGGCGCCTTCGCCTATTCCGCGGAGGAAGGTACTCCCGCCGCCCGGCTTCCCTCCCAGGTTCCCGAGGAGATCAAGCAGGAACGCCTGGATCGGCTCATGCGCCTGCAGGCCGGCATCTCCCTGAAACAGAATCAGAAGCGGCTTCAGCGGGTGGAACAGGTTCTGGTGACGGATGTGGGGGACGATCACCGGGCCCTGGGCAGAAGCCGTCTGGAAGCTCCGGAAATCGACGGGGAGATCGTCTTTTCCTGGAAGGACCGCAGGCCCGAAATTGGTTCCTTCGTTCCGGTTCGGATCACCCGGGCGGATACCTATGACCTGATGGGAGAAATGATATGAACTGGCCCAACCGACTGAGTATCTTCCGCGTGCTGTGCATTCCCCTGCTGGTTCTTCTGCTGTCCCTTTCCGCTCCCGGATGCCGCTGGGCCGCGGTGGCCGTGTTTGCCCTCGCCTCCCTTTCCGATTTTCTGGACGGACACCTGGCGCGGAAAAACCAGTGGATCACCACCTTCGGAAAATTCATTGATCCGGTGGCGGATAAACTTCTGGTGCTGAGCACCTTCGTGATGCTTCTTTCCCTGAATCTGGTTCCCGCCTGGATGATCGTGCTGATTCTGGCCCGGGAACTCAGCGTTGACGGACTTCGGCTGGTCGCCGTTTCCCGGGGACTGGTCATTTCCGCCGGCCCGCTGGGAAAGATCAAAACCGCCAGCCAGATGGTTCTGATCCTGCTGCTGCTGGTTCTCCGCCGGCCCCTCTTTTCCTTCCCGGTGGGATGGGTCATCGGCCTTTTTGTCTGCGGCATCACGGTCTGGAGCGGCGCGGATTACTTTTTGCACCACAGGGAGGTGTTTCATTAGTTTTCCACCCTTTTTTATCCACAGCCCTGTGAACTCTGTGGATTGCGTGGAAAAAATGTTTCATTTTTCCGTCTTTATTTCGTTTTTTTCTTATTTTTCTACCGCACAGGCAGGAAAATACGGGCCGGCGCGGAATATTATCCTTCAGGCTGTTGATATCCCGCCGATTTATACACAGCGTTTTCCACGCTGAAATTCGTTGTTTTTCCTGTGTCCGGCGGGTTTTCCCCCGTTTTCACAGGCCTTACTACTACGATGATCAGATCATATATATGATAATCATGGTGGTTCCCGGAGGGATTCCACCCATGCTTCAGGAAAGGAAGTCGTTCCCCTTATGAAATTCAGAATGAACAATCAGGATCTGCTGGAAGGGCTGAATACCGTGACCCGTGCGCTGAGCGCTCGTCCCGCCAAGCAGATTCTGGAAGGCGTGCTGATTGTCGCGGATGATAACCGCGTCAATCTGACCTGCTCGGATGGTTCGCTTTCCATCGAGTATACCAGTTCCGCCGATGTGCAGGAATCCGGACAGATCGTGCTTCCCGGCCGGCTTTTCTCCGAACTGATCCGGAAAATGCCGGGTGGGGATGTGGAACTGACCTGCCAGAACAACCGCTCCGCTTCCATCCGCTGTCAGAAGGCCCGCAGCAATCTGGCCACCATGAACGCCGCGGAATATCCGGAGATCATGATGCTGAAATCTCCCACCCCCGTCAAGATTCCGCAGAAGAAGCTGAAGGACATGATTTCCCATGTCAGCTTTGCCATCGCGACGGATGAAAGCCGCCAGATTCTGACGGGCTGTCTGCTGGAAGTCAGCCGGAATGAAGCCCGGCTGGTGGCGCTGGACGGATTCCGCCTCGCGATGCAGAAGCTGTTCCAGCCCTTTGACCTTCCCGAAGGACAGGAAATGATGAAAGCGATCCTTCCCGGAAAGGTGATCAATGAGCTGAGCCGGATTCTTCCGGAGGACGATGCCTTCTGCACCCTGCTTTTCGATCAGGGACGGATGCAGTGCACCTTCGGGAACATTCGGATGAGCTCCGTGCTTCTGGCAGGCGAATATATTGATTATCGCCGGATTATCCCCACCGCCTTCCGGACCCACGCCCGGGCGGATCGGGGAACGGTTTCGGACGCCATTGACCGGGCCAGCCTGATGGCCCGCGAGGGAAAGAACAATCTGATCAAAATGAGTTTCCGTTCCGGATCCCTGCGGATCACCTCCAACGCGGAAATGGGCGATGTGGAGGAAGAGATGGAAGCGGATCTTCAGGGCGACGATATTGATATCGCGTTCAATTCCAAGTATATTGTGGATGTGATCCGGAACGTGGAGGGCGACGAGCTGTACATGAATTTCAACTCGAATGTCAGTCCCTGCGTGGTCATGCCCCCGTCCGGAGAGGAATACATTTATCTGATTCTGCCTGTTCGGGTATTTCAGTAAACTGAAACCGGCCGGCTGCTCCCGTGCGGAAGGACTTTTCTTCCAGCCCCGCGCAGAAGGAATCGCGTTTCAGATGATTTGGCAGCGCGGCCGGATCCGGCCGCGCTGTTTCTCTTGAGGTATGGAATGATTATCAAGGAGCTGGAGCTGCATCATTTTCGGAATTATGACGACCTGCGTCTGACTCCGCATGAGGGGATCAACCTGTTCTTCGGACAGAACGGATCGGGCAAGACGAATCTGCTGGAGGCCATTCATTACTGCTCCCTCGGAAAAAGCCATCGGATCAATCAGGATCTGAACGCGGTTCAGATGGGACAGGAGGGCGCTTCCTGCCGGCTTTCCGTGCTCGGCAAATATGCGCGGAACGACGTGGAGGTTCGTCTCCGTCCCGGCGAGGATTCCGTCAAGACGGTGCTGATTGATTCCCGGAAGGTTTCCCGTCTTTCTGAAATGATGGGAGTGGTTCGCTGCGTGATTTTCAGCCCGGAGGATCTGAATCTGATCCGGGAAGGTCCCGCCGCCCGGCGCCGATTCCTGGATATGATGATCAGTCAGATCAGCCGAAGCTATTTTATCGCCCTGCAGCAGTACCGAATCGCGCTGAATCAGCGGAACGCGATTCTGCGCCAGGCCCGCATGGAGAATCTTCCGATCAATCCGATGATCGCGGATTTTGAGGCGAGCATGTGCGAGCAGGCGAAAATCATTTATCAGGAGAGACAGAAGGCCGCGGATTTTCTGTCCGAGGCCGGACGGGAGATCTACCGCAGCATCAGCGGACTTCCGGATGAAACGCTGACCATTACGTATGCGCCCTCCGTTCATGGGGAGGGAGATCCGGCGGAGCTTTTGCTTCACCTTCTGCAGCAGTCCCGGGAGGATGATCTTCGCCAGGGAACAACCTCGGCCGGTCCCCAGCGGGATGACCTGGGTTTGTATCTGAACAGAAAGTCGATGAAACTGTACGCCTCCCAGGGACAGATGCGTACGGCCGCGCTGAGCCTGAAACTGGCCCAGCGGAAGCTCATTTTCCGGATGACGGAGGATCAGCCTGTGCTTCTCCTGGACGACGTCATGAGTGAACTGGATCTGCGCCGCCGCATGAATCTGCTGCAGCTGATTGATCAGTCGCAGACCTTTATCACCTGTGCGGATGAGGGGGACCTGGATATGAAGCAGGGAAACCGGACCTATCATGTTTTCAGTGAAAACGGAGCCGCGCGGATCGAAAAGGTCAAGGAGGGTGCGGAAACGGAGCTTCCCGTGCTGAAGGAACCCTCCTTTGATTGATTGTTTCACGTGAAACATTTTTATCCGTATCATAACGAGAAAAGCGACAGGAGATGAGCCGATGCCCTCATGGACACCTTCCCAGCTGCAGGTGATTGAGTCCCGTTCCAGGCGTCTGATCTGCAGCGCGGCCGCCGGCAGCGGAAAGACCGCGGTCATGATCGAGCGGATTCTTCGGATGCTGAAGGAGGGAGCGGAGCCCGGAAGCCTGCTGGTTGTCACCTTTACCAACATGGCGGCATCGGAGATGAAGGAGAAAATCCGGCGCCGCCTGCAGGAGGAAAGCGACAATCCCTGTCTTCGGAACGCCCGGGATCAGATCGACTGCATCCAGATTTCCACGATTCATGCCTTTTGTCAGCAGCTGATCCGCAATCAGTTTCAGCTGATTCCGATTGATCCCAATTTTTCGATCTGTGACGCTTCCATGCAGGAAAGGCTCTTTCACGAGGCCTTTGCCGATGCCTGCAATGAACTGGAGCAGAACGGAGAGCCTTTTTTTGCGCTTCTGAAGGAAAGATATACGGTCCGGCAGGCGGAAGCGATGATCCGTACGCTTCATCCCTTTCTGATGTCTCTGGCCAATCCCTTTGAATGGCTTTCCGACCGGATCGATGATATTCCGGATCGGATGGAGGAGGATCATCCCTGGTTCCGGGTGCTCCGTCAGATGGCGGAGGATCAGCTGTTTCAGGCACAGCTTTATCTGGATCAGATGGAAAGAATGTTCTCGGATCCCGACGCTCTTCCCGCGTATCAGGAAGCCTGGAAAAAGGATGCGGAATTGTTTCACGTGAAACAACGGGAAATCCGGGAGAACCGGCTGGACGCTGCACCGGCCGTTTTTGAAAAGCTGAAGGCGGTCCGGGGGGTGACCGTGCAGGAAAGCGACTGGCGGGACCGATATCAGGAGATTCGAAAAAAATACAGGCAGTTGATGGAATCCATTGACCGGTATCAGATCAGCGAGCCGGAAAAGCCCCTTTCAGAATGGAAAAACATGCGGGAATCGCTTCTGGCCCTGCAATGCCTGATGCGGACGACGGAGAATCTGTTTCAGATGAAGAAGGCAGCCAGATCCCTGGCGGATTTTTCGGATCTGGAGCAGTATGCTGTGAAGATCCTGAAGAACCCTGCGGGCAGGGAGGAAGCCCATGCGATCTGGAAAAATATCTTCGTGGATGAATGCCAGGATATTTCAGAGGTACAGAATCAGATCATTGATCTGCTGCAGGGGCCGGAAACCAGTCTGTTCATGGTGGGCGACGTCAAGCAGAGCATCTACCGTTTCCGGCTGGCGGACCCGATGATGTTTCTGGAAAGAATCAGAAACTGCAGGAGTTCCGAGGGGGAAGATCAGGAGTGCATCTTCCTGCAGTCGAATTTTCGTTCCCGTCCCGAGATTATGGAAACCACGAATCGGATTTTTGAATCCATCATGAAGGAAAAGGTCACGGAGATTACCTACGGGCCGGAGGAAAGGCTGATTCCGGGAAGGCAGACAGAGGGGCATGTGCCGGTGGAAGTCTGCATGATTCAGAAGGGAGATACGGGAAAAAAGGATCTGGAGGCGACTGCGGAGCTGATCGAAACGGAAATCCGGAAAATGCTGCGGCAGCCCTGTCCGGGGGAAAACAGAACCTATCAGTACAGGGATTTTGTGGTGCTGCTGCCCACGGTGCAGACGGACGGCCCCCTCCTGGCCGGATATCTGGAGGAGCGGGGAATTCCGGTATTCTTCGACGGAAAGGGAGAATACTATCAGCTGGATGAGATTCAGGAGATCCGGAATCTGCTGGAATGGATTGATTCCCCCCTTCAGGATCTTCCGCTGATTTCCGTTCTCCAATCCTCTCCCTTTTTCTTCCGGGAAGAAGAGCTGAGCCTCATCCGGCTGCGGAATATGGATTCCAAAACGCCTTTCTATGAGATTTTTGAACGGGTTGCGCAGGAGGAGGATGAGCTGGGAAAAAAATGCCATGCCGTGCTGGAAAAGAGAAGGGAATGGCAGAATCTGGCGGAAACCGCCCGGGTTCCGGATCTGATCTGGAAGCTGTATCAGGAAACGGATCTCTATGCGGTTTCGGGCGTGGATCTGAACGGAGAGGTGAAGCAGGCCAATCTCCGGATGCTCTGCCAGCAGGCGAGCGACGCGGAAACGCTCGGCATTCTGACGCTGAGCGATTTCCTGTCCTATATGCGGGATCAGCAGGCCTTCGGGGACCAGCAGAGCGCGACCCTGCTGGGGGAGAAGGATAATCTGGTCCGTATCATGACGATTCATAAAAGCAAGGGGCTGCAGTTTCCCGTGGTTTTCTGCGGGGGAATGGACAAATCGCCTGCCGGAAGAAAGGAAGGAGAGATCAAAACCCATTCGAAGCTGGGGCTCTGCGTGAATTATAAGGACGCGAAAAACAGAATTTCCCGGCCGACGCTGGCGGATGAGCTGTTTGACTGGCAGAAAACCCGGGATGAAATGTCGGAAAAGGTTCGCCTGCTGTATGTGGCGATGACCCGGGCTCAGGAGAAGCTGTATCTGATCACCTGCCAGGAGACCAATCCCCTCTGGTCCGCGCCGGAAGGATACGGCCGGATTCTCGCGGCAAAATCCTTTACGGACTGGTGGATGCCGGTTCTGATGCAGGAGAATCGCAAAAAAATATCCACAAGTTATGAACAACCCGAAAAGCCTTATGAAATAAGGGTTTTCGAATGTAATCAACCGCAGAATGTGGAAAATCCGGAAGTTATCCACAATTCGGACGCATGGCTTGAAACCTTGCTTTCCGGTCCCGTTGTGGATGAATTGTGGAAAACGCCTGAGAAGGAGGAAAAATCTCCGACCCTTCAGAAACGGTCGGTAACCTCCCTGATCCGTTCCGCCCGCAGGGGACTGGAGGAACAGGAGGAGGAAACGCCGGAGACCAAGCGGATGCCGGATCTGCTGGCCCGAAAGCTGCGCGGGGAGGAGATGCAGGAGACACCCGCGTTTCTCCGGGAAAAGAAACCCATTTCCGCAGCCTGGCGGGGAACCATCACCCATCGGATATTATCCCTTCTGGATCTGGAGGAGATCCGGAACGGGGCTTCCGTTCAGGAGGCGGTCCAAAGGGAAACCGACCGGATGCGCAGGGAACATATGGCGTCGGAGGAGGAACTGAAGCAGATCCGTCCGGATCAGATCGTCCGGTTCTGGAACTCCCCCACCGGAAAACGGATTTTATCCTCCCCGGAGGTTCATCGGGAATGGAATTTCAATCTGCTGCTGCGCAGGGAACAGGAGATCATCCTGCAGGGGGTGATTGACTGCGCGTTCCTGGAGGGGGACGAGTGGGTGATTCTGGATTACAAGACGGATTCCGGAAAAACCGCGGATGAATTGGCGGAGGAATACCGGCCCCAGCTGATGTGGTATGCGCAGGCGCTGCAGAAAATCACCGGACGGAAGGTGAAGGAGGCAAGTCTGTATGCCCTGAGCATGGAACGGCTGATTCCGGTGTTTTGTCAAAAGCGTGAAGAGGATTGACCAGATAGTTATCCACAGCCGGAAATGCTTGAAAAACAAGGACTTTCCAAAAACAAAAACCGGGAGCCCTTGAAAAATAAGGACTCCCGGCTGTGTACAAGTTTTGTGGACAATTCCGGCCAGCATGTGGATAACCTGTGGAAAAATGGGGAAAACCCTTAGGGTGAAACGGGAGGCGGAGTTTCCTCCCCATCGGATTCCGCACCGGGAGCTTCGTCCCAGGCGGAATCCTCCCCGGAGATTTCGTCCTCCTCCGCCAGCTGGGTCAGCGGAAGATCTGAATCGTTGAAGGGGTTTTCCTCCGAGAATTCGTCTTCGTCTTCCTCTTCTGAGGAATCCTCCGGTTCCTCGGGCGGGAAGGAAATATTCAGGAAACCTTCCTCGTCGAAATCGAGCAGAATGCTGTCCCCGATGCCGGGCATGGCCAGCACCTCCGTGGTCCGGGAGCTGGCGGTCCGGGCGTATTCGATGATGATCTCGGATCGATGAAAATAATGCATCGGGATAAACAGGCGGGGTTTGACCTGCAGGATGAAATAATTGGCGCCGGCCTCGAACATGGTTCCCTGCCGCGGATCGACGGGGAAAAAGGCGACGTCAATTTTCTGCCGGCTGATCGGCTTCACGGCGGAAATGAATTCCTGTTCGGCCTCCTCGATTTCCTTCAGGGAGGATTCATCCCGCCAGTGCCAGAAATTCAGGTCTCCGGCATGGAAGAACGTTCTTCCGTGAAGGTTCAGCAGGAAGGAAACGCCGAGATCCGTCGAGTCGAAGGCGGTGACGCTGATGCCTTCCTCCAATTGCATTGTGTCCCCGGGCGCCATGCGCTTTCCGCGGATGCCGATGGGCATATCGGAGGAAACGATGTACGTGACGCTGGCATACTCCTTCCAGGCGAAAACAACGGGATCCAGATGATCAATATGCTCGTGGGAAATAAACACAAATACCCGCCGGTACCTGGAGAGCCGGGAGGGAAGAATCTGACGGCTCCCTCTCAGTTCCCGCTTTTCTCCGCGCCAGTAATCAAAGACGAACAGAAGATCGTCCGCCTCCACGGAAAAACCGCTGTGATAATAGTGCGTAATCCTGAGCTGTTCCACGGCGTGTTGCACCTCCGTCATGGCGCACTTTAACATACGTTCCCACTTTTGTCAAATTTTTCCCACAAAAACGCCACAGAAATGGTAAAAAAACGAAATAAATACACAAAAAGAAGAGAATAATACCCACTGAAAAGCAAATTTAAAAACCGAAATCACAGGGAAGGTGAATTATTCCAGAATTTCCCGGGAATGATCCTTCCCTTTCGCGGAAGGCAGGGCGATCCCCATCAGTCCGGCGATGGTCGGAGCCACATCGCGCATGGGCATGGAAGGAAGCTCCGTTCCCTTCCGGACGCCGCGTCCCCGAACCGCGAACAGGCAGTTTTCCGCCCGGTGGCCCGGACCGAAGCCATGAGTCGCCTTTTCCCGCTTGTTCTGATCCAGGCAGTCATCGAAAACAACCTGGTCCATGGCTTCGCAGGCAAAGGCCACACCCCGGACCGCGTGCATGCGATCCAGATCCGCCCGGGAATAGAGCCGGAGAATCCCGTTTTCCTCCAGATGGCCGGCCAGCGTTTCCATGGCCTTTTCCGGATCGGCGCCTTCCCGCCGGGCGAAGAAATAGGCGCTTTCCCCATTGCTCTGGACTCCGAAATCATCGGCCAGGCCCAGCTGCTTCAGGCAGTCGGTCAGATTCACGGTGCGGGAGATATCCGACTGCCCATGGTCGCTGACGGCGATCAGCAGCGCGTCCTTCATGCCGGGCGTCTCCTCCATGGCCTTCTGAATCTGGGTCAGCCGGTCCTCATTCCGGTGAATGGCCTCCAGGGCCTCCGGGCTGAAGGTTCCATGATGATGCCGCATCTCATCCAGATCGATCAGGTGAACCGCCGTCAGATCGGGCGCCTTGGTCCGGATCGCCCGGCAAGTGATGGCAGCGGCATAGTTGCTGAGACCGGGCTCGGAAATCCCGTTCCGAAGGGAGCCGAAACGGCGTTCGGAATCCAGGATGAACAGCGGCGTTCCGAACCGAAGGGTTTTCAGAACGGCGCTCTCTCCCGGAAGCGGATGAACCTCCGGAAAAAGCCAGGTGGTGGCGGGATTTTTGCAGCAGACCGGCCAGAGGACGGAGCAGTTTTTGCCGCCGGCATTCCGAACCGCGTCAAAAAGGGTGGGCACGGCGATATGCCGCCGCTCCCAGTACCAGACGCGGTGCGAATTCTCCGTGTCCGGCTGCCAGGGCTGATTCTGTCCGACCTGCGTGTCCACGGGGTCGCATCCGGTGATCAGCGTCACATGCGCCGGATAGGTCAGCGCGGGGAAAACCGTTTTTACCTGCCGGCAGACGCAGCCCTCCCGGATCATCCGGCTGAGGCCTCCGTCGGGGGAAAGGGAGGAAAAATCCTGATCAAAAAAGGCATCCAGGGAAACGAGCACAACCTTCCGCAAAATCTCCGCCTGCTTTCTGTTGTTGGTGGAAAAATTGTAGCATGCTGTTCGCCGGACGTCAAATCATTCCGGACGCAGAGAAGGAAGGAAAAGAGATAAATCCGGACTTGATTTTTTGTCTTTTTTCTCCGATAATGATCCCCGGAAAGAAAAATGCATAGACCAAATGCCGCGGGAGTCCGTTTCTGTGGAGACGTATCCGGAAAAGGGAGAGAAGAAAATGAGACAGCAGTCGGCTGTTCAAATCAGAAAGAAAAGCGGAGGGAGCCGTCTTTTTCATCGGATGGCTTCCCTGCTGCTTGCTGTGCTGTTCCTTTTCTCCCCTTCCCTTTCTCCGGCGCATTCCTCGGGGGGGACGGAAGGGCAAAACGGAGCCGGGAAAAGCTATGTGTCCGATCCGGCGAAGCTGGAGGAGGTGATCGGCAGCGGATCCGCTTCCGAAGGGGAAGCGGAGGAAACCGATTTCACCCTGTACATTTCCTGGATCAGTCAGCAAGTTCAGGCGACGGACTGGCCGGAGGGCGAATCCGTGACGCTGGAGATGTGCCGAAGCAGCGGAACGGAGCCGGACAGCGGCTTTCACCCGGTTCTTCGCCTGGAGAAGACGGACGGCGTAATGAAATGGAAACTGGAGGAGGATACCGGCTTTTCCGGGACGGAGAAGGAGAAACTGGAGGTAAGCTTCGAAAAGGAGACGTATGCCTGCCGGATCGTGATTACCCATCTGAAAAAGGAAAAATCCGGAGAATCCGGTCCCTGGCGTTATACGGCGGTCGAACGGCAGAATTACCGGTCGGATTATCAGCCCTATGCCGCGGAAAAATACGAGGGAGACGATCCCACCTATATCGGAGAATTCCGGGAGGACCTGAAGGTTTCGGAAAACGGAATCCTCCTGCATATGGAAACGCTTCATTCCGCCTCCGTAGGGGTGGAATGGGTTGAGGCGGAGAGCGGGGAACCCGCGGAATGGATTCAGGATGAAAACGGGGACCGGATCCCCCTGAAACTTCAGATGATGGAAATCCGCCCGCGGGAAACCGTGACCTATCCCTATCGGGTGCCCGAATCCGGGACGGAAGAGGAGACCTATCCCTATCACGATCTGAAGGAAAAAGACGGAAAATACCGCTTTACCGTGTACCGCCTGCCCCTGGAAAAGGACAGGTATCGGTTCCTGCCGGAGGAGATCCCGGAGGGCTTCCGCGTAACCGGCAGGGATGCGAACGGCATGGAGATGGAGGAGGAGGAGCTCGCGGAAGGAATTCCCGACGGCGGAGTCATGGAGTTTCACAGGATTCCGCAGACCGGGACGGAAAACCCCACGGACAAGCCCACGGACAATCCGACCGACGAGCCAATGGACAAACCGACGGACAAGCCCACGGACAAACCGACGGATAAACCGACGGATAAACCGACGGACAAGCCCACGGACAATCCGACGGATAAACCGACGGACAAGCCCACGGACAAGCCGACGGATAAACCGACGGACAAGCCCACGGACAAGCCAACGGACAAACCGACGGACAAACCCACGGACAAGCCGACCGAGAAACCGACGGACAAGCCGACCGATAAACCGACGGACAAGCCGACCGATAAACCGACGGACAATCCGACCGATAAACCGACGGACAATCCGACCGATAAACCGACGGACAAACCGACGGACAAACCCACGGACAAGCCGACCGAGAAACCCACAGAAAAGCCCACGGACAAACCGACCGATAAACCGACGGACAAACCGACGGACAACCCCACGGACAAGCCGTCCGAAAACCCCACCGACAAGCCCACAGAAAAGCCGACAGCAATCCCATCGGAACAGCCATCGGAAAACCCGACGGAGGTGATTACGGAGAAGCCGATGGAATCTCCTACGCCGGTGCCCACCCTGCCGCCGACGGAGAGCCCGTCGCCCACGCCGACTCCCTCCCCGACGCCTTCTCCCACGCCCGCCCCGGCCTCCGGCGGATCGTCGGTTCCGGTGACGATTGTCTATCGATCCTCCGGCTCCGGAACCTCCGGCGGAACCGGAATTACGGGGGTTTCGGTTCTGATGAACATCCTTCAGTCCCCTGCCGGGCAAGGGGAAAGCTCATCCGTGCTGCTGGAAATTCTGAATTCGGAGGATCCGAACGGGGCGGGGAGCGAAACGGGGAACAGCGGTTCCTCTGTTCTGCGCCTCCTTCTGGAGCAACCCGCGGAAGAAGGGGCGAAGGAGGCCGAACCGGTTTCGGCATCCGGGGTCCTGGTGGAGCTTTTCCCGGAAAAACCCGACGGGACAGGAAGGACGCGGGCGGAAACGGAAGAGGTTTCGAATTACTGGGTGAATTATGAGTCGGAAAGCGAACATCTGACGGTCCGGAATCCTGTCCGCCTGAAGGGCAGCTTCTTTACCGGGCAGTGGGGCGATACCGACGCAGACCGGGATCTGCGCCAGCTGCTGCATGGATACCGCCTGACGGAATGGGAGGACGGCCGGTTCCGGGAGAACGCGGACGCGGTGCAGGAGCTGCAAATCACGGAGGATGATCAGGGAAACCGAATCTATGAATTCAGCCTGTACGGGGATCTGAGATACAGCGACGGATCTCCGGTCACTGCCTGGGATTATGCCTTTTCCATCCTGCTGCAGGCCCATCCCGTGATCGCGGAAGCCGGAGGCACGCCGGAGCGTTTTTCCTGGCTGGCGGGCTTTCCGGCCTATGCGTCCGGGGAAGCGAAGGAGCTGAAAGGCCTTCGGGTGATCAGCGATACGAAGCTGGCCCTGGAGGTGAAGGCCGGCGCGCTCTCCCTGTACGATGAGCTGTCCGGACTGGCCTTCTGTCCGTATCCGATCCGGAGGATTGCTCCCGGATGCCGGGTGTATGACAGCGGCGAAGGCGCCTGGATCGGAAGCGCGGAGGCGCCGGAGGATCCTTCGCCGCTGACGGCAGATCTTCTGAAGCGGACGGTCCTGGATCCAGGGACGGGATATATGTCCCATCCGAAGGTGACCAGCGGCCCGTATATGCTGGTTCGCTTTGACGGGGAAACGGCAGAGCTGGTTCGGAATCCCTGGTTTATCGAAAACGGGGAAACGGAGCTGAAAATCCGGACCATCACCTACGCGCCGGCGGATTTGGCGGAACAGGGGAAGGAACGCGGGGAAAATCGGGACGGAACCCCGTGAAAATTCAAAAAATGGTTGCCAAACAAAGAAAAAACAGTTATGATACCAAATGGGGTTCCCATGGGGAGCCTTCGCAGAAGATACTATAATTTAGGAGGGGATTCCAATGGCTGTTAAAGTTGCTATCAATGGTTTCGGACGGATTGGTCGTCTGGCGTTCCGTCAGATGTTCGGTGCCGCGGGTTATGAAGTGGTCGCCATCAACGACCTGACCTCCCCCGCCATGCTGGCTCACCTGCTGAAGTATGACACCGCGCAGAAGGGCTATTGCGGCGTGATCGGCGAAAACAAGCACACTGTGAGCTCCAAGGAGCCCGTCTTTGAAGAAGATGGCAAGACCGTGAAGGTTCCCGGCTCCATCACCGTGGATGGCAAGGAAATCACCATCTATGCCGAGCCCAAGGCGGCGAACCTGCCCTGGAAGGCCCTGGATGTGGACGTGGTGCTGGAGTGCACCGGTTTCTACACCAGCAAGGCCAAGGCCCAGGCTCACATTGATGCCGGCGCCAAGAAGGTCGTCATTTCCGCTCCTGCCGGAAACGATCTGCCCACGATTGTTTACAACGTGAACCACAAGGTGCTGAAGCCCGAAGACACCGTGATCTCCGCCGCTTCCTGCACCACCAACTGCCTGGCTCCCATGACCAAGGCGCTGAATGACGCGTATCCGATCGTCTCCGGTATCATGACCACCGTGCATGCCTACACCGGCGATCAGATGATCCTGGATGGCCCCCATCGGAAGGGCGATCTGCAGCGTGCCCGTGCCGGCGCGGCCAACATCGTGCCCAACTCCACCGGCGCGGCCAAGGCCATCGGCCTGGTCATTCCGGAACTGAACGGCAAGCTGATCGGCTCCGCGCAGCGCGTGCCGGTGCCCACTGGCTCCACCACCATCCTGGTTGCGGTTGTCAAGGGCAAGGACATCACCAAGGATTCCATCAATGCCGCCATGAAGGCCCAGTCCTCTGAGTCCTTCGGCTATACCACCGAGAAGCTGGTCTCCAGCGACATCATCGGCATGACCTATGGTTCCCTGTTCGATGCGAACCAGACCATGGTCACCAAGATCGACGATGACACCTATCAGGTGCAGGTCGTGTCCTGGTACGACAACGAGAACAGCTACACCAGCCAGATGGTCCGCACCATCAAGTACTTCGCCGAGCTGAAGTAATTGCGGCGTAAGGGTTTGCGGGATTCCAAGCGATTGGATGACCGCGCCTGAGGGTGAAAAAAGTCAAAAAACGGGAAGAAACTGAACCCATCGTTCAGCGAATGACCGGGACAGACATTTCCCCACTTTCTGATCAGGAGACTGAAAAGGAAAGTGGGGTTTTTCTATCCCGGCCGCCTTCCATGCGCTTCCTCCGGCAGAAGCACCTCCCGGAAGATCTGCTCCCGGGCCTTCAGGATGCGGGAAGGATCGGATGCGGAAGGAGGGGGATGCCGGCGCATTTCTGAATATCCTCGGAACGGCTGCGTCCGCGGAGAAAAAGGATTTCATAATGGGGATGTCTGTGATAAAATACAGGCCATGAAGCCGTATCCGCAAAGGAGGGTTCCCATGCTGAATGTCGCAATTGTCGGGACGGGCGGGATCGCCCACGCGCATATGCAGGCCTATCAGACCCTGAAGGACCGCTGCCGGGTGGTGGCGCTGGTGGACATCATTCCCGGAAAGGCCCGCCGCTTCATGGAGGAATTCGGCCTTTCCTGCGATACCTATGAGGATCACCGGGAGATTCTGCCCCGGCAGGATATTGACCTGGTGGACGTGTGCACTCCGCCCTATGTGCATGCGCAGATCAGCATCAACGCCCTGCGGAGCGGCAAGAACGTGGTGTGCGAAAAGCCCATGGCGGCCTCCCTGGAGGAGTGTGACGCCATGCTGAAGGCCCGGGACGAAAGCGGAAAGCTGCTGTCCATCATCGCCCAGAACCGCTTCCGCAAGCCCATCCGGGATCTGAAGGCCCTGCTGGACAGCGGCATCGCGGGCCGGGTGCGCCACGCGGAGATCGACAGCTTCTGGTGGCGGGATCACTGCTACTATGATCTGTGGTGGCGGGGCACCTGGGAAAAGGAAGGCGGCGGATGCACCCTGAACCATGCCGTGCACCACATCGACATGCTGGGCTGGATGATGGGCCTGCCCGACCGAATCACCAGCGTGCTGGCGAATACCGGGCATGACAACGCCGAGGTGGAGGACCTGAGCGTATCGGTGATGGAATATCCCGGCGCGCTGGCCACGGTCACGGCTTCCGTGGTGCATCACGGCGAGGATCAGAAGCTGGTGTTCCAGTGCGAAAAGGCCCGGATCTCCGCGCCCTACGACGTGTTTGCCTCCATTCCGCAGCCCAACGGCTTCCCGCTGAAGGTTTCGGATGAAGCCTTTGAAAAGCGGGCCGCGGAGTATCTGGCTTCCCTGCCGCCCCTGCGCTATGAGCATCACACGGGCCAGCTGGACAATGTGCTGACCGCCATCGAAAAGGGGGAAAAGCCCGCCATCACCGGGGAGGACGGCCGGCGCACCATCGAGCTGATCACCGCCATCTACAAGGCCGGGTCCAGCCGGCAGCCGGTGGATTTCCCGCTGCGGCCGGAGGATCCCTTCTACACCGTGGAGGGCATCCGGGCCCATGTGCCCCACTTTTATGAAAAGACGGTTTCCGTTATGGAGCAGGCCGGGGAGATGACCTTCGGCAGCGATCTGGGAGAAAAAAAGGAGGGCCAATAGGATGAACGCGGCGGACGGCATGAATTACGCACCCCAGGGCAAGCCTCAGCCCGTGGTGAGGCCCGGAGAATTCGTCTTCTCCGCGGCCCATATCGACCACGGCCACATCTACGGCATGTGCAACGGCCTGACCGAGGCCGGCGGCACGATCAAATACGTGTATGATCCCGACCCGAAGAAGGTGGAGAATTTCCTCAAAGTCTACCCCCAGGCCAAACCGGCGCGGAGCCTGGAGGAGGTGCTGGAGGACCGGGAGACGCAGCTGGTCTGCTCTTCCAACGTGACCAGCCAGCGGGGCCCTCTGGGAGTGAAGGTGATGCTCGCCGGAAAGGATTATTTCTCGGACAAGGCGCCGTTTACCACCCTGGAGCAGCTGAACGCGGCCCGGGAGACCGCGGCGCGGACCGGACGGAAATACATGGTGTATTATTCCGAGCGGCTGCATGTGGAGGGCGCGGTCCTGGCGGGCTACATGATCGATCAGGGGGAAATCGGCAGGGTGATCAGCGTCACCGGCTTCGGCCCCCACCGCCTGGGCGCGGCGGGGAGGCCGAAGTGGTTCTTTGAGCGGGAAAAATACGGCGGCATCCTGTGCGATATCGGAAGCCACCAGATCGAACAGTATCTGCATTTCGCGGGGGAGGAGGATGCCACGGTGCAGCTTTCCCGCATCGGCAATTACGCGCATCCGGAGTATCCCGAGCTGGAGGACTTCGGCGACTGCTCCCTCCTGGGCAAAAACGGCAGCACCAACTATTTCCGGGTGGACTGGTTCAACCCGGACGGCCTGCGGACCTGGGGCGACGGGCGCACGTTCATTCTGGGTACGGAGGGTTTTATCGAGATTCGCAAGTACATCAATCTGGCCGCCGATACCGTGGACGGAAACCATGTGTTCCTGGTTAACGGCAAGGGAGAAAAGTACGTCAACGCCACCGGCGTGACCGGGTATCCCTTCTTCGGCCAGCTGATTCTGGATTGCCTCAACCGTACCGAGAACGCCATGACCCAGGCCCACGCCTTCAAGGCGGCGGAGCTGTGCCTGCTGGCCCAGGCCCGGGCGGTCCGGGTGGCGGGGCTTTCATCCTTGTAAAAGCGGAGGACATACGATGTTTCGTGCGGGACTGATCGGATGCGGCGGGATTTCCGCCGTGCACGCCCATGTGCTGGGGGAACTGGAGAACACCGAACTGGCAGCCTGTGCCGATGTGATTCCGGAACGGGCGGCGCGCTATGGCTGCGCGGCGTACACCGACTGGAAGGAGATGCTGGACCGCGAAAAGCTGGATGCCGTGCACCTGTGCACGCCCCATTATCTGCATCCCGTCATGGCGGCGGAGGCTGCCCGGCGCGGCATTGCCGTGTTTACCGAGAAGCCCCCGGCCATCGATGCAGCCGGCTGGGAGCAGGTGAAGGCGGCGGCAGAAAACGTGCCCGTGGGCATCTGCTTCCAGAACCGCTACCATCCCCATGTCCGGTCCTGCCTGCGCTTTCTGCGGGAAGGCACCTATGGCCGCCTGAAGGGCCTCCGGGCCTTCGTGACCTGGAACCGCACGGCGGAATACTACGCCGCGGCGGAATGGAAGGGCAAATGGGCCACGGAGGGCGGCGGCGCCCTGATCAACCAGGCGATTCATACCCTGGACCTGATCGTCGGGTTCCTGGGGCTCCCCGATCAGGCGGAGGCCGTGATGCACAATCACCATCTGCGGGAAGCCATCGAGGTGGAGGACACCGCCGAAATCTATCTGGAGAAGGGCGGAGTTCCGGCCCTGCTGTACGCGTCCAACGCGTACAGCCAGGATGCCCCGGTGATCCTGGAGATGCATTTTGATCAGGCGGTCATTCGCCTGGAGGGCGATCTGATGACCGTGATCCGGGACGGGCGGAAGCAGGAGATCCTCTGCACCACGGACCCGGTGATCGGCCGCTCCTACTGGGGCGCCGGTCATAAGGCCTGCATCGCCGATTTCTACCGCAGCATGGAAGCGAAGGCGCCTTATCAGAACGATCCCGCCTCCTGCGAAAACACCATGCGGACGCTGTTCCGGCTTTATGCCAGGTGAAGGGAAACAGCAGCCCATATGCACATCATCCCCGGAATCCCCGGACCCAGGATTTCCTGAACAAGGTGCTCTGAGTTCCGCCTCCGGAAAGCGGAGGGATAAGAAAGCTGTTCAGCCGTCCGGCTGAACAGCTTTTTTCCGTCCGGAAGGGCAAAAAGGAGGGAAAATCCGAAAAAAAACCGTTGACAAACCGGGCGGAGGGTGTATAATGCTCTTGAAGGTCAAAGAAAGTCAATATGGCCTTCCGGGAGGTACTGCCTTATGGATATGAATCAATTTACGCAGAAGACCATGGCCGCGCTGCAGCGGGCCCAGTCCCTGGCCGTGGAATATCAGCATATGCAGGTGGATCAGGAGCATCTTTTGCTCGCGCTGACGGAGGAGGACGGGGAACTGATTCCCCAGCTGCTGACGAAGTGCGGGCTGAACGTACAGGCGCTGCGCCAGGGGCTGCAGGAGGCCATCGGGCGGATTCCCCGGGTCTCCGGCAGCGGCCGGGAGCCCGGCAAGGTGTATATCGCGCCGGAGCTGGAAAAGGCCCTGCTGGAGGCGGAGACGCAGGCGAAGCAGATGAAGGACGAATACCTGTCCGTGGAGCATGTCTGGATGGGCATCTGCGCGAAGCCGAACGCGGCGGTGCAGCGGCTGCTGAAGAGCCTGGGCTATCGGCCGGAGACGTTCCTGAAGGCGCTGAGCGAGGTGCGTGGAGCGACGAGGGTGACCTCGGACAACCCGGAGGAAACCTATGACGCGCTGAAGAAGTACGGCACCGATCTGGTGGAAATGGCCAGGAAGCAGAAGCTGGATCCGGTGATCGGCCGGGACGGCGAGATCCGGAACGTGATCCGGATTCTGAGCCGGAAGACGAAGAACAACCCCGTGCTGATCGGCGAGCCCGGCGTCGGAAAAACCGCCATCGCGGAGGGCCTGGCCCAGCGGATCGTCCGGGGGGACGTGCCGGACAGCCTGAAGGAAAAGACGATCTTCTCCCTGGACATGGGCAGCCTGATCGCCGGCGCCAAATTCCGGGGCGAATTCGAGGAGCGGCTGAAGGCGGTGCTGGCCGAGATCAAAAAGAGCGACGGCCGGATCATCCTCTTCATCGATGAGCTGCACACCATCGTCGGCGCCGGCAAGGCGGACGGGGCCATGGACGCGGGCAACCTGCTCAAGCCCATGCTGGCCCGGGGCGAGCTGCACTGCATCGGCGCAACGACGCTGAATGAATACCGTCAGTACATCGAAAAGGACGCGGCGCTGGAGCGGCGTTTCCAGCCGGTGATGGTGGAGGAGCCCACGGTGGAGGATACCATCGCGATCCTGCGGGGCCTGAAGGAGCGGTATGAGGTTTTCCACGGTGTGAAGATTCAGGACAGCGCCCTGATCGCCGCGGCCACCCTGTCCAACCGGTACATCACGGACCGGTTCCTGCCGGACAAGGCCATCGACCTGGTGGACGAGGCCTGCGCGATGATCCGGACGGAGATCGATTCCCTGCCCACGGAGCTGGACGATATCCGCCGGAAGATCATGCAGCTGGAAATCGAGGAGGCCGCCCTGAAGAAGGACGACGACAAGCTCTCCCAGGCGCATCTGGAGGAGGTTCAGAAGGAACTGGCCGAACAGCGGGATACCTTCAATTCCATGAAGGCCCGCTGGGAGGCGGAGAAGGAGGCCATCGGCAAGGTGTCCGCCCTGCGGGAGCAGATCGAGCAGGTAAATGCCCGGATCGAGCAGGCGGAGCGCAGCTATGACCTGAACCGGGCGGCGGAGCTGAAGTACGGCGAGCTGCCGAAGCTGAAGCAGGAGCTGGAAAAGGAGGAGAAGATCGCCGAGGAAAGCAAGGGCGAAAACAGCCTGCTGCGGGACCGGGTGACCGAGGAGGAAATCGCCCGGATCATCGGCCGCTGGACCGGGATTCCGGTGTCCCGGCTGATGGAGGGCGAGCGGGAGAAGCTGCTGCGCCTGGAGGATACCCTGCATGAGCGGGTCATCGGCCAGGACGAGGCGGTGCGGAAGGTTTCGGAAGCCATCCTGCGGAGCCGGGCGGGCATCCAGGATCCCAACCGTCCCCTGGGCTCCTTCCTGTTCCTGGGTCCGACGGGCGTGGGCAAGACGGAGCTGGCCAAGGCGCTGGCGCAGGCGCTCTTTGACGATGAAAAGAACATGGTCCGGATCGACATGTCCGAATACATGGAGAAATTCAGCGTCTCCCGGCTGATCGGAGCGCCGCCCGGATACGTGGGTTACGAGGAGGGCGGCCAGCTGACGGAAGCGGTCCGCAGGCATCCCTACTGCGTGGTGCTCTTCGATGAGGTCGAAAAGGCGCATCCGGACGTGTTCAACGTCCTGCTGCAGGTGCTGGACGACGGCCGGATTACGGACAGCCAGGGCCGGACGGTGGACTTCAAGAACACGATCCTGATCATGACCAGCAACCTGGGCAGCGAGCACATCCTGGAGGGCATCCGGGACGGCGAAATCTCGGAGGAGGCCCGGGCCAAGGTGGACCGGCTGCTGAAGACCCATTTCCGGCCGGAGTTCCTGAACCGGATTGACGAAATCGTGTATTACAAGCCCCTGACCCGGACGGAGATCGCCTCCATTGTGGGGCTGATGGTGAAGAACCTGAACGCCCGCGTGGAGGAGAAGCAGCTGCAGGTCAGACTGACCGACAGGGCCATGGAGGCCGTCATCGACCGGGGCTTTGACCCGGTGTTCGGCGCCCGGCCGCTGAAGCGGTATCTGCAGAGCAAGGTGGAAACCCTGATCGCCCGGCGGATGATCCAGGGCGATGTGGAGCCCGGCACCACCCTGACGGTGGATACGGACGAAAACGGAGACTTCCGGATTCTGGAGTAATCATCGCGGATAGCGGCGGAAGAAGGAAGCGCTCGGGAGAAAGCATCGGCTTTTCGAAGCCGGTGCTTTTTTTCTGGCGCGGCGGAGGGGTTTCTGCTATACTGGGGAGCGAAGGAAGGACACGGGGGAATCGGGCATGCGGAATGATCAGTACTTTGCGCGGGAGCCGGAAAGCGAATCCCGCCCGGCGGAATGCGGGTTCACCTATCGGGGGAATCCGCTGCGCTTCACGACGGACGCGGGGGTTTTCTCCCGGGGCGAGCTGGATACGGGGACCCGGATCCTGCTGGACGCGCTGCCGGACACCCTGTCCGGACGGATCCTGGACCTGGGCTGCGGCTGGGGGCCGATTGGCGTCAGCGTGCAGAAAACCTGGCCGGAGACGGAGGTCTGGATGGCGGACGTGAACCTGCGGGCGCTGGAATGGAGCGAAAAAAACGCGGCGCGCAACGGCGTCCGCGTCCGGTGCCTGGAAAGCGACGGGTTCTCCGCCCTGGAGGGGGAGATGTTTGACGCGGTGATCACCAATCCGCCCATCCGGGCGGGAAAGCAGGTGATCTACCGGATGTTTGCCGACGCCCGGGAGCATCTGAATCCGGGCGGAAGCCTCTTCCTGGTGATCCGGAAGCAGCAGGGGGCGGAGAGCTGTCTCCGCTATCTGCAGCCCCTGTATGCCGGGGTGGAAAAGCTGGACCGCTCCGGGGGGTTCTGGGTGCTGCAGGCGCGGAAATAAAAAAGGCGGAAGCAAAAAACCGGGGGAAGCGCCGAAAGGGCGCTTCCCCCGGTTTCATTTCCCGCCGGATCCGGCCGCGGAGCGGGCCGGCCTTCCGACGCGCACCCCGCGGGCCCGGCGGGAGGGAAATCAGTACTCCGCGTGAACGATGGCGGTGACCAGGCCGTCCCGGAACTGAAGAGCGGTCAGATCATGGGTCATGTCCTCCTCCGTCAGGATCTCCTCCCGCAGCAGGCGGAGGAAATCGTCCGCATCCCGCAGCTGCACGTCCTGCCCGTCCACCCAGGCGAACTGGAAGGCATAGGGCAGCGGAAGCATCACCCGGTAATCCGTGCAGTAATAGACGGTCACGTCCCCGTTCCGCATCAGATGATAATCTCCCGCGTCCGGGCTGGGGGGGGAGATCAGGACAAACTGGAACCGGCTGCTGTCTTCGGCCGTTTCCAGGAGGTAGAGGTCGTCCCGGGAGGGATCCCGGGAAATGCTCTTCACCGTATATTCGGCTCCCTCCGTCTTCACCCGGTCGCCGGGCTTCAGGGCTTCCACCTCCGCGGCGGCGTAGCACTCCTCCAGGTACAGCGCAGCGTTGAAGTATCCGCCCGCGTCAATGGATTTCAGCTGGGTCAGGTCCGCCCAGAAGGTTCCGTTTTCCAGATCCGCGCGGCCCTCGGCCGGAACCATGGGCTCCAGCAGCTTCCGGCCGCCGGCGGTTCCGGCGTCCTTTCCGTCCGCGGCGGTTCCGGCGGCGAGCTCATCCTCCAGGTAGTTTTCCACCGCGATGTCCAGCGCCCGCAGGGCCCGGTCCTGATCCTTCGAGGTGAAGAGCGCCGTATACTCCACGTCTCCCAGATCGCGGACCTCGATCAGCTGAACCTGGATCCGGTCGTTGTACAGATAGCGGGCGCCGATCAGCTTCTTGCCGCCCACCTCCCAGGTTTTCGCGGGGTTTGTGCCGGTGTCCTCAAATTTGCCCTCCAGGAACTCCCGATAGGTATTGTTCAGGTAGTTCACCGGGTTCTTGAACTTGCCCTCAAGGGGCCGGCGGTGAATGATGATGCAGGGAAGCCCGGGGCTGTCGAAGTAGATCCGCATGCCGTAGAATCCCATCGTGGTTTCATAGGTCACGGTGGCGCCGGCGGGGATCCGGGTGGAGAAGCCGTCCTCCTCGCAGTGGGAACCGACCCAGGCCGCGTCCTCCGCCAGAACGGGAATACAGCCGAGCAGCAGAATCAGGGCGAGCAGCAGTCCGATCGTTTTTCTCATCTGTATTTTTCCTCCTTTGCGGGCGCCCGCGCGGAGCGCCGTCCTCTGTGAGTCCATTCTACCGAAAAGGCGGCGCCTGTGCAAGGAAGAAGGCCCTCGCCGCGCCGCCTTTCAGGGGTAGTTTTCGGATGGGTCGCCGGAAATCAGTCGGCCCGCTGCAGCAGGGTCAGCAGGTAGACGAATTCCTCCCGGTAGGGATCGCCGGAGACGGAGCCGCAGCTCCGGGCCAGTTCCAGGGCGGAATCCCAGGAGGCGGAGCCCCGGAATTCGCTGTCCCGCAGCAGCATGGCGCATTCGGCCACGGCGGCGGCCCATTTCATGTTGTCGGACAGGGCCTCCTCCGGCGCGCCGCGGAAGGGATACTCCTCCAGCGTGCTTTCGTCCCGGCCGGGGGCCTTGTAGCGGAGGGCGAGGGTGCACCAGTCGGAGGAGGCACCCTCCGCGGCGTCCTGCTTCGGGGCGGCGTAGCGGCTGGCGGGAAGGCCCAGATCCCCCTCGCTGCCCGCGGGCACGATCTCGTAGAGGGCCGTGACCCGGTGTCCGGAGCCGATCTCGCCCCCGTCCTTCGTGTCGTCCGCGAAGTCCCGGGCGTCCATGACCCGGTCCTCATAGCCGATCAGCCGCCAGGCGCCGACCTTCTCCGGATTGAAATCCATCTGGAGCTTGACGTCCCGGGCCACCTCGACCAGGGTGCCGCCCGCGGCGGTGACCAGGGCGCGCCGGGCCTCGAAGATGCTGTCCAGGTAGTAGTAGTTCCCGTCCCCGTAATCCGCCAGGGCTTCCAGCTTGTTGTCCTTGTAGTTTCCGTAGCCGACGCCCAGCATGGTCAGCCGGGTGCCGCCCGCCTTTTTCTCCATGACCAGCCGGGCCAGATCGCCCTCGCTGCTGATGCCGACGTTGAAGTCCCCGTCGGTGGCCATGAGAATCCGGTTGACGCTGCCTTCCGTCGCGTATTTTTCCGCGATCTGATAGGCGGTCTGGATGCCGGCGGCGCTGTTGGTGCTGCCGGAGGCCTCCAGACCGGAGATCGCCTCCATGATCCGAACCTTGTCCGCGGCGGGAACGCCCTCGAGCACCACTTCGTCCCGGGAGGCGTAGGTGACCAGGGAAACCGTGTCCGTGGGCCGGAGCTCCTCCAGCAGGAGCAGGAAGGCGCGCTTCACCAGATCCAGCCGGTCCGATCCGAACATGGAGCCGGAGACGTCGATCAGGAAGACCAGGTTCTGGGCGGGGCGCTCCGCGTCGGAAAGTTCCTTCGCCTGCAGCCCCACCTGCAGCAGCAGGGTCTTCTCATTCCAGGGGCAGGGGGCAAGCGCCAGGGTGACGCCGAAGGGGCGGTCGCCCTCCGGGGCGGCGTAATCATAATGGAAGTAGTTCAGCATCTCCTCCACGCGCACCGCGTCGGCGGGAACCCGCTTCCCCTGCAGGATCAGGGAGCGCAGCTGCGCGTAGGAGGCGGTGTCCACATCCGCGGCGAAGGTGGACAGGGGGGACTGGGAAACCAGCTGGAATCCGTTTTCCCGGAAGAAGGGATATTCATTGGTGTTCCATTCCGCATCCGCCTCCGGGGCGAAGCCGGCGGTCAGTGCAAAGGACAGGGCGCCGTCCTCGTAAAACTCCTCCGTTTCGGCGAACATCATGCCGCTGTTCGGCATGGCGGTGGCCTCGGCGCCCTTGGCGCGGAGATCGACGGCTTCGGCCGCGTCCCCGCTGAACAGGACGGCCAGGGTGGGCGCGTCCGCCATCCCGGTGGCCATCAGGCCGTTGCGCTCCTGGAAGGCGATCAGCGCCGCCTCCGTCGCGGCGTCAAAGGTTCCGGTGGGCTCGGCGTCCAGGTACTTCAGCTCCTTCAGCCGGGCCTGGATCTCGGCGACCCGGTCCCCCGTGTCGCCCAGGCGCCAGATCGGGCTCTCCTCCGCCAGGCCGGGGAGGCAGGGCAGCAGGGCCAGCAGCAGGGCCAGCGCCAGCGCGGTCAGTCGATTCATTTTCATGGGAAGCTCCTTTCTGAAGGCCTTCCGGCCTCATGTATTCCGTTTACATCTCTTCTGACGCGGGAAAATCGGAAAAGTTCCGTCGAAAAAACAAAAGAGAAACTTTTCGGGGGATTGAAATCCGGAAAGCATATGATAGAATTTTTTCATTCCGGGAAGACGCCGGGCGGATGGAAGGGAGAGGGCTCCCGCCCCTCCGCGGCGCGGGAACCCGGCCGGAAAAAAGGCGAGGAGGAAGAAACATGAAAAAGTGGATTGCGATGCTGCTGGCGGCCCTGCTGCTGGGCTCCGCGGCCCTGGCGGAGGTTCCCTCCGGCGTGGAGGACGGGGTGCTGACCGTGGCCATGGAATGCGCCTATGCGCCCTACAACTGGGCCCAGCCCACGGAGGACAACGGGGCGGTGCCGATCAAGGATCATCCCAAACTGTACGCCAACGGCTATGATGTGATGACCGCCAAGGGCATCGCCGAGGCCAACGGCTGGGAGCTGGAGATCGTTCAGCTGGACTGGGACAGCCTGATCCCCGCGGTGCAGAGCGGCGTGGTGGACGCGGTGATCGCCGGCCAGAGCATGACGGCGAAGCGCATGGAAGCGGTGGATTTCGCCGGCCCCTATCTGTACGCGACGATCGTGGTGCTGGTGAAGGACGGCAGCGCGAACGCGGAGGCGAAGGGCATCAGCGAACTGACGGGAACCGCCACCAGCCAGAGCGGAACCATCTGGTACGATACCTGCCTGCCCCAGGTGAAGGGCGCGACGATCCTGCCTCCCGCGGAGTCCGCTCCGGCCATGCTGATGGCGCTGGAATCCGGAACCGTGGATTTCGTCTGCACCGATATGCCCACGGCCCAGGGGGCGCTGATCGCCTATCCGGATCTGAAGCTGCTGGACTTTGCGGGCAGCGGGGATGATTTCGAGGTGTCCCAGGAGGATGTGAACATCGGAATCTCGCTGCAGAAGGGGAACACGGTGCTGAAGGACGCCATCGACGCGTATCTGGCGGGAAAGACGGCGGAGGACTTCAACAGCCTGATGGCGGAAGCCATCGCGGTTCAGCCGCTGAGCAAATAAGGAAGAGAGATCATGCTGGAACAGCTGTTTTCGGATATCGGGTCCATCTGGGCCCAATACGGGGCGGTCTACCTGTCCGGGATCGGCAACACGCTGCTTCTGGCCACGGTGGCCACGCTGATCGGGTGCGTCATCGGGTTCATCTGCGGCATTCTGCAGACGATCCCCTGCGCGCCCGGGGATCCGTGGATCAAGCGGGCGCTGCTGAAGGTGCTGCGGATCATTATCCGCGTCTATGTGGAGGTCTTCCGCGGAACGCCCATGATTCTGCAGGCGGTGTTCATCTACTATGGAGTGCCGTATTTCTTCGGGGTCACCTTCCGGGATATCTGGACGGTCAGCATCCTGGTGGTTTCCATCAATACCGGCGCGTACATGGCGGAATCCGTCCGGGGCGGCATCATGAGCATCGACGCGGGCCAGTTCGAGGGAGCCCGGGCGATCGGCATGAATCATTTTCAGACCATGCTGTATATCATCCTGCCCCAGACCCTGCGGAATATCCTGCCCCAGATCGGCAACAACTATATCATCAACGTGAAGGATACCTCGGTGATGTTCATCATCGGATTCCAGGATTTTTTCGCCGTGCACAAGATGGTCAGCGGGGCGGTGTTCAAATACTTCCCTTCCGCCTTCCTGGAGATGGGGGGATATCTGTTCCTGACGCTGCTGGCCAGCTTCCTGCTGCGCCGGCTGGAAAAGAGGCTGCAGGGCGCCGGAAACTATGAGCTGGTGAACGCGGATCAGCTGGTGCTGACGGCGGGAACCTACTCCTTCTCCGGGGAAGCGCCCTACGAGGAGAAAAACAGGGATTATCGGGGGGAGAAGCCATGAGCGAAAGCATTCTGGAAATCAGGCATCTCTCCAAGACCTTCGGCACCCACGCGGTGCTGAAGGACGTGGATTTCACCGTGCGCCCGGGGGATGTGACCTCCATTATCGGCGCCAGCGGCAGCGGAAAGAGCACCCTGCTGCGCTGCGTGAATCTGCTGGAAACCCTGACCACCGGGGAGATCCTGTTCCACGGGGAAAGCGTGACCGGGGGCCGGATCAACCAGAGCGCGTACCGCGCGCGGGTGGGCATGGTGTTCCAGAGCTTCAACCTGTTCAACAATCTGACGGTGCTGGAGAACTGCGTGATCGGCCAGCGCAAGGTGAACCATGCCCCGAAGCAGGAGGCCCGGGACCGGGCGCTGTTCTACCTGAACCGGGTGGGCATGCTGCCCTATATCAACGCCCGGCCGGCGCAGATTTCCGGAGGCCAGAAGCAGCGGGTGGCCATCGCCCGGGCCCTGGCCATGGAGCCGGAGGTGCTGCTGTTCGACGAGCCCACCTCCGCCCTCGATCCGGAAATGGTCGGCGAGGTGCTGGATGTGATGAAGAGCCTGGCCGCGGAGCGGATGACCATGCTGGTGGTGACCCATGAGATGGGCTTTGCCCGGGATGTCAGCACCCATGTCGTTTACATGGCGGACGGGGTCATCGTCGAGGAGGGCCCGCCCTCCCAGGTGCTGGGGAATCCGCAGGACGGACGGACCCGGGAATTCCTGAAGCGCTTCCTGGGAGAAAAGCCCTGAGCGCCGCGGCGGAGCGGGCCGGAAACAGCAAAAGGAGACAGGCGTGCCTGTCTCCTTTTGCGTACCCCGGATCCGGCGAGGCTATCCGGCCCGGCCGGAGGCCGCCTCGAGATGGGGATAGAGGGCAAGGGTGTATTTGCGCTGCAGCTCGCCCCGGTTCCGGCATCCGGTTTTCTGCAGCAGGTTGCGCACGTGATACTTGACCGTGTTCTCGGAGATGAAGAGGGCCTCGGCGATCTCGCCGTTGGGATGGTTGTCCAGCAGCAGCCGAAGCACCTCCCGCTCCCGGGCGGAGATGTCGTTGTGCAGGCAGAAGGCCTCGAAGACCTCCTGCTCGCTTTTCTGCGGCGAAGCGGCGGGGGCGGGGGCATAGAGCTGCTGCCAGAGGCGGAAGCAGAGGAAGACCGCGGGAATGAACAGGGCGGCGGCGGTGACGATCAGCGGCAGCGTCCTTCCGTCCAGCAGCAGCGCCAGCGCGCTGCCCGCCGCGTCCCCGAGCCGGCCCAGCAGCAGCCCCAGCGGCGCCAGCTCCGGCCTGCGGGCCTCCTCCGCCAGATCCACGAACAGCACCGCCCGGTACACGGAGAAAAAGCCATAGAAGAAATAATCCAGCGCCCAGCACACCGCCCGGGGCACCGCTTCCCCCCGCAGCGTCAGCATCAGGAAGGGCAGCAGCAGCGCGGCCACCGTGGCCGCCAGCCCGTTCTTCCGGTCCCGGTCCCCGATCCAGCCGGCGGCCAGCAGCCCCGCGGCGTACGCGATCCGGGAAAGCTCCGGCAGCAGGCCGTCCTTCAGATCCGAAGAGGGGAAGGAGAAGCCGAGATTCTTGACCAGGCAGGTCAGCAGCACCGTGGCTCCCGCCAGGAGCAGGGGCAGCTTCCGGTTCGCCTTCGCCTGGACGGGTTCGGCCTCCGGGGCCTCCGCGCGGGTCAGAAAGCCGCCGCGGCGGGTGATCTCCGCCAGCAGCAGGGTCAGGAGGAGGTACGCCGCCGGCGCGAAGCGGCTGCGCAGCAGGCTGCCCCCGGCAAGGGACAGGAGGCCCACCGCGGCCGAGGACAGGGCGTATCCGCCGCCGAAGGCCAGGCCCCGCTCCTGGGGCCGGGCGGCCAGGATGCCCCGGAGATAGCCGCCGGCGATGGCGCCGCAGGCCAGGTTCATCACCAGGCCGAAGGCGACGGTGAAAAAGGGCGAGGGGGTCAGGAGCGCCAGCGCCGCGGACACGGCAAAGACCAGCAGGGACAGACGGAAATCCCCCGCCGTCCGCTCCGGGGAGGAATCCCGGCGCGTCCGCAGGGCGATCAGCCCCAGGCCCGCCGCCTGGAGAAGATAGCCCGCCACCATGCTGAACCAGTCCGCGGCGCCGGGGCCGGTCAGCCGGATCAGCCGGTCCAGCCAGGACAGGTAGGCCGCGGAGGTCAGGCCGAAGCACAGGGCGACCCACAGCGCCCGGCGGATGCCCGGCCGGCTCCACGGATTTTTGGTTTTCATCCCGCTCCCTCCTTCCGGATCTCCCTTTCCGGGGAAAAACGCTGGCGCCCCGCACTTGGCAGGGCGCCAGGCTGGTCTGTTTCGGCGCTTGTCAGGATACTTTTCGGCGCAGGATCTCGCCCAGGACGAAGCCTTTCACCAGGTCGTCCCCGGTCCAGTTCAGGTCCAGGCCCCCCTTTTCCGCGGGAGGGCCGGCCGGCCGGTCCGGCGTCCGGGGCGTCCAGCTGTCGTGACAGGGATCGGTCCCCTCCGGGATTTCGGAGCGCAGGCTTCCCTGCGGAACCGCGGCGAAATCATCGTGGCAGGGATCGGTTCCCTCCGGGATTTCGGAGCGCAGGCTCCCCCGCGGAACCGCGGCGGAATCGTCATGGCAGGGATCGATGCCCTCCCGGGCGGATTCGCCCAGGCTGCCCACGTATTCCTCCCGGGCCGGCGCGGGGACTTCCTTCCGGGCGGGGGCCAGCGGCGCGCTGCCGGGAACCTCCGCCAGGGGCTTCCGGCTCCGGGTCGGCGCGGCGGCGGGCTTCCCTTTCGGGTTCTTCTGGCTCTTCATCGCGGCGGAAACCAGGGCGAAGACGGCGTAAATCAGAATGAAGACAAACAATGGCACGGGCTACTCACCTCCCCGGCAGGGCCTGCGGCCTCATTTCCTGTTCGAGCCTTCCGCGGCGGACTGCGGCGCGGCGCTCTTCGCGATGGATTCCCGCATTTCGGTATCCGCGATGGTGTTCTTCATGTTGTAATAATCCAGCACGCCCATTTTGCCGTCCCGCAGCGCGGAGGCCATGGCCTTCGGCACCTCGGCTTCGGCTTCCACCACCTTGGCCCGCATCTCCTGCACGGAGGCCTTCATTTCCTGCTCCCGGGCCACGGCCATGGCGCGGCGCTCCTCGGCCTTCGCCTGGGCGATGCGGCGGTCCGCCTCGGCCTGGTCCATCTGCAGCTGGGCGCCCACGTTCCGGCCCACGTCCACATCCGCGATATCGATGGACAGGATCTCATAGGCGGTTCCCGCGTCCAGACCCTTGCTCAGCACGGTGCGGCTGATCAGATCCGGGTTCTCCAGCACTTCCTTGTGGGTTTCCGCGGAACCGACGGTGGTGACGATGCCTTCGCCGACACGGGCGATGACGGTTTCCTCGCCGGCGCCGCCGACCAGGCGCTCGATATTGGTGCGCACGGTCACGCGGGCCTTGGCCCGCAGCTCAATGCCGTCCTTGGCGATGGCGGCGACCACGGGGGTTTCGATGACCTTCGGGGTGACGCTCATCTGCACTGCCTGGAACACGTCACGGCCGGCCAGGTCGATGGCGCACGCCTTTTCAAAGGCCATTTCGATGTTGGCCCGCTGGGCGGCGATCAGGGCGTTGATGACCTTGTCCACGTTGCCGCCGGCCAGGTAGTGGGTCTCCAGCTGGGAGATGGTCAGATCCAGGCCGGCCTTCCGGGCCTTGATCAGGGGATACACCAGCCGCTGGGGCTGGATGCGGCGGATGCGCATGCCCACCAGGGTGCCGATGGAGATATGCACGCCGCTGGCCAGGGAAGAAATCCACAGGCCCATGGGCACAAAGTGCAGGAAGATGGCCAGCACGATGATGGCCAGCACGATAATCATGGGAATCAGAACCGCAGGCTGAATCATGGGATAACCCTCCTTTATGAATTGGTCAGAATCACACGGGCTCGACCGTGATATGGTCGCCCTCCGCGCCGGTCACGCGCACGCGCGCTCCGCGGGGGATCAGATCCCCGCCGCTGGCCGCGTTCAGCCGGACGCCGTCAATTTCCACCGTGCCGCCGGGCCGCAGCGCGGAAACGGAGACGCCTTCCCGGCCCTTCCAGGCCAGCAGGGATTCCTTCGCCGCCTCCGGGGCCGCGTTTTCCGCGTCCTGGAGGATCAGCCGGCTCCGGCTGAGACGTCCCTTCATGATGCTGCGATAGGAAAGCCAGACCGCTCCGGCGGTCAGCACCAGCAGGATTCCCGTCACCGCCAGCGCGAAAACCGTTCCGTGGTGAAGCCAGGCGCTGTAGATCGCGATGACTTCCAGGATGATGCCGGAAATCCCCGCCACGCCGAAGCCGGGCATGAAGGCTTCGGCCAGCAGGAGCCCGAATCCGGCCAGGCCGCACAGGATCAGCGGCAGATTACCAGACAGAAACTCCACGAACTTTCCTCCCTTCCGAAGGAACCCCGCCGGGCTCCCCTTGATGCGATCATTATAGGATTGATTTCCCCCGCTGTACAGGGGAGAATCCGCAAAATAGACCGGCCTATCCCTCTTCTATCCCCGGGAATCGGCTTCCAGCAGCCGGTCCGCCGCGGGATCCATGTCCAGCGTGGCGAAGTAATCCCGGGCGGTTTCCGCCCGGCGGATCATCCGGAAATCCCCCGCCCCGTTCCGGAGAATCTCCGCGCTGCGCAGCCGGCCGTTGTAATTGTATCCCATGGCATGCCCGTGGGCGCCGGTATCATGGATGACCAGCAGATCCCCGATCCGGATTTCCGGCAGGGGCCGCTGGATGGCAAACTTGTCGTTGTTTTCGCACAGGCAGCCGGTCACGTCGTAGACGTGATCCGCCGAGGCGTCCCGCTTTCCGCAGACGGTGATGTGGTGATACGCGCCGTACATGGCCGGGCGCATCAGGTCTGCCGCGCAGGCGTCCACCCCGATATAGTCCCGGTGGGTCCTTTTCTCATGAACGGCCCGGGTGACCAGCCAGCCGCAGGGCCCGGTCATCCACCGGCCCAGCTCGCTCTTGAGGGCCACGCCGCCCTCCGGGCAGATTTCCTGATACACCCGCCGGACCGCTGCGCCGACCGCGGCGATGTCCACCTCGGGCTGGTCCGGCCGGTAGGGAATGCCGATGCCGCCGGACAGGTTGATGAAGGCGAAGGTCAGGCCCGTCCGGCCCGCCAGTTCCCTTCCCAGCCGCAGCAGGATGCCCGCCAGCTCCGGATAATAGGAATCGGCCATGGTGTTGGAGCTCAGGAAGGCATGGAGCCCGAAGCGCCGGGCGCCCAGTCCCCGCAGCCGGCCCAGGGTCCGCTCCAGGGCGTCCGCGGGCATGCCGTACTTGGCCTCCCCCGGGTTGCCCATGATGGTGTTCCCGAGGAAGAAATCCCCGCCGGGATTGTACCGCAGGCAAATGGTCTCCGGCATGCCGCCGTGGGCGAGGAGCAGATCCAGGTCGCTTTCGTCGTCCAGGTTGATGAGGGCGTCCAGCGCCCGTGCCTGGTCATATTCCGCGGGGGGCATGGCATTGGCGGAGAACATGATCTCCTCCCCGCGGAAGCCGCAGGCGTCCGCCAGCGTCAGCTCGGTGGCGGAGGAGCAGTCCAGCCCGCAGCCCTCCTCCTTCATGATCCGGAGGATGGCGGGGTTCGGCAGCGCCTTGACCGCGAAATACTCCCGGAAATCCGGGCACCAGGCAAAGGCCTGATTCAGCCGGCGGGCCCGCTCCCGGATCGCGGTTTCGTCGTAGAGATGGAAGGGGGTGGGAAAGCGGGCCGCGGCGGCCTCGAACACGTCATCCGGCAATGCGAAACTGGGCATGCTGATCTCCTCCTGTCGATGGGATCCGCCCGCGGGCGGGGCTTCGGGGGTCCTTATTCCTGATAGTCCTGCAGGGAAACGGAAACGATCTTGCTGACGCCCTGCTCCTCCATGGCCACGCCGTACAGGCTGTCCGCCCGCTCCATGGTGCCCTTCCGGTGGGTGATGACGACGAACTGGGTATCCCGGGCGAACTCCACCAGGTAATCCGCGTAATAGCCGATGTTCGCGTCGTCCAGGGCGGCCTCAATCTCGTCCAGGATGCAGAAGGGCGTGGGCTTCAGCTTCAGGGTCGCGAACAGGATCGCGATGGCCGTCAGCGTCCGCTCCCCGCCGCTGAGCAGGGACAGCAGCTGCAGCTTCTTTCCCGGGGGCTGGGCGTTGATCTCGATGCCGCAGTTCAGCGGATCGCTTTCATCCATGAGGGTCAGCTCCGCGTGCCCGCCGCCGAAGAGGCGCTGGAAGGCTTCGGAGAAATAGCCCTGCAGCAGGCGGAAGTTTTCCACGAAGGTGGATTCCATCTGCGACAGCAGCCGGGCGATCAGATCCTTCAGATCCTTCTCCGCCCGTTCCAGATCCTCCCGCTGGGCGGTCATCTCGTCGACCCGGGCCTTCGTCTGGGCATATTCCTCCACGGCCTTGACGTTGACGACGCCCAGGGCCCGGATTTCGGACGAAATCTGCGCCGCCCGGCGGTCCGCCTCCGTCAGGTTGAAGCCCTCCGTCTGCCGGAATTCCTCCGCCATGGCGTAGGTCATTTCATAGGTGTTCCAGATCCGGTCCCGCAGGGCCTTCAGGTCCCCGTCGGTCCGGGTGCGGTTCAGCTCCAGCCGGTGCATCCGGTCCGCGTCCCGGTTCCGGCTCTGATGCAGCCCTTCGATCTCCGACAGGATCTCCCGCAGGGCGGCCTGCCGGTCCGCCCGGTTGTCCTCCAGGGCCCGGATGGCGCCCTCCCGGCTCTCCTGCGCCCGGGCGGCCTCCGTCTCCTGCGCGGCGAGGCGTTCCGCTTCCTGCAGATCCGCCTCCTCTTCCGCGGCCATGCGCTTCAGCTCCCCGTCCCGGCGCAGCTGATCCGCCCGCATGCGCTCCTGCTCCTGCAGGAAGCGGTCCCGGTCGCGCTGCAGGGTTTCCGCCTCATGCCGCAGGTCGCTGACGTCCAGCGTCAGCGCCACGGTGGCGGCCGCCGCTTCCTCCGCCCGCTGCCGGGCCTCCGTCAGCAGGGCCTGCAGGCGGGCGGTTTCCGCCTCCATTTCCTCCCGGGACTGCTCCTCCCGGCTGGAATCGCCGGTCACCATGGACAGCTGCTCCCGGATCTGGTTCATGGATTCCATCAGCTGCTCCCGGGCGGCCTCGGATTCCGACAGCCGCATGGCGTGCCCGTCCCGGTCCGCCTCCGCGTTCTGGACGTGCTCCGTCTCCCGGGCGACGGCGATCTCCTGCTGATGCAGCGCTTCCAGCGCTTCGGCGCTTTCCGCCTTCAGCGCGTCCTTCGCGCGCTGTCCCTCCTGCATCGCGGCCCGCAGCCTTTCCAGCTCGTCCTGCCCGGAGTTCAGCCGCTCCGTCAGCTCCTTCAGCTCCCGCTCCCGGGAGAAAAGGTTCACGCTGCGGGAGGAGACCGAACCGCCGGTCATGGATCCGCCGGAATGCATGACGTCCCCCTGCAGGGTCACCAGCCGGAAGGCGTGCCGCCCCCGGCGCATGATGGCGATGCCCGCGTCCAGATTCTCGGCGATGATGGTCCGGCCCAGCAGGTTTTCCACCACGCCCTGGAACCGGGGATCGCATTCCACCAGCTCCGAGGCCACGCCCAGGCAGCCGGGCATCCGCAGCACCTCCCGCTCCCGGGGCTCCAGCAGCCGGGGCTTCACCGAGGTCACGGGCAGAAAGGTCGCCCGGCCCAGGCGGTTCTGCCGCAGGTATTCAATCAGCTTCTGGGCGGTTTCCTCGTCGTCGGTGACGATGTTCTGCTGCGCCGCGCCCAGCACCATGTCCAGGGCGGTTTCGTAGCGCTGCGGAACCTGGATCAGCTGGCCCAGAACCCCGTGGATGCCGGGCATGCGGGTATCCCGGGCCTGCCGGATGGCGGCCCGGACGGAATGGCCGTAGCCCTCCATCTCCCGGCTCATTTCGGCCAGCAGCTTCTGCCGGGACCCCATATCCCGCATTTCCGCCAGCTTCCGGTCGTACTGCTGCCGGGCCTGGATGACCGCCTCGTCCGCCGCGTTCAGCCGGTTCACCCGGTCCTGCCAGGCGTTGCCCTTTTCCTTCTGCAGCGCCTCTTCCTGCGCCAGCAGCTCCCGGGCGGCCTGCACCGCCGCCTCCTTCACGCCGGCCTCCTGCCGCATGTCGGCGCAGGAAGCGGTGATCTCCTCCAGGCGGGATTCCATGGAGGCAAACATGGTTTTCAGCCGCGTCTGATTGTTCTGCACCGCGGCCCGCCGGTTCAGGGCTTCCATGGCCGCGTTCTGCTGGGCTTCCAGCGCTTCCTGCCGTCCGGCTTCCTCCCGGCGCGCGTCGGTCTCCGCCTGCCGGGCCTCCTCCAGGGCGGCCTCCTTCTCGTTCAGCAGGCGGGAGCGGGTTTCGCTGCCGCTTTCATTCTCCGCGAACAGCTGTTCCAGCTCCTGCATCCGCCGGGCGGCCGCGTCCTGTTCCGCTTCCACGCGCTCCCGGTTTTCGGCGCGGCGGCTGCGGCGGTCCTCCACCCGGCGGCAGGCATCCTGCGCCTGGTGCAGGGCGTCCATTCCGGCCACCACGGCCTGGTGCGCCCCGGAGATCCGCTCCTCCAGCCCGGCGATCTCCGCCTGCAGGGCGTCCCGCTTTTCGGACTTTTCCTGCAGGGTGATTTCGGCCTGGTCCAGCACGGCCCGCATTCCCTGCAGCTCGCTGTCCATCTCCCGCAGCCGGGCTTCCATTTTATCGCTGCGCACGAGGAAGAGGTTCAGGTCCAGCACCTTCAGCTCCGCGCTCAGATCCAGATAGACCCGGGCGTTCTTCGCTTCCTCCTCCAGGGGCGCCAGGCGGCTGTTCAGTTCCTCCAGCAGATCGTCCACCCGGCTCATGTTGTCCTGGGTATGGGCGAGCTTCCGGTCCGCCTCCTCCTTCCTGGCGCGGAACTTGACGATGCCGGCCGCCTCCTCGAACACCAGGCGGCGGTCCTCCCCCCGCCGGCTCAGGATCTCGTCGATCCGGCCCTGGCCGATGATGGAATAGCCTTCCTTGCCGATGCCCGTGTCCCGGAAAAGGTCGATCACGTCCTTCAGCCGGCAGGTGCTGCGGTTCAGGAAGTATTCGCTCTCCCCCGTCCGGTAGACCCGGCGGGTCACCATCACCTCGGCATAATCCAGCGGCAGCGCCCGGTCCTCATTGTCGAACACCAGGCTGACCTCGCAGTAGCTCAGGGGCTTCCGCTTCTGCGTTCCGTTGAAAATCACGTCCTGCATGCTGGCACCGCGAAGCAGCCGGGCGCTCTGCTCGCCCAGCACCCAGCGGACCGCGTCGCCGATGTTGCTCTTCCCGGATCCGTTGGGGCCGACGATGGCGGTAATCCCCTCGTTCAGCACGATTTCCGTCCGCTGGGCGAAGGATTTGAATCCGTACAGTTCCAGTTTCTTCAGTCGCATATCCTGTTGATTTCCTGTTTCTCTTTTTTCCGGCCTGCCCGCCGGGCAGGCAGGTTATTGTACCATAAATTCGGAGGAGGTGTCGAGCCGCTGCCGGGCCACCAGCTCGCTGAAGGCGCCGCCCCGCTCGATCAGCTGCTGATAGGTGCCCTCCTCGATGATCCGGCCCTGATCCATCATCAGGATCCGGTCGCAGTTCTGGATGGTGGACAGCCGGTGGGCGATCACGAGGCGGGTGCAGTGCAGCTTGTCCAGGGCTTCGGAAACCTGGCGCTGGGTCCGGTTGTCCAGGGCGCTGGTCGCCTCGTCCAGAATCAGGATTTTCGGCCGGGACACGATGGCCCGGGCGATCAGCAGCCGCTGCTTCTGCCCGCCGGAGACGCCGCCCTGGCCTTCCGAGATCTGGGTGAACATGCCCATGGGCATTTCCCGGATATCCCCGGCGATGCTGGCGGCTTCCGCCGCCGCCCAGGCATCCTCCAGGGTCGCGTTCGGCGCGGAAATCGTGATGTTGGAGTAAATATCCCCCTGAAACAGCTGTCCGTTCTGAATCACCACGCCCATCTGCTTCCGCACGGAGCGGGGATCCAGCGTCGCCAGATCGCTGCGGTCATAGAAAACCGAGCCCTTTTCCGGGGTCTCAAAGCCCAGCAGCAGCCGGACCAGGGTGGATTTTCCGCAGCCGGTCCGGCCGACGAGGGCCACATATTCCCCGGCGCGGACGCTCAGGGACAGATCGTTCAGGACATAAGGCGCGCCCTCCCCGTAGCGGAAGGAGACATGGCTCACCTCGATGGCGCCGCTGAGCGATGAAACGGACTTCCGCTCCTCCGTCACCTCCGGCTCCGCCTTCAGCAGGGGCTCCGCCATCTCCAGCACGGGGCGGATGGCGGCCACGGTCAGCGCGATGCCGGCCAGGGACTGGAAGGCGCCCATGATCTGCCCGTAGGCCGCGGTGAAGGCGAAATAATGCTCCGCCGAAACCCCGGTCCGGACGGCCAGATAGTAGAGCAGCACGGTTCCCAGCAGGGAGATGCCGGAGGTCAGGACGGCGTTGAGCTTCAGGAACACGGGGGGATTGTAATCCAGCCGGGCGCGCTGGGCATACAGCCGTCCCCACCGGGCGAAGACCCGGTTTTCCGATCCGGAGAGCCGGATTTTCTGCACGCCGTTCATGATGGCGTAGCTCATGCCGTTCTCCTCCGCCGACAGCTTCATCTTTTTGCGGGTGATCTTCATCTGCAGGAGGGAGGCGGCCACGCTGATGATCACCGTGGACAGAATGATCAGCAGGGACGGCACGACGAGGGCCGGCGCGAAGCGGAAGATCTGAACGATGTACAGCAGGGAGAGGAGCGAGCTGAGCCCGACGGACAGGAGGCTGTTCAGGATCATGCCGCACAGGTTGCTGACGCTTTCCGCGCGGCTGGCCAGCTCGCCCGACGAAAACCGGCGGAAGAAGCTGGCGGGCAGGGACAGGATCCGGATCATCACCGAGGCCTGCACCGACTGGGAGGTCCGGATGCTGATCCGGTCCAGCAGCTGGGTGCGCACCACGCTCACCATCTGCCCGGCAAAGGTGGAGGCGATCAGAAAGCCGGCCAGCCCGAACAGCAGGTTCATCCGGCGGCCCCGCAGAACGGTGCCGGCGACCAGGTTGTACACCCGGGGCACCAGCATGCCGATCAGGGTCACCAGCAGGGTGGCGAAGAGGATCTGAACCAGATCGGCGCCGGTGATGTTCTTTTTCATGTAGAGCAGCAGATCCGGAATGCCCAGCTTCTTCATGGGCAGCGGAAGATAGAAGCAGAGGGCTTCCCGATGCAGCAGGTGCGCGTTTTTCCGGGTGACCCGGGTCCGCTTTCCGGTGGCGGGATCCCGGAAATAGTATCCGGAAACGGGCCCCGGAAGCAGGGCGACGGTCGTTCCGCCCTCCCGGAGCATCCCCAGCATCGGACCGTAAGCGTCCCGCTGCCAGCCCTCCTCCAGGTTGACGGAGCGAACCATGATGCCCGCGGGCCGGAGGGCATATTCCATCTGCGCTTCCTCGCCCCGGACCTCCTCCGGGATCTCCGCGGGCGGGAGATGGTAGTATTTCAGGATTTCATCCAGGGCTTCCCGCGCGATCAGGCGTTCGTCCGAAATCCGGTTTTCGTTCCAGCGGTCCAGCACCACGCGGGCCATGCGGAAAAAGGAATCCTCCAGCACCTCCTGGTCGCTTTCCATGCGCTGGCGGATCTGTTCGTCAAACCATCCCATTTCCTCACCCCCTCCTATTCCGCGGTAACCAGCTCCGTGTAGATGCCGCCCCGGGCGAAAAGCTCCTCATGGGTTCCGCGTTCGGCGATGGTGCCCTTGTCCAGCACGATGATCTCGTCGCAGTCCCGGACGGTGGAGAGGCGGTGAGCGATCACGATGCAGGTAATCCCCCGGGCCTGCACGGCCCGGACCAGGTCGTATTCGGTCTTGGCGTCCAGGGCGCTGGTGGCCTCGTCCAGAATGACGATGGAGGGATCCTGGGCCAGCACCCGGGCGATCTCCAGCCGCTGGCGCTGCCCGCCGGACAGATCCCGGCCGTTCTCCGACAGCCGGGCCTGGTATCCGCCGGGGCGCTGCAGGATATCGTCATGGATCTGCGCGTCCCGGGCCGCCAGGATGACCTCAAAATCCTCGATGGACTGATCCCACATCCGGATATTGTTGGCGATGGTGTCCTCAAAGAGAACGATGTCCTGATCCACCATGGCCACGGATCCGGTAAACACGCAGCGGGGAATCTCCTCCAGCAGCTTTCCGTCATAGCGGATGGTTCCCTCCCAGGGCCGGTACAGCCCGGTGATCAGCTTGCTGACCGTGGACTTTCCGCTGCCGCTGCTGCCGACGATGGCAACCCGGCTGCCGGCGCGAATCGACGCGGAAAAGTCCCGGAGAACCGGGGTGCCGAGGGGCGCGTAGCCGAAGGTCAGATGGCTGATCTCGATATCGCCCTTCAGCTTGGAATAATTTTCCTCCCCGGCGTCCGCGCCGGAGGAAAGCACCGGATCCTCCGGGTATTCCATCACGTCCTCCACCCGCTCCATCTGCGTCCGCATCTCCTGGATGGTCTGGCCCGCGCCGATCAGCGTGGAGGCGGGGTCCATGAAGGAGCTGAGAAGGCCCTGGAAGGTGACGATCATGCCGAGGGTGAAGCTTCCCCGGATGGCCAGCACCACGCCGACGAACAGCACCGCGTAGTTGGCCACGGAGGCGATGAATTCCGGCAGGAAGCCCACGCGGGAATTCAGGTTCATGTATTCCACGTTCATGGCGTTCACGGAAGCCTGGTAGCCGGCCCATTTCCGGAAATAGCCGGCCTCGGCGCCGGAGGACTTGATGGTTTCCGCCATGCTGATGCCCGCCAGGGTGGCGGAGGCCAGCTTGCCCTCGTCCCGCATCTGCACCCGGGTCAGGTTGACCCGCTTCCGGGAAAGATACCGGGCCACCCCGATGTCCAGGATCAGGGAGGACAGGCCGATCAGGGTCAGAACCGGGCTGTAGCGCAGCATGACCACCAGGTAGAACAGCATCATCAGCGTGTTCAGCGCCAGGGGCGCCACGGTCTGCACCAGCGTTCCGGCGATGGCCGCGTTCGTTTCCTTGCGCTGCAGGATATCGCCGGCCATCCGCTGGGAGAAGAAGGTCATGGGCAGGCGCAGCACCTTCCACATGTACGAAGCGTTTCCCTCAATGCTCATCCGCCCGTCCAGCTTCAGGGAATAGAGGGTCCGGGCCCAGTCCACCGCGATCTGGAAGATCGCCAGGGCGGCGGCCGCCGCGATGAAGGGAATCAGCCAGTCCGGCGCCTTGCCGGGCAGCAGCCGGTCAAAGAAGATCCGGGACATCACCGGGTTGATGATGCCGAAAAGATGGGTGATCACGGTGGTCAGCGCCACAAAGGCCACCGCGGAGCCGGCGCCCTTCAGCCGCTTCCGGGCGAAGGCCAGGGTGCTCTTCCGCTTTCCGGAGGGAACGAAGCCCTCTTCCGGGGCGAAGGTCAGGCACAGGCCGGTGAAGGACTGGTTGAATTCCTCCATGGAGACCTGGACGATGCCCCGGGCCGGGTCGTTCAGAACCGCCCGGTTTCTCCGGAAGCCGTCCAGCACCACGAAATGGTTCATGTTCCAGTGAATGATGCAGGGGAAGGAGCCCTTTTCCCGGATCACATCCGGCTCCATCCGGAAGCCGTGCACCTCGAGACCGTAGTGCCGGGCCGCCAGAAAGACGCTTTTCATGTTGGAGCCGTCCCGGCTGACGCCGCAGTCCAGCCGCACCTGCTCCAGCGGGATCCACTTCCCGTAATAGGCCAGCACCATGGACAGGCAGGCCGCGCCGCATTCCAGCGCTTCCAGCTGCATGATCATGGGAACCTTCGCCACGCCCCGGCTGACCGGCCGGGGGATTTTCCTGCCTGTGTTTGCCATGCGTTCCAACTCCTGCCTTCCGAAACCGTCCTCTGTCCGCGCCGCCTCAGTTCAGAAGGAAGCTGAGGGGCGTGGTGGATTCCGTGACGATTTCTCCCTCGTACGTTCCGTCCGGCACCGGAAGATAATCCGCGCCCAGATCCACGAAGGCGACGAGCTCCGTTTCGCTCTGGGAGATCTCGCTGATCTTCCCGGTCCGGCCCAGCACCCGCACCGGCATGCCCGTCCGGAGGGTTTCCGCCTGGGAAACGGGAAGCTGTGCGTAAACGAGGGAATAGGAGGCCTCCCCCGCCCCGGCCGTCTCGATCCGGAATTCCGCCTTCAGGGAGCTTTCCATGACCGTGGTGGACGCGTAGATCACAAAGCCGACCAGCAGGGCCAGAATGGCGGAGAGCAGCATCCACAGGCGGGGGCTGGTCACTTTCATATAGGTATGCAGCTCCTCCGGAGAGGAGAGATGCTCCATGCTTTCCTTTCGAAACAGGGACTGATCCATGGCCGGATCCTCCTTTCGCGCCATTCCGGCGGCAGTTCAGAGATCGGAATGATACCCATCATACCACGGATTCCCGTTTTTCAAAATACCTCTGGACATTTCTTTGAATTCGGTTAAAATCTTTTCAGGGAACTATCTGCCACCTTGCCGGCAGCTCCGTATCAACTGGTGAGATCACCTGGAAGGGAGGGACGAACGGTGGAAAGAACGATCAGAGCACTGTTCGACTATCAGAAATTTGAGGGGAGTCCGGACCTGCAGCGGATCATCGATGCGGTTCACGGGAAGTATGAAGCCCGGGAGCTGACCATGGATGAGATGGAGTGGGTCGCGGCGGCGGGCCAGCCGGTCCCCCCCGTCCGGAAGGAAAACCCCGGGGAGAAGCAATGAGTCTGCCGACGCTGGAGCAGGTTTATACGGAGTATCACGGCAAGGTCATGGGATATCTTTCCGCCCGGATCCGAAACCGGGCGGACGCGGAGGACCTCTGTTCCGAGGTCTTTCTGAAGGTGCAGCGGAAGCTGGAGGAATACGACGATTCCAAGGCTTCCGTCAGCACCTGGATCTTCACGATCACCCGGAACACCCTGATCGACCGCTACCGCAGGACGCGGCCGACGGAGGAGCTCGACGAAAACCTGTCCGACGACAGCGAGGTGGACGAGAGCCTGCTGAGCCGGGAGACGCTGGACGAGCTGGCCGGCGCGCTCCGGAGCCTGCCCGAGCAGCTGCGGGACATCATCGTGCTTCGCTATTACGACGGAAAGCCGCTGACCGAGATCGCGGGGATCATGGGCCTCAGCTACGGCGCGGTCAAGCTCCGGCACCAGAACGCCCTGCTCCTGCTCCGCGAGCGCATGCATGTCGCGGAGGACTGAGGCGGAGCAGCGGCGGAAAAACGGAATCCGGAAGGAACCGGAAAGAAACAGCACCCCGGCGGGCGGTTCGCCCGGCCGGGGTGCTGCTTTTTGCGGGGGGACCGCTCAGTCCTCCCGGGCCTCCTGCTCCTTCTGGATCTCCGGGAAGGCGGAGTACATGGGCTCCAGCTCCGGCTGATCCTTCCGGATCTTCCGGGCGCTGTAGTTTTTCGTGATGCGGACGACGAGCCCGCTGAGGCAGACCACGCCGATCAGGTTCGGGATGGCCATGAGCCCGTTGAAGGTGTCGCTCAGGTCGATGGCCAGGGAGACGTTCATGGTGGCGCTGACGATAACCATGGCGATGAACACGATCTTGTAGGCCAGGGTGGATTTGGTGCCGAACAGGTATTCCCAGGCCTTGGAGCCGTAGTAGCTCCAGCCCAGGATCGTGGTGAAGGCGAAGAGGCACACCGCCACCGCCAGGAAGATGCCGCCGAAGGTTCCGAAGGACTTGGTGAAGGCTTCCGTGGCCAGGCCCAGTTTGGACGCGCCGGAGATGGAAGCGCCGGTTTCCAGATCCACGACGCCGGTGGTCAGGATGACCAGCGCGGTGCAGGTGCAGACGATGAGGGTGTCCGCAAAGACCTCGAAGATGCCCCACAGCCCCTGCACCACGGGCTCCTTCACGTTGGAGGCGGAGTGCACCATGACGGAGGAGCCGAGGCCGGCCTCATTGGAGAAAACGCCCCGCTTGAAGCCCCAGGTCATGGCCTGGGCGATGACCGCGCCGCCCACGCCGCCGGCGGCGGATTTGAAATTGAAGGCGCCGGCGAAGATCGCGCCGAAGGCGGCGGGCACCCGGGAGATGTTCATCATGATGATGATCAGGGAGCCGATGATGAAGAACACGGCCATGAAGGGCACGACGCGCTCATTGGTGGTGGCGATCCGCTTCAGCCCGCCGAGGATGACCAGGGCCAGCAGGAGGATCAGCACCAGGCCGGTGACCAGGTTGACCGTTCCGGCATCCGCGGGGATCAGGGTGTTGATGCTCTCGGTGATGGAAGCCACCTGCCCCATGTTGCCGATGCCGAAGGAGGCCAGGATCGCGAAGACGGAGAAGAGCACCGCCAGCACGGGGCCGACAACCCGGCCGTACTTCATTTTTCCGACGCCGTCCTTCAGATAGTACATCGCGCCGCCGCTCCACTCGCCCTTTTCATTCCGGCGGCGGAAGAAAATGCCCAGCACGTTTTCCGAATAGTTGGTCATCATGCCCACGATGGCCGCGACCCACATCCAGAAGACGGCGCCGGGACCGCCCATGGTGATGGCGTAGGCAACGCCCGCGATGTTTCCGGTGCCGATGGTGGCGGAAAGCGCGGTGCACAGGGACTGGAACTGGGAAATGGAATGCCGGTCGCCGCTGTGCCGGATGCCCTTTTCCTTCCGGAAGAGGCCGCCGATGGTGTTGGACCACATGTGCCCGAAGCGGCGGAACTGGAAGAAGCGGGTCAGAACCGTCATCAGGACGCCGGTTCCGATCAGGAGGACCAGGGCGGGAACGCCCCAGACCACGCCGTTGACAGCGTCATTGACGGAGGCGACCGTTTGCGTGAAATCAGCCATGAGGAATCCTTCCTTTCCATAAAAAAATGAGATTTCGCCGAAGCGAAATCCCAGGCGCGCGGGACAGGATCCTCTCCCCGGCGGGGAGAAGCGGGCCTCTGTCCTTTTGCCTGAGAGATTGGCCGGGAACGGCCTTGCCCCTTCGGCACCCGGCAAGCCGGGATTCTCCAGAGTGTCATCCACGCACAGTCTGTGCACCTGAGAGTATTGCTCCTTCGGTCATCCCCGGAGGGGGATGTTTCCTGCGCGCTTCCGCTGACGCCCCTATTGTAAAAAGAAACCGGGCGTCCTTCAATGCCTTTTCTGCTTTTTTCGTGTTTTTCTGGATCCGGGGAACGGGGCGCGGTTTTCCCGGGCGGGCGTTGACATTCCCGGGGCGATATGATATAAAAATCCCGGAACCCCCAGCCGGCGGCCGCGGCCGCCGGGGATCTTGAAACCGACCCTGTGAGATCGGAAAGATGCGGAACGGGAGGACAGCATGCGTTTTTCGAGCGAAACCCCTCGGACGGTTCATCGATTTCCCGGCTTTTGCGATGTGCATGTGCACTTTCGCGAGCCGGGTTTTTCTTATAAGGAAACGATTGCCTCCGGCAGCCGGGCGGCGGCCCGGGGCGGCTATACGGACGTCTGCGCCATGCCGAACCTGAACCCGGTGCCCGATTCGCCGGAGCACCTGGCGGAGGAGGAGCGGCTGATCCGGGAGAGCGGCGGCTTCTGCCGGGTGCATCCCTACGGCGCCCTGACCGTGGGCGAGCGCGGCGCGGAGCCGGCGGACCTGGCGGGGATGGCGGACCGGGTGGTGGCCTTCTCCGACGACGGGCGCGGCGTGCAGAGCGAGAGCATGATGCGCTCCCTGATGGAGGCGTGCCGGAAGCTGGGCCGGATCGTGACGGCCCACTGCGAGGAGGACAGCCTGGTCCGGGGCGGCTATATTCACGACGGCGCGTATGCCGCGGCCCACGGGCACCGGGGCATCTGCTCCGAGAGCGAATGGCGGCCCATCGCCCGGGACGTGCGCCTGGCGAAGGAAACGGGCTGCGCCTATCACGTGTGCCACATCAGCTGCCGGGAGAGCGTGGAGATCATCCGCCGGGCGAAGCGGGAGGGGGTCGACGTGACCTGCGAAACCGCGCCCCACTATCTGCTGATGACCGAGGACGACCTGCGGGAGGAGGGGCGTTTCCGGATGAATCCGCCCATCCGCACCCGCGCGGACCGGGACGCGCTGATGGAGGGCCTGCTGGACGGCACCATCGACATGATCGCCACGGACCACGCGCCCCACAGCGCGGAGGAAAAGAGCCGGGGCCTGGCGGGCAGCGCCTTCGGCATCGTGGGCCTGGAAACCGCCTTCCCGGTGCTGTATACCGGGCTGGTGCGGCCGGGCACCCTGCCCCTGGAGGCGCTGGTCCGCCTGCTGACGGAGGCGCCGCGGCGCCGCTTCGGCCTGCCGCAGCCGGAGGACGACTGGTGCGAATGGGATCTGGAGACGGAATACAGGATCGATCCGGAGGAGTTCCTGTCCCGGGGAAAGGCCACGCCCTTCGCGGGCTGGCAGGTCCGGGGAAAGTGCCTGCGGACGGTGTGCGGCGGAAAGGAGACCTGGAGGGCGTGAAGCAAGCGGTGCTGCGGATCGGGGAGAACCTTCCCCTGACGAAGGACGTCTGGCGCATGCGGCTGACCGGGGATGTCAGCGGGGCGGAGCGGCCGGGACAGTTCGTGAACCTGAAGCTGGAGGGGCATTTCCTGCGGCGGCCGATCTCGGTGTTCGACCGGGGGGAGGATTCCCTGACGCTGATCTACAAAACGGTGGGGGAAGGTACCCGGCAGATGGCCGGGATGCTCCCCGGAGAAACGCTGGATGTGCTGACCGGGCTGGGCAACGGCTATGACCTGAGCCGCTCGGGCCCGCGGCCGGTGCTGCTGGGCGGCGGCGTGGGCGTGCCGCCCCTGTACTGGCTGGCAAGGGAGCTGCGGGGGCAGGGGAAGGAGGTCCGGGCGGTGCTGGGGTTCAACCGCCGGGAGGAGGTCTTCGCGGAGGAGGAATTCCGGGCGCTGGGCTGCGGCGTCACCGTGACCACGGCGGACGGCAGCTGGGGCACCCCGGGCTTCGTGACGGACGCCCTGCCGGAGGATGCCACCTATTTCTATGCCTGCGGGCCGGTGCCGATGCTGCGGGCAGTGGACCGGGCGGCGCGGATGGAAGGCGAATTCAGCCTGGAGGAGCGGATGGGCTGCGGGTTCGGCGCCTGCATGGGCTGCACCGTTTCCACGGCCGGCGGCCCGAAGCGGGTCTGCCGGGAGGGCCCGGTGTTCCGGAAGGGGGAGATTGCATGGACATGATGCGGGAGGCGGACCGGCTGCGGGTGACCCTGTGCGGCATTCCGCTGGACAATCCGGTGATCCCCGCCAGCGGAACCTTCGGGTTCGGATATGAGTTCGCGGAGCTGTATGACATCAACCGCCTGGGCACCTTTTCCTTCAAGGGAACCACCCGGGAGCCCCGCTTCGGCAATCCCACTCCCCGCATCGCGGAATGCGCCGCGGGCATGATCAACGCGGTGGGGCTGCAGAATCCGGGGGTGGAGCGGGTCATCGCCGAGGAGCTGCCGAAGCTCCGGAAGGTCTTCGGAAAGCCGGTCATGGCCAACGTCAGCGGATTCGGCGTCGCGGAGTACGCGGAGACCTGCGCCCTGCTGGACCGGGAGCCCCAGGTGGGCTGGCTGGAGGTGAACATCTCCTGCCCCAACGTGCACGGGGGCGGCATGAGCTTCGGCACGGATCCGAAGCAGGCGGCGGAGGTGACCCGGGCGGTGAAGAAAGTGACGGCCAAGCCGGTGATCATGAAGCTGAGCCCGAACGTGACGGACATCGCGGAGATGGCGAAGGCCTGCGAGGACGCGGGGGCGGACGGCATCAGCCTGATCAACACCCTGCAGGGCATGCGGATCGACCTGCGGACCCGCCGCCCGGTGCTGGCCAACGTCATGGGCGGGGTCAGCGGGCCCTGCGTCTTCCCCGTGGCGCTGCGGATGGTCTGGCAGGTCTGCCGGGCGGTGCGGATCCCGGTGATCGGCATGGGCGGCGTCTCGAAGGCGGAGGACGTGCTGGAGATGATGATGGCCGGCGCGGCCGCCGTGGAGGTGGGGGCGGCCAACCTGGCGGATCCCCTGGCCAGCCTGAAGATCATCGAGGCGCTGCCGGAAGCCATGGATCGGTACGGCATCCGGAGCCTGGCGGAGCTGGGCGAAGGACGCGGAGAATAAACAGAGAGGAGAATTCAGCGCATGGGAAAGGACGTCATCATTGCCTGTGATTTTGCGAGCCGGGAGCAGACCCTGGCCTTCCTGGACCGGTTTGAGGGGGAAAAGCCCTTCGTCAAGATCGGGATGGAGCTGTTCTACGCGGAGGGCCCCGGCATGGTGCGGGAAATCCGGAAGCGGGGGCACCGGATCTTCCTGGATCTGAAGCTGCATGATATCCCGAACACCGTGAAGAAGGCCATGTCCGTTCTGCGGGATCTGGATGTGGACATCACGAACCTTCACGCGGCGGGCACGATTGCGATGATGGAGGCGGCGGTGGAGGGCCTGACCCGCCCGGACGGCACCCGGCCGCTGCTGATCGCCGTGACCCAGCTGACCAGCACGGATCAGGCGGCCATGGAGCGGGATCTGTGGATCGACCGGCCCCTGGATCAGGTGGTGCTGCATTACGCGAAGAACGCCCGGCAGGCCGGGCTGGACGGCGTCGTCTGCTCCCCGCTGGAGGCGGGCCGGGTGCATGAGGTCTGCGGCGCGGATTTCCTGACCGTGACGCCCGGGGTTCGCTTCGCGGACGCGGCGGCGGACGATCAGAAGCGGGTCATGACCCCGGCGGAGGCCCGGCGGATCGGCAGCGATTACATCGTGGTGGGCCGGCCCATCACGCAGGCGGAGGATCCGGTGGCGGCCTGGGAGCGGTGCCGGAGGGAGTTTGTGGACTGAGCGGAAGGCCGCCCCGGCGGCGGACGGAAGATACGGCAGGAGGAGAAGAAGAATGGAAATGCAGGAAATCAACCGCAGGATTGCCCGGGATCTGCTGAAGATCCGGGCGGTGTTTTTCCGGCCGGAGGAGCCCTTCACCTGGGCCAGCGGCATCCAGAGCCCGGTGTACTGCGACAACCGGCTGACCCTGACGGATGTGGCGGTGCGGACGGATGTGGAGGAAGCCCTGGCGGAGGTGATCCGCGCGGAATATCCGGAGGCGGAGGTGCTGATGGGCACCTCCACGGCGGGCATCGCCCACGCGGCCATCACGGGCCATCTGATGGGCCTGCCCATGGGCTACGTCCGCAGCGGCGCCAAGGACCACGGCCGGCAGAACCAGATCGAGGGCCGGCTGGAGAAGGGCCAGAAGGTGGTCGTGGTGGAGGACCTGATCTCCACCGGCGGCAGCGTGCTGGAGGTGGTGGAGGTGCTGCGGGAGGCCGGCGCCCAGGTGCTTGGCATCGCCAGCATCTTTACCTACGGCATGCGCCGGGGCATCGAGCGGCTGGAGGCCGCCGGGGTCCGGAATGTCAGCCTGACGAACTTTGACATCATCGCGGAGGAAGCGGCGAAGGAGGGCTATATCCGGGAGGCGGATATCCGGCGGCTCATCGCCTTCCGGAACAATCCGCAGGACGCCGCGTGGCGGGAGGCATAAGACATGCGAAGCATCCTCGATATCCCGGATCTGTCCCTGGAGGAGCTGGACGCCCTGATGGACCGGGCGGAGGACATCATCGCCCGCCCGGACGACTACGCGGAGGCCTGCCGGCGGAAGAAGCTGGCCACGCTGTTCTTTGAGCCCAGCACCCGCACCCGCCTCAGCTTTGAGGCGGCGATGTACGAGCTGGGCGGCCGGGTGATCACCGTGGCGGGGGCGGACGCCAGCTCCGCCGCCAAGGGCGAGAGCGTGGCGGACACGGTGAAAACCGTCTCCTGCTACGCGGACATCATCGCCATGCGGCACCCCAAGGAGGGCGCGGCCCGGGTGGCGGCCATGAACGCCACGGTTCCGGTGATCAACGCCGGGGACGGCGGCCACAGCCATCCCACCCAGACCCTGGCGGACCTGCTGACCATCCGCCGGGAGAAGGGGCGGTTCTCCGGGCTGACGGTGGGCCTGTGCGGCGATCTGAAGTTCGGCCGCACGGTGCATTCCCTGATCAGCGCCCTGAGCCGGTATGAGGGCGTGCGCTTCGTGCTCATCAGCCCGGAGGAGCTGAAGGTTCCCTCCTATGTGAAGAACGAATCGCTGAAGAAAAAGCGGATTCCCTATACCCAGGAGACGGATCTGGAGAGCGTCATCGGGGATCTGGACATCCTGTACATGACCCGCGTGCAGCGGGAGCGCTTCTTCAACGAGGAGGACTATCTGCGGCTGAAGGACAGCTACATCCTGACCCCGGAGAAGCTGAAGCGGGCCCGGAAGGACCTGTGCGTCATGCATCCCCTGCCCCGGGTGAACGAGATTTCCGTGGCGGTGGACCAGGATCCCCGGGCGTGCTATTTCAAGCAGGTCCTGAACGGAAAGTTCATGCGCGAGGCGCTGATCCTGATGCTGCTGGGACTGGGCTGAGAAGGGGGAGAAAGAAAGATGACGGTGGATTCCATTCAGAACGGCATTGTGATCGACCACATCGCCGCGGGGCGGGGCATGAAGCTGTATGAGCTGCTGGGCCTCCACGGGACGGAAACCCCGGTGGCCATGATGATGAACGTCTCCTCCCGGAAGCTGGGAAAGAAGGACATCATCAAGATCGACGGGGATTTCTCCCTGAACCTGGACGTGATCGGCTACGTGGATCCCGGCGCCACGGTGAACATCATCCGGAACGGCGTGCGGGCGGAAAAGAAGCAGATCGATGTGCCGGAGCGGCTGGAAAACGTGATCCGGTGCAAGAATCCCCGCTGCATTTCCACCACGGAGCAGGAGCTGCCCCAGGTGTTCCTGCTCACGGACCGGAAGGAAAAGGAATATCGCTGCGCCTGGTGCGAAACCCGGGCGGCGGGGATCTGAATCCCCAAAATCCGAACATTTATTTTCGAATGTTCGGATTTTTTCGTTCATTTCGCAGAAATTGCATGCTTTTTTGTTGACAATGTTCGTATTTTCAGATAAGATACAGGGGCCTTTTCAGCGGAAAGGGCAGCATTACGGGACCCTCCCGCGGCGCGGGGGAAGGAAAGGACGGGAACGATGAAGGAATTTGAGCTGAAGTATGGCTGCAACCCGAATCAGAAACCAGCGAAGATCTACATGGCGGACGGCGGAGACCTGCCGATTCAGATTCTCAGCGGACGCCCCGGCTACATCAATTTTCTGGACGCCTTCAACAGCTGGCAGCTGGTGAAGGAGCTGAAGGAAGCCCTGGGGCTGCCGGCGGTGACCTCCTTCAAGCACGTGAGCCCCACCAGCGCGGCGGTGGGCATCCCCCTGAGCCCGGAGCTGAAGCGGGCGTGCTTCGTGGATGACGCGGAGGGGCTGGACGATTCCCCCCTGGCCTGCGCCTATGCCCGGGCCCGGGGAACGGATCGGATGTGCTCCTTCGGGGACTGGGTGGCGCTGAGCGATCCCTGCGACGTGGCCACGGCCCGGCTGCTGAAGCGCGAGGTGTCCGACGGCATCATCGCCCCGGGCTATGATCCGGAGGCCCTGGAGATCCTGAAGACCAAGCGGAAGGGCAATTACAACATCGTGCAGATCGACCCGGACTATGTGCCGGAGGTCCGGGAGCGCAAGCAGGTTTTCGGCATCACCTTCGAGCAGGGCCGGAACAATTTCCGCATTGACCGGGAGCTGCTGGGCAACATCGTCACGAAGAACCGGGATCTGCCGGAGACGGCGGTCCGGGACCTGATCGTGGCCCTGATCACCCTGAAGTACACCCAGTCGAACTCCGTCTGCTACGCGGTGGACGGGCAGGCCATCGGCGTCGGCGCGGGCCAGCAGAGCCGCATTCACTGCACGCGCCTGGCGGGCAGCAAGGCGGACACCTGGTTCCTCCGGCAGCATGAAAAGGTGCTGAACCTCCCCTTCCGGGCGGATCTGGGCCGGCCGGACCGGGACAACGTGATCGACGGATACATCAACCAGAACGAGGAGGACGTCTGCGCCGAGGGCAACTGGCAGAAGTACTTCACGGTTCGCCCCGAGCCCTTCACCCGGGAGGAGCAGAAGGCCTTCCTGGCGACCCGGCAGGGCGTGGCCCTGGGATCGGACGCCTTCTTCCCCTTCAGCGACAATATTCAGCGGGCGGCGGCCAGCGGCGTGAAATACATCGCCGAGCCCGGCGGATCCATCCGGGATGACGCGGTGATCGCGTGCGCGGACGCCTACGGCATGACCATGTGCTTCACCGGCATGCGGCTGTTCCACCATTGATTTCGGAAAGGAGCTCCGCGCCGGCGGCCGGCGCGGAACGGAAAACGGGGAAAAAAGAATGAAGAAGATCGGAATTGTCATGGGAAGCGACAGCGACCTGCCCGTGGTGAAGAAGGCCACGGACATGCTGAAGGCGCTGGAGATTCCCTATGAGGTGCATGTCTATTCGGCCCACCGGACGCCGGAGGAGGCCCGGGACTTCGCCCGGAACGCCCGGGAGCGGGGCTTCGGCGTCCTCATCGCCGCGGCGGGCATGGCGGCCCATCTGGCCGGCGCCCTGGCGGCGAACACGACCCTGCCCGTGATCGGCATTCCCTGCGCGGGGCCGCTGCTGGACGGGCTGGACGCGCTGCTGTCCACGGTGCAGATGCCCACGGGCATCCCGGTGGCCACGGTGGCGGTGGGCGGCGGCGCCAACGCCGCGCTGCTGGCGGCGCAGATGCTGGCCGTGGAGGACGCGGCGCTGGCCGGGAAGCTGGACGCGAAGCGGAAGGCGGACGCGGAGGCGGTGCGGAAGAAGGACGCGGCTATCGCGGAGGCCTGCGGCTGAGACCGGGGGAAGGGAGAAAAACATATGGGCGGTTTTTTTGGAATTACGTCCCGCAGGGACAGCATGCTGGACGTGTTCTTCGGCGTGGATTATCACTCCCATCTGGGAACCCGGCGGGCCGGCATGGCGGCCTGGGATCCGGAGATCGGGCTGCAGCGCAAGATCCACAACATTGAAAACGCGCCGTTCCGGACGAAGTTTGAGCACATCTTTGAGGAGATGCGGGGATGCTCGGCCATGGGCTGCATTTCGGACAGCGATCCCCAGCCGCTGCTGATCCGCTCCAACCTGGGCACCTATGCCCTCTGCATGACCGGGGTGATCCGGAACGCGGAGGAGCTGATCGACCATTTCCTGTCCTTCAGCGGCGGGCATTTCGATTCCATGACCGGGGGCCGGGTCAACCAGACGGAGCTGCTGGCGGCCCTGATCAACCAGAAGAGCGATTTCGCGGAGGGGATCCGGTTCGCCCAGAAGTCCATCCAGGGCACGGCGAACATCCTGATCCTGAAGGACGACGGGCACCTGATCGCCGCCCGGGACCGGGCGGGCCGCCTGCCGGTGCAGATCGGGCGGGATGAGGACGGCTATGCCGTGTCCTTCGAATCCTTCGCCTATCAGAAGCTGGGCTACGAGGACGTGCGGGAGCTGGGCAGCGGGGAGATCGTGGAGCTGAGCCCGGAGGCCTGCGGGCAGCTGAGCCCGCCCCGGAAGGAAAAGAAGATCTGCTCCTTCCTCTGGAGCTATTACGGCTACCCCACCTCCACCTACGAGGGCGTGAACGTGGAGACCATGCGGTACCGGAACGGCGCCATCCTGGCCGAGAACGACATGGACGCGGGCAGGACCGGGGAGATCGATTACGTGGGCGGCGTCCCGGACAGCGGAACCCCCCACGCCATCGGGTACGCGAACCGCAGCGGCCGGCCCTTCGCCCGGGCGTTCATCAAGTACACCCCCACCTGGAGCCGCTCCTTCATGCCGGCCACCCAGAAGGACCGGGACAAGATCGCCAAGATGAAGCAGATCCCCGTGCAGGAGCTGATCCGGGGAAAGAAGTTGCTCTTCGTGGATGATTCCATCGTCCGGGGCACCCAGCTGCGGGAAACGGTGGAATTCCTGTACGAGAACGGCGCGGAGGAAGTGCATATGCGCAGCGCCTGCCCGCCCATCATGTACGCCTGCAAATACCTGAATTTCTCCCGGAGCAATTCGGACATGGAGCTGATCGCCCGGCGGGTCATCGTGGAGCTGGAGGGCGAGGAAGGCCTGAATCACCTGACGGAATACGCCGACGGCGCCACGGAGCGGGGCAGGCGGATGCGGGAGGCCATCTGCGAGAAATTCCATTTCGCCTCCCTGGAATTCCAGAGCCTGGAAGGGGTCGTGAAAGCCATCGGCCTGGATCCCTGCCAGCTGTGCACCTACTGCTGGGACGGCCGGGAATAGGGCGCGGAAGACCGAAAACCGATCCGGAACAAAGGAGAAAAAAATGATCGAGAACTCGAAATCGGAAGCCTATGCCGCGGCGGGCGTGGATATCACCGCCGGTTACCGGTCCGTGGAGCTGATGAAGAAGCACATCGCCCGGACGAACACCCCCGGGGTCATCGGCGGGCTGGGCGGCTTCGGCGGCCTGTTCGCGCCGGATCTGGCGGGAATGGAAAAGCCGATCCTGGTGTCCGGCACCGACGGCGTCGGCACGAAGCTGAAGCTGGCCTTCCTGATGGACCGGCATGACACGGTGGGCATCGACTGCGTCGCCATGTGCGTCAACGACATTATCTGCTGCGGCGCGAAGCCGCTGTTCTTCCTGGATTACATCGCCTGCGGCCGGAATATTCCGGAGCGGATCGAGCAGATCGTCCGGGGCGTATGCGAGGGCTGCGTGCAGGCCGGGGCGGCGCTCATCGGCGGCGAAACCGCGGAGATGCCCGGCTTCTATCCGGAGAATGAATACGACCTGGCGGGCTATTCCACGGGCATCGTGGATGAGAAAAAGATCCTGGATCCCTCCCGGATGGCGCCGGGGGACATCGTGCTGGCCCTCCCCTCCTCCGGGGTGCATTCCAACGGCTTCAGCCTGGTGCGGAAGGTCTTCGACGTGGAGCGGGCGGACCTGACCTCTCCCCGGCCGGAGCTGGGCGGAAGGAGCCTGGGGGAGACGCTGCTGACCCCCACGAAGATCTATGTGAAGCCGGTGCTGGCCCTGCTGGAGCGGGTGGACGTGAAGGGCATCAGCCACATCACCGGCGGCGGCTTCTACGAGAACATCCCGCGCAGCATTCCCGACGGGCTGGGCGCCCGGATCGACCGGAAGGCCGTGCGGGTGCTGCCCATTTTCGACCTGATCGCCCGGGAGGGCGGCATCTCCGAGCGGGATATGTTCAACACCTTCAACATGGGCGTGGGCATGAGCATCGTGGTGCCCGCGGCGCAGAAGGACGAGGCCCTGGAGATCCTCCGGGCCCGGGGCGAGGACGCCTACGAGATCGGTGTCATCCGGGAATCGGACCGGAAGATCGAGATTGCGGAATAAGGAGCGGGCATGAAGAAAGCGAAAATCGCCGTGCTGGTTTCCGGCGGCGGCACGAATCTGCAGGCGATCCTGGACGCCCAGGCGGCGGGGAAGCTGAAGAGCGGCGAGGTGGCGCTGGTGGTCAGCGACCGGCCCGGGGCCTATGCCCTGGAGCGGGCGAAGAAGGCCGGCGTGCCCGGGATGGAAATCGGCAAAAAGGCCCTGGGGGGACAGGCGCCCTTCGAGGCGGCGCTGCGGGAGGCGCTGGAGGCCCATGGGATCGACCTGATCATCCTGGCGGGCTTCCTCAGCATCCTGACGGCGGATTTCACCCGGCGCTACGACCGCCGGATCCTGAACATTCACCCCAGCCTGATCCCCAGCTTCTGCGGCGCGGGCTTTTACGGCCTGAAGGTGCATGAGGCGGCCCTGGCGCGGGGCGTCCGGGTCACCGGGGCGACGGTGCATTTTGTGAACGAGATCCCCGACGGCGGGGAGATCATCGCCCAGAAGGCGGTGGAGGTGCTTCCGGGGGACACGCCGGAAATCCTGCAGCGCCGGGTGATGGAGCAGGCGGAATGGATCCTGCTGCCCGAGGCGGCGGAGACGGTCTGCGCCGCCCTGATCCGGAACTGAAACAGGCCGCGCCCCCCGGGGAACGCGGCAAAAGACCTGCAAGGGAGGAAAACGAAATGAACATTTATGCGATTCACACCCCGGACGAGCTGCTGTCCGGCAACCCCTATCCCGGCCGGGGCATTGTCCTGGGCATGACCCCCGACGGCACGAAGGCCGTGGCGGCCTATTTCATCATGGGCCGCAGCGAGAACAGCCGGAACCGGATCTTCACGGAGCGGAACGGGGAGGTGTTCACCGAGCCCTTCGACGCCTCGAAGGTGGTGGATCCGTCCCTGATCATCTATGCGGCCATCCGGCAGCTGGGCAGCCGGCTGATCGTGACCAACGGCAACCAGACGGACACGGTGTACGAGGGCCTGCAGGCGGGCAAGACCTTCTCCGAGGCGCTGGCGTCCCGGTGCTTTGAGCCGGACGGACCGAACTTCACCCCCCGCATCAGCGGCATGATCACCTTCGGCGAGGGCAGCTTCACCTATCAGATGAGCATCCTGAAGAGCGCGGACGAGCACGGAACGGCCTGCAACCGCTATACCTACGATTACGCGCCCCTGCCCGGCCTGGGCCATTTCATCCACACCTATGTGACGGACGGAAGCCCGATCCCGACCTTCCAGGGCGAGCCGGAGCGCATCACCATGGACGACAGCATCGACGATTTCACGGACGACCTGTGGGGCTCCCTGAACGCGGCCAACCGCATCAGCCTCTACGTCCGTTATGTGGACCTGAAAACCGGCGCGGCGGAAAACCGGCTGATCAACAAGAACAGGTAAGGAGCATCGGATGAAGATCATGGTCATCGGCGGCGGAGGCCGCGAGCACGCGATCATTCGGTCGCTGCGAAAGAACCCGGAGGTGGAGAAGATCTGGGCCCTGCCGGGCAACGGGGGCATCGCCCGGGACGCGGAATGCGTTCCCGTGGGCGCCACGGACCTGGAGGGCATCCGGGCCTTCGCGAAGAGTCATCCCGTGGATTACGCCGTGGTGGCGCCGGACGATCCGCTGGCCCTGGGCTGTGTGGATCTGCTGGAGGCGGAGGGCATTCCCTGCTTCGGGCCCCGGAAGAACGCCGCGGTCATCGAGGGCAGCAAGGTCTTCGCCAAGAACCTGATGAAGAAATACGGCATTCCCACGGCGGCCTATCAGGTCTTCGACGACCCGAAGGCGGCCCTGGCCTGGCTGGAGACCGCGCTGATCCCGATCGTCGTGAAGGCGGATGGCCTGGCCCTGGGCAAGGGCGTCACCGTGGCCATGACCCGGGCGGAGGCGGAGAACGCGGTCCGGGAGGTCATGGAGGACCGGAAGTTCGGCAGCAGCGGGGACCGGATCGTGCTGGAGGAATACCTGGAGGGGCCGGAGGTTTCCGTGCTGTCCTTCACGGACGGGGAAACCGTGATCCCGATGATCTCCAGCATGGATCACAAGCGCGCCGGGGACGGGGATACGGGGCTGAACACCGGCGGCATGGGCACCGTGGCGCCGAACCCTTATTATACGCCGGAGATCGCGGACCGCTGCATGCGGGAGATCTTCCTGCCCACGATCCGGGCGATGAAGGCGGAGGGCCGGGAATTCCGGGGCTGCCTGTATTTCGGCCTCATGATCACCCGGGACGGCCCGAAGGTCATTGAGTACAACTGCCGCTTCGGCGATCCGGAAACCCAGGTGGTGCTGCCCCTGCTGGAAAGCGACCTGCTGACGGTCATGCGGGCGGTGACGGAGGGCCGGCTGGCGGAGACGGAGGTCCGGTTCTCGGACCGGCACGCCTGCTGCGTGGTGCTGGCCTCCGCGGGCTATCCCGCGGCCTATGAAAAGGGATATGAAATCACCGTTCCGGAGGAGATCTGGCCCCATGTGCTGGTGGCCGGGGCGGCGGAGAAGGACGGAAAGCTGGTCACCTCCGGGGGCCGGGTGCTGGGGGTGACCGCCGTGGCGGACACCCTGGGGGACGCGATTTCCGCGGCCTATGCCCGGGCGGAGCGGGTGACCTTCGGCAACCGGTACATGCGCCGGGATATCGGCCGGCGGGCGCTGCAGGCGGCGCGGGAGTAAGCCCGCGCCGGGAAACCGGGAAAATCGGAAGGAAAGAGAAGAAGAGATGGTTTATCGAGTTTTTGTGGAGAAGAAACCGGGCCTGGACAACGAGGCCCAGGCCCTGCTCAGCGACGCCCGGTCCTTCCTGGGCATCGGGAACCTGACGAAGGTGCGCCTGCTGAACCGCTACGACGTGGAGGGACTGACGGAGGAGGCCTTTGACCTGGCGGTGCGGGAGGTGCTCTCCGAGCCCCAGCTGGACCGCACCTCCGCGGAAGCGGACACGGACGGCGCCGCCGCGGCCTTCGCGGTGGAGTTCCTGCCGGGCCAGTTCGACCAGCGGGCGGATTCCGCGGCCCAGTGCGTGCAGATCCTGACCCGGGGGGAGCGCCCCCTGATCCGCAGCGCGAAGATGTACCTGGTTTACGGGGCGCTGACGGCGGAGGAGATCGCGGCGCTGAAGAAATACGTCATCAATCCCGTGGAGGCCCGGGAGGCCGCCCTGGAGAAGCCGGACACCCTGCGGACGGAGTATGCCGTTCCCGATACCGTGGCGACCCTGGAGGGCTTCACGGCGCTGGACCGGGCGGGACTGGAGAAATTCGTGGCGGATTACGGCCTGGCCATGGACACGGACGACATCGCCTTCTGCCAGGCCTATTTCCGCTCCGAGGGCCGGGAGCCCACCATCACGGAAATCCGGATGCTGGATACCTACTGGAGCGATCACTGCCGGCATACCACCTTCCTGACGGAGATCGACCGGGTCGCCTTTGAGGACCCGGTGCTGGAGGGCGCCTGGCAGCGCTATCTCGCGGTCCGGAAGGAGCTGGGCCGGGAGGCAAAGCCCCTGTGCCTCATGGATCTGGCGACGGTGGCAGCCAGGGCGCTGCGCCGGCGCGGGCTGCTGGAGAAGCTGGACGAGAGCGAGGAAATCAACGCCTGCACGGTGAAGATGGACGTGGAGGTGGACGGGAAGAAGGAGCCCTGGCTCCTGCTGTTCAAGAACGAAACCCACAATCATCCGACGGAGATCGAGCCCTTCGGCGGCGCGGCGACCTGCATCGGCGGCGCCATCCGGGATCCCCTGAGCGGCCGGGCGTACGTGTACGGCGCCATGCGGGTCACCGGCGCGGCGGATCCCACGAAGCCGGTTTCCGAAACGATTCCCGGCAAGCTGCCCCAGCGGAAGCTGGTCACCACCGCGGCGGCGGGCTATTCCTCCTACGGCAACCAGATCGGCCTGGCCACGGGCATCGTGGATGAGATCTATCATCCGGGCTACGCGGCCAAGCGGATGGAGATCGGCGCGGTGATCGCCGCGGCGCCGCAGGAAAACGTGCGCCGGGAGCGGCCCGCGCCGGGCGACACGGTGATCCTGCTGGGCGGAGCCACCGGCCGGGACGGCATCGGCGGCGCCACGGGATCCTCCAAGGCCCACAACGCCCACAGCGTGGAAACCTGCGGCGCGGAGGTGCAGAAGGGGAACGCGCCGGAGGAGCGGAAGCTGCAGCGGCTGTTCCGGAACCCGGAGGCCACCCGGCTGATCAAGCGGTGCAACGATTTCGGCGCCGGCGGCGTCTCCGTGGCCATCGGCGAGCTGGCGGACGGGCTGGACATCGACCTGAACGCGGTGCCGAAGAAATATGACGGACTGGACGGCACGGAGCTGGCCATCTCCGAAAGCCAGGAGCGCATGGCCGTGGTGGTGGCCCCGGAGGACACGGAGCGGTTCCTGGCCCTGGCGGCGGCGGAAAACCTGCAGGCCACCCCGGTGGCCCGGGTGAAGGCGGAACCCCGCCTGACCATGAACTGGAACGGAAGAACCATCGTGGATATCAGCCGGGAGTTCCTGAACTCCAACGGCGCCCCGAAGCATATCGAAATCACGCCGGAAGCCTCCCGGCCGGCGGAGGAATCCGCCCCCGGAGAGGGCTCCTTCGCGGAGGAGCTGTGCCGGCGGGCGGGCAGCCTGAGCATCTGCTCCCGGCAGGGCCTGTCGGAGCGCTTCGATTCCACCATCGGCGCGGGCACCGTGCTGATGCCCTTCGGCGGCGTGAATCAGCTGACGCCCATCCAGACCATGGTGCAGAAGGTGAGCCTGGAGAAGGGGCACACCGACGACTGCACCTTCATGGCCTGGGGCTACGATCCCGTGATCACCAGCCGCAGCCCCTATCACGGAGCCTACCTGGCGGTGGTGGAGAGCGTCAGCCGGCTGATCGCCTCCGGCGCCTCCTTTGAGGATGTGTATCTGACCTTCCAGGAATATTTCGAGAAGCCCGGAACGGACGGGAAGCGCTGGGGCAAGCCCCTGGCGGCCCTGCTGGGCGCCTTCGACGCCCAGATGAACCTGGGGGTGGCCGCCATCGGCGGCAAGGATTCCATGTCCGGCTCCTTTGAGGATCTGGATGTGCCCCCGACCCTGGTGTCCTTCGCGGTGACCACCGGCAAGACCGTGGAGGTGATCTCCTCCGAGCTGAAGCAGCCGGGGCATCCCCTGGTGGTGCTGGAGCCGGAGCGGGATGAGCAGGGCCTGCCGAAGACGGAGAGCCTGCTGGACCTCTTCCGCCAGGTGACGGAGCTGATCCGGCAGGGCAAAATCGTCTCCTGCCGCACCGGCGAGCCCGGCGGCCCGGCGGTTTCCGTCATGAAGATGGCCTTCGGCAACGGCCTGGGCTGCGCCCTGGACGAGAGCTGGGACCTGGGCGGGCTGTTCCGGCCCGTGTACGGCTCCTTCATCGCGGAGCTCAGCGAAGATCTGCCCGTGGGGCGGCGGCTGGGCCGGGTCACCGGCGGCGAAGGCCGCCTGTCCTGGCGGGGCAGCGGGGTGAGCCTGGACGAGGTGTATCGGCGGTATCACGGAACCCTGGAAAAGGTGTATCCGACCCTGAACCCCGAATGGGATGAGCAGGCCCGGCGCGAATTCCGGGGCTGCGCGGCGGAATCCCGCCCCGCGGACCGGACGGAAGCCTTCCTGCATGAGGCGAAGGCCTGGCCCGCCCCGGCGGTGAAAATCGCCCGGCCGCGGGTGCTGATTCCCGCCTTCCCCGGCACCAACTGCGAATACGACAGCGCCCGGGCGGCGGAGGATGCCGGCGCGGAGGCGGAGATCTTCGTCATCCGGAACCGCAGCGCGGAGGAAATCGCCCGCAGCACGGAGCAGTTCGCGGCCCGGGTGGCCGGCAGCCAGATCATTTTCATCCCCGGCGGGTTCTCCGGCGGGGACGAGCCGGACGGCAGCGCGAAGCTGATCACGGCCTTCTTCCGGAACCCCGGGGTGAAGGACGCGGTGACGGAGCTGCTGGATCGGCGGGACGGCCTCATGTGCGGCATCTGCAACGGGTTCCAGGCCCTGATCAAGCTGGGGCTGGTGCCCTTCGGGCGGATCCTGGACACGGATGAGCACTGCCCGACCCTGACCTTCAACACCATCGGGCGGCACCAGAGCCGCATCGTCCGGACCCGGGTCGCCAGCAACCTGAGCCCCTGGCTGCGGCTGGCGGAGCTGCAGGGCATCTACAGCGTGCCCATCAGCCACGGCGAGGGCCGCTTCCTGGCGGAGGAAAGCCTGATCCGGCAGCTGGCGGAAAAGGGCCAGATCGCCACCCAGTACGTGGATCCCGAGGGGAACCCCTCCCTGGATCTGCGCTTCAACCCCAACGGCAGCCTGTTCGCCATCGAGGGCATCACCAGCCCGGACGGAAGGGTCTTCGGCAAGATGGGCCACAGCGAGCGGGTCGGAAAGGGCCTGTATCGGAACGTGCCCGGGAACTATGACATCCGGATGTTTGAATCCGCGGTGAGCTACTTCAAATAAACAACAGGGCGGAGCCCTTCCCCGCGGCGCGGGGCGGGGCCGGCCCGGATGCGGGAGGAAAGCATGGCATACCTGACGGATATTGAGATTGCGCAGAGCTGCGAGATGAAGCCGATCCAGGAGATCGCGAAGACCGCCCACGTGGCGGAGAAGTACCTGGAGCCCTATGGCCGCTACAAGGCCAAGATCGACCCCGCCCTGCTGACGGAAACGGACCGGAAGCCCGGGCGGCTGATCCTGGTGACGGCCATGACGCCCACCCCGGCCGGGGAGGGCAAGACCACCACGACCATCGGCCTGGCGGACGGCCTGCGGCGCATCGGCAAGGACGTCACCGTCGCCCTGCGGGAGCCCTCCCTGGGCCCGGTGTTCGGCATCAAGGGCGGCGCCGCCGGCGGCGGCTATGCCCAGGTGGTGCCCATGGAGGACATCAACCTGCATTTCACTGGCGACTTCCATGCCATCGGCGCGGCGAACAACCTGCTGGCGGCGCTGCTGGACAATCACATCCAGCAGGGGAACGCCCTGAACATCGATCCCCGGAAGATCACCTGGAAGCGCTGCGTGGACATGAACGACCGGCAGCTCCGCTTCGTGGTGGACGGCCTGGGCGGAAAGGCCAACGGCATGCCCCGGGAGGACGGCTTTGACATCACCGTGGCCAGCGAGATCATGGCGGTGTTCTGCCTGGCCTCGTCCCTGACGGACCTGAAGGAGCGGCTGGGCCGCATCGTGGTGGCCTACACCTGGGATGACAAGCCCGTCACCGCGGCGGACCTGAAGGCGGTGGGCGCCATGGCGGCGCTGCTGCGGGACGCCCTGAAGCCCAACCTGGTGCAGACCCTGGAGGGCACCCCGGCCTTCGTGCACGGCGGCCCCTTCGCCAACATCGCCCACGGCTGCAATTCCGTCATGGCCACCCGGATGGCCCTGCGGATGGGGGATTATACAGTGACGGAGGCGGGCTTCGGCGCGGATCTGGGCGCGGAGAAATTCCTGGACATCAAATGCCGCATGGCCGGCCTGAAGCCGGACGCGGTGGTGGTGGTGGGCACCGTCCGGGCCCTGAAGATGCACGGGGGCGTGGATAAGAAGAACCTGGCCCCGGAGAACCTGGAGGCGCTGGAAAAGGGCATCCCGAACCTGCTGCGCCATGTGCGCAACATGCGGGAGGTCTATCACCTGCCCTGCGTCGTCGCCATCAACCGCTTCCCCACCGACACGGACGCGGAGATTGATTTCATCATCCGGAAGTGCCGGGAGCTGGGCGTGAACACCGTGCTGTCCACCGTCTGGGCGGAGGGCGGCAAGGGCGGCGAGGCCCTGGCCCGGGAGGTGGTCCGCCTCTGCGAGGAAGAAAACGGCCGGGAGGAGTTCACCTTCTCCTACGACCTGGACGACTCCATCGAAGGAAAGCTGAACACCCTGGCGAAGCGGATTTACGGCGGCCGCGGCGCGGTGCTGACCCCGGCGGCCCGGAAGCAGGCGGAGCAGCTGACGGCCCTGGGCTACGGAAACCTGCCGATCTGCGTGGCGAAGACCCAGTACAGCTTCAGCGACGATCCGACGAAGCTGGGCGCCCCGGAGGATTTCGAGATCACCGTCCGGAATCTGAAGGTTTCCGCCGGCGCGGGCTTCCTGGTGGCCCTGACCGGTGAGATCCTGACCATGCCGGGCCTGCCGAAGGCCCCCGCCGCCGAACGCATCGACGTGGACGAAAACGGAAAAATCACCGGCCTGTTCTGAGAACGGGCGGAGAAAAAACCAGCGCGCCGGAGACCCTCCGTCTCCGGCGCGCTTTTCGCGGCCCCGTTTCCGCCTTTCGCGGCCCGGGGCCGGGGCGAAACGGGCAGCAAAAAGGCGTCCGGGAGTTTCCTCCCGAACGCCGTATTTTTTTCCCTGCGGAGGAACCGCCGCGCCGCTTACTTCGCGTATTCGGTGCTGCGGGTTTCGCGGATGACGTTGACCCGGATCTGTCCGGGATACTCCATCTGCTCCTCGATGGTCTTGGCGATTTCCTTGGCCAGGATCTTGATGCCGTCGTCGTTGACGTCCTCGGGCTTGACCATGATCCGGACCTCGCGGCCGCTCTGGATGGCGTAGCACTTCTCCACGCCGTCGAAGCTGTTGGCGATCTCCTCCAGCTTCTCCAGCCGCTTGATGTAGTTCTCCAGGCTCTCCCTGCGGGCGCCGGGCCGGGCCGCGGAAATCGCGTCCGCCGCCTGAACCAGCACGGCTTCCACCGTCTGGGGCTCCACATCGTTGTGGTGCGCCATGATGCAGTGCACCACGGCTTCGCTCTCGTGATACTTCCGGGCCAGCTCGGCGCCCAGGGTCACGTGGGTGCCCTCGCTCTCGTGGTCCACGGCCTTGCCGATATCATGCAGCAGGCCGGCGCGCTTGGCCAGCTGGACATCCGCGCCCAGTTCGGCGGCCATGAGCCCCGCCAGATGGCTGACCTCGATGGAGTGCTTCAGCACGTTCTGGCCGTAGCTGGTGCGGTACTTCAGGCGGCCGAGGATCTTGACCAGCTCGTGATGAATCCCGTGCTGGTTGGTCTCGAACACCGCGTTCTCGCCGGCCTCGCGGATCTGGTTCTCCACTTCCCGGCGGGCCTTTTCGACGGTCTCCTCGATGCGGGCGGGGTGGATCCGGCCGTCCATGATCAGCTTTTCCACCGCCAGGCGGGCCACCTCGCGGCGCACCGGGTCAAAGGCGGAAACGATCACGGCCTCCGGCGTGTCGTCAATGATCAGATCCACGCCCGTGGCGGTCTCCAGGGCCCGGATGTTCCGGCCCTCGCGGCCGATGATCCGGCCCTTCATATCATCATTGGGCAGGTTGATCACGCTGACCGTGCTCTCCGCCACGTGATCGGCGGCGCACTTCTGAATGGCCAGGGCGATGATGTTCCGGGCCTTCTTCTCGCCCTCGTCCTTGGCCTGGGCCTCGATATCCCGGACCATGGCGGCGGCGTCGTGATAGGCTTCCTTCTGCACCTTGTCGATGATGATCTGCTTGGCCTCATCCCGCGTCATGGCGGCGATGCGCTCCAGCTCGCTGATCTGCTTGGCCTTGAGGTCCTCGAGCTCGGCCTCCTGCTTGCCCAGATCCGCCAGCTTCTTGTTGTAATTGTCCTCCCGGTCCTCCAGGCTCTGGGCCTTGCGGTTCAGCGTATCCTCCCGCTTGTCCAGGGTCTCCTCCCGCTGGTCCAGATGGCGCTCGCTGCGCTGGACCTCGTTGCGGCGCTCCCGGAGCTCCCGCTCGGTTTCCGCGCGCTCCCGGTCGCTCTCCGCCTTGGCCTTCAGGATTTCCTCCTTGGCCTCCAGCACCTTTTCCTTCTTGTAATCCTCGGCCTTTTTCACCGCGTCGTCATACAGCCGCTTGGCCATATCCTCGGTCCGGCCGATTTTCCGTTCCACGTAGTTCTTCCGGTAGGTATACCCGCCCAGGCATCCGCAGGCGGCGGTTGCCAGGGCAATCAGAATGCAGATCATGGGGCTCACGTGCCAGGTTCCCTCCTTTTTCTTCAGAATCTCAATCTCAAGTCCGGGATCGGCATGGCCCGACAGACAGGCCGCGGGCACGACAAAAAGCCGCGAAGACATATCCCGCGGCTGAACGCTGCTTCCATCAAAACGCGAAAGCCACCCTCCGGGAGAAACCGCCCCCGGCAGGCGAAAAAGCGAATCAAATCTATCGAAAACAGCGAGCGAAGAAAGCCTCCGCTTCAGCCGATCAACCTATCCTAAACAAATTTTACGAATTTGTCAAGGAAAAATGACATATTTGGAAGAAAAAGCCCCGGGAGAGGGTCCCTTTGCCTTGCGAAACCTTCCTGAATATGGTAAGATTCCTGCCGAAGAAATTGATTTTTCAGGAGGCGGGAACCATGGACATCATGACCACCCGGGAGTTGAAGGAGCGGCTGAAGGAGCTGCAGGGGCAGGAGGTGACCCTGCAGGGCTGGATCCGCAACCATCGGAAGCAGAAGAACATGGGCTTTATCGATTTCTATGACGGCACCTGTTTCCGGAATCCCCAGGTGGTTTACGACAGCTCGGTGGCGGATTTTGAAGCCATCCAGGCCTTCCGGGTCGGCAGCGCCGTGCGGGTGAGGGGAAAGGTGGTGCCCAGCTACCGGGATCCCGAAACGCCGGAGGTTCAGGCGGCGGAGATCACGCTGGAGGGCGACTGCCCCGAGGATTATCCCCTGCAGCCCAAGAAGCATTCCCTGGAGTTCCTGCGGGAGATCGCCTATCTCCGGCCCCGGACCCGCCTGTTCCAGGCGGTGTTCCGCGTCCGCAGCGTGGCGTCCATGGCCATTCACACCTATTTTCAGGACCGGGGATATGTCTACGTGCATACGCCCCTGATCACGGGCAATGACGCGGAGGGCGCCGGGAACACCTTCACGGTGACGACCCTGCCCCTGGGCGAAAAGCCGGACTTCACGCAGGATTTCTTCGGCAAGCCCACCTCCCTGGCGGTGACGGGCCAGCTGGAGGGCGAAACCTTCGCCATGGCCTTCAGCAGGATCTATACCTTCGGGCCCACCTTCCGGGCGGAGAACAGCAACACCAAGACCCACGCGGCCGAGTTCTGGATGATCGAGCCGGAAATCGCCTTCTGCGATCTGAACCAGCTGATGGACATCGAGGAGGATTTCCTGAAGAGCCTGGTCCGGACCGTGCTGGAGAAATGCCCGGACGAGCTGAAGTTCCTGGACCAGTTCACCGGCGGCGGCCTGCTGGACAAGCTGAACGCCCTGGCGGGGAGCACCTGCGCCCGGGTGACCCACGAGGAGGCCATCACGATCCTGCGCAGGGCCATGGAGAACGGAACCAAGTTCCAGTTCGAGCCCAAATACGGGGAGGATACCGCCAAGGAGCACGAGAAGTACCTGACGGAGGAATATTTCCACAGCCCGGTGTTCGTATACAACTGGCCGAAGGATATCAAGGCCTTCTATATGTATCAGAATGACGACGGGAAGACCGTGGCGGCGGTGGACCTGCTGGTGCCCGGGGCCGGCGAGCTCATGGGCGGCAGCCAGCGCGAGGACCGGTACGACCTGCTGGCTGCCCGCATGGATGAGCTGGGCATCAGCAGGGAAGAGATGTACTGGTACGTGAACCTGCGCAGGTTCGGCGGGTGCACCCACGCGGGCTTCGGCATGGGCTTCGAGCGCCTGCTGATCTACCTGACCGGGGTGGAGAACATCCGCGACGTCATCCCCTATTTCCGCACCCCGATGAACTGCGATTTCTGACGAACCGATTGACGCTCTCCGCCCGGAGAGCGTGATTCATTCCCCGCGGAGCGGAGAGACAGGAGGGGCCGATGAAGAAGAATCTGGCCGTCATTGGCGCCAGCTATCTGCAGCTGCCGCTGATCCTGCGGGCCCGGGAGATGGGCTACACGACGCATGTGTTCGCCTGGGCCGCGGACGACGTGGGCGAGAAGGCGGCGGATCATTTCTATCCCATCAGCATTACGGAGAAGGAGCGGATCCTGGAGGTTTGCCGGCAGATCGGGATCTGCGGCATCTGCTCCATCGCTTCGGATCTGGCCGTGGTGGCGGTCAATTATGTGGCGGACGCCCTGGGGCTGCCCGGAAACAGCCCGGAGAGCACCCTCCTGTCCACCAACAAGCACCGGATGCGGGAGGCCTTCGCCCGGCGGGGGGATCCGAGCCCCCGCAGCGTGCTGGTGGAAAGCGCGGCGGAGCTGGCGGCGCTGGACCTGCCCTTTCCGCTCATCGTGAAGCCCACGGACCGCAGCGGCAGCCGGGGCATCACGAAGGTGCTGACCCCCGCGGAGCTGCCCGCCGCCTGGGAGGCGGCAAGGAGCCAGAGCCTGGAGGGAAAGGCGCTGGTGGAGGAATACGCGGAGGGAAAGGAATACAGCGTGGAGCACATCTCCTTCCGGGGGGAACACACCTTCCTGGCCCTGACGGAGAAGTTCACCACCGGGGCGCCCCATTTCATCGAAACCGGGCATCGGGAACCGGCGCGGGTGCCGGCGGAGACCCTGGCGGAAATCCGGCGGGTGGTGGCCCACGCGCTGGACACCCTGGAGATCCGCAACGGCGCGTCCCACGCGGAGATCAAGATCGACGGGGCGGGCAGGATCCGGCTGATCGAGATCGGCGCCCGGATGGGCGGGGACTGCATCGGCAGCGATCTGGTCCGCCTTTCCACGGGGTATGATTTCGTGCGCATGGTGATTCAGACCGCCTGCGGGGAGGCGCCGGACTTTACCCGGGTCTGCGAGCCCCGGCCCGCCGAGGTGCGGTACGTCCTGACGCGGGAGGACTACGAGGCCTTCCTGCGCCTGCGGGAGACGGAGCCGGAGCGGATCCTGCGCGTCGTGGACATGCACCCGGAACGCATCGGCGGAACGACGGACAGCTCCAACCGGGCGGGATGCTATCTCTGCCGGGCGGCGGAGGAATCGGGGGAGGAAAACGGATGATTGATTTCAATGTGCCGCCGTATACCGGGCGGGAGATGGAATACATGGCGCAGGCCATCGCGGCCCGGAAGATCTGCGGGGACGGGGCCTTCACGAAAAAATGCAACGCCTGGATCGAGGAGCGCTTCGGCGCCCGCAAGGCGCTGCTGACCACCAGCGGCACCACGGCGCTGGATATGGCGGCGCTGCTGTGCGGCCTGAAGCCGGGGGATGAGGTGATCCTCCCCTCCTATACCTTCTCCTCCACCGCCACGGCCTTCGTGCTGGCGGGGGCGAAGCTGGTGTTTGTGGATATCCGGCCGGACACCATGAACCTGGACGAGAAGAAGATCGCCGACGCGATCACGGACCGGACCCGGGTCATCGTGCCGGTGCATTATGCCGGCGTGGCCTGCGAGATGGACGCGATCCTGAACCTGGCGGAGAAGCACGGCCTCCGGGTGGTGGAGGACGCGGCCCAGGGGGTCATGGCCACGTATCACGGAAAGGCTCTGGGCACGATCGGGGACTTCGGGTGCTATTCCTTCCATGAGACGAAGAACTACTCCATGGGGGAGGGCGGCGCGCTGCTGATCCGGGACGGGGAGCATATCGAGCGGGCGGAGATCCTGCGGGAGAAGGGCACGAACCGCTCCAAGTTCTTCCGGGGCCAGGTGGACAAGTATACCTGGGTGGACTTCGGCGACAGCTATCTGCCCTCGGAGCTGAACGCGGCCTATCTCTGGGCGCAGCTGGAGCAGGCGGAGGAGATGCTGGCGCGGCGTCTGGCGGCCTGGAACCGCTACGACGCGGCGCTGCGCCCCCTGGCGGAGGAAGGGCTCTTCGGCGTTCCGGTGATCCCGGAAGGATGCGGGCACAACGCGCACATGTACTATCTGAAATGCGCGGATCTGGCCCAGCGGACCGCCTTCATCTCCTTCATGCGGGAGCGGGGCGTCCAGTGCGTGTTCCACTATGTGCCGCTGCATTCCGCGCCGGCGGGGCTGAAGTACGGCCGCTTCCACGGGGAGGATGAGTATACGACCCGGGAGAGCGAGCGGCTGGTGCGGCTGCCCCTGTTCGACAGCATTACGGAGGAGCAGCAGGCGCGGGTGACGGACGCGGTAAAGGAGTTTTTCGGAAAATGAAGATCAGCTGCGTGATTCCCTGCTATCACAGCGAAAAGACGCTGGGACAGGTGGTGCGGGATATTGGAACGGTCATGGCCACCCGGCCGGAAACGGATTATGAGATCATTCTGGTCAACGACAATCCCCCGGATGAAACCTGGGCGCTGATCCAGGCCCTGCGGGCGGAGAATCCCCGGATCCACGGGATCTGCTTCAGCCGGAATTTTGGCCAGCATTCCGCCCTCATGGCGGGATACCGCCAGGTGACGGGGGATATCATCGTCTCCCTGGATGACGACGGCCAGAATCCGCCCTCGGAGATGTTCCGCCTGATCGACGCCATCGACGGGGAGCACGACATCGTCTACGCGGACTATGCCCACAAGCAGCATTCCCACTTCCGGAATCTGGGCTCGAAGATGACCAACCGGATGTTCACCTGGATGCTGAACAAGCCCCGGGAATTGTATCTGGCCAGCTACTGGGCGGCGAAGCGCTTCGTCATCGACCAGATGATCCGCTGCGAGAGCCCCTTCCCCTTCGTGGACGGCCTGGCCCTGCAGTCCAGCACCCGGATCACGAACGTGAGGGTGGATCACCTTCCCCGGGCGGAGGGCGAGAGCGGATACACCATCGGATCCCTGATCCGGCTGTGGGTCAACGCCTTCACCTCCTTTTCCGTCAAGCCCCTGCGGATCGCGACCTTCATGGGCTGCGGCAGCGCGCTGGCGGGAATCATCGTCGGGATGGTACTGGTGGTGCGGAAGCTGATCCTCCGGGAGCAGATCGACGCCGGCTGGACCAGCCTGATGGCCCTCATGTTCCTGCTCTCCGGCATCCTGATGATCATGCTGGGCCTGGTGGGCGAATATGTGGGCCGGATTTTCATCACCATGAACCGCAGCCCACAGTACATCATCGAGTTTGACACGGAGGCGGGGAAAGCATGAAGGCGCCGAAGCTGTACATCGTCGTTCCCTGCTACAATGAGCAGGAGGTGCTGCCCCTCACCGCGCCGCTTTTCCGGGAGGAGCTGGAGCGCCTGGCCGCGGCGGGAAAAATCGATCCGGACAGCCGCGTCCTCTTTGTCAATGACGGCAGCCGGGACGGCACCTGGGAGATCATTCAGGACCTGAGCCGGCAGGATCCGCATTTCCAGGGCCTGTGCCTCAGCCGGAACCGGGGGCATCAGAACGCGCTGCTCTGCGGGCTGATGGAATCCCGGGAATGTTGCGACATCACCATTTCCATCGACTGCGACGGGCAGGACGACATCCGGGCGATGGACCGGATGGTGGATGAATACCTGGCCGGCGCGGAAATCGTTTACGGCGTCCGCTCCAGCCGGGAAACGGACACCTTCTTCAAGCGCTTCACCGCCCAGAGCTTTTATCGGCTGCTGAACTGGATGGGCGCGGATACGGTATACAACCACGCGGATTACCGCCTGGTGTCCGCCCGGGCGCTGAAGGAATTCGCCAACTTCCGGGAGGTCAACATCTTCCTGCGGGGCATGTTCCCCCTGGTGGGGTTCAAATCCACCAGCGTCTATTACGAGCGGAGCGAGCGCCTGGCGGGGAAGAGCCATTATCCCCTGAAGAAGATGCTGGCCCTGGCCTTTGACGGCATCACGAGCCTGTCGGTGAAGCCCATCCGGATCATCACCGGCGTGGGGATCTTCGTCTCCTGCGTGGCTTTCGTGCTGATCCTTTACGCGCTGATCGCCTGGATCGCGGGCCGGGCCGTGGCCGGCTGGGCCAGCACCCTGATCGCCGTGGCCTTCCTGGGCGGCATCCAGCTGATCTCCCTGGGCGTGCTGGGCGAATACATCGGCAAGATTTTCCTGGAAACCAAGCGCCGCCCCCGGTACATCGTCAGCGAGCGCACGGACGGCGCGGCGCCGGCCGCCGGGGATCGGGAAGCGGAGGAAGAATAGGAAGCAAAGATGAAAGCACTCATTCTGAATTCCGGTCTGGGGCACCGGATGGGCGCGCTGACCAGCGATCAGCCCAAATGCATGACGGAGATTTCCGCCCGGGAGACCATCCTTTCCAGGCAGCTGCGGCTGCTGGCGGAGGCCGGGGTCCGGGACGTGGTCATGACCACCGGGTATTTCGACCAGGTGCTGACGTCCTACTGCCGGGGCCTGGAGACCGGGCTGAACCTGACCTTCGTGAACAATCCCCGGTACGCCGAAACCAACTATATCTATTCGATTTACTGCGCCCGGGAGCATCTGCGGGGGCAGGAGCTGCTGCTGATGCACGGGGATCTGGTCTTCGAGCCCTCCGTGCTGGCGGAGATCATGGCCTCTCCGGAGAGCTCGGTGAAGGTTTCCTCCACCCTGCCCCTGCCGGAAAAGGATTTCAAGGCGGTGATCCGGGACGGATGGGTCGAGCGGATCGGGGTGCCCTTCTTTGAGAACGCCCTGGAGGCCCAGGCCCTGTATCATCTGCTGCCGGCGGACGCCGACCGGTGGCTGGACAGGATCGCGGAGCTGTGCGAGGCGGGGGAGACCTCCTGCTATGCCGAGGAGGCCCTGAACCGGCTGACCGGCATCGGCTGGCTGCGCCCCCTGGACGCGGGGGACCGGCTCTGCGCCGAAATCGACACCCCGGAGGATCTGAAGGCGGTTTCCGCCCGGCTGGCGGAGATCGAAAACCGGACGGTGTACCTGTGCTTTTCCACGGATCTGATCCACAGCGGGCATATCGCCCTGCTGCGCCGGGCGAGGCAGCTGGGAAAGCTGATCGTCGGCGTGCTGGGGGACGAGGCCGTGGCCAGCTACAAGCGCTTCCCCCTGGTGCCCTTCCGGGAGCGCATGGCCCTGATTCAGTCCCTGAGCATGGTGGATCAGGTCGTGCCCCAGCGGACCCTCAGCTATCGGGAAAACCTGGAGAAATACCGGCCGGATTTCGTCGTCCACGGGGATGACTGGGTCACCGGCATCCAGGCGCCGATCCGCCGGGAGGTGCAGGAGATCCTGGCCGCCCAGGGCGGGAAGCTGGTGGAGTTCCCCTATGCCCGGGAGGAAAGCTATGCCGACCTGGAGAAGCGGGCGCGGCTGGAGGCGGCCACCCCGGATTTCCGCCGGGGGCGGCTGAAAAAGCTGCTGGCCATGAAGGGGCTGGTGACGGCCCTGGAGGCCCACAGCGGGCTGACCGGGCTGCTGGTGGAGGAGACCCGGGTGGCGGAGGACGGCGGCGCGAAGCAGTTCGACGCCATGTGGATTTCCTCCCTGTGCGATTCCACCTCCCGGGGCAAGCCGGATATCGAGCTGGTGGACATGACCTCCCGCTTCCGCACGGTGGATGAGATCTGCGAGGTGACCACCAAGCCCATCATCTTCGACGGGGACACCGGGGGCATGACGGAGCATTTTGTGTACACGGTCCGCTCCCTGGAGCGCATGGGCGTGTCCATGGTGATCATCGAGGACAAGACCGGGCTGAAGAAGAATTCCCTCTTCGGCACGGAGGTGGTCCAGACCCAGGATTCCATCGAGCATTTTTCGGAGAAGATCGCCGCGGGCAAGCGCGCCCAGCGGACGAAGGACTTCATGATCTGCGCCAGGATCGAGAGCCTGATCCTGGAGCGGGGCATGGAGGATGCCCTGGCCCGGGCCTTCGCCTTTGTGCAGGCGGGGGCGGACGCCATCATGATTCACTCCCGGAAGAAGGATCCTGCGGAGATCTTTGAGTTCGCGGAGCGCTTCCGCCGGGTGAATCAGGCGGTTCCCCTGGTGGTGGTGCCCACCAGCTTCAACGCGGTGACGGAGGAGGAATTCCGCGCCCGGGGCGTGAACGTGGTCATCTATGCCAACCAGCTGACCCGCTCGGCGTTCCCGGCCATGAAGCGGACGGCGGAAACCATTCTCCGGAACCACCGGGCGCAGGAGGCGGACGAGGGGTGCATGCCCTTCCGCGACATCATCCGGCTGATCCCGGAGGAATGAGGCCCGCGAAGGAGCGGAGCCGCGGCCCCGCCCCGGCGGAAACGCCCGGGGAGCCGTGAAAAGAAGGAAGGAAAAGGAAGATGAACAAGAAACAGGTGTTTGCGCTGGTGAAGCGGGTGCTGTGCGTGCTGCTGCTGATCCTGTCCCTGGTGATGACGATCCGGACGGCCTGGACCGTCTCCACGACGCTGATGGACAGCGATACCTCCTCCGAGTTGGTGCTCAGCGAGAAGCTGGCCCGGGAGGGCGGCATCATGTCCGATTCCTGGGTGTATTCCACGGAGCTGCAGGTGATCGACTGTCAGATCATTTATTCCCTGCTCTTCCGCCTCACCCCGGACTGGTCCCTGGTCCGCTTCTGGGGCTCGGTGATCATGGATCTGATGCTGCTGGGCGCGATGGGCTATCTGTTCCGCCAGGCAAGGATCCCCTTCAACCGCTTCTGCCTGGCCGGGGCGGCGCTGATGCTTCCCTTCAGCATTCCCTACGGGCGCATCGTGCTGTTCCATAATTACTATTCCTTCCAGATCGCCTTCTCCTTCCTGATCGTCGGGCTGTATCTCGGCGCGGCGCGGAGGCTGGACGCATGGAAGCGCTGGCCCTTCTGGGCGGTGACCGCGGGTCTGGCGGCGGCGGCCTTTGCCACCGGGCTGGGCGGCGTCCGCCATCTGATGATCTGTATCCTGCCCCTGACGGTGACGGCGGTGCTGACCGCGCTGCATTCCGAGAAGAACGGGGAGCAGGGCGCCCGGCTGCGCCAGGAGGCGCCCCGGGTGCTGCTGGCGCTGGTGCCCCTGGCTTTTGCCGGCATCGGCTATCTGGTGAACCTGAACGTGCTGGCGAATCAGTACACCTTCAAGGATTACAGCACCCAGACCATCTCCCTGGGCAATTTCGGCGATCTGCACACGGTGCTGATCAGCCTCTTCGCGGACCTGGGCTTCCAGAACAGCCAGCCCCTCTTCTCCCTGGAGGGCCTGCTGGGCATCAGCGGCGTGGTGGCCTGGATCCTGAGCCTGTTCCTGGCCGGGCATACCCTGCGCCGGTCGGAGGAGCCCATGGCCCGGTTCCTGAGCCTGTTCTGGTTCATTGTGCAGCTGGTCATGACCTGCGTCTTCCTCTTCCTGACCAGCGAGGAGATGCTGCACATGCTGTATCTGCTGCCGATCATGATCTGGATTCTGCCCGCCCTGGGCGCCGCGGATGTCCGGAAGGACTACGGCGTGGAAGCCGCGGAGGCCGGAAAGCCGGCCCGGCGCGGCAAGCGGGCGGCGAAGAAGCAATTCGCCTTCCTGGCGGGGGATGCCCCCGTCTCCGTCCACGGCGCCCTGGCCCTGCTGGCCTGCGTCCTGCTGCTGGCCAACGGCGTGCTGTATACCGGCTTCTTCCGGGATACCTCCAGCTCCAAGGCGGAATATACGGGGCTGCAGTATAACGACACGGACACGGTCAAGGGCCTGCAGCCCGTGGCGGATTACCTGAAGGAAAACGGCTATACCCTGATTTACGCCTCCTACTGGGACGCGGCGGTTCTCACGGAGCTGACGGACGGGCAGGCCCGTTCCGTTCCCGTGCAGACGGGCACCCGGAAGCATCCCATCAAATACATGACCTGGCTTTCGGACATGAACCTGTGGAAGCCGGAATATGCCGCCCGGCAGAAGGTGGCCGTGGTGGCCAACGTGGACCTGTATTATTCCATGCAGGACAACGAGAAGCTGGAAGCGACGGAGGTGGCCTCCTTCGGCGCCTATACCATCTTTGAGCTGGTGAACCCCGCCGCCCTGGCGGAGGATCTGGCCTGACGTCCCGGCCCGGAAGAACGGACCGGAAGGAAGGGAACGTCATTCATGAAAAGGAAGGGCAGAAGCGTCTGGATGTCCCTGGGCGGCGTCGTGACCTGCGCCGTGGCCGTGGCCTTCTTCCGGGAGGCCGCCTTCGGCGTGGATCCGTTCCAGAGCCTGATGAGCGGGCTGGACCGGCTGATTCCGATTTCCTTCGGCACCCTGTACATGATCGTCAACGGCATCCTGCTGGTCTTCAGCCTCGTGTTCAACCGGCGGAAGATCGGCATCGCCACCTTTATCAACCTCTTCCTCCTGGGCTACATCACCCAGTTCGCCCAGGAGGGGCTGCAGCGGATGATTCCGGAGCCCGGGATGGCGCTGCGCATCGGATACCTGGCCGTCGGCGTGGTGGTCCTGTGCATCGGCAGCGCCCTGTACATGACCGCGGATCTGGGCGTATCCACCTATGACGCCATCGCCATCACCATGGCGGAGAAATGGAAATGGGGCCCCTTCAAGTACATCCGCATCGCCACGGACGTGGTCTGCGTCCTGCTGGGCATCCTGTGCTTCCTGCTGGGCGGCGGAACCTGGGGCGGGGTCCCGGCCATCGTGGGCGTGGGAACGATCATCACGGCCTTCTTCATGGGGCCGCTGATCGAGTTCTTCAACGAACGGATCGCCCGGCCCCTGCTGCGGAAGGGGCGGGCGCCGGAGGCGGCCCCCGCCGCCGGCTACGATCACGACCTGCTGGAGCCCGTGATCCGCTGCAGCATCTGCACCGGGGAGCAGACCGCCGGCTTCCGGGAGAAGGAATCCGGCAAGTTCCGGGACGTGGCGCTCCTCCGGTCGGAGGCGGATCTGGAGGCCTTCCGCCGGCAGTACGGCATCGAGGGCGAAATCCGCCGCATCTACTAAGTGGAACGGAGGGACGGTCTTTTTCGTTCCACCCTCCGCAAGAACGGAACGGAGGAACGGAACGGAGGGACGGTCTTTTTCGTTCCACCCTCCGCAAGAAGGACCGCCGCTCAACGTTGCGACGTCCCTTCGTTCCCCCCCTCCGCTCTGTTCAAAACCGCCCCGGGATGAGCCCGGGACAGTCTTTAAAACACCACCGTGGAACGGAGGGACGGTCTTTTTCGGAACGGAGGGACGGTCTTTTTCGTTCCACCGGGAAGATCAAACCTGCAAGGAGAAATCATATGATGAAGAAGATGCTGGCGCTGGTTCTTGCTCTGATGACTGTGATGGGACTGCCGATCGTTGGCCAGGCGGAAAACGTGACGGCCTTGCCGCGCGGATCGGTCATCGGCATTGCCTGGCGTGCCGATACGGATTCGGAGTTCTTCACGAATGTTTGCCGGGCCATTGAGGAAGCCGGAGGCGAGTGGGTGATGCTCGATCAGGTGATGTCGGCCGACCTTGAATATGACGATCACGGTACGCTGACAGCCAATGTCGATGAACGCGGGGCTTTGGACGCTGTCGGCGCCAAGTATGTCCGCTGCAACACATGGTACGGTTCCAACGCGCCTGAGACGGTCGGAAATGTCAGCATGGTGATCTTCACGGGCGGTGAGGACATCAGCTCGACACTTTTCTACGAGCCGGAAGAATGGCACGGCATCGAGGCGGAGATCGACTACAACGCGGCGCGTGACGTATCCGACTATCTGACGATGGCCTACTGCCTTGATCATGATATCCCGGTGATCGGGTTCTGCCGGGGGATGCAGATGCTGGCGGTTGTTTCAGGCGCACAGATGATCCAGGATATTCCCACCTACTTCGCGGGACTGTCTCTGGCCTATGCCTATGAGCACCGCAACGAAAAGGCTACCCCGGATTCCTACAGGGATTACGTTCCGCACGATGTTCATGTGGCTGAGGATTCTCTCCTGTTCGATATGGTAGGTACCGACACGCTGACCGGCTGCCCCTCCTGGCATCACCAGGCCGTACTGAATGTGGACTGCACCCGCCTTGCCGTGACCGGATACACGGAAACAAGCGGCATCCGGATGATCGAGGCCATCGAACGCACGGATAAAACCTTCGCGGTCGGTTTGCAGTTCCACCCGGAAGCCGCCATTGTCAAGAACCTTGACAACGCGGAAAACAAGGAAAACTTCATGGATTACGATACAGCGCTTTCCATCTTCAGGCGGCTGGTGCAGGGCGAACCCGCGGAAGAACTGCAGGAAGCGTCCTGACCTTCCTCCTCGCGGAAAGCGAGGATACGGCCGGGAATGACGGACTCCGTAACAACATTCAAAAAGCCGCCCGGGCATCCGGGCGGCTTTTGAGGATCTGCAGCGGAACGAAAAAGACCGTCCCTCCGTTCCGTCCCTCCGTTCCATTTGCAGCGGAACGAAAAAGACCGTCCCTCTGTTCCACGGTCCCTCTGTTCCACTCTGTTCCATCGTCCCTCTGTTCCATCCCTCTGTTCCACGGGCAGAAATGGTTTTTCATCGCAGAAATAATTTGGAAAAAATTGAAAAATCACCCTGCGTCATGTATTGTTCATGACGTAACGTCATCTTGTAGAATGGCGCTGAAAGGAGGTCGGGACTATGTCACAATACTCCACCGGAGAACTGGCGAAGGCGTGCGGCATTACCGTCCGGACGGTTCAGTTTTATGACCGGAAGGGGATCCTGGTTCCCAGCAGCCTGACCGAGGGCGGCAGACGGCTGTATTCCGAAGAGGATCTGAAGATGATGAAGATCATCTGCTTTCTGCGGGATATGGGGCTGTCGCTGGATACCATCGGGCAGCTGCTGAAGGAAGAAGATCCCGGCAGCGTCATTTCTGTTTTGCTGGAGCAGCAGGAACAGCTGCTGCAGGAAGAGATCGACGAGCGCCGGGATCAGCTGGATCGGCTGGCGGAACTGAAGAAAAGCCTGAAAAATGTGGCTTCGTTCTCCATCAAAACCATCGGTGACATAGCGGCTGTTATGGAAGGAAAAAAGAAACTGAGCGCGGTGCACAGGAATATGTTCCTGTCCGCAATCCCGCTGGGTGTCCTCCAGTGGGGGTCCATCCTGCTGTGGATATGGAAAGGGATCTGGTGGCCGTTTGTCGTCTGGGCCGTTCTGGCGATTCCCTACGGGATCTGGGCCATCCGGTATTATCATCGGAAGGTGGCTTACATTTGCCCCCAATGCCATGAAGTATTTCGTCCGGCCATGAAAGAATTCTTCTTTGCGAATCATACCCCCAAGACGCGCAAACTGACCTGCACCCGATGCGGCCATCGCGGCTTCTGTGTAGAAACATACGGAGGAGACATCCAATGAAAAAGATGATTGCGGCCCTGCTGGCCCTCCTGATGCTGAGCGTCTGCGGAATCGCCGCGGCGGAGCCGGAAGTCCGGAAAATGGAAACGGCCGCGGATGCGGATGAATTTGTTGCGATCTTTCTGGGAGAACATCCCGAAGAGCTGGAAGGTACATGGGCTTTTACCGCCCAGATGGAGGCCGCGGCCGGCCAGATGGGCGGAATTGCCGGGATGGCAAAGCAGCTGTCCGCATTGGGTACGCCCGAATCCGTTCGGCCGGCGTATGAGGGCGAAATGAGCGGACTGAAGGTATTCCGCGTTCCCTGTGCCTTTTCCGCCATGCAGGTGGATCTGATCCTTGCGGTTCAGGACGGCGCGATCGCGGGCCTGCAAACCGGGCCCTACAGCGGCGGCGAAGAGGAAGAAACCGAATCCGATCTGTATGACAGCATCGAACTTGCGCTTCCGGTTCCGTCCCTGGGCGAACTGCCCGGAATTCTGACGGTTCCAAAGGGGGACGGCCCGTTCCCGGCGGTCATTCTCCTGCAGGGTTCCGGCGCTAGCGACAAGGATGAATCGATTGGCAATCTGAAACCTTTCCGGGATCTGGCGGAAGGACTGGCCGAAAAAGGAATTGCGGTCTATCGGTTTGATAAGCGTTCCTATGTATACGGCATGGAGCTGATGGAAAACCGGCAGATCACGCTGGTCGATGAATACCTGGAGGACGCCGGGAACGCGGTGCAGCTGGTGGCCCGGCAGGACAGGATCGATCCGGACCGCATCTATGTCCTGGGTCACAGCCTTGGCGGAAACGCGATTCCGGCGCTTGCGCGGGAACTGAAAAACGCGCCGGGAAAAGCCTGCGGCTTTATCATGATGGCCGCCTCCCCCAGGCCTCTGGATGTGCTGATGCGGGAACAGTATGATTTCCTGTATTCCCTGATGCCGGAAATGACCGCGGAGCAGCAGGCGGAAAAGGACGCGCTTTTTGCGGAGCTGGACAAATTGAAGGATCTGGATTCCCTGACGGAAGATGACCGCATCGCGGGCGCTTACTCCGCTTACTGGAAGTGGCTGGCGGACTACGACATCCTGCAGGCTGCCGGAGAAATCACGGAGCCGGTGCTGCTCCTGCAGGGAGAAGAGGATTATCAGGTCACCATGGAAGATTTCGGGATCTGGAAGGACGCGCTGGGAGAAAAGGAAAACTGGCGGATGATTTCCTATCCGGGGCTGACCCACATTTTCACCGCCGGGCAGAAAACAGAAGGCGCCGCGGTTTATTCCCGTTCCGACAGAATGGATCATCAGGTCATTCAGGATATTGCTGATTTCGTTGCTCGATGATCTTGTAAGAAGGCAGCTTCCTCCGGAACGCGCCGGGTTTTCCCGGCCTGATTTCCATTTCATCCGACTGAAAAGCCCGCCCGAAACCTTTCCGGTTTCGGGCGGATTTTTGATTCTAAATTTCGCGAAACGCAGCCGAAATTTCGCGAAATTCAACGAAGTATTTCGCATGGAATTTCGCAGTGCGAGCGGACCGCAGGAAAAAGCCGCCCCGGACGGCTTTTTTTATCATTTTCAGCGATGCGTGAGCGGCAGTCCTTCTTGCGGAGGGTGGAACGAAAAAGACCGTCCCTCCGTTCCGGAACGAAAAAGACCGTCCCTCCGTTCCAGTCCCTCCGTTCCAAAGTGGAACGAAAAAGACCGTCCCTCCGTTCCGCAGGAAAAAGCCGCCCCCGAAGGGGCGGCCTGGGATGAGCAGAAACCGGATGGCTCGGATCAATCCGCCTCGAAGAGGGCGACCTTTCCGGTCAGGCCGCTGGGGCAGGCGGGCTTGCGGGCGAGCATCTTCCGGTAGCCCTCCAGCAGCGGATAGCATTCCCGCTCCAGGGTGGTCGCCACCTCGATCCGCAGGCGGTTCTCCCCCGCCCGGCCGCGCAGCACATATTCGAAGGGCGGCGCGATCTGGATGCCCGCGCTTTCGCCGTTCAGGAAGACCTCCACGCCCTCCCCGGCATCCGCGATCCGGAGCAGCAGGGTCCGATCGGCGGGCAGGGGGAAGCAGCATTCATACCGGACGAAGCCGGAGAACTCGGGATGCTCCTCGGCGACCTGGGCCCCGTCCGGAACGGACGCGGCGACCGGCTCGGAGAAGCGCGGATAGTCCGCGCCCTCGCAGAGGGAGCGCTGCCAGCCCGCCGGGGGGATTTCCCGCCCGGCCTTCGGGGCGGTTTCCAGCGGCGCTTCGCAGGGCCCGGCGACGAGGAAGAGGGGCTTCAGCGGCTCCACGGTGAGCCGGACGCGATCCCCCTCCGTCTCCGCCGGCAGGCAGCGGTTTTCGAAGGCGTCATACAGGAAGGGCGTTTCCAGGGGCACCGGCAGCGTCAGGGTGCCGGTCCAGGGCTCCGTTCCCTCGTTGACGATCATGACCAGGGGCGTATCCCCCTCGATTTCCAGCAGGCGAATCCGGTCGCAGGCCGGCTGAAGGACCGGCGCGGAAACGCCCTTCTCCCGCAGGGCGGCGGCCAGGCCGTTCAGCGGGACCACGGGGCAGCGGTCCAGCGCCGCGGGCAGCGGCGCGCCGGTTTCGCTGACGAAGGCGGGCTTCCGCTCCGCGAAGCAGACCGGGACGCCGGCTTCCGCCAGCCGGGTCAGGCCTTCCGCCGCGGCGCGGCAGAGGCTGGCGCAGCCGGGGACCACCATCGCCTGATAGCGCTGTCCGCTGACGGAGAAGCCGCCGTTCCCCTCCGGCCGGCACAGGGCCGGGTCCGCCAGGAGATCCGCGGGCACCACGTGGTAATCGATCTGGTTGTCATACAGCCGGCGCCCGGGCTGCTCAAAGGCCATGGCCTCCGGATCGCACCATTCCGCCTCGCCGTGGTACAGGATGGCGGCGGGGATCCGGTGCTTTCCGCTGGAGGTCAGGGTGGCGGCCCGGTTCATGTAGGCGATGATCCGGCCGAAATGGCGGTACTGGGGATGATGCCCGTGGGCATAGAAATGCGGCGGGCAGTCCGGGTCCGGGAAATCCAGCCCGGTGAAGGCATGGGGCACATAATAGTTGATCCCCCGGACCAGGAAATGGTCCGCCAGGTATTTCTCCAGCCGGAGGCCTTCCTCCCAGCCGTAGTTTCCGAAGATTTCGCACATGGCCCGGCCGCCCTTCCGGGGCTCCAGCGCCGCGGCGCTCTGGCCCAGCTTGCCCAGGCCGTAATGGAAGAAGGTGCCGTCCCGGGGGAAGCCGTAGGAGGTATGGGTGGGCTCGTCCTCTCCCTGGGGATAGACCTGGCCGCCGATATCATCGATGCCCGCCATGTCCTGGCCGGCCAGGCCGCGGAAATAATGCCCGAGGCTGGATCCGGTCCGGCAGTGATGCCCGTCGTCCTCGATGCAGTGGCCGATGTACATCACGCCGTGCTCCCGGCACCAGGCGCCCAGCTGTTCGGAGAAGTTCTTCTGCACCAGTCGGGTCAGGCAGTCCATGTACAGGGCGTGAACCCGGGCGTTTTCCGGGGAGGGCTCCTCCTCCCACAGGCGCTCCAGATCCCGGGCCCAGTTTTCGCCCAGCACCCCGGGCAGTTCCCGCTCCAGCTCCGCCCCCCAGGGCAGATCCTGCCGGGAGCCCAGCAGGTTCCCCTTGTCGTAGAGGAATCCGTTGCCCAGCTCCGGTTCGTCGGAGAAGAAGCCCGCGATGGTCTTCCCGAAATCCGCGGCGTAGTGCTGCCAGTGGGGCTCATACACCGCGTCGATCAGCACCCGGACGCTGTCGGCCTGGGTCATGTTGATATAGTTCCGGTGGAAGCCGGCGTTCCGGCTGATCACCAGCACCCGGAGCTCCGCCTCCCCTTCCGGCTTGTCGAAGGAAAGCACCTCCCCCTCCAGCCGGTCCGTCAGATCCGTTTCCTCCTCCCCGCGGCGCAGGGCGACCCGGAGCACCCGGTCATCATCAAAAACCCGGGCGGGCGGGGTGTTGAAGAAGCGCGCCTCCATGGGGTTGGACGCGACCCGCGCCGGGGCGTTCAGCAGCTCCTTCTCCCGCAGGTCGATCCGGAGGGCGCCGCCCTCCGCGGGCAGGAAAAGGGTATTGAGAAAAATGCCCTGGCGGCAGAGGCTGTCCGGCTTCCCGGCCATGGCGCCGTTGGCAAAGCCGGTGGGGAAATGGCTGTCGTCCAGGATCCAGACCTTCATGTCCCGCTTCCGGGCCTCGTCCAGAATGACATCCATATCCTGCCACCACCTGGGCCCGCAGAAATCCGGATGCGGCCGGCTCTCGACGCAGACCGCCCGGCAGCTGGCCCCGTGGATGGCGGCCATCATTTCCCGGAGGGTGGCTTCCGATTCTCCGTGCTGCCAGAAAAAGGGCAGCACATGGTTTTCTTCCCGATGCTCCAGCAGCGCCTGAATGGTTTTGTTCATCGTCGTTTCCTCTCTGTATCCAATCGAAGATTTCCCGCGCCTGCCGCGGGGATAACCCCTGTCTTTCTGGTCGGTATTTTACCAGATGGGAGGAGTTTTTGTCCATGTTTCCCGGGACAAAACTAAAATTTGTCCGGGTAAAAGCTACAATTTGTGGAATTGTCCGGGCCGGAGGGGACGGCTACAATGGGCGCAGAGAGGAAAAGAGGTGACCTGTTCATGAGCGTATCGTCGCGGGCCGGATCCGGAACCGGCGGCCGGCTGGCCCGGTATCTCCGGGATTACTGGCCCTATTATGTCATGATTCTGCCGGGGCTGACGTTCCTGATCCTCATCAAATATGTTCCCATGGCCGGCAGCGTGATTGCCTTCCAGAATTTCTCCCTGCGGAAGGGCATCTGGGGCAGCCCCTGGGTGGGGCTGGAAAACTTCCGGAAGCTGATGAACTATGACGATTTTCACCGGGTGTTCCGGAACACGCTGATCCTCGGCGCGCTGAAGACCCTGATCGTCTTCCCGGTGCCGATCCTGCTGGCCCTGCTGATGAACGAGCTGCGCCAGGCCGCGGTGAAGAAATGCGTCCAGACCGTCGTGACCATTCCCCATTTCATCTCCTGGGTCATTGTGGGCGGGCTGACCTTCGACGTGCTGGGCTCCGGCGGCATTTTCAACCAGGTCCGCGCCCTGTTCGGGCTGGAGATGCTCCTGCCCATGCAGAAGAGCCCCTGGTTCCGGCCGGTCTATGTGGCGACCTCCATCTGGAAGGAATCCGGATGGGGAACGGTGGTGTATCTGGCGGCGATCTCCGGCATCGATCCCGGGATCTACGAGTCCGCTTCCATCGACGGGGCCTCCCGGTTCCAGAAGATGACCCGGATCACCTTCCCGATGATCCTGCCGACGGCGGTGACGCTGTTCCTGATCAATATCGGCAGCTTCCTGGATCTGGGCTTTGACCAGGTGTTCAATCTCTACACCCCCATGACCTACGACGTGGCGGATATCTTCGACACCTATGTCTACCGCTCCGGCATCCAGCAGGGGAAATACAGCTTCTCCACGGCGGTGGGCCTGTTCCAGTCGGTGATCGGCCTGATCCTGGTGGTCATTTTCAACCGCCTCTCCCGGCGGGTTTCCGAAGATGGGGGGCTGTGGTAATGAACGGAAAGAACCATATCCGGGAATCCGTCGGGGATCACGCGTTCAACCTGACGGTCCTGATTTTCCTGATCCTGTTCGCCATCGTGATGGCGGTTCCCCTGATCGCGGAGCTGGCGGTTTCCCTGAGTTCCAAGATCGCCTCCCAGACCGGCTCCATCGGGCTGCTGCCGGTGGGCTTCACCTTCGCCTCCTGGGAATTCATGCTGCGGAACGCGGGCCTGTGGACCTCCCTGGGCATCTCCGCCGCCTCCACGGCGCTGGTGGTGGTCATCTCCCTGCTGATCAACGCCATGATGGCCTATCCCCTGTCCAAGCGGAAGTTCGCCCCGGGCCGGGTGCTGATCCTGATCGTGGTGTTCACCATGATTTTCAAGGCGCCGACCATCCCCTATTTCCTGACGCTGCGGAGCTACGGGCTGTACAACAGCTTCTGGGCGATGGTGGTTCCCCAGGTGATTTCCGCCTATAACCTGCTGGTCATGCGCAGCTTCTTCCAGACCTTCCCCTCCGAGATCGAGGAGGCGGCGGAGATTGACGGATGCGGCAAGTTCCGGATGTTCTTCCGGATCGTGCTCCCCTCCTCCAAGGCCGTGATCGCCACGGTGGGGCTGTTCTACGGCGTGGGCGCGTGGAACCAGTACGCGACGCCCCTGATGATGATCCAGGACACGTCCCTGTTCCCGCTGCAGCTGAAGATCCATCAGCTGGTGAACGCGGCCTCCGGCGACATCGCCGCGGCGGTGAAGGTCAGCACGGCCAACTATACCAACGATACCCTGGGCGCCGCGGCGGTCATCTTTTCCATGATCCCGGTGCTGATGATCTATCCCTTCGTGCAGAAGTATTTCGCCAAGGGCGCCATGCTGGGCTCCGTGAAGGGCTGATCCGTTTTTTCCTTCCGGATTCGGAAGAAAAAATATAAAAAGAAAGAAGGAGAGACCATGAAGAAACTGAGCACCCGTATCCTGGGGCTGCTGCTGGCCCTGGCCCTGATGACCGCCGGCATGAGCTTCGCCGCGGCGGAGGCGGAAAGCTATCCGGACATTGAGTACTGGTTCACCAACGAGGGCTTTCTGCCGGCCGAGGTCGGCGGCGCCTACTACAACCTGACGAAGGAAACCATCGGCGTGGGCGTTTACATGCCCTATGTGGACTGGAACGGCGGCCAGACCTATCGGGAGCAGCTGGCGCTGCGGGTCGCCGCCAACGACACCCCGGACATCTTCATTTACAACAACGGCATCGAGAACGGCCTGATCCTGGACGGCGCCGCCCTGGATCTGACGGACTATCTGCCGGAATACATGCCCCATGTGTGGGAATCCATTCCCGCCTCCGTGTGGGAGACTGTGAAGGCCAATGACCCCACCGGCCAGGGCCGTATCTGGACGATTCCGGACGTGACCACCTTCACCCGCCACGGCGCCTACATCCGCACGGACTGGCTGGACGCGGTCGGCATGAAGATGCCCACCACCCAGGAGGAGTTCGTGGAAGTGCTGCGCGCCTTCAAGGAGAAGGATCCCAACGGCAACGGCGCCGCGGATGAAATCCCCGCCGGCGGCCGCGCCGAAGCCCGCTGGATGGACTACCTGTTCGCGATGTACGGCATCGCCATGTACGAGGGCTATCCGGAATGGGACATCTACGACGGCGAAATCACCTATTCCGCGGTGACCCCCAACATGAAGGCCGCCCTGGAGTTCGTGTCCGGCCTGTACAAGGAAGGCCTGCTGGATCCGGAATCCCTGCTGAACTCCGCGGCCGACTGGTCCGGAAAGTTTGACAGCAACACCGTCGGCGTGTACTATCACATCCCGTGGGTGGCCTATCAGCGCCTGCAGGGCATCTATGACTACACCGGCGGCGCGGTGAAGGCCCAGGTGGCCAACCTGCCCCAGATCAGCGCCGAGGGCTATGAAGGCTTCATCACCGTCAAGCCCACCGGCAACTCCGGCAAGATGGTTTCCGCCGACGTGGCGAAGGACGAGCAGCTGATGAAGGCCGCCTTCCGGGTGCTGGACTGCCAGTACAACATGGAATACCGGGATCTGGAATACGGCGTGGAAGGCATGCACTATGAAGTCGTCGACGGCAAGAAGGTCAAGCTGCCCGAGGACAAGGCGACCCAGGAGCTGCTGATCCTGCAGACCCCCGGCTGCCAGGTGGAGAACGTGGATGTCATCACCAGCCGCCTGGAGGCGGTCCGGACGGAGGAAAACAGCTGGCAGATCGACGAGTCCATCGCGCTGCTGAACGGCAACCAGGACGAGGGCCGGGTGATCGCCTCCGACGGCATGCCCTCCTCCGTGTATGAGGGATATGAGGATATCCAGAACCGCACGCTGTATGTGGAATACATTTCCAAGATCATCACCGGCGAATATGATCTGGACAAGTTCGACGAATTCGTGGACCGCTGGTACAAGAACGGCGGCACGGAGGTGACGGAGCGGGTCCGGGCCTGGTACGCCGGAAAGAAGTAAGCTTCGAAGCAGAACCATCGGTTCCGCGCGGGACGGGGCAACCCGTCCCGCGCGGATGTTTTTATTTCCCGCAATTGATCTTCCCGGCGAAACGCGCTAAGATGAAGTCCGAGAGAAAGGAGGGGGAGGCCATGCTCCGCTGGGTCAGCGATCTGAAGATTTCCCGCAAACTGACCGCGGCGTTTCTCGTGATCTGCTTTGTTTCCATTTCCCTCTCCTCCATCGCGGTTTCCTACGCGGCCATGCGGAACATCAACCGGCGGACGGCGGTGCTGGCGGAGGCGCTGAGCGCCCAGGCCGCCTCGGGCATGGAGCAGTTTCTGGAATCCTGCGAGGGGCTCATGATGGCGGTGCTGGTGGATTCGGATGTGCTGAGCGCCCTGTCCCGGGAAACGGTTTCCGTTTCCGCCCAGGCGGAATACCAGGCCCGGATCAGCAAGCTGCTGTTCCGCCTGATCAAAATGCAGCCCCGCCTGGTCCACGCGGGGATCATCCTGAAGGGCGGGCAGACCTTCCAGACCGGCGCCGAGGGCGAGCGGACGGATCTGGGAGCGATGGCGGAGAAGGCCTGGGCGCGCCGGATCGCGGAGAGCCCGGAGGCCTTCGCCATCGTGCCGATGCACGACGGGGAGTATGTCAACCGCTTCGGCCGCGGGCCGGTGATTTCCGCGGTGCAGAAGCTGTACGGCCAGGGCCGGCAGTATGCCGGCATGATCCTGCTGGACGTGGAGGCGGATTCCGTGATCAGCCTGGGCAGCGCGGCCCTGCTGCAGGAAAACCTGCAGGGCGTCCGGGTCGTGGCGGAAAACGCCGCGCATCAGGTGCTGTACGATTCCGCCTATGACGCGGAAACCGCCCTCCGGGACGGGGAGGGGTTCGTCCGGTTCGAGATGCCGGGGGACGCCTTCCTGACGGAGAGCCGGCCGGTGGAGAACACGGATATCACCGTGCACACGATCTATCCGAAGGCGACGCTGCTCCTGCTGCGCCGGGATCTGATCTGGGTCACCGCCGCCAGCGTCTTGTCCTGCGTGCTGCTTTCCCTCCTCTGCGCCGCGCTGTTCAGCCGGTCCTTTACCCGCCCGATCTCCCGCCTGGCCGGCGCCATGACCCGGGCGGAGAACGGACAGTACCTCCCCGTGGAGGGCAAGGTCCGCCAGGACGAGTTCGGGGATCTGATCCGGCAGTACAACCGGATGGCGGAGCGGATCGATTACCTGATCAGCCAGGTGTATCAGAAGGATCTGCAGAAGAAGGACGCGCAGCTGACCGCCCTGCAGACCCAGATCAATCCGCATATGATGTTCAACACCCTGGAGGCCATCCGGATGAAGGCGCTGATCGCCGGGAACCGGGACGTGGCGGAGATGACCAGCCTGCTGGGCAAGATGTTCCGGGCGACGCTGGAGAACGTGAACGAGCGGCATACCGTCCGGAACGAGCTGGATTACGTGCGCTCCTTCCTGCGGCTGCAGAACCTGCGCTTCCGGGCGGAAAACACCCTGACGGCGGAGATTCCGGAGGAGCTGATGGAGGTTCCCTGCCCGGTGATCCTGTTCCAGCCCCTGGTGGAAAACAGCCTGAGCCACGGCGCGGCGGGGCCGGATGCCCCGCTGGATATCCGCATAAGCGGGGAGCGGGTGCCGGATTCCGACCGGATCGTCTTCCGGATTTCGGACAATGGCAGCGGCATGGATCCGGACCGGCTGATGCAGATTTCGGACCGGCTGGAATCCATCCGGCAGGGCCAGTTTTCCGTGCAGCCGGCGGAGCAGGAGGGCCGGCAGCACATCGGCCTGGAAAACATCGCCAAGCGCCTGCAGCTGCAGTACGGCGCCGGGGCGTATCTGAAGGTGGTTTACAGCAATGAGACCGGAACGGAGATCGAACTCTGTATCCGGGATACAGGCGGAACGGCGGAAGGGGAACGGGAGGAACCGGCATGGACGTCCGAATCCTGATTGTGGATGATGAACCCGAAATCGTCGAGGGGCTGACGCTGCTGCTGACCTCGCAGTCGCCGGAATACCGGGTGGTGGGACGCGCCCGGGATGGGCTGGAGGGGTTCGACATGGCGATCGAGCTGCATCCGGACATCATTATCACCGACATCCGCATGCCCCAGGCCAGCGGGCTGGACATGATCCGGGATATCGAGGCCTACGAGCCCCGGACGGAATACATCCTGATTTCCGGATACGCGGATTTTGAATACGCCCGCCGGGCGATGGCCTACGGCGTGCAGTATTTCCTGACCAAGCCCATCGACGAGGAGGAGCTCTTCGCGGATATCGAGAAGATCCGGAAGAAATGGGAGCCCCAGGAGAACTTCGCGGAGATGGCGGATCTGTTTTCGGAGGAAATGCTCCAGGCCCTGGAGGAGGCGATGCTCCTGCGGGATCCGAACGGGATCCGGGAGGCGGTTTCCGCGCTGTTCGGGGTGCTGCGCAGCCATCAGGAGCGGCTGAGCCCGGAGAACATCCGGATGCTGTGCCTGAACCTGGTGCTGTACGGAACCCGGAAATATCCCCACGCGGCGCTGCGCATCAACAGCTACCTGGGGCGGAACGTGCTCTCTTCCCGCAGCGCTTCCCGGATGTCCTCCCTGGAGGAGCTGGAAAACTGGACCGTCAACCTGCTGAAGGGGGCGGGGGAAATCCTGGAGGGGGAGGAAGCCGGGGGAAAGCGCGACCTGATCGCCGAGGCGAAGGTCTATATTCAGGAGAATTACGCCCGGAACATCAGCCTGAACGACATCGCCGCCCGGTTTTATGTCAACCCCTTCTATTTCAGCCAGCTGTTCAAGAAAAAGACCGGCACCACCTATCAGAAATATCTGACGGAGCTGCGGATGAAGCGGGCGGAGGTCCTCCTGCGGGAGACGGACCTGAAGGTCTACGAGATCTGCGAACAGGTCGGATATACGGACACGAATTACTTCAGCAAGCTGTTTGAGCGGAGCACCGGGAAAAAGCCCAGCGCCTTCCGGAACGGCGGATAGGGACAAAAAAACCCGGCTTCGCGGGCGAAGCCGGAGAAAGGCGCATTCCGTCAGTTCACAAACTGATCCGGGTACAGGCGGAGGTAGCGATATACGGCGACGGTCCAGACGGCGACGATCAGCGCGGTGAACAGATCCCGGGAATACACGTCCTCGCCGGATATGTGGAAGATTCCCTGGACCGCCAGCAGCAGCGCCGCGGCGGCCAGCCCCGCGATCAGGATTTCCTTCGGGGCCTTCTGCCGGAAGGCGGCCAGATCAAAGCGGACCTTTATCAGGAAGAGTCCGTCCGCGATCAGCAGCGCAAAGGCGAGGATGAACAGCACCTTGTTGCTCATGCCGTTTTCGATCGAGGACGCGATGCCCTGGATCCCGGTGAGCACGGCCAGCACGGCGCAGGCCCACAGGGCGAAGAAAATCAGGAATTTGTGGAACCACATTTTGTATTCGGGCTTTTTCTTTTCAGACATTGGGATGCCTCCTTTTCAGTTTTCCGCTGTTTCTGAATCCAGAATAGTACAAATCGCTCCCTTTCGCAAGCGGAATCTGCGAAACCGCGCGGTTTTTTTCTGGCTGAAAAATGTTCCGGAACGCCTCCCGGTTTTCCCCGGAAACGGCAAAGCAGTGGCTTGCGGATGACGGGATTTCCGGCTTGTCTTCCGGATCGTCCCAGAAGAACCAACATCCGGATCGTCCCGGAAGGAGCAACGATCCAGATCGTCCCGGAAGGAGCAAAACGGCTTGCGGCCGGCGGGAATTCCTGCTATCATTTCCCGTATCAGAATGCTGTCCCGGAGACGGGGCCGGCGCCGGGCGCCGGATCCCGCGCCCGGGATACACATGCGGGGGAGAAGAACATGAGCTGCAGATTTGCCCTGATCGGAACCGGATGGCGGGCGGGCTTTTTCGCGGATCTGGCCCGGAGAATGCCGGAGCGGTTTGAGATGACCGGCGTCCTGTGCCACAGCGCCGCGGGCCGCGAGCGCGCGCTGAGCCAGTGGCAGGCCCGGATCTATGAAAGCCCGGAGGAGGTCGCGGCGGACCGGCCGGATTTCGTGATCGCCTCCGTTCCCGGGAAGGCCGTGCCGGAGCTGGCCGTGTTCTTCGCGGAGCATGATCTTCCGATTCTTTTCGAAACCTACTGCTCCTCCTCCGTGGAGGAGATGGAGGATCTGTACCGGAAAACGGGGGGCGCGCGGATTCAGCTGGCGGAGCAGTATCCCTTCCAGCCCATGCACGCGGCGCGGATCGCCGTGGCGGCCTCCGGTACCCTGGGCCGGGTCTACCAGGCCCGGGCCTCCTTTATCCAGAATTATCATACGCTGGCGGTGCTCCGGCGCCTGCTGGGAATCGGCATGGAGCTGCCGCTGGTCATGGCGTGGCAGGGGGAGAACCGGCGCGCCGCTCCCGCCACCCGGGCGGGGGATCCGGCCCGGGACGTGCTGGAGCCCGCCCGGCAGGAGACCTTCCTGCTGGATTACGGGGACCGAACCGCCTTCGGGGATTATGAATCCATGCAGCAGCGGTCCTGGATCCGCCATCCGGTGGTCCAGGTCCGGGGCGAGCGGGGTGAAATCCTGAACGATCAGGTCACCTTCCTGAAGGACTACCTGACCCCCGTGTCCTATCGCCTGGTCCGCTGCCAGACGGGGACGGAGGGCAACCTGGAAGGCTTTGATCTGAAGGGAATCCAGGGGAACGGGGAATGGGTGTACCGCAATCCCTACCGCCCCGCCCGGATGATGGATGACGAAATCGCCGTGGCCACCTGCGTGGACCGCATGCGGGACTATGCCGCGGGAGGCCCGGCCTTCTATCCCCTGGAGGAAGCGTTCCAGGATCACTATATCTGCCTGCTGATTCAGGAAGCCGCGGCGTCCCGCCGCCCCGTGCAGGCGCAAAAGCAGATCTGGCAGGATCATCTGAAGAAGTAATCCGCATTATTTCGGCCCGGAAAGCAACAAAGACTGAATCTTCCTGGTATCCTGACGGAGGTGAAAGAAGATGAAGAAGGAATATGATTTTTCCAACGCGAGACCCAACCCGTACGCGAAAAAGCTAAAAAGCCAGATCACGATTAATCTGGATACGGAAACGATTAATTACTTTAAGGAACAGGCAGTTGACAGCGGCATACCCTATCAGACGCTGATCAACCTGTATCTGGGAGATTGTGCTAAAAACAAGCGCAAGTTATCCATCGCCTGGACATGAATTTTTCGATTCCTGAAGCCTCAGGGCTCCGGATTCAGGGCGGCGCGGCCGGGAGAGCGGCGCCGGGTCCGGCGAACCTCCTCCCGGGTCTTTTCCTCCCTGTGGTGCCGGGCCAGCCGGGCGATGCCGTGGATCACGGCCCGGATCAGCGCAAAGGCGGCGAACAGCGCAATAAATCCGCCCACGCCGAACACAATGTCCGCGAACTCCATTTCCCCGGTGCTCGTCAGCCGCTGGCCGAGTTCGATGGCGAAGGTGATGACCAGGATCAGGGTAAAGACATAGATCCAGGAAATGACCATTACATGCCCCGTCCGGCTCAGGTGCAGGAAGAGGGGATGAATCAGAAAAACCAGCGCCAGCCCCAGCAGGCCGATCACCAGAAAGTGCAGTTCTTTATCGGAAAGGATTCCTTCGTACTGATCGTTCAGCCGGATGATTTTCTCATGGACCATGGCGATCCAGTCCACGGCCTGATACAGCAGTTCCTTCAGCATGATAACTCCTTTGAACCGGGCTTCCGCCGGGCGGAAGCAGTTTCTCCGGGGGCCTTTTCGCCCCGGACGGAGCTATTCTACCCTATTCTTAACAGAAATGCAAATATTGTTCATGGTTTATTCACAAATCCTTCCGCGCGGGAATCCGCGCGGATTCCTTTTTGAGCCGGAACAGGGAGGCCAGCAGCTGGCCCGGGGTGCCGTCCCGGTCGTTCTGCAGCGGCGGAATCAGGAACAGCGCCACGCCGAGCCGCAGGGTCACGGAGAGCAGGATCAGCGCCTTCATCCGGTCCAGGGAGCCCGTGAACATCCCCGCGCCTTCCCACCATTCCAGCAGGGAGCCGCCGGCCAGCGTTCCGAGGGTGACGCCGGCCAGGGAGGTGACGCAGGCGAAGACGGCGATATAGGAGGGCCGGGTTTCATCTGGCGAGGCGGACAGCTGCATGCTGTTGGCGGCCAGGTTGCATGAGCTCCAGAACATGGCGCCGAAGAAATTCCGCAGCAGCACGGGCCAGACGCTGCCCGGGACGGAGAAAAGGTAGAACGCGTCCGTCACGGAAGCGGCGATGCCCCCCACCAGCATGACGCTGCGGCAGCCGAAGCGGTCCATCGCCCTGCCCCACCGGCCCATGACCAGCACCGTGGCGATGGAGGCCGCCGCCGTGCTGAAGACCATCATCTGGGTAAAGGTGAGGCCCATGTCGTTCACGGAATAGCGGGCGAGATAGGGCCCGCACAGATTGGAGGTAAAGCACCAGGCGGTCCACATGACGATGAGCCGCACGAAGGGGCGGTTCCGGAAAACCTCCCGGATCATGCCGCCGATCCTGAGCCGCTTCGCCGGCGCGCTGTACTTTTCCTCGCAGAAGCCGAAGCAGATCATGTCCAGGATGCCCACCGTTCCGCCGATCAGAAAGATGATGATATACCGGTTCTCCACGGGCAGCGTGTCCAGCAGCCGGGCCACCAGGATGCCGAAGCCCAGGTTGAACACGGCCACGATCATGTCCCGGGTGGACAGCCAGCGGCCGCGGATCCGATCCGGCGCCAGGTCGGAGAACCACGGGAACCAGCAGACGTTGATGACGGCGGAGCAGCAGGAGGAGATCCCCATCAGGAAAATCAGCGTCCACAGGGGAAGCCCGGCGGGATCCGTCGGAACGATCACCGGAATCAGCCCGAACACGAGCCAGACCGCCCGGGAAAACAGGCCCAGCGTCAGCATGTACTTCTTCCGGTGATGGGTCCGGTTGACCAGCAGCGAAAAGGGAATCTGCAGCAGCGCCGCGGCCTGCGGAATCCCGTTGAGGATGCCGAAGGCCAGGTCGCCGGCCTGCAGCTGGTTGGCCAGGCCGATCATGGCGGTGGTGCCGCCGCCGCAGATGATTCCATGAAGATTTCCGAAGATATTTCCCAGCAGGATCAGCGTCAGGCTGCGCCGGATCGCCTGCGGAAGGCCGGCTTCCGCGTAAAGCTGGAAAAGTGGAAAGCGCTGCATCCATCCGCTGATCTTCCGCATGTCAGGTAATCCTTTCAGCCCGTGACTCGTGAAATTGGAATGATTATAGCAGATTCGGCCCGCGGGTCAAGTTTTGCTTTTATATTTCTTTTTCCCGAATGATCGTTTCAATCTGTTTCTGGAATTCCGGTAAAACATCGAAGAGAATGGAGCAAATCAATGTCCAGTTTGTGCTTTCATAGTCATGGACCAGGCGGTGGCGCAATCCTGCAATCTTGGCCCAGGGGATATCCGAATGTATTTCTTTGAACTCATCACTGATCTGATAGGCGTGTTCTCCAATGTTGTAAAGCGGAGTTGTGATCGCCCAGCGTAAAGGTTCCTGAGAAAGGATATCATCCTGGCTGATGGCATTGTCTTTCAGATAGGCCAGGAGTTTTGCCGTTGTTTCTCCGATCTTCTGCACCCGCTGTTCGTCTGTATATTTCATGCAGCAATCCGCACCCCTTCCCGCAGGATCGTCCGATAGAAATCACTCTGCTGATCGATCTCCCTGATTTCGTAAACATCCACGTCTTTCATTGTCAGCCGGTGAAGATCTTCCGCCAGGCTGAAGACATCCGTTGGATCAAATTCCGGGCCTCCGAAGACCACCACATCCACATCTGAAACGGCGTTTGCCTCCAGACGTGCATAGGATCCGAAAAGAATGGCGGATTCGGCACGATACTTTTTCAGCAGAGAACGAATCGCTTCTGTCAGGTTTTCCCTCGACAGGATTTTATCCGTAACCTGTGTCATCCTTTTCACCTCCGTTTTTGCTGCCTGCAGCTTTATTTGATTACAATGCGAACCTTGCTCTTATCTTTTCCGCTGAGCTGATTATCGATCCACTGGATCAGCTTATTCTTGAAATCTTCCGGTTTGCACGGTCCCCAGGATGTCATGACATCCTGAAGCTTATCCATGTGGATTTCCAGACTTTCTACAGCTTCCGCTCCTTGTAGAAAACACCCACCATCGCACCCACGCCGTCATCCGGCGTGGCAACCTGCTGAAGAATCCAGCCCTGATCCGCCATTTCGTTGATGAGCCTTTCCGCCTTCTCGATATCCTTCTCCCGGGACGAACTGAATCCTTTGTTCAGATACACCAGTTTGTATTCGCGCATAACAACCTCTCCAATCGTTCCAACAGGATACAAAAAACCCGCAAACGCCGAATCCTGTGAAAACAGGAACGGACACAGCCGGAACCAACGAGTTCAGCAAACAAAACAACCGGGGAGACCCTGTCCTGTCCGCGGACATTATACACCCGGGCCGGGAAGCTTTCCAGACCGAATTTGTTCGCCGGTGATTCTCCTGCAGGCGAAAATATCTGATTTCCCTTGTTTCGAAGAAGCATGGTAAAACACGGAATTCCCCCTCAAAGTTTGTATTGCATAAAGTTTCCGTTCTTCACGAAGCCAAAATCCGTATACAGCAGCACTCCCATATCGGAAGCGGTAATCTGAACAGATCCACAACCGTACGCCCTAGCTTCTTCAACAACAAGTCCTAGCAGTTTCTTTGCAATTCCCTGACGGCGATAATCGGGATCAGTATACATACTGGACAACAGGCCGATCTTTCCTGAAGGGCAACTGAAATACGGCGGCTTCTCCACAAAAGACATTCCGCTTGTTCCGATAATCATCTCTCCATCCATGGCCAGCCAGGAAACGAATGTTCCGTCAGCCATATGCCGGTGATAATAATCCATCAGTGTCGGTTTCAGATCCAGTTCTTCTGTTGCGCCTTCTTCCCGTAACTGGGCAACCCGCATGCTGATGAACGTTTCCAGATCATTCTCCGTCAGTTTTCTGTATGTGATGTTCATATTTACTCCCCTGCGTAGGCAATGCCGTCTACTTGGAACAGCAATCCGTCCGGTCCACCAACGTGTGCAAACTCGATCTCATCCAGTCCATCTGTGATAATATTCCTGTTTCCCGTTTCTCTGAATCCTGCCCTCTGATAGAGCTTTTGGGCGCGGGTATTGTTTTCCAGAATCCATAGTGTTGGTGTTCCACTGCATTGGCGTATAGCATACCGCAGTAATGCTGATCCATAGCCTCTGTTTTGATAATCAGGAAGAACATAAAGATCTTCAATGAGGTTATCCTTCAACGAAACAATTCCTACCGGATTCTGATGGATCAGCATGAACACCCTGCTGCCTTCACTCATCTTTTGAAGCAGGTATTCTTCCTGATGCTCTGGCGTGTGGAGCGCGACAAAATCAGCATTACAGAATGAACGGTGTGACTCCTGCCAGGAAACAGAATGAATTATCGCTGCATCATGTATGTTCGAAGAGTCCACAGCGATAATCATATCGTAAAACTGAACTTTGGTCATAGTTATTCCTCCAGCCTGTTGGTGAACTCAAAAACAGTTTCTTCTTCATTCAGGTGATGAATTGCCGGATGGTACGGTGCAGTAACCGCTGTCCAGAATTTCTTTGCGGCAGCATTCTCTTACAACTTCCCAAGCAACCCCATCTTCGTCATGATACCGTCCACAGTCACGCCGGGATGCGTCACATACAACCGGACGATCTGTTCCACCAATGCCGGATCAAAGCTGTGCTTCTTCGCGATGGAGTCAACCGACAGCCCCTTCTCCGCATCCCGTACCACGACTTCGATCTGCTTGTAGATGTTTCCGCTGTCGATCTTCGGTGCTTTCTCCTTGACTGCGTGCGGGATATCAATTCGCTTGACAATCCATCCATCTGGATCGATCTTCAGGATAGCCATGGTGATCGGCTGGATAAACCGGCGCGGCCCGCAGCTGCCTGGATTAAATACCAGCGTCCGCCTCTTACCGACAGGATCCAGCCAGTTGGACGCATACTGATGGGTATGGCCACAGATCACCAAATCATAAGGTGTCAGATCCATGGGCAGGTCTTTCTTCTTGTGGGTCATATAGATCCGCAACCCGCCCAATTCAAAGTCCAAGAACAGCGGGAGATGCTCCGCCCATTCCTTATCGTTGTTTCCCCGGACAACCATCACAGGCGCGATCTGCTCCAACTGATCAAGAATCTCCTGACTGCTGATATCCCCGCCATGAAGGATATGATCGCAGCCCTGCAGGTTCTGGATGACCTCTGGCCGCAGAAGATTGTGGGTATCAGATATAATTCCGATCTTCACAGCAGATCCCCCTTGCGTGCATACGCTTTATTCACAATCCTTCCTATTTACACGACTTACCGTATCCTATGTCTTTGCAAGCATGTATCTGGTATTCTTGCCTTCCCCGATCCTAATCAGCACACCGTTCTGCACCATTCTTTTCAGCACTCTGGCAGCGGATGAAGAACTGGTCCCCGTGATCTGTTCAACTTCTTGCCTCGCAATCAGTTCTTTTGTGGAAAGATATGCAAGGATCATTTCCTCAGCCGTTTGATAAGCAGCAGATCTCTGCGGCTCAGGGGGGCGGACACTGTTCAGGCTCGGCAGCGTGACCTTGAATACCTTCTCAGTTACCTGGAACAATTGGCCCGCTTCCATATGGTGATAGGCAGCCAGAATTTTCTTCAGCCCGGTTCCGTAAGCTTCAATCAAACTCAGGCGATAGAAGACATTGGCCAGCTTTGGATTCCTGCAGATCGACAAACCGGATGTCACATCATTCAGATGAAAGCCTGGGATAAGGCCACCTACAGATATAATCTCGATACGGTCACTGTAGACACCGATCAGTGTGCTGGCGGAATATGCATAATCCCGGTGAACAATGGCGTTCAGCAGCGCTTCGCGCAGCGCCGCAGGCGGATAAGCCCGATGGTCAACCCGGTGAACCCCTTCAAAGGTCGCAGAAGTATCATTCCGCATATCCAGGAACGCATAGGCATCATCGACCTGCTTGAGCAGCGAGCCAGTGAATTCCCGCCGGTCCTGAAACTGCTCCTGGTCAGTTCCCGAAAAAGTCGCTGCTTTGATGATATGCGGACACTGGTCGGACAGGAGCAAGCCGAGATTCGTAAAGACACCATCGGAGGACACGATTCCAAGCGTCTGCATCTGCGGGAGCTCCAGATCAAGACCACACCTGTCAAAAATGTCTTTCGCATAGGTGAATGTCAAGTCCTGTTGGAGAGATCGCACGTCTTCATACGTGTCTCCGTCTGTTTCCTTGATCATCTGACGAATACCCGCTTCAGTCGCCGGTGCAGCAGCAGTTCCCTGACGCACAAAAACGCCCGATGGACGCAGTCCCTTATCTGCCGCATAATAGGGTCTTCCCGTGCCACGCTGTATGGATACCTTGACAATATTCCTGCCTTCCGTCTCCAGAGAATCATAGTGAATGAACATCGTCACGTCAGGCCGGATGGCGTCTCTCGCCATATTTGCGATCCGCTGAATCATCAGGTCAGGAGAGGAAACGCCGACCACAGTGCCATCATCAGCGACTCCAACATAGATAGTACCGCCGCTGGTGTTGGCAAAGGCAATGATATCCTTCCGGATACTTTCTGAATAATCCAGTTTCAGTTCGATCGTTTCACTTTCCAGGAAACCGGCAGACGCTTTTTTGTCTTGTCTCATCCATTGCACCCGCTTTCTTTCCACATTGCTTCTCACATTCTAATCATTCTTGTCATTCTTGTCAAGTGATGAGAAGAATGACTTGAATCGAATGATATGTTGACTCTCAAATTGGTACCCGCGATGGTCTTTTCTTAATTCTCAACGTCAAGAGTCCTCATGAACGAATGCATGGTAGAATAATAAAATGTACCCATGATTTCGGACAGTTGGAGTTTTTGACAGCCCCCATTGTTCGGACGTCATGGTTTCAGAAATACCCTGTTATCGGACAGCAGGTTTTCAGAAACTCTGCTGTCCGCGCTGCGTGACTTCGCTGCGCAGGAACAGCTTGTATTTGGCATCCCGGCGGATCGGGTGAAGCTTGCCGCGCTTCATCAGGTCGTCGATGTTCTGCCGGCTGCACCCGAGAATCTGGCACGCTTCACTGGCGCTTACAACCCTGTGCTGCACAAAACCGATAAAGTCATCCAGCGAAAGCGGCACACGCTCGCTGTTCGCGTAAAGCTCCCGGTCCGAGATCACGGCGCGCTCGCTCCATGCGACGCCGTAACCGTCGGGCTGCACTTCCACCGTGTTGAAGCGTTCTGCCTGGGAAAGGTAGGGCTTGCACTCCGTGTGGTTGTCGGCAATCACCTTCATGTCCGCGATTCTGACCTCACCATTCCGGAAGAACAGGAGCAGCCGTGCTTCCTGCATCGGCACGACATCTTCCAGCTTCGTCTTCCAGCGTTCTGTCAATAGCGCCGGCAGCTGATCTGCGCTGATTTCTTCCAGATAGCAGTCATCCTGTGCGCAGCGCCCCATCGTCAGCATCAGCAGCTGAAATTCATCATAGCTACTCAGGCCGTTCTCCTTCAGCACCTGGCCGATGTTCTGCCGGTCCTGCGGCACGATCCGCTGCTGCACCCACAGGCGGCTCCAGTAGCTGCCCACGGAAAGCTCCCCGCGTTTCACGAAGGAAGACAGCAGAAGCGGCGTTTCCCATGGATCAGCATTCTCCGGAAGCTCGATATAAAAGGCTCTGGGCCGCTCATAGTAGATCAGATACCCCAGCGTGGTGTCCGGCGAAAGGCTTTCATCCCTGATGGCAAAGATTCTCATACGCCTGCCACCTCCTCCAGATCATCTCCCAGATGCGGTCCAGCCAGCGCTCATCCAGCGCGTCAGCCAGCCCGGCCAGCAGCGTATCCCGGGCATCCTGCGTCAGCGGATGCAGCTGAGGGCGCTTGTCCACGGGAATCAGCTGCAGGTTCTCCCACGCGGAGCGCGACCCGACAAAGCACTGTACAGGCTTATCCGCCATAACATCCTCTCGGAGCATGGCTTCCGTGCTCTCGCACCGGCTGAGCAGGGACAGGCCGTGATCGAAGAGCGGCGCCAGCCTCACCGTTTTCTGGCGGGCATTCCGCAGCACTTCCATGTTGGCTCCGTGCCTGTCCCGGTTCAGGATCAGGCAATCCACCACCAGCATCTGATAAATCGTGTCCTCCCAGCCCATGCGGACGCAGAAATCCATCGGGGATTCATCCGGCAGGCGCTCCACCTGGTACCAGGCGTCCAGCGCCAGCTTGCTTTCTCCGCGCTGTTTGAAATCCTTTGAGGCACAGAGCCAGGTCACATGCTCCCTCTGATCAATCAGCACCTTTGCGTGGATCAGCTGATACGGGAGGTGCTCGATGCCCAGGAGGGAAAGCAGGCGATCGGCGATGATCTCGTTGACGCATTCGTGGCCGATGATGCCTTTCCAGGCGTCATAGTTGGACAGCTTGTAATAGACCTTGCCGTCCGTCCCCTCCTCATAGGCTTTGAGAAAGGAACCGCCTGTCCCGGATGAATTGCGGGTTTTGGCCCAGCTCAGGTATGTCATATCCTGAAGCTCATGAATAATCTGTTCCACGCCCCTCACCTCCATGATCAGCATAGCACGACTACTTGATAAATGTCAAGTAGTTAAGCTTCGATCAGCCAGCTGGGTGTTTATAACGGTGTACCGTTATAATCAAGCGGCGGAAACATCTTTACGGATTGGCTGGACATTGTGACGAGCATTATCGAGGATCGCCACGAGCCGATTATCCTGAGATAACGTGAAAGCCGCGGCATTGCGGAAGGAACCCGAAAGCGCTCCGGATCATAACGATTCCTGGGACAACAGCCAGCCCAGGAAACGAGGTTCTTGGCTGTAGGAAACACGGACATATCGCTGCCGATTTCCGAGAGGATCAGGATTGCAGTCATTATCTAACGCGAAATGGCACCCGGGTTTCATGACCTCATCGGTGCCTTTCGCAGAAAGGCTGGAACATAGACATGAAACTGACAAAAGATGAACAGAAAGAATTTGATGAGTTCATGGAAAATCCGTTTTATAGAGAAATCGTTGAGAATGCTTCGAATGAAAAGTGTAGGGATTATATCATCCATAGACTAATTTATGGGCTGTACGGCGTGTTCGACCCGGAAATCTGCAAGGATAGCCTTGAAGACGGACTTACGGCTGACGATTGGAGGTATGTCAAAAGGAATCTTGCCGGGAATAATCCATATCTGCTCAAGTGCATTACAAGGATAAAGGAGTTAAGTGTAGATTGACAGGTATGTAATTCAAGTTATACTTGAATTGCGGGATTCAAGTTCAATCTGAGCCTGCTGGTATCAGTCCGCCTTTCAGGATATGCTTATTGCGGAAAGGGGGCTGAGACAGATGGCAAAAGTGACTGAAAAGCTTGAACTGCTGAGGGAACTCCGGGAGCATCCGGACAGGTATCTGCAGATCGGGAATGAATTCTTCTCCGTCAACATCGTCGTCGGCGTTGAGGATAACACCTATGTGGAGGGCGGGAGAATGTTTCCATTCCCGTATCTGAACGAGTTCAACATGAGGAAAGGAAGACCGGTAAAGTGAACAGGAACAAGCTGGTTGGCGATCGCATCAAGGCAGCGCGGCAGGCAAAAGGTCTGAGTCAGGAACAGCTGGGCGAGAAACTGGGCGTCTCTTTTCAGGCAGTCAGCACATGGGAGCAGGGAAAGTTTCTCCCGGATGCGGAACGCCTCCCGGAGCTTGCGAAAGTGCTGGATCTGTCACTGGATTCCCTGCTTTCTGAAGAAGAAAAGAACTGGGAGCTGAAGCCGATCAACTACGATGTCAGCCATATGTACACTTTTGTTAAAGGGCGGGCACAGATGCTGGGACTGTCTCAGACGCTGGCGGTGATGGAACTGCTGCGTCCGGCACATGGGGCACAGAAGCGGCGGTCAAAGTACGGGTTTGAATGCTCCTATATGGCACACCCGCTGACGATGGCCTGTCATGCCCTGGCAATGGGCCTGAAGGATGATGATGTGCTTGCCGCAGCGCTGGCGCACGATATGGTTGAGGATGCGCATATGAAGCTGTCCGAACTGCCGGTCAATGACAGGGTCAGGGAAGCGGTTCGGCTGGTTTCCAAGAACATGTATGATCCGAATGAACCGGATTGGGAGGAGCAGTACTTCGCCAATATCCGGGAAAACCCGCTTGCGTGCATGGTGAAATGCCTGGACAGGACAAATAATCTGGCGGGCATGGCAGACGCATTTTCCCGGAAACGGATGATTCAGTATACCGAGGAAACAGATCATTATTATCCGGCACTGCTGGATGTGCTAAAAAAGGTACCAGAATGGAATAATGCCTGGTGGCTGTTACGGTACCAAATGATGACCATGACGGAGGCGTTCAAGCGCCTGCTGTGAGGAGGGGCATGAATGGGAGAACGGTATGTGTACATGGTATGCATGGACAGGAAAATCCCAACACTGATCAGGCTTGGATCGTTTGCCAGGATGGAAGCCGACTTGTATGCTTATCCCGGGGTATGGAAAGATACACCTCATCTGAATGACATTCGGGTAGGAAAAGGATGCTTCATGGATTATGACGACGTCACGGATGAAGAAGCTGAAGAAATCCGTCTACAGATACAAGCGCAATACGACAGGATGGCAAACATCCGGTTATATGTTGATATGGACGGTGTGCTGGCGGATTTTGACCGGGGTGTTCGAGAATTGTGCCACATGGAGCCTCAGCCTCAGAATGGAAAGAGGGATGCGAAGATTGATGATCTTATGTGGGATGCGCTTCGGAAGGTTGATCATTATTACGACAAACTGGAACTGATTCCAGGCGCGAAGGAAATGTTTGACCTCATCTACCGGAAGTATGGAAATCAATGTGAAATTCTGACGGCTGTTCCCCAGCCAGAACGCGGGCTTGTCACTGCAAGCGAGGACAAAATTGTCTGGACGAAACGGAATCTTTCTGAAACGGTGAAGGTCAACATAGTTCTGCGGAAGGAAAAACTTCAGTTCTGTAAAGGACCGGGCTCTGTACTGATTGATGACCGTGCTAAAACAATACGGGACTGGAAAGAAGCCGGAGGAATTGGCATCCTGCACACAAGCTCAAAAGATACTTTGGATCAGTTGAGAGCACTGGATATATTATGATTATCAGACTTACCGCAGGTAAATGCCTGCGGTTTTTGATTGGTGAAAAAAACCATCAATCTTTCTTGGTAGAAATTAGAAATTCCCGCTTTTTGATGGCTGAAGTGAAAAGTTTGCTTCCAGTACCGAACGCGGGTGGTGAGCGACTGGAAGTAAGTCATACAGTATCAAATAGAAACAAGAAAAAACAGTGACACAACTGTCTTTTACTGGTACAATTAGGGAGCAGCGAG